>NZ_JACBXD010000039.1 GCF_013870525.1 Amycolatopsis pittospori
CTCTCGACCGGGGAAGTGCACGGCGCGAACCCGGGTACGGCGCGTGCCGCCCTCGCCACCAGCTGTGCGGCGACAACGTTGGCACTGACCGGTCCGGCCCGCGGTGGCTGGCACCGGATCGCCTCGATGGCCGCCGGTTCCGGATACGCGGGGATGGTCGGCCGGGCGCAGGCGGACGCCGTCCGCGACCCGTCGGCGAAGTCCGTCCGCACCGCCACCAAGACCGGCATCCACGGCATGGTGCCGCTGCAGGCGGCGGTCACGGCCAAGGGTTCGGTGCTCGGGGCCGCGCTGGTCGCCGCCGCGCTGCCGATCGCCCGCAAACTGTCGCGGAAGGTGAGCCCCACATGACGTTTTCCCTGGGATACGGCACCAACGGGTTCTCCAACCACCGCCTCGACGACGCGCTCGCGGTGATCGCCGACCTCGGTTACACCGGGGTGGCGCTGACCCTGGACCACGACCACCTCGACCCGTTCGCCGACGATCTGGCGCACCAGGTCGACCACGTGGCCTCGCGGCTTTCGGCGCTCGGCCTGAACCGCGTCGTGATCGAAACGGGTGCGCGCTACCTGCTCGACCCGTGGCGCAAGCACTCGCCGACACTGCTGTCCGACGATCCCGCGCCCCGGATCGACTTCCTGGCGCGGGCGCTGCGGATCGCGGGCGATCTCGGCGCGGATTGCGTGTCGTTCTGGTCCGGTGTGTCGACTCTTGACAGCACTGTGGACGACGACGTCGCGTGGACCCGGTTGCGCGAGGGCGTCGCGGCGGTCCTGGAACACGCGTCGCGGCTGAACGTCCGACTGGCCATGGAACCCGAACCCGGGCACCTCGTGCAGCATTTGAGCCAGGTCCTCGACCTGCGCAAGGAACTCGGCGAACCGGAACTGTTCGGTGTCACGCTCGACGTCGGGCACTGCGTCGCCGTCGAACCGGCCAACGCGGCCGACTGTGTCCGTCTCGCCGGGCCGCTGCTGTGGAACGTGCAACTGGACGACATGCTGCCGAGGGTCCACGAGCATCTGGAGTTCGGCGACGGGCATCTGGATCTGCCGGGGACGCTCGCCGCGCTGGCGGAGATCGGCTACACGGGACTGGCCGCGGTCGAACTGCCCCGGCACAGCCACGCCGCACCGGACACCGCCCGCCGTGCGTTCGAGGCGCTGACGGCCGCGATGCCGCAGACGTGGCTGAACAAGGCGGAGGGCCGGATCCGGGAGAAGCCGTCGATCGTCGGCGCGCTCTTCCCGGCCGTCGGCCGCGAGGTCGGCCGGGCGGCACTGCGGCCCGAGACCGATCCGCAGGGTCTGGTCCACGGCACTCTCGACGACCGGGCCCGGGTCCGGCTCGTCACCGTGCTGGCGGACGTCCTCGACTCCTCGGCGCTGGCCACGGAGCTGCGGGACCTCTACCGCTACGGGGACGACGCCGAGCGGCGCGGGGTACTGCGCGCGCTCAACTCGTTGGCGTCCCCGGACGGCGAAGTCGTCGACACCGGTGTCCGACTGGTCCAGGACGCGTTGCGGGCCAACGACATCCGCCTGGTCGCCGCCGCGATGGGGGCCTTCGCCCGGTTCCTGGACGACCACACCTGGCGCCACGGCGTCCTGAAATGCGTTTTCGTCGGCGTGCCGCTGGCCGCCGTCGCGGATCTCACTTCCCGCGCGGACGACGAGCTTCGGAGAATGCTCGCCGACTTCGCCGACGAACGCAGGGCGGCCGGACGTGACGTTCCCGCCGACGCCCTCGAACTCCTCAAGGAGAACTAGCACAGTGCGCATCTTCGATCCCCACATCCACATGTCCTCCCGGACCACCGACGACTACGAAGCCATGTACGCGTCCGGCGTCCGAGCTCTCGTCGAACCCGCCTTCTGGCTGGGTCAGCCGCGCACCAGTGTCGGCTCGTACACTGACTACTTCGACGCGCTCATCGGCTGGGAACGGTTCCGCGCCGCGCAGTTCGGCATCCGGCACCACTGCACGATCGCGCTGAACCCCAAGGAGGCCAACGACCCCCGCTGCCGCGAGGTGCTCGACGTGCTCCCGAGGTACCTGGCCAAGGACGGCGTCGTCGCGGTCGGTGAGGTCGGCTACGACTCCATGACCAAGGAAGAGGACGAGGTGTTCGCGCAGCAGCTCGCGCTCGCCCTCGAACACGACCTCCCGGTGCTGGTGCACACTCCGCACCGCGACAAGCTGGAAGGCACCAAGCGCACGCTGGACGTCGTCCGGGAGGCCGGGGTCGCGCCGGAGCGCGTGGTCGTCGACCACCTCAACGAGGTCACCGTCAAACTGGTCAAGGACTCCGGCGCGTGGATGGGTTTCTCCATCTACCCGGACACCAAGATGGACGAACACCGGATGGTCGAGATCCTGCGCCAGTACGGACTCGACAACATGATCGTCAACTCGGCCGCGGACTGGGGCCGCTCGGATCCCCTGAAGACCGCCAAAACCGGGCAGGCGATGCTCGACGGCGGCTTCACCGAGGCCGACGTCGACAAGGTGCTGTGGCAGAACCCCGTCGACTTCTACGGCCAAAGCGGACGGCTCACGCTCGACCCGCTGCCCGGTTTCACCGGCGAGGCCGCGACCTTCGAGGGCAACTCGGTGCTGCGAGGTGCCCGCAAATGATCTCCTACTGCACGAACGTCCACCCCGCCGAGGATGTCGCCGGCATCGTCGCGCAGCTGGAGCGGTACGCGCTCCCGGTGCGTGAGCGGCTGGGCGCCGACAAGCTCGGCGTCGGACTGTGGCTTTCCGCTCCGGTCGCGCGCGGACTCGCCGACGACGCCCAAGCACGCAAGGACTTCCGTGCCGAACTCGACGCGCGTGGGCTCAGCGTCTACACGCTGAACGCGTTCCCGTACGGCGGTTTCCACGACGAGGTCGTCAAGCACGCGGTCTACCGTCCTCTGTGGACGGAAAGCGAACGGGTCGCCTACACGATCGACTGCGTGACCGTGCTCGCGGACCTGCTCGCCGAAGACGCCACCTACGGCAGTATTTCAACTCTGCCGTTGGCTTGGCGTGAACCGTGGAACGACCAAGACGACCACGCCGCCGCGGCGGCCTTCGAACAGGTCGTCCGCGCGATCCGGGCGACCGGGGACCGGCCGATCCGGTTGGCCGTCGAGCCGGAGCCCGGCTGTGTGCTCGACACCGTGGCCGACGCGCTGGCGTGGCTGTCCGGCCGTGTCGACCCGGAGTACGTCGGGCTGTGCCTGGACACCTGTCACCTCGCGGTGTCGTTCGCCGACCCGGCGGAGACCCTGGCCGCGATCGCGGCGTCCGATGTGGACATCGTCAAGGTGCAGGCGTCGGCAGCTCTCCACGTCGAGAAGCCGGCCGAGGCGCGAGAGGCTCTGGCCGCTTTCGCCGAACCGCGCTATCTGCATCAGGTCCGCGAGTTTTCGGGTGGTGTCGTGCACAAGGCCGACGATCTGCCCGAGGCATGGACGGACTTGCCGGGGGAGGGGCCGTGGCGTGTGCATTTCCACATGCCGCTGCACCAGGCCCCGGCCGCGCCGCTGGCCACCACGACCGACGTCCTGCGCACGGTCGCCGCCGGGTTGCCCGGTGAACCGCATGTCGAGGTCGAGACCTACACCTGGAGCGTGCTCCCGGACGCGGGCGACCTCGTCGGCGGGATCGCCGCGGAACTCGAGTGGGCACAGCAGAACCTCGTCAAGGAAGGGGTTTCCGCGTGAAGCCGCTGGTCGTCATCGACGTCGTCGGGCTGACCCCGAAGGCGCTGCGGGACATGCCGAAACTGTCCGCCGTCGCCCGCGACGGCTGGCAGGCCGAACTGGGCACGGTACTGCCCGCCGTCACCTGCAGCGCGCAGTCGACGTTCCTCACCGGGCTCATGCCCGCGCAGCACGGGATCGTCGGCAACGGCTGGTACTTCCGCGAGCTCGGTGAGATCTTCCTGTGGCGCCAGCACAACCGGCTCGTCGGCGGCGAGAAGCTGTGGGAGACCGCGCGGGCGGCGCACCCCGGCTACACGTCGGCGAACGTGTGCTGGTGGTACGCGATGGGGATGAGCACCGACGTCACGGTGACCCCGCGGCCGATCTACCACGCCGACGGCCGCAAGTCCCCGGACGCCTACGTGCGCCCGCCGGAACTGCACGATCAGCTGACCGGGCAGCTGGGGGAGTTCCCGCTCTTCCAGTACTGGGGACCGACGGCGTCGATCAAGTCGAGCAAATGGGTGATCGGCGCGTCCCGGCAGATCCTGCGCGAGAAGCGCCCGGACCTGCTGCTGACCTACGTCCCGCATCTGGACTACGACCTGCAGCGTTTCGGTCCCGACGCGCCGCAGGCCCGGAGTGCGGCGCGGGAATTGGACAACGCGCTCGCGCCACTGCTCGACGACGCCCGCAACGCCGGGGCGACCGTGGTCGCGCTCAGCGAGTACGGGATCACGAACGTCAGCAGGCCGGTCGACATCAACCGGGCACTGCGTCGCGAGGGCCTGCTGGAGGTCTACACCCAGGCGGGCATGGAGTATCTCGACCCGTGGGCGTCGCGCGCGTTCGCCGTCGCCGACCACCAGGTCGCGCATGTCTACGTCCGCGACTCGTCCGATGTGGAGCGTGTCCGGTCGATCGTCGGCGAACTGACCGGTGTCGACGAGGTCCTCGACCGGGAAGCGCAGGCGAAGTACGGGATCGACCACGAACGCGCCGGCGAACTGGTCGCCGTCGCCGAACCGGATTCCTGGTTCACCTACTACTACTGGCTCGACGACGCGCGCAAGCCCGACTTCGCACGCGGCGTCGAGATCCATCGCAAGCCGGGCTACGACCCCGCCGAGCTGTTCTTCGACCCGGAGGACAAGTTCGCCAAGGCGCGGGCCGGGCTCAACCTGGCGAAGAAGTTCGCCGGGCTGCGGTACGCGATGGACGTCGTCCCGACCGACCCGCGTTGGGTACGCGGCTCGCACGGACGGCTTCCGGATTCCACTGAGGACGGTCCGGTGCTGCTCTGCTCCGACCCGGCCTTCCAGCCGTCCGGCCGCATCGGTGCCACCGACGTGCATCCGTTGCTCCTTTCCCTGCAAGGCCTGAAGTAGGAGGAAACATGCCGGTGCCGACGTTGCGAAAGCCACTTTCGCAACCCCCAACGTTGCGAAAGTGGCTTTCGCAACACCTCAAGTCAGCTCGGGCGTAACGACTACTTCGGTCCAGCGGGTCGTGAGTGGCGATTCGGGTTCTAACCCGAATCGCCACTCACGACCACCCCGACCCACCACCCACCCGCACCCTCCCTCCCTGCCACCACTTCACGAAAGGAAGCTCCACCCGCATTCCGTTCCTTGATCGCCGCCGCTCATCGAAAGGATCGCCACTGCTATGTCCTTGAAACGACGACTAGGCGTGCTCGTCACGTCGATGGTCACGGCTTTGACAGGCGTCGCGCTACCGGTGCAAAGCGCATCGGCGCACGAAGCGGCGACGGTGCTCGTGTTCTCCAAGACCGCGGGTTTCCGTCACGACTCGATCCCCGCCGGGATCCAGGCGATCAAGGAACTGGGTGCGCAGAAACACTTCGGGGTGGAAGCCACCGAGGACGCGGCGGCCTTCACCGACGCGAACCTCAAGCGGTTCAACGCCGTCATCTGGCTTTCCACCACCGGTGACGTGCTCAACGCGGAGCAGCAGGCCGCGTTCGAACGGTATGTGAAGGGAGGCGGCGGGTACGTCGGTGTGCACGCCGCCTCCGACACCGAATACGACTGGCCCTGGTACGGCCAGCTGGTCGGGGCGTACTTCAAGTCCCATCCGCAGATCCAGAAGGCGAACGTCAAGGTCGAGGACCACGACCACGTTTCCACCGCGGGACTTCCGGAAACCTGGCCGCGCACCGACGAGTGGTACAACTACCGCGAAAACCCGCGCAGCAACGTCCACGTGCTGGCGAGCCTCGACGAGAAGAGCTACCAGCCCGGTGACGGCGCGATGGGCGACCACCCGATCGCCTGGTGCCACGAGAACTCCGGCGGCCGCTCCTGGTACACCGGCGGCGGGCACACCAAGGAGTCCTACGCCGAACCGGCCTTCCGCGACCACCTCGCCGGTGGCATCGAGTACGCCACCAAACTGAGCGAGGCGGGCTGCGCCAAGGAGACCCAGGAAGACCCGGTCGACGCGGACTTCGACCAGATCACCCTGGCCAAGGGCGAAGAGAAGACCGGTGAGCCGATCGCGCTTTCCGTACTGCCCAACCGCGACGTCCTGCACACCTCGCGCGACGGGCGCGTCTGGTACACCAGCTCCAGCGCGACGACCAAACTGGCCGCGACGATCCCGGTCTACAACCACGACGAAGACGGCCTGCAGGGCGTCGCGATCGACCCGGACTTCGCGAAGAACCGCTGGGTTTACCTCTACTACGCGCCCAAGCTGAACACCCCGGCCGGTGACGCGCCGGAGAACGGCACTCCGGCCGACTTCGCGCCGTTCAAGGGTTACAACCAGCTCTCGCGGTTCAAGCTCAACGCCGAGAACAACCTGGACCTCGCGAGCGAGCAGGAGATCCTCCAGGTCCCGGCCGAACGCGGTATCTGCTGCCACGCCGGCGGCGAAATCGACTTCGACGCGAAGGGCAACCTGTATCTGTCCACAGGGGACGATTCCAACCCGTTCTCTTCCGACGGTTACACCCCGATCGACGAGCGCGCCGACCGCAACCCGGTCTATGACGCGCAGCGCAGCTCCGGCAACACCAACGACCTGCGCGGCAAGGTGCTGCGGATCAAGGTCGACGCCAAGGGCAAGTACACCGTGCCCCAGGGCAACCTCTTCCCCAAGGGCAAGGCCAAGACCAAGCCCGAGATCTACGCCATGGGCTTCCGGAACCCGTTCCGGTTCGCCGTCGACCGCAAGACCGGCTGGATCCACCTCGCCGACTACGGGCCCGACGCCGGCGCGGCCGACCCGAAGCGCGGTCCCGGTGGCACGGTCGAGTTCAACCTGATCAAGAAGCCGGGCAACTTCGGCTGGCCGTACTGCGTCGGTGACAACCAGCCGTTCATCGACTACGACTTCGCCACCAAGCAGTCCGGTGCGGCCTTCGACTGCGCCAAGCCGAAGAACACCAGTCCGCACAACACCGGGCTGACCGACCTTCCCCCGGTCGAGAAGGCGTGGATTCCTTACGACGGCGGTTCGGTGCCCGAGTTCGGGACCGGTCCGGAGTCCCCGATGGGCGGCCCGGTCTACCGGTTCGACGCGAAGAACCCGTCGCAGACGAAGTTCCCGGAGTACTTCAACGGCAAGACCTTCGCCTACGAATGGGAACGCGGCTGGATCAAGGAGATCACCGTCGGCCCGAACGGTGAGCGCGGCGCCATCAAACCGTTCTTCGACTCGATGGACCTGGTCCGCCCGATGAACGTCGAGTTCGGCCCGGACGGCGCGATGTACGTCCTCGACTACGGCACCGGCTATTTCGGTGGCTCCAAGGAATCCGCCGTCTACCGCATCGACTACACCAAGGGACGCCGGACGCCGGTGGCCCAGGTGGCTGCGGACAAGACGTCGGGCCAGGCGCCACTGACCGTCAAGTTCGACCCGGCCGGGACGAACGACCCCGACGGTGGTGCGCTCACCTACGCCTGGGACTTCGACGGGAACGGAACGACCGATTCCACCGAAGCGGGCCCGGTGACGCACACCTACAGCGCGAACGGCCAGTACACGGCGAAGCTTTCGGTCACCGACCCCACCGGGCTGACCGGGGCGGCGAGCACGGTGGTCACCGTCGGCAACACCGCGCCGGTGGTCACGTTGAAGACCCCGGTCAACGGCAGCGTGTTCAGCTTCGGTGACACGGTCCCGTTCAAGGTCGAGGTGACCGACGCCGAGGACAACCCGATCGACTGCTCGAAGGTGACCGTCGAATACATCCTCGGTCACGAGGGTCACGGGCATCCGCTCAGCCGCGCGACCGGCTGCGAGGGCACCATCGCCACCCCGGCGGACGAGGGCCACGGCGCCGACGCCAACGTGTTCGGTGTCATCAACGCCAGCTACACCGACAACGGCGGCAACGGCGTCCCGGCGCTGACCGGCGAAGCGGAATCCTTGCTGCAGCCCAAGTTGAAGCAGGCGGAGTTCTACACCCAGTCCAGCGGCATCGAGGTCGTCGGGCACGACGGCGCCAGTGGCGGCAAACGCGTCGGTCACATCGAAGCCGGTGACTGGATCAAATTCGACCCGGTGAACCTCGTGGGTGTCAGCGGCATCGGCTACCGGGTCTCCTCCGGTGGCGCCGGCGGCACGATCGAGGTCCGCTCGGGCGCGGTGGACGGCCCGCTGGTCCAGACGGTCACCGTCGCCAACACCGGCGGCTGGGACACGTATGCCGACATCCCGGCCGCCGCGATCACCGACCCCGGTGGGACCGGCCCGCTGTTCCTCGTGTTCAAGGGCGGTTCCGGCGGTCTGTTCGACGTAGACGCGATCACCTTCGAGCGCCCTGGGGGCGGAGCCGAGGTGAACCCGAAGAAGTGACCACATGCGTGAACCCGCCCAGCCGAAGGCTCCGCGATCGCGGTGGCAGGGCGCCCCGTTCACCCGTAGTGACGTGATTTCTCAAGCTGCGCCCTGCCGACGTCTATCGCGGCCGCGGGTTCACACAAGCCAAAGAAGGAGTCTTGATGAGCCGTCCGATCACCTTGTTCACCGGCCAGTGGGCGGATCTCCCGTTCACCGAGGTGTGCAGGCTGGCCAGCGAATGGGGCTACGACGGCCTCGAGATCGCGTGTTCCGGCGATCACTTCGAGGTGGACCGGGCACTGTCCGAAGAGGACTATGTGCCGGGACGGCTGAAGTTGCTCGCCGACCACGGCCTCAAGGTGTGGGCCATCTCCAACCACCTCGTCGGCCAGGCCATCTGTGACGACCCGATCGACGAACGCCACCAGGCCATCATCCCCTCCCGGGTGTGGGGGGACGGTGAGCCCGAGGGTGTCCGGCAGCGGGCCGCGAAGGAGATGGCCGACACCGCCCGCGCGGCGGCGAAACTCGGCGTGGACACGGTGATCGGTTTCACCGGCTCGAAGACCTGGAAGTACGTCGCGATGTTCCCGCCGGTCTCGCAGGCGGTCATCGACGACGGCTACTCCGACTTCGCGGACCGGTGGAACCCGATCCTCGACGTCTTCGACGAGGTGGGCGTGCGGTTCGCCCACGAGGTCCACCCGTCGGAGATCGCTTACGACTACTGGACCACGAAGCGTGCGCTCGAAGCCGTCGGCGACCGTCCGGCGTTCGGGCTGAATTGGGATCCTTCGCATTTCATCTGGCAGGACCTCGACCCGGTCGGCTTCATCCTCGATTTCGCCGACCGGATCTACCACGTGGACTGCAAGGACACCAGGAAGCGGTTCGACGGACGGAACGGAAGGCTCGGCTCGCATCTCCCCTGGGGAGATCCCCGACGCGGCTGGGACTTCGTTTCGACCGGGCACGGCGACGTGCCCTGGGAGGACTGTTTCCGGGCACTGAATTCGATCGGCTACGCCGGTCCGATCTCGGTGGAGTGGGAAGACGCCGGCATGGACCGGCTCCGGGGCGCGGCGGAAGCCGTGACCTATCTGCGGGGGCTCCTGTTCGACAAGCCGTCGGCGGCCTTCGACGCGGCTTTCAGCAACCAGAAGTGAGGGCGGTTTCATGTGCGGTGAAGAAGCTGAGCGGTTCCACTCTCGACGGTCGCTCCTCCGAGGTGCCGCGACGGCGGCGGCCGCGGTCGGTGCGGCGGTAGCCCTGCCGGGTCTCGCGAACGCGGCCCCGTCGGCCGAGAGCACGGCGGAGACCCAGGGACACGGCCATGGTCACGGGCACGGCCGGGTCCCGGTGGACAAGATCAGCATCCAGCTCTACTCCCTGCGCACCGCGCTGGAGGCCGATCTGCCGGGCACCCTGTCCGCGCTGGCCGACATCGGCTACCGGAAGGTCGAATTGGCCGGGACCTACGGCCGGACGGCGCAGGAGTTCCGCGGTCTGCTCGACAAGAACCGCATCCGGGCGACGTCGACGCACGTCGGCATCGACGGGGACATCGACAAGACGATCGCCGACGCGAAGGTCCTCGGGAACACCCGGGCCAACGTGCCGTTCGCGGCCTTCGACACCATCGACGGCTGGACGCAGTTCGCCGGACGGCTCGACGCGGCGGCGCGGAAGTTCCGCAAGGCCGGGATCCCGCTCGGCTACCACAACCACGCGCACGAGTTCGCGCCCATCGGCGGCGTGCGCCCGTACGACGTGCTCACCAGGAACACGAATCCGCGTTACGTGCACCTGGAGATCGACCTGTTCTGGGCGGTGGAGGGCGGCGTCGACCCGATTTCCCTTTATCGGCAGCACTTTCCGCGCGTCGTCCAGTACCACGTCAAGGACCGGACGGCGGACGGGAAGATGGTCGACCCCGGCAAGGGCGTCATCGACTTCCCCCGCATCTTCCGGAACACCCGCGCGAATCTGCACGAGTACATCGTCGAGCACGACAACCCCACGGATCCCCTGAGCACCGCCCAGACCGGATTCACCTATCTCCGTAACGTCCGCTTCTGACTGGGGACTCCACAATGGACAAGAACAAACGCGGGCTGTCCCGCAGATCGATGCTCGCGGGCACCGCGGCCGGGGTCATCGCCCCGGTCGTGGTGTCGGCCAGCGCCGGTTCGTCACCCGCGGCCGCGGCCGGGATGACCCGCAACATCACGGTGTACGCCGACTACGTTCCCGGTTCGACCCGGGTCGGTTACGGGCTGGAACCCGGTAAACCGACGATCCCCGGGCCGCTCCTGGAGTGCTACGAGGGCGACACGCTGGTGATCGAGCTGGTCAACAACACCGACGAGCGGTTGTCGATCCACCCGCACGGGGTCAACTACGACACCAAGTCGGACGGCTCTCCGTTCAACGACTCCTTCAACAAGCCGTACGAGACCAAGACCTACACCTGGAAGACGCGGACGGCTTACCAGGCGGCCAACGGTTTCTGGATGCCCGGCAGCGCGGGGTACTGGCACTACCACGACCACGCGTTCGACGGCGACCACGGCACCATCGGCCTGATGAAGGGCCTCTACGGCGGCCTGATCGTGCGCAAACGCGGGGATCTGCTGCCCAGCAAGCAGTTCACCGTGGTGTTCACCGAGATGTGGATCAACCACCAGGTCGCCCCGAACACCCCGATCTTCGAGGCGAACCTGGGTGAACGCGTCGAGTTCATCTGCATCGGGCACGGCAACCTGATGCACACCTTCCACCTGCACGCGCACCGCTGGGCGGACACCCGCACCGGCATGCTCACCAGCGCGACCGACAACGCCCCGATCCTCGACAACAAGACCCTGGACCCCGGTAACTCCTTCGGGTTCCAGGTGATCGCCGGTGACGGCGTCGGGCCGGGCGCGTGGATGTACCACTGCCATGTCCAGCAGCACTCGGACGACGGCATGTCCGGGGTGTTCCTGGTCCGCAACGCCGACGGCGGGATGCCCGCGGGCGCCCAGGAGGCGATCGACCGGTTCAAGGGTCATCAGCACCCCACGACGGCGACCCCGAACGCCACCGGCGCTTCGGCGCATTCCCACCACTAGACTTGAAAGGAGCGAGAACTTGAGACGAATCTTTTCGCAACGACGGCTCCGCAGACGGTCACTGGCCGCGCTGGCCGTCGGCGCCGTCGTCACCTCCGGGCTTCCCCTCGCCATCGCCCCGGTGACCGCCGAAGCCGCGACGAACGTCCCGGTGAACGTCCTGGTCTTCCACGGCACCGCCGCGGACCAGAAGGACCCCGTCCTGCGCGCCACGGACGCGATCGCGAGCCTGGGCCAGGCGAACGGGATCACCGTGTCGTCCTCTTCGGACCCCGCGGTGTTCACCGGCGCGAACCTCGCGAAGTATCGCGGCGTCGTCTTCCTTTCCGCGCAGGGCATCACGCTCAACCGCGACCAGGAAACCTCGCTGCAGAACTACATGAAGGCGGGCGGGGGCTTCCTCGGGCTGTCGGACGCCGCGCGGGCGCAGGACGGCTCGCAGTGGTTCTCCGGGCTGATCGGGGCGCGCCCGGTGGGTGCGCGTCCCACGCCGGAGGCCGTCGCCTCGGTCACCGCGAGTGCGGAGAACGCGCCCAACGAGGGCAAGGACAAGCTGGCCGACAACAACGAGAACACCAAGTGGCTGGCCTTCACGAACACCGCGTGGATCGCCTACAAGCTGGCCGCGCCGGTCGCGGTGAGCAGCTACGCGCTCGTCTCGGCGAACGACTTCGCCGGCCGTGACCCGAAGAGCTGGACCCTGCAGGGTTCGAACGACGGGACCGCGTGGACCGATCTGGACACCCGCACCAACGAGGTGTTCGCCGACCGGTTCCAGAGCCGTACCTTCACCTTCACCAACACCACGGCGTACTCGAACTACCGGCTGAACATCACCGCCAACGCCGGTGAATCGGCCACCCAGCTGGCCGACTTCAAACTGTTCAAGGACCAGTCGACCACCCCGCCGCCGCCCGAGCCCGACCCGGCGCAGGCCACGGTCGACGTCCTCGACAAGGCGAACCCGGCCACCGCGGGCCTGCCGCAGAAGTGGGTCCGCACGGACCGGTGGCTGAACTGGGAGGTCAACCCGGTCGGCACCGTCCACACCGTCGCGCAGGTCGAAGAAGCGGGCTACAAGCCGGGTGTCGGCGCCAACGGCGCGTTCCACCCGATCTCGTGGTGCCGTGACTACGACGGCGGCCGCTCCTTCTACACCGGTATGGGCCGGACCGAGGCGAGCTACGGCGAAGCCCAGTTCCGTACCCACATCCTCGGCGCGCTGAAATGGACCACCGGCATGGTGCGCGGGGACTGCAAGGCGGGCATCGCGGCCAACTACAAGGTCGAACGCCTGACCGCGAAGAACCAGCCGGGCCAGATGGACCAGATCGGCGAACCGCACGGCCTGACCATCGCGCCGAACGGCCGGGTCTTCTACATCGGCCGCGCGGCCTGCGCCGGCAACACGGTGCCCGCGCCGAACGACTGGACCAACCCGGAGATCGGCGCCGGCTGCGGCACGATCCACCAGTGGGACCCGGTCACCAAGAAGCCGAAGCTGCTCACCACGCTCAAGGTGATGGGCAACCGCGGCAGCGGCGACGAACTGGTCAAGAACGAGGAAGGCCTCCTCGGGCTCGAGCTGGACCCGAAGTTCAGCGAGAACGGCTTCATGTACGCCTACTGGATGCCGCACGCGTCGATCGACATCGACAAGCGGATCGGCAAGCGCACGGTCTCCCGGTTCACCTACGACCTGACCAAGCAGACGCTGGACCAGGCGACCCGCAAGGACCTGCTCTCGTGGGACGTCCAGATCCACAGCTGCTGCCACGCCGGTGGCGGCATGGCCTTCGACAAGGACGGGAACCTCTACATCGGTTCCGGTGACAGCAACTCGTCGCAGGGCTCCAACGGATACTCCGGCAACAACTGGACCCAGGACTACAAGGGCGTCTCGTTCCAGGACGCGCGCCGCACCGCCGGTAACACCAACGACCTCAACGGGAAGATCCTGCGGATCCACCCCGAGGCCGACGGCACCTACACCAACCCGGCGGGCAACCTGTTCCCCGAGGCCAACGACCCCGGGAACAAGACCAGGCCCGAGATCTACGTGATGGGCGTGCGGAACATCTCGCGTCTGCAGGTCGACAAGAAGACCAACTGGCTGACCGCCGCCTGGGTCGGTCCGGACGCGTCTTCGCCGAGTCCGGAACTCGGCCCGGCCAAGTACGAGACCGCCACGATCATCACCGAGGCGGGCAACCACGGCTGGCCGTACTGCATGGGCAACAAGCAGCCCTACCGTGACCGCAGCAGCACCGACGCCGCGGTCCTCACCGGCTGGTACGACTGCGACAACCCGGTCAACACCTCGCCGCGCAACACCGGCCTGGTGAACCTGCCGCCGGTCAAGAAGAACATGATCTGGTACTCGCCGGACGGCGGCGGGCCGGTGTTCCCCAACCGTCCCAACAGTTCCGTCCCGACGTACAACGCGGCCGAGGCCACCTACACGCAGCCCTACCTCAAGGGCGGCGGCCAGGCGGTCATGACCGGGCCGACGTACCACCGTGACCTGGTCAACACCACCAGCGGTGTCGCGTGGCCGTCGTACTGGAACGACAAGTGGTTCATCGGCGACCAGAGCAACGGGCAGAACCGGATCGCGGTCACCGTCGACGCGAACGGCGTTCCGAAGCAGGATCCGCCGGTGTTCGCCGAAACGGTGCGGCAGATCATCCCGTCCGGTGGCGGCGACACGAAGCTGCAGAGCTGGATGGACGCCGAGTTCGGTCCGGACGGGGCGCTGTACGCGCTCGACTACGGCAGCGGCTTCTTCACCCTGCAGGACAACCAGAAGCTGGTGAAGATCAGCTACATCGGCGGCGAGGCCACCCCGTCCGCCGCGGCGGCGTCGACCATGGTGCAGAACAAGCCGCTCACCGCGGCCTTCACCGGGTCGAAGTCCGGCGGCGTCTCCTACAAGTGGGAGTTCGGCGACGGCACGATCTCGACGCAGGCCGACCCGCGGCACACCTACCCGCGCACCGGGCTCTACACCGCCAAGCTGACCGTGACCTACGCGGACGGCGAGACGGTGACCACGCGGAACTCGGTGAGCGTGGGGTGCTTCGTGGCGGATTCCAGTGCCACGGTGAGCATCGGTGACACCGATACCGGGGTGACCAACCGGAACGCCGGCGGTGGCTGCACGGTCGACGACATGATCGACGACGAGAGCACGTGGACCTCCCACGCCGGGTTCGTCAACCACGTCACGCAGGCCGTGGACCGGCTCGGTGACCTCGGGGTGCTGAACGCGGCCGAGGCGGACAAGATCAACGCCGCGGCCGCCGCGTCGCCCATCGGCAACAAGGGCGTCACCGGCTACGACGCGATCTACGACGGCACGGCGGAATCGTTCCGTAACTGGTCGCAGGCGCCGTCCGGACAGTTCGCCATCCAGCCGGACGGGTCACTGCGACCGTCCGGTGGGCTGGGGATGCTGTGGTACTCGGCACGGCAGTTCGGCAACTTCTCGGTGAAGCTGCAGTTCAAGGACATCGCCCCCACCGGCAGCGCGAACAGCGGTGTGTTCGTCCGGTTCCCGGACCCGCGCACCCCGCTGGAGCAGCGTCCGCCGGGCAGCTGCGGCACCGTCGGGTCGGCGAAGACGTCGCAGGCCTGGGTCGCGATCTACTGTGGACACGAGGTCCAGCTGTACGACGGGGCCACCGGTGAACCGCAGAAGACCGGGTCGATCTACAACTTCGACCCGCGGCCGCTGGACCAGGCGGGCGTGAAGCCGAAGGGGACCTGGAACGAGTACGAGGTCAAGGTCGTCGGCCAGAAGTACACGATCATCCGCAACGGCGTCGTGATCAACGAGTTCGAGAACGCGCCGGGGATCCAGTCGTCGCGGGCGGGCGATCCGTCGACCGACTTCCGGCAGTTCGTCAGCGGGTTCATCGGTCTGCAGAACCACGGTGACAACGACCTGATGGAGTTCCGCAACATCCGGGTGCGGCAGCTGTAGCGAAGGCCCGGCCGGGCGCGGCCTCCCTCGCGCCCGGCCGGTCTCCCTGTACGGAAGGTTTTCCCGTGATGTCCCCAAGAAACCTCGCTGTGGCCGTGCTGGTCGCGGCGTTCGCCATACTGGGCCTGGCCTTGCCCGGCTCTTCCGCGCCTGCCTCCGCCGCCCCGGTCCAGACCCTGGAATGGACCGCCGGCGACAGCACCGACCACTACCTCAGCGCGCCCACCACCGCGGTGGCCGGTGAGACCAAGATCCTCTTCAAGAACACCGAAGCACTCGGTTCGACGATGTCGCACTCGCTGACGTTCGACACGACGACCGCGGGCTACAACCACGACGTCAACCTCAACATCCTCGCGAACCCGTTCGACGAGCAGAACGGCGAGCACGAAGCGACCGTGACGCTGACGCCCGGGAAGTACCGGTTCTACTGCACGGTGCAGGGGCACAGCAAAATGGTCGGCGAGCTCGTCGTCACCGACGGCGGCGGCGCCGACACCACACCGCCGACCGTGACCGCCAACGTCACCGGCACCAAGGACACCGCCGGGAACTACGTCGGTTCCGCGACGGTGAATCTGGCCGCGACGGACAGCCAGTCCGGTGTGGACAAGGTCGAGTACCAGCTCGACGGCGGAGCGTGGACCGCGTACTCGGCGCCCGTGGTGGTCTCCGCGGTCGGCTCCCACATGGTCCACTACAAGGCCACCGACAAGGCCGGGAACGTTTCCCCGGAGGGGATGTCGTCGTTCAGCGTCGTCACCGGGCAGCCCGGCGACACGACTCCGCCGACGGTGACCTCCGAAGTGACCGGGACCAAGGACGGCGAGGGCAACTACCTCGACACCGCCACCGTGAAGCTCACCGCCACCGATGCCGGCTCCGGCGTCGACAAGGTCGAGTACAAAGTGGACGAAGGCGCGTGGACCGCGTACACGGCTCCGGTCGCGGTGACCGCGCCGGGTATGCACATGGTCCACTACCGCGCTTCGGACAAGGCGGGCAACGTCTCCCCGGAGGGCATGGCGCATTTCACGGTGGTCAGCGGTGACACCACCGCGCCCACCGTGACCTCCGCGGTGACCGGCAACAAGGACGCCGACGGCAACTACATCGGCAAGGCGACGGTGACCCTGACGGCCACCGACGCCGGGTCCGGTGTGGACAAGGTCGAGTACAAACTGGACGGCGGCCCGTGGCTGGCGTACTCGGCGCCGCTCGCGCTGACCGTCGTCGGCGCGCACACGGTGAACTACCGCGCGACCGACAAGGCCGGCAACGCCTCGCCGGAAGGCACGGCCACGTTCACCATCGTCGAAGGCGACGACAGCACCGCGCCGGTCGTCTCCGTGGTGGTGAGCGGTGACCTGGACGGAAGCTGGTCCTACATCCAGGACGCGACCATCAACCTGACCGCGACCGACACCGGCTCCGGCGTCGACAAGATCGAGTACCAGCTGGACGGCGGGGCGTGGGCGGTCTACACCGCGCCGGTCAAGGTGACCGCGCTCGGCACGCACACGCTGACCTACCGGGCGTCCGACAAGGCGGGCAACGTCTCGGCGGAACAGGGCGGCGCGTTCACCATCGTCGCCGCACCGCCGGGTCCGGACGCCTGCCCGGACTCCGACGTCCGGGACACCGTGATCCTCGGCTCGGCGGACAGCCAGGTCGAGAACCGCGACACCGGCAACGGCTGCACGATCAACGACGTGATCGACGACGAGTCCGACTACTCGTCGAACGACCAGTTCGTCGTCTACGTGCGGGCGGTCACCCAGGAACTCCTCGACGGCGAGGTCCTCTCGTCCGATGAGCGGAACCTGATCGTGACGGCGGCCATCGAGTCCGGCATCGGCGGCTCGACCGCGGAACCGGAACCGCAGAAACGGCCGGAGTCGAAGAACCCCGGCATGAAGAAGGTCGTGAAGACGCCCATCCGCGACGTCTGAGCGAGCCGGTAGCGCGTGAAGGCCCTCTTCCCTCGGTTCAGCCGGGGGAAGAGGGCCTTCACACGTCTGCGGTCCGCGACTCGCCGGAGCACTTCGCCGGGTGGTGGGCGAAGACGTGACTCGCGTGTCTGGATGCCGCACTCGCGTGTGCGGTCTCCAAGCACGTGAGATCCGTCTCCGAACACGTGAGATCCGGGCTTGAGCACGCGAGCGCGGGGCCGCCGCACCCCGGGCACCATAGGTTCGAAGGGCGGCCGGTTACCTTTCCGGTGCCGCACTCGTCATGTCCATGACGGATTCGGCGCGAGAAAGGTAACGGACATGACCGGAGCAGGTCCCGGCGATGCCCTGGCGGGCGCTTTCGAGGAGCAGCGCGGCCGCCTGGTGGCGGTCGCCCACCGGATGCTCGGTTCCCGCGCCGACGCCGAAGACGCGGTCCAGGAGGCCTGGCTGCGGCTCGCGCGCCAGGACACGGACACCATCGACAACCTGTCCGGCTGGCTGACCACCGTCGTCGGCCGCGTCTGCATCGACGTCCTGCGGTCCCGCAAGGCCCGGCCCGAGGCGACCTACGACGACGAACCGCCCGAGCTGATGGTCATCGAGGACGCCGACGCGGCCCCCGAGGAAGACGCCCTGCTCGCCGAATCGGTCGGGCTGGCGCTGCTGGTGGTGCTCGACACCCTCGGCCCCTCCGAACGGCTCGCGTTCGTGCTGCACGACCTGTTCGCGGTGCCGTTCGCCGAGGTCGGGGAGATCCTCGGTAAATCCGCGGACGCCGCCAAGATGCTCGCCAGCCGGGCCCGCCGGAAGGTGCAGGGACGGCGTCCGGCCGACGAACCGCAGCAGCGCGCGGTGGTCGAGGCGTTCCTCGCGGCCGCGCGCGAAGGTGACTTCGACGGGCTGATCCAGATGCTCGACCCCGACGTCACCTGGCGTTCGGAGACCGCGCGAGGCGTGGTCGTCCGGCTGGGCGCGGCCGAGGTGGCGACCCGGGTGCAGCAGGGCGCCCGTGCCGTGGTGACCTCGCGTCCCGCACTGGTCAACGGCAAGCCCGGCATCGTGACCTGGAAGAAGAACGGGAAGCTCGCCGGGGTGATGGCGTGCACCATCGCCGACGGCCGCATCGTCGCGATCGACTCCGTGAGTGATCCACGTCGCCTCGCGGCCATGGGTGTTACCTCTCCGGAGGCCCCCTCGTCCAAGTAAGTGAACAACGGACGAGAAGGAGAAATCCCATGCAGGCAAGGCTCGAACTCTTCAAGACCGCTCTCGCGCCGAAGCTGGTCAAGCACCTCGTCTCGGCGGCGAAGGTCATCGAGGCCACGGAACTTCCCGCGGCGACAAGGGAACTGGTGAACATCCGCGCCAGCCAGATCAACGGCTGCTCGGGTTGCCTCGACATGCACACCAAGGACGCGGCCGAGGCGGGGGAGACGTCGGTCCGGCTGAACCTGGTCGCGGCGTGGCGGGAGGCGACGGTCTACACCGAGGCCGAACGCGCCGCACTGGAACTCACCGAGCAGGGCTGCCGCCTCGCCGACGGCACCGGCGTCACCGACGAGGCGTGGGAAGCCGCCGCCAAGCACTACGACGACGAGCAGCTGCTGGCGCTGGTGACGCAGATCGCCCTCATCAACGCCTTCAACCGGCTGAACGTCATCACCCGGCAGCCGGCGGGCGACTACCGGCCCGGCCAGATTCCGGGGCACTGATGGACACCGCACTGTGGATCGTCGCCGGTTTGCTGGCGGTCATCTATCTCGTCTCCGGCGTCGGGAAACTGTTCATCCCGCGGGAAAAGATCGCCGGTGTGGGGTCCGCGGCGGGCTGGGTGCTGGATTTCAGCCCTGGCACGCTGAAGGCCATCGGGGCGATCGAGCTCGTGGGTGCCGTGGGCCTGATCCTGCCCGCGCTGCTCGACCTCGCCCCGGTACTGGTGCCGCTGGCCGCGCTCGGGCTGGCGCTGGTCATGGCCGGCGCCGTGGTCCTGCGGATCCGCCGTCACGAACCCAAGGTCGCGCTGCTGGATCTGGGCTACCTCGCGCTGTGCGCCTTCGTGGCCATCGGCCGTGCGTGACCCCGGAAGTACGTGAAGGCCCCCTTCACTGCGCCTAGCGCAATGAAGGGGGCCTTCACGTACTTCAGATCAGGACTTCTGCTTGGACCGTCCGAGGATGCGACGGCGGCCGTGGCCGTTCGTGCGTTCCTCGTGCAGTTCCTTCAGCGACAGCATCATCGCGTCTTCCTGCTTCATCAGCGGGTCGTTGCGCAGGTCCTTCCAGACCGACGCGCACAAGCCGACCATCACGAACACGAACGGCACCGCGATCAGGATGGTGAGATTCTGCAGACCGGTCAGCGCCTTGTCCCCGCCGACCAGCAGCATCACCGCCGCGACGGCGCCCATCAGCACGCCCCAGAAGATGACCACGTTCTTCCTCGGATGCACGCTTCCGCGCTGGGACAACGTGCCCATCACCACCGACGCCGCGTCCGCACCGGAGACGAAGAAGATGGACACCAGGATCATCACCAGGATCGCGATCGGGATGAACCACGGCAGGGTTTCGAGCAGTTCGAACGTCGCCGACTGCGCACTGCCCGCGCCCGCGATGTCCGTCCCCGCCCGCTGCCTGCTGATCGCCGCGCCACCGAAGATCGCGAACCAGATCAGGCTCACGACGCTCGGGATCGCGATGACACCGAAGATGAACTGGCGGATCGTGCGGCCGCGCGAGATCCGCGCGATGAACATGCCGACGAAGGGCGTCCACGAGATCCACCACGCCCAGTAGAAGACCGTCCAGCCGCCGAGCCAGGTCTGCATCTCGTCGCCACCGGTCATCCCGGTGCGGCCCGACATCTCCGCCAGTTCGCGGAAGTAGTCGCCGATCGCACCCGGCACGATGTTGAGGATCAGCACGGTCGGCCCGACCACCAGGACGAACACCGCGAGGACCGCGGCGAGCACCATGTTGATGTTGGACAGCCACTGGATGCCCTTGGCCACACCGGACACCGCCGAAGCGATGAACGCGATGGTCAGGATCGCGATGATCGCGACCAGCAGGCCCTTGCCCGGGTCGTCGATCCAGCCGACGGCGCCCATACCGCCACCCACCTGCAGGGCGCCGAGGCCCAGTGAAGCGGCGGAACCGAACAGCGTGGCGAAGATCGCCATGATGTCGATCGCCTTGCCCAGCGGGCCTTCCGTGCGCCGCTTGCCGATCAGCGGTGCGAACACCGAACTGATCAGCTGCGAGCGGCCCTTGCGGAAGGTGCTGTAGGCGATCGCGAGACCGACCACGGCGTAGATCGCCCACGGGTGCACGGTCCAGTGGAACAACGTCGTCGCCATCGCGGTGTGGACGGCTTCGTCGGAGTTCGGGGCCGCGGTGCCCGGGGGAGGGCTCGCGAGGTGGGAAACCGGTTCGTAGACACCGAAGAACATCAGGCCGATGCCCATTCCGGCACTGAACATCATCGCGATCCACGACGAGGTCCGGAATTCGGGCAGTTCCTTGTCCCCGCCCAGCGGGATCCGGCCGTAGCGGCTGATGGCGAGACAGACCGCGAAGATCACGAATCCGCTCGCGGTGAGGACGAAAGCCCAGCCACCGTAAGGAATCACGGCGTCGTTGAGGAGGGTCGACGCGACATTCGCGAGGCTCTCCGGCGCGAGGACGCCCCAGACGATGATCGCGAGCGCGAGGGCCGCCGCCACACCGAAGACGGTGCGGTCGGTTTCGGCGGGCCGTTCGGCGGCGAGGTCGAGCGGGACGTGCTCATCAGGCGTGTGCCCCGGACCTGTCGTATCCGGTGCGTGTGCGAGGTCTGTCGCGGCTTCGGCCACGACCTCTTCTTCCGCTTGTTTACCGTCCTGCGCACTCATGTTTTCAGCCACGCGCCGATGACAGCGCGATCTCCTTCCGCCCGAGTTAACCCATTTGCACTACTGCACCCTAGTCACAAACCGGGTGCACGGCAGAACGGCGGGACGGAGCGGCCGACGCTCTCGTGAGAGCGTGGCTGAACCGGTCGTCCTTTCCGACCTTACTTGCCACCGGCGATCGCCGCGACTCGAGTGATCCGGCCGGTGTTCTTCTCGGCGGGTAAGGAAAAACGCGTAAATGTCCTTTGTGGACTTGAGTTCAGGGCGAAGGCGCGGTCCCGGTCGTCGGCGTGGACGAGGCCGGCGACTCGCGGGTTTCCCTGCCGCGCGTGGTTGCGCTGCAGGCCGTAGGTGACGAGGGCGATGAAGGCGACTGTGACGATGATTGCGGTCATGGCAGTAAGTTTGCGCCACTCGACATCCTGCCAAAAGTGGCAGTTCTGTCGTTGTGCGTCAAAATCCTGCCAGCTATGCTTCGGTCATGCTGAAGAGCGTCGCCGTAGTGCTGATAGACGACTTCGCCGCCTTCGAGTTCGGCGTCGTCTGCGAGGTGTTCGGTGAGGACCGCACCGATGACGGAGTGCCACTACTCGATTTCCGTGTGTGCGGGGAGAAGGCGGGAGAACCACTGAGCCTCGGTCACGGCGTCAAGGTGACCCCGGAATACGGGCTCGAAGCGACCGAAGACGCGGACCTCGTCGTGATGTCGGCTTGTGACGTTCGCGACGAGTACCCGCCTGCGGTGCTTGAAGCACTTCGCGCGGCTTCGGCCCGGGGAGCCACGCTGCTCTCGGTCTGCACGGGCGCGTTCGTGCTGGGGGCCGCCGGCCTGCTCGACGGACGGCGGTGCACGAACCACTGGCGGCACAGCACCAGGTTCCGCAAACGCTTCCCGCTGGCCGAACTGGACCCCGACGTCCTCTTCGTCGACGACGGCGACATCATCACCAGCGCGGGCACCGCCGCCGGCATCGACGCCTGCCTGCACCTGGTGCGGCGCGAACTCGGCTCCGCCGTGGCCACCGCGATCGCCCGGCGCATGGTGGTGCCACCGCAGCGCGAGGGCGGGCAGCGGCAGTTCGTCGAGACGCCGATCCCGGAGTGCACGAGCGACAGCCTGCAGCCGGTGCTCACCTGGATGCTCGACACCATCGACCGCGAACACCCCGTCGCGGACCTCGCGCGCCACGCCCGGATGTCCGAGCGCACCTTCGCCCGCAAGTTCGTCGCCGAGACCGGCACGACGCCGCACCGCTGGCTTTCCACCCAGCGGGTGCTGCACGCCAGGTCGCTGCTGGAGCGGACGACGCTGGGCATCGACGAGGTCGCGCGCCGCTGCGGTTTCGGCTCGGGTGCCCTGCTGCGCCACCATTTCCACAAGGTCGTCGGGGTTTCCCCGCAGGACTACCGGAAGACCTTCTCGCCCCAGTCGGTCAGAGGCTGAAGACGGTCACGTACTCCGCGTCCCGCACCACGTAGCCGAAGCGTGCGCGGAGCTCGCGGACGACGGCGCGCATGTGTTCGGCGCCGTAGACGACGGCGATCGGCCCGGGCTCGTGATGCCTCCGCTCGTGCAGTTCGGCCAGCGCGTCCACGAGCAGTTTGTCGCGGCTGCCGCCGAGCAGGTCGTCGAATTCGGGGATGACCTCGGCGGTTTCGGTCCAGGAGTCGTCTTCGTCGTCGACGGTCAGGAAACGCGCCAACATCCCACGGGTGCCGAAGCCGCGGAGGAAGACGCCCAGTGCGGGCGCCAAGAGGGAGAGCATCAGCCGGTCACCGAGCGGGACCCGGCGCCAGCCCTCGGTGAACGCCGGGCCGTCGAGGTCCGGGCGGACGGTCGGCGCGGTGAAGGTGTCGGCCTTCAGGTCCTGTACTACCAGGCCCAGCCGCTTGTTCCGGGCAGCCAACCGGTACGCCGCCGTCAGCCGGGTCGCCGCTTTCGCGTCCCCGACGCCTTCGGCCACCACGACGTCGCACGCGTTCGCCTGCCGCCGCACGGCGTCGAAATAGGACCGGGTCCCGAGATGGATCATCGGGAACAGGCGGAAAGTGAGCCCCGATCCCTTGGCCCGCAGCGTCAGTATGACGGCGCGTACTTCGAGTTCGTTCGCGACGATGATCTCCATGGCCACCCCTCCCCGTGTCCGGAGAACGCGCGTCAGGGTCGAAGGGTTGCCCTGGGACTCAGCGTCGGGTGGCTTCGAAGACGTTGTACATCAGCACAGCCGCGCCTTCGGTGTATCCGTTGATGAGCACCTTGCGGCCGTCGGCGAGTTCGACCAGACAGCCGACGTCGCCCCCGAAGGTCCTGGCGAGGATGTTGTTCTTGCTCTGGTCGGTGACCGTGGCGATCGTGGTCCACGGCACCACCGTGGTCGTCTTGCCCCAGGTGTGCACGAACCCGGCTTCGTAGAGGGTGAACACCTCGCCCCGCCGCCTGACGGACTGCCAAGCGAGCGAGATGCCCAGCAGTGCCAAGCCCAGCCCACAGCCGATGATGACGCCGGGGATGGCCTGGTTGGCGCCGCCTCTGCCCTGCTCGCCGACCCAGAACAAGAAAGCCCCGAGAGCGGCGAAGGGCAGCCCGAGCACCATCGCGACCACGGCCATCAGAGCGCGTCGCCGATTGTTCGTTTCGTAACGCTCGACGTAGGCACCCAGTTCGGTCATGGGGCAGCACGCTAACGACGAGCGCGGGGACCGGTCCCTACTCTTTGGGGGCTTTGTCCTTGGTGGACTTGGTGAAGAGACCGAGGGACTGCGCGACGGCCGCGCCGCCGACCATCACGGCGATCGGCAGGCTCTTGATCCAGAAGGCGCCCGCGTCGAGAGAGATCAGTAACGCGATCGTTCCGCCCGCCAACACGAGCAGGACGAACATGCCGATCGTGACGCGAAGCTTCGAGACCATGTGCTCTCCCAGGGTGTCAGGTGGAAGGCAAGCTTGGCGAGAGCTTCGAGGCCGGGTGAGGTCAATTTTGCCGGTGGTCCGGAACCCTGTCCGGGTTCCGGGCCACCGGCATCCGCTCAACGGCAGCGCGAGCCGCCGTCCACGGAGGTCCAGATCGGGTGCGGCGCGATCTTGGCGACATTCAGCTTCACGCACTTTCCCTTGCTCTTGGCCACTTTCGCGGTCACGACGACGACCGCGAACCCCGCCGCGCACGCACCGTTACCCGGTGTGGGAATGGCGGCGCACAGGCCGGCCGCGGCGAGACCGTCGCTGGCGATGGTGTTCGTGGCCTTCTTGGTGAAGACGTAGCTGCAGCTCGCGATCCCGCAATCGAACTGCCCCTCGGCCGTTGTCTCGGCGGCGTTCGCCGGTGTCGCCGAGACGAGCACGGTGGCGCCGATCGTGAGCGCGGAGAGCAGACCGAGCTTCCTGGTGGTGTTCATGTCGACCGTCCTTTGTGGTCATTTATGGGACGTGATCGACGCTAGGAACGGGTGCTGGGCGGGCGCTAAGGATCCCGCGGGGAGCGGCTTAGTTCGTCGCTCGGGCGGGTGATCATCACGGGATTCGATCACTCGGTCGCGTGAATGGTGTCGGGGCGGCGACTTTCCGGCGATTCGACGACCCGGGCGGGGCCGTTCTCGGCGAGGTCAACGTGCCCGCGGCGATGCCCGAGCGCAGAGGGTCACGGTCGCCGTCTGGTCCGCGCCGTGCCGGCTCGACGACAGGGGCGCGTGCGTGCTCGGGCGACCCTGTGACCACCGAGTTTGTCGGCTGCTCGAAGTCGGGCGTACGATCAGGGCATTCGTACAGGACGAACGCCCTAGGAGGCGGATGTGGCAGTCTCACCGGCCGCGGCGCGAGGCCAGGCCGTACGGGGGCGGTTGCTGGAGGCCGCGGTCGCGCTGGTGCCCGAACTGGGCTGGTCCGCGGTGAGTACCCGGATCCTGGCTGAACGCGCCGGGGTCACGCCGAGCGTCGTGCACTACCACTTCCCGTCACTGCAAGCGCTGCTGATCGAGGGCGTGCTGGGTGCGATGCGCGAGGTCGCCGGCGTCTTCGAGCCGATGCTGGAAACCGTCGAGACGCCCGAGGAGATGGTGGACGCGGTGCTGGCGTCGATCGGCGGATACACCGGCACCGACCCGATGTCGCTGCTGTTCGCCGAGGCGTACCTGGCCGCGACGCGTGACGACGACGTGCGGCGGGAGATCCGAGACCTCCTCGCCGGGCTGCGGACGACGGTCGGTGCCTGGCTGGCGGAGCGCGGAGTGGCCGACGCCGACGGCACGGCCGCGGTGCTCTTCGCGACGGTCGACGGTCTTCTGCTGCACCGCGCGCTCGAACCGGAAACCGACCCCGGCGTCATCGCCGGTGTCCTGCGCAGGCTGGTCCGAAAGGGAGGAACCCGATGAGGGTGGCGATCTGCGGTGCCGGGATCACCGGGCTGGCGCTGGCGCACCGGCTCGCGGCGCGGGATGTCGAGGTCGTAGTGCTGGAACGGGCCCCGGGCCCGCGCGACCAGGGCTACATGATCGACTTCTTCGGCCCGGGTTACGACGCCGTCGAGGAAATGGGCCTGCTGCCGCAGGTCAAGGACGTCGCGTACCAGGTGGACGAAGCAAGCTTGCTGGACGAGCACGGACGTCGCCGGGCGGGGATCGACTACGTCCGGTTCGCCAAGTCGGTGGGTGGCAGGCTGTGCAGCATCATGCGTCCCGATCTGGAGCGCGTGCTGCGTTCGGAACTTCCGTCCACAGTGGACGTACGCTTCGGTGCCAGGGTCACCGACGTGGAGGACTTGGGCGACCGGGTGCGGATCACCGTCGTGGACGGCGAGGTGATCGAGGCCGATCTGCTGGTGGGTGCGGACGGAATCCACTCGACCGTACGGAGACTGGTCTTCGGAGACGAGCGACGATTCCTGCGATATCTCGGTTTTCATACCGCGGCGTTCGTCTTCGAGGACGCGACGATCCGCGAGGAGGTGGGGGAGCGGTTCTGCCTGACCGACACCATCGGGGCGCAGATGGGCTTCTACGGTCTCCGCGACGGCAGGCTCGCCGCGTTCGCCGTACATCGCGCGACGGACCCGGCCCTGCCGAGCGATCCGCGAGCGGCCCTCCGCGCGGCCTACGGTTCTCTCGGCTGGGCCGTGCCTCGGGCGCTTGAACTCTGCCCACCTCCCGGCGAGGTCTACTACGACCAGGTCGCGCAGATCGACATGCCGTCCTGGAGCCGCGGACGGGTCGTTCTCGTCGGCGACGCTTGCTACGCCGTCTCACTGCTCGCCGGGCAGGGCGCCTCCCTGGGAATCGCCGGCGCGTTCGTGCTGGCCGAGCAGCTCGCACGGACGTCCTCGATCCCGGCGGCTCTCGCGGAGTACGAGCGGTTGGTCCGGCCGGTGGTGACCGAGAAGCAACAGGTCGCTCGTCGTGGCGCACGGTGGTTCTTGCCTGCGAATCGGTTCCTGCTTCAGGCACGTCGGGTCTTTCTTCGTGTGGCAAGGCTTCCGGGGCTCGAACGGCCGCTTGCCGCTGCTGTCACGGGGAAGTCGACGGCGTTGGTCACGAACCTGCGGCGGGGGAGCGAGCTTCGGAGCCGGTGAGGGCTGTGGCCGGTGGGGCGGTGGGTCGGTGCTGTCGCGGGCGGAACGGGTCGGTCACCTCCGCCTGGTGATTCGTAGCGTTTAGTCCTCTGAATGCGGTTGAAGGCGGGGGAACCTTTGGCGGGAACGTCACACCATGTCTCTCGATAAGAGGCGGATTTCTGTCCGTGGTCGGCCGGTTATGGCAAAGTCACCCTTCCGGGTTATTTGGACCACTTTAAATGTTGCCTAAGATTACGAACACATGTTCGACAGGGTTTGGTATTCTTGGGGTGTGTCCGAGACGACGTTCGTTCCCGAGTTGCCGCAGGAGCTGTGGCGCGCAGGCAAGCTGGAGCTTGCTCATGGCGTGCAGCAGTTCCTGCAGCTGATGCGGGTCGCGTCGGCTGGTCTGGGCCGGTATTTGGCGGAGATCGAGTCTCGTGGTTCCAAGGATTTGTATGGGTATGGGACGACGTTGGCGTGGTTCGCCGATGTCGCCGGTTTGTCTCAGGCTGAGGCGCGTCCGTATGTGAATCAGGCGATCGATCTGAATCCCACGCGTGCCTTGGATGGTCGTGAGATTCCCGCGTTCGCGCCCGCGACGGCTGCTGCGGCGGCGGACGGTGCGATCGGGCAGGAGCGGATCAAGCAGATCTTGGGGATCTTGAAGGAGATTCCGGCTGAGGTGTCTGTCGAAGCTCGGGAGCGTACGGAGAAGACCCTCGTCGACCTGGCTCGGGATGCGGGTCCCAGTGAAGTTTCGGAACTGGGGAGCACCCTGCTGGGCTTGCTGGATCCTGACGGCACGGAGCCGAAGGATCCCGAACCCTCTCAGCCGCGTCGTGAACTGACCGTGGAACGCCGTAAGGACGGGTTCTGGAAGATCAAGGGCCTTCTTGATGATGAGTTGGGTGCCCGGACCGCGGCAGCGCTTGAGGCTTATGCGAAGCCTCGCCCGGCCGATGAGTTCGGTCAGGCCGACTTCCGCACCAAAACAGAACGCCAAGGCGACGCGTGGGCCGAACTCCTGGACCTCGCGATCGCGTGCCCGGATCAGCCCGGCACCAACGGCTACCGGACCCTGATCCACGTGACCGTCGGTCTCGATGAGCTGAAGACCGGGATCGGCAAGGCCTGCCTGGACTACGTCGGGGAGATGACCGCCCGCGAAGCCCGCATGGCCGCCTGCGACTGCCTCATGTTGCCGGTGGTGCTCAACGCCGCTGGTGAGCCCCTCGATGTGGGGCGGCTGAGGCGGTTCGTCACACCCGGCCAGCGACGGGCGTTGAACATCCGCGACGGCGGCTGCGCGTTCCCGGGCTGCCATCGGCGACCGAAGAATTGTCACGCACACCATATTCATCACTGGGCAGACGGCGGACGGACCGACCTCCGGAACCTCGTGTTGCTCTGTGGCTTCCACCACCGGCTGATCCATCACGGTGAGTGGGAAGTGCGGATGGCCGCCGACGGGTTACCGGAGTTCATCCCACCCCAATACCGCGACCCACTTCGAAGTCCCCGGCGCAACACCCTCCACCGCGCCGCCGCTTGACCGCAGGAACCGAAGAGCCCGCCACCGAACCGGCGACGGGCCCTTCGGCACGCCCACGCCCCGGCGCTGACCACTCGTCGGACCGGAACCAGGGCCGCGCTCGAACCTCGGACAGCACTGGGGCAAGCGCGTCGTGAGTGGTAAGGGTCGTTCTAACCCTCCTTATCACTCACGACCCACCGGCCCGCGTAGCTCTTGCGTGGCCTCGCCGCGTTCGAGCTCTACGCCGCCCGGGACGACGGCGCGTACGAACTCGCCCCGCTCGGTGTGGCGCGGCGTGGACGGGGATGGCGGACACCGTGCGCACCGGCACGCTTCTCGCCCGGTTGCTGGGTGAGCACGCCGACGCCGAAGGGGTGCTGCTCGACAGCCAGAAGGTCGCCGCGACCGCGAGCGCGCGGATGCACCGCGCCGGGCCGGCGCAGCGCTGCACCACGATCGGCGGCGACTTCTTCGGCGAGGTTCCCGGGGGTGGCGATCTCTATGTGCTGCGCCAGATCCTGCACGACTGGGACGACGAATGCTTCGGCGACCTGCTCGACAAAGCGGGCTTCACGGTCCGGCGGGTCCACCGGCTGCCGACGGCGGTGGCGGTCATCGAAGCGGTGCCTATGCCCTGAAGCACAAGGTTCCCCACTGGAATCCCGCGCCGATCGCCGAGACCACGAAGGTGTCACCCGGTCGTACAGAGCCCTCCTCGAAGCCCTTGTGGAGCACGGTGAACACACCCGCCGAACCGGTGTTCCCGAGCTTGTCGACGGTGATCGGCGCGCGGTCGCGCGGGACCCCGAGTTTGTCCATCGCCGCCTGGACGATGTTCAGATTGGCCTGGTGGAGGAAGAAGTGGGTCACTTCGTCCACCGGCAGCCCGGCGCGGTCCGTGGCGTTCAGGACGCTGTCGGGCAGGCACCGGGTCGCGGTGTCCCAGACGGTCCGGCCGTTCATCTTGAGATAGTGCCGTCGGTCGGTGAACGTCGTCGCCCCGGCGGGCTGCCGCGAGCCGCCTGCCGGGATCTCGACGTCGTACGACAGTTCCGCGCCGAAGTCCCAGCCGAGCAGGCCCGTTCCGGGCGTCGTCGCCCGGGTCACGACGGCGGCGCCCGCGGCGTCTCCGAAGAACACGCGCGTGGTGCGGTCCTCCGGGTCCGTCACGCGGGACGCGCTGTCGGCCGCGACCACCAGGACCCGTTCCGCGGCACCGGTTTCCACCAGCAGCGACGCGAGGAACAGCGCCTGGACGCCGTTCGCGCAGGCGGCCTGCGTGATGTCGAAGGTGAGCGCCCGGTACGCGCCGAGCGCCTCCTTGACGATCAACGCCGTCGAGGGCAGTGGCTGATCGTAGGTGTAGGTCGCGACGATGATCGCGTCGACGTCCCTCGCGGTGCATCCGGCCGTCGCGAGCGCGGGCCGCGCGGCCGCCACACACATGTCCGAGGTGGCGAGATCCGGTGCGAGCCAACGGCGTTCGCGGATCCCGGTGCGGTTGACGATCCACTCGTCGGAGGTGTCGAGGGTTTCAGAGAGCCGCCGGTTGGTGACGATGTCCGGCGGCAGGTGCACGCCGGTGCCGGCGATCCGGACGGGGAGCGGGCTCATGTGACCGTGCTCCGTTCGGGGCTGAGCTGACGGTCGAGGTCGGTGTAGAACCGGCCGGAAGCGCAAGGCAAGCCGAGCAGGATGCGTCGCGCGGCCTCGCCGCAGAGCGCGCCACCGAGGGCCACGCCGGAGGCCAGTTGCGGCCAGCTGCTCAGCGTGCGGCCCAGTTCACCGAAGGACGCGGCCAGTTCCGGGCTGATCCGGTCGGCGTCGACCATGGCCAGGATGAGCTCCACCTTCTCCTGGGGGGTCAGGTCGGCGACGTCCACGGATTTGATGTCGCCGAGCAGGCCGTGCAGCAGTGGCCGGTCCGGTTCGAGGTCGAAGCGTTCGACGTCGAGCATGCCGCGGTCGTTGCAGTCCATGACGACGGGGAGGCGCAGGTCGCGTGCGTACTCACGGGCGGCGACCTTGACCCATGGCGTGTCGCATTCCTCGATGAGCAGGTCGATCGAGCCCTGTCCGCCGACGAAGAACGCCTCGATGTTGTCCTCGGTCAGCCCGCCCCGGTGGATCTCGATGTCGAGGTACGGGTCGATCTCGAACATCTGGCGTGCGGACAGGACCGCCTTGTTGACACCGAGTTCGTGGATGCCCGCGCGCAGCCGGTTCAGGTTCGAGAGGCTGAAGTCGTCGAAGTCGGCGAGTTTGTAGGCGCCGCCGATACCTTCGAGCGCGAAGGTGAGCGCCGCGCTGTTGCCGACCGAGAGCCCGATGATCCCGATCCGCTTGCCCAGCAGACGGCGCTGTTCGGGACGGTCGACCTTGCCGCGGTTGCGATCGGTGCGGACGAGGCGGTACTCGTCGCGTGGCAGTACGTGCACGAGCCGCTGCGACCACGGGTACCAGACCCAGCTGCCGTACTCCCACATCGTCAGCCCGGCGAGCTGTTCCCGTTTCCTGGCCTCGATTTCGGTCGAGTCGCGGCACGACGGTTCACGGCTGCGGATCAGCTCCGAGAGCTGTTCGTCGATGGTGTCGTGGACTTCGCGGACCTCGCCGGAGGCCAGTAACGCCGTCAGGGCTTGGAAATCAGTGGGGTCGCGGGGCGCGAGCAGCGTCGGCTGCCACACGTCGCGATCGGGTCCGGAGACGCCGGCCAGCGCGGTGGGCGCGAGCCGTCCGGACGGCTCTTCGGAGAGCAGCGGCGAGGGCCCGGCGGCGGCCATCGCCGGGAATTCGTCGCGCAACCGGCTGACGAGATCGTGGTGCCGTCCGGCGCCCTCGGCGACGCGGTGGAACATGATCACGACGTCTTCGGTGTACTGCTCGACATAGCGGCGAGTGCCCGGCATGGAACGGAAACCGAACTGCTCGTGGAAGCGGTCCTGGCCGTCCTTCGTACCCGACGTCCCGATCATCGCGTGGGCGCCGAGGTGGTGCGCCGCGCCGATCGCGAGCGCGTTGAGGTACTGCCCGAGTCCGAGTTTCCGGGACCGGTGCTCGACGACGAGCCTGCTGTGTTCGAACGTGTCCGCCACGTCGATGCCTTGTGTGGCAAGCAGTTCCTCGTAGCGTTCAGTGCCGAGGTAGGCCCGTGACTGGAAACGGTCGCCGGTGGTGGGGGTGGAGAGCCGGATGTAGCCGAGCGGCGGGCCGTCCGGATGCTGGCGGGCGATGAAATGCCAGGCCCCGAAGTCGAGATCCTGGTCGTCGGCATGGGAACCGTCCGCTCGGCGGAAGGCCGGACGGCGGCCGCGGTCGAACAGGATCCGCGCCCGGAGTTCGCGCACGGAATCGAGCAGGCAGGCGTCGGCCCCGAGGAACGCGGTCACGATCCACGGGTTGGTCAAATCCGTCAAGTGATGCCTTTTCTGAAGATTGCGCCGGGAATCGGCGAGATAAACGTGGGAATAGTCCGGAAAATCGGCGAAATGCGAACCGTGCCGGACGAGACGGGACTGTAGCAGTCTGACCACGGAGAGTCGTCGGATGTGCGCGGCGGCCAGGGAAGCGCACCGGGCATGCAGAAAACGATTACCGTTCTCATTATCGACGCTGAGTCACGAGGAGGGTCATCAGACTTGATGAAGCCCGCCGGAATTCCCACCCGATGGTGTTGAGGGTGGTTTCGCAGAGGAAGCGCAGTGCTTCGCAGCGTGTGGTAGAGGTCACAGAGGGTGGGTGATGTTCAGGCGGTTCCAGGGCGCCGTCGGTGACGACGTGGCGAAGCCGGCCACAACCGTGCGTGACGCTCCGCTCAGGAATGGTTCGCCGCTGAAAGGGCGAACCGTGATCACCAGGTGGGGCGGGCGGATATGCCTCCGTCCACGGTCAGGTCCTGGCCGGTGATCCACGCCGCGAGTGGCGAGGCGAGGAACAGGCACGCGTTCGCGACGTCGCCAGGGGTGCCGAGCCTGCCCAGCGGCGCGGCGTCGTGCCAGCGGCGGACGCCGTCCGGCCACGCTTCGCCGAGTCCGGGCCGGTCGATGAGGCCGGGGGAGACGGAGTTGACGCGGATGCCCCGTGGCCCGTACTCGAGCGCGGCGGCGCGGGCGTGCATGACCAGCGCGGCCTTGGCGCTGCTGTAATGCGCGTGCCCCGGCGCCGGATGGGCCGCCTCGATGGAGGCGATGTGGACGACGCTGCCGCCGCCGGTCATCACCTCGGCCGCGGCCTGGGTGCACGAGAACGCGCTGGTGAGGTTCGTGTCGATCACCGCGCGCCAGCTCGCGGCCGACATCCCCGGCAGCGGTTCGATCGGTTGTACTCCGGCGTTGTTGACCAGGGTGTCCAGCCGTCCGGTCCACGCCGTGGCGGCGGCCACGAGCCGGCGGCACTCGTCGTCGTCGGACAGGTCGGCGGCGAACGCCTTGGCCTTGCCGCCGGCCTTCTCGACGCGTTCGACGAGCGCGAGCGCCGATCCCTCGTCGCGGTGGTAGTGCACGGCGACGGCGCTGCCCGCCTCGGCGAACCGCCGGGCGATTCCCCCGCCGATCCCGCCGCTGGCCCCGGTGACGAGGGTCGTGGTGCCGGTCAGTTCGAGCATCGCTGTCCTTTCAGGCGAGACGACGGCGGATCCACCAGAAGCAGAACCCGGCGAGACCGAAGGCGAGGGCGAGATAGATCGCGCTTTCGATCCATTGGAAGGGCCAGAACCGGGTGGGTGCGTGGTAGACGAGTTCCTGCCGGTAGCCGAGGCGGTTGATCTCCTTCAGGCACAACGTCATCGGATCGGTCGCACTGCCCGGGGCCCCGGCGCCGGAAGACGGGGCGCAGGGGCCGGACGACGTCGATGTGGTGACGCTTTCGACCGTGTTCCCGGAGGCGTCGACGGTCCGGCCGGACAGCAGCCAGCCGCCCGGATCCGGTGCCTGGGGTTCGAACCGCATCTCGCCGGTATGGGGGTTCCGGCTGATCCCGTCCACGGTGGACGGTGTGATTTCGACGGTCGCCACGGTCGCCGGAAGCAGATAGGGCCGGACCACGACGGGCATCGCGATCTGGATCGCGGCGAAGGCGGCGAGTGTGATGGCCATCGCGGGCAGGCTACGGCGCACCAGCATCCCGATGGTCACACCGAGCGCGAAGGCGAAGGCCGAATACGCGATGGGGACGACACCGCGTGCGTCGAAGACCATCGCCGAGAGCCGGGGGAAGTCCTCGATCGCGGCCTGGTCGAAGGTGCTCGCCCACCAGGTGACCGCCAGGCTGCCCAGTCCGCCGGCGAGCATCGCGGCCAGTCCGGTGATCCCGAGTTTGACGGCCAGCCAGCGTGTCCTGGTGACGCTCTGGTTCCAGATCAGCCGGTGCGTGCCGGTTTCGAGTTCGCGGGTGAACAGCGGCGCGCCCCAGAAGAGTCCGATGAGCGCTGGCAGGAGGAGGACGATCGCGGTGACGGCGAGGAAGGTGCCTTGATGGTCGTTGAAGAAGCGATCGACGAAATCCCGGCAAGCGCCGGAATCGCCCGCGCAGGAAGCGATTCCGGAGGCGTAGTCGTCGGCGATCCCGGGGCCGGTGACGGCCAGGAGGGCCGCGAACGCGGCGAGCACACCGAAGACCGCGAAGGCCGGAGCCCGGAATTGGCGCCAGGTCAGCCAGATCATCTCCGCACCTCCAGGGTCTGCCGGCGCGGGGCGGCGGACTTCGTCAGATAGGCCAGGACAAGGTCTTCGAGACTCAGCCTGCTCACCGTCCAGACGGGGTCGTGGATGGGCTCGCCGGTGCGGACGACGAACGTGCTTTGGACGTCCGTATGGCTTTCCGACACGACGTGCTGGCTCGACGGGAGCCGGGCGGCGTCGCGGCGCGGGCCGGTGAGGCGGTGGTGGGTGGCGAGCAGGTCCTCCACCTCACCGGACACCTGGACGTGCGAGTCGATGAGCACGATCAGGTAGTCGCAGGCACGTTCCAGATCTGAGACGAGGTGGGACGACAGCACCACGTTCAGTTCCTGCTCGACGGTGGCTTCCAGCAGACCCTGCAGGAATTCCCGGCGCGCCAAGGGATCGAGCGCGGCGACGGGTTCGTCGAGGATCAGCAGTTCGGGTCGTTTCGCGACGCCGAGGGTGAGGGCGAGCTGGGCGCGCTGACCACCGGAGAGCTTCCCGGCCTTCCGCGCGGGGTCGAGGCCGAGCCTCTCGATCCGCTCCTTGGCGAGTGCGCCGTCCCAGCCGGGGTTGAGCCGCGCGCCGAGCTCCAGATGGTTCGCGACCGAGAGACCGGCGTAGGTCGGGGTGTCCTGCGCGACGAAGCCGACCTTGGCGAGCTGCGCCGGGCCGGCCCCGGGACTCCCGCCCAGTACGGTGACCCGGCCGGTGGTCGGCGGCAGCTGACCCGCGGCCATGTTCAGCAGCGTGGTCTTACCCGCTCCGTTGGGGCCGACCAGCCCCACCACGTGTCCGGCCGGGATGTCCAGCGTGCAGTCGGAAAGCGCCCAGATCTTGCCGTATCTCTTGCCGAGACCCTCGGTCTGCAGGACGGCGGTCATGCTATTTCCTCTCCAGCGGCGGTCCGAAAGGTCGTCATGAACAGCGCCTCGATGCTCTCCTCGTCGAGTCCGGCCTTCCGGGCCTTGCCCAGCCAACGCTGGAGTTCCATCCGTAGCGGGCCGTGCGCGGCGAGCGAGCCGTCGGTGAGGGTGGCGGTCACGAAGGTGCCGACTCCCGGCCTGGCGGCGACGAGGCCTTCGTGCTCCAGCTCGCGATAGGCCTTGAGCACGGTGTTGGGGTTGATCGCCAGCCGGGCCACCACCTCTTTGACCGTCGGCAGCTGGTCGCCCTCGCGGAGCAGGCCGAGGCGCGAGGCCTGTCGCACCTGACGGACGATCTGCAGGTACGGCGACAGGCCGGAGTGGTCCTCCAGGTGGAACTCGATCATCGTGACTCCATTTATCTAGTTAACTAGTACTATAGGAGTCTAGGCAGATGTGATGTCAAGGTTTCGCTGGGAAGACGGTGTGCTAGTTCGTTGAAGTGACGCGGTTCCGCAGCGCGATCACGCCCGAAACGACGATGAAGAGCAGCCCCGCGAGTACGTAGCAATTACCCAGCCACTGCTGGGCGGTCGTCCAGGTCTGGCCCGGCCGGTCGAACGCGGGGAAGTAGCGGAAGGGCGCGGCCACGAAGACCGTGGCGCCGACGCCGGTGACGGCGATCCAGGCCAGTGCCTTGCGGTGATCCCGGCGGCGCAGAACGGCGCAGGCCGCGGTGGTGAACAGCGCCGGGGCGACCCACACCCAGTGGTGCGACCAAGACGTCGGCGAGATGAGGAGGGCGAAGGCGGCGTTCAGCAGGAGTGCCGGCACCAGCGCCGAGCGGTACATCGTCACCGTGACCAGCGCCAGGAGTGCGAGGGTGAGGACGATCCACAACGGCTTCGCGGCGGCCTGCTCGATTCCGAAGCGTGCGAGGACGGCCTGCAGGGTCTGGTTGGTGTGGAACGTGGTCCCGCTGATGCCCGACGCCCCGGCCAGCCCGCCGAACCAGTAGCGCGCCGACGCCTCCGGGGCGACCAGGAACGCGACGGCGGACGCGGCGGCGAAGGTGCCCAGCGCGGTCAGTGCGCCGCGGAAGTCCTTGCGCACCAAGAAGAAGAGCAGGAACGCCATCGGGGTCAGCTTGACCGCCGCGGCGAGGCCGACACCGATTCCCCGGTAGCGGCCGCGCGCCAGCAGGCAATCGGCCGCGACCATCCCCATCAGCAGCAGGTTGATCTGGCCGAAGCCGAGCGTCTGGCGGACCGGTTCCAGGAAGAGCGCCGGCGTGATCGCCAGCGAGGCGACGAGCAGCGCCTTCCGCCGGTCACCGGAGGGCCACAGCGCGCGCGTGATGCCGTAGAAGGTGATGCCGAGTGCGGCCAGGCTGAGCAGGAACAGCACGATGACCGAGTAGGTCCACGGCACCAGGGCCAGCGGAGTGAGCAGCAGCGCGGCGAACGGCGGATAGATGAACAGCAGCGGGATGCCGGCGTCCGAAAGCGGCAAGGCCCCGTAGAGGTCGTCGCCGTTCCAGAGCGCGTCGACGCCGAAGCGGTAGATCTCGAGGTCGCTGTGGGAGGTGCCTGCCGTCAGCATGGCCACGACGCACGCCGTCGCCAGCGCGGCGAGTACGCCGAGCGACCACCAGGCCGGCCCGCGCGACCGCGACAAGGCCGGGAACATCGCGTGAGTGACCCTTCAACGAGCGGTGAGGTGATCGACTGTACCGGTCAGGACCACTGTGCTCGCCGGTCGGCCAGCGGCCCGCCCGGGCGCAGCAGGGTCTCCAGGCCGGCCAACGGTTCGGGAACGACGCTGTACCAGCTCCAGGTGCCCCGGCGTTCCCGCGCGAGGATGCCGGCGGAGACCAGGACGCGCAGGTGGTGGCTCAGCGACGGCTGCGGCATGTCGAACTCCTCGGCCAGGTCGCAGAAGCAGGCTTCGCCCTCCGGTGACTGGCGCACGAGGGACAGCAGCCGGATCCGAACCGGATCGGCGAGCGCCTTGAACAGCTTCGCGGCCGTTTCGGCGTCGGCGGGGTCGACGACGGCGGCGGGTTCGGCCATCAGCAGGGTCACCGGGACCGGCTTCGTCATGTCGTCCTCCGTTCCTGGACGAGACTATACCGGCTTGGATTGACAAATATCGATCCAAGCCGGTTCACTTGGATCGGCAAAATTCGATGCAGGAGGCAGTGTGACTCGCACACCCGAGGTGTTGTTCGTCTGTGTGCACAACGCGGGCCGGTCGCAGATGGCGGCGGCTTTGCTGCGGCATTACGCACTGGGCCGGATCGCCGTGCGTTCGGCCGGTTCGGCACCCGCGGGGACGGTGAACCCGGTGGCCGCGCGGGCACTGGCCGAATGGGGACTGGACATCACCGGCGAGGTGCCGAGCAAGCTGTCCACGGAGGACGTCGAGGACTCCGACGTGGTGATCACGATGGGCTGCGGCGACGCCTGCCCGGTGTTCCCCGGCAAGCGGTATCTCGACTGGCAGCTGGACGACCCGGCCGGACGGGACCTGGAGACCGTCCGGCCGATCCGGGACGAGATCGACCGCCGTGTCCGCGCGCTCGTGGGCGAGCTCCTCGATGCCTGAGGCCCCCGAAGACACTGACGTTCTGCGTGGACTGTCCTTTCTGGACCGATTCCTGCCCGTCTGGATCATCGCCGCGATGGCGGCGGGACTGGTGCTGGGCAGTGTCCTGCCCGGGTTCCAGGGGGTCTTGGACGCGGTGAAGATCGGTCAGGTGTCCCTGCCGATCGCGCTCGGGCTGCTGCTGATGATGTACCCGGTGCTGGCCAAGGTCCGCTACGACCGGCTCGGCACGGTGACCCGTGACCGGCGCACGATGGTGCTTTCCCTGGTCCTCAACTGGGTCGTGGGGCCGGCGCTGATGTTCGCGCTCGCCTGGCTCATGCTCCCGGACCTGCCGGAATACCGGACGGGGCTGATCATCGTCGGCCTAGCCCGCTGCATCGCGATGGTGATCATCTGGAACGACCTGGCCTGCGGGGACCGCGAGGCCGCGGCGGTGCTCGTCGCGCTGAACTCGGTCTTCCAGGTGGTGATGTTCGGGGTGCTCGGCTGGTTCTACCTCGACCTGCTGCCCGGCCTGCTCGGCCTCGACACGGCCACCCTCGACTTCTCGCCGTGGGAAATCGCGTTCAGCGTCGTCGTCTTCCTCGGTGTCCCGCTCGCCGCCGGCTACCTCTCGCGGCGGATCGGCGAGCGCCGCAAGGGACGCGACTGGTACGAACGCCGGTTCCTCCCGAAGATCGGCCCGATCGCCTTGTACGGCCTGCTCTTCACGATCGTCGTGCTGTTCGCGTTGCAGGGGGAGACCATCACGGCCCGCCCGTTCGACGTCGCCCGGATCGCCCTGCCGCTGCTCGTGTACTTCGCGCTGATGTGGGGCGGCGGCTATCTGCTCGGCAAGGCGGCGGGGCTCTCGTACTCGCGGACCACGACACTGGCGTTCACCGCCGCGGGCAACAACTTCGAACTCGCGATCGCCGTGGCGATCGGCGTGTTCGGGGTCGCTTCCGGGCAGGCGCTCGCCGGTGTCGTCGGTCCGCTGATCGAAGTCCCGGTCCTGGTCGGCCTGGTCTACGTCAGCCTCTGGCTGCGCGGCCGCTGGGACGGTGCGGAAAGGGTCAGGACTTCGGGTTCCGGTGTCGCGCAGCAACCGCCCGCCGACGGCTGATCCGGTTCGTCGAACAGGCCCGATCCGCCGCATACGCCGGTTTCGGCCAGGTGCAGCTCGACCCGCTCGGCCGCCTCGTGGTCCCCCGCCAGCCGGGCGGCGATACTGCGCACCTGCTCGTAGCCGGTCGCGGCCAGGAACGTCGGCGCCCGGCCGTAACTCTTCATCCCGGCCAGGTAGAAGTCCTGCTCCGGATGTGCGAGTTCCTTGGCGCCGTGCGGGTAGACCGTGCCGCACGAATGCACGTTCGGGTCGATCAGCGGGGCCAGCGCCGTCGGCGCCTGCAAGGTCGCGTCCAAGCCGAGCCGGATCTCCGAAAGCCAGCTCAGGTCGGGCCGGAACCCGGTCAGCGCGACGACCTCGTCGACCTCCTCGATCCGGTGCCCGGCCGAGGAGACCAGGGTCAGGCCGGGTTCGACGGACTCGGTCCGGAAGCCCCGGACGACGGTGATCCGGCCGGACTCCACGGCTTCCTTCGCGCGGGAGCCGAGTGCGCCGCGCGCCGGCAGCTCGTCGGCGTCGCCGCCGCCGAACGCGTTGCCGACCGAACCGCGACGCAGGACCCAGCTGATCCGGGTACCGGGCAGCGTGGACAAGGCGACCAGGGCGGTGAGCGCGGAGTGCCCGCTGCCCGCGACCACGACGTGCCCGCCCGTGTAGCGCGCGCGGACCGCGTCGTCGCCGAGATCCGGTACGCGGTAGGTGATCCGGTCCGCCGCGGCCTGCTCTCCGATGGCCGGAAGTCCCTCGCCGCCGAGAGGATTCGGCGTAGTCCAGGTACCGGAGGCGTCGATCACCGCCCGCGCCGCGATCCGTTCCTCGGCGCCGCCGGGGGTGCGGACGTGCACGGTGAACGGCTCGCCGTCGCGGCCGCTGTCGACGACGCGATCCCGGCCGCGGCGGGCCACCCCGATCACCTCGGCGTCGAGACGTACGCGTTCGTTCAACGCTTCGGCCAGTGGCCGGAGGTACGACCCGGCCCATTCCTCGCCGGTCGGGTACGACCCGCCGTCCGGGCGGCTCCAGCCCAGGGTTTCGAGCAGCCGCCCGGCCGCCGGGTCGACGAGTTCGGACCACGGGGAGAACAGCCGCACGTGACGCCACCTCGCGACCGCGGCCCCCGCTCGCGGACCGCGTTCGAGGACCAGGGGGTCGAGTCCGCGTTCGGCCAGATGCGCGGCCGCGGCCAGGCCCACCGGCCCGGCGCCGATCACCACTACGGGCAGCTCGGTCATTTCCGGACACCTTTCATCGATGAACTTCGATCGAGTAGTCGTCCGGACTGTATCGACGGCGATCGATTGACGCAACCATCGATCCTGGTCGATACTGGGGGACATGACCAGCGTCGCCCCCGTGTCCGCCGCCGGGCTCCTGCCCGATCGTGAAGCCGCGACCTACGCCGAATGGTTCGCCTGCCTGGCCGAGCCGATGCGCGTCAAACTGCTGCACGCGGTCGCGACGGCGTCGCGAGGGCTCACCGTGGGCGCGCTCACCGAGATCCTCGGGACGAGCCAGTCCACCTGCTCCCATCACGTGCGCAAACTGGCCGAGGTCGGCTTCCTGCACTTGCGCAAGGAGGGCACGGCCACGGTCGTGACGATCAACCAAGCGTGCTGCAGCGGGCTTCCGCACGCGGCCGACGCGGTGATGGGCCTGCTCGCCCCGCGCCCCTGCTGTCCCGGCGACCTGCCCGCCGACGTCACCGTCCGCGCCGCCGTCGAGGACGACTGGGTCGCGGTGCGCCGGATCTACGGCGAGGCGATCGCCACCGGGTCCGCGACCTTCGAAACCGAGGTGCCCGCGAAGCGAGCCCTCGACCGGAATTGGCTGCCGGAACACCGCTGGGTGGCCGAACTCGACGGCGAGGTCGTCGGCTGGGCGGCCGCGACCCCGGTCTCGGATCGGGAAGGCGACGAGGGTGTCGCTGAAACGTCCGTCCAGGTCGCCGAAGGGCACCGGGGCCGCGGCGTCGGCAAAGCCTTGATGTACAAGCAGGTCACCGAAGCCGACGCCGCCGGTCTCTGGACCTTGCAGGCATCGGTGTTCACGGAGAACCGGGCCGGGATCGCCCTGCATCACAGTGCCGGCTACCGGACGGTCGGCGTCCGCGAACGTGTCGGCCAACGCGAAGGCGTCTGGCATGACACCGTTTTCCTCGAACGCCGGAGCGCGGCCGTCTAGAAACGCCGGAAATACCTCGGTCAAGCAACTTCCGTCGGCAGCGACGGCACCACGTATTGGTCTAGACTTTTTATCCCCAGTGTGGTGAAAGGGACCGGTCCATGCGTGGAACAACGGTGTTGCCGAGGACGCCTTGCCTGCAGCCGAAGGCGGGGGAATTGCCATTGCACCGGCTGGAGGTCCGCGCACCGGACGCCCTGCCGTTCACGGTCGGTACGTTCGACACGATCGGGCCGATGTCGCGGGCCGCTTTCCCGCATCGGCACACTTTCTACGAAATCGTCCACATCACCGGCGGTTCCGGTGACCATGTCGTCGACTTCACGCGCTGGGAATTGGGGCCGCCTCAACTCGCGGTCATAGCACCGGGGCAGGTACATCATTGGGATGCCCGTGATCTCAGCGGATTCGTCGTCCTTTTCACCGACGACTTCCTGCTCGAACATCCGGCGGACCGCGAAACGCTGCGGCGATTGAGTCAGCAGCCGTGGCGGCTCGACGAACGCGCGGCCGAAGAGACGACGCGGCTGATCGCCGAATTGGACGAGGAGTTCCGCTGTGGCGGGCAGGGTACCGATTCGGTGCTGCGCGCCCTGATGCACGTTCTCATCGTCCGCGCCGGACGGCTTCCCGGCCTGGCGGATCCGCGTCCGCCGGCGCGGGCACAAGCGGTGGGAACGGAATTCGCCCGGCTGCTCGGCAGGCCCGACCTCGGTCTTTGGTCGGTGGGGGCGCTCGCGGAACGCATCGGCGTCACCCCGGGATATCTGACGGACGCGGTGAAAACGGCGACCGGGCGCACGGCGGCGCAGTTGATGCGCGAGGCGCGGACGCGGGAGGCGAAACGGTTTCTGCTCGGCACGGACCTCACCGTGCGGCAGGTCGCCAGCCGGGTCGGATTCGCGGATCCCGCGTATTTCTGCCGGTTCTTCCGGCGGGAAACGGGGTTGAGCCCCGGAGATTACCGGCGGACCGGCGACGCCGCCCCGGAGATTCACCACGACTGACCGAGTCAGTCCATCGTCCGCAGCTGATCTTCTCCATACCGTCGAGGGTGATTCCCGAAGCCCCCACGAGGAGCAGGTATGGACGAAGAAAAGAAGCTCAGCCGCAAGACTGTGCTGAAGGTGGCCCTCGCCGCGGGTGTCGCGGCCCCCGTCGCCCTGATCGGCGGCCCCGCCCTCGCGCGCACCACCGTCGCGAGCGGCCGGACGCCCGAGCTGACCCCGGCCTGTGACGACGGGGACGACCCGACCCCGGCGCAGACCGAAGGTCCTTACTTCAAGCCGAATTCCCCGCAGCGCACGTCGCTGGTCACGCCGAACACGCAGGGCACGAGGCTCACCGTCTCGGGCTACGTCTTCGGTCTCGGCTGCCTGCCGATCGCGCGGGCACTGCTGGACTTCTGGCAGGCGGACGTCAACGGCGCCTATGACAACGTGGGGTACACCTTCCGCGGTCACCAGTTCACCAACGACCAGGGCGCGTTCACGCTGAGCACGATCGTGCCCGGCCTGTATCCCGGCCGTACGCGGCACATCCACGTCAAGGTCCAGGCCCCCGGCAGGCCGGTGCTGACCACGCAGCTCTACTTCCCCAACGAGCCGCGCAACAACACCGACACGATCTTCGACCCGCGGCTGCTGATGACCGTGCGGGACGTGCCTCCCGGCAGGCAGGCCGCGTTCGACTTCGTGCTCAACGTGCCGCAGACGTCGACCACGCGGCCGACCAGTACCACCCCGACCACGTCGAACCCGCCCACCACTTCGACCTCCAACCCGCCCGGCGGGACGACCTGGGCGGCGGGAACCGGCTATTCCGCGGGCGCCCGGGTCACCTACAGCGGTCGCGGTTACGTGTGCTTGCAGGGGCACACCGCCCAGCCCGGCTGGGAGCCGCCGTCCACGCCCGCGTTGTGGCGCGCGGAGTGACGAGCAGCCGCTGCGGAGGGAGATAAACGCGGGTGGATCCCGTTCGCCGGAACCCACACTCCGGCGGCGGGGTCCACCCGCCCCTCGTTCGGTGGGGTTTTCCCCCATGCCAAGTCGGAGCCCTGCTACAGCGCGCCACCGCCGATGCGCGGGCGATGATCGCCTTCGACATCGAGTGAAGGGGCGAACGGCATGGCGGACAAGAGGAAACACTGGGGAAGACGGGGACTGCTGACGGCCGCGATGGCCGCTGTGGTCGTGACGGGAGCGGTCGTCGCGCCCGTGGCGAGCGCGAGCACGGCCGGGCGTGATCCGGTGCGGTCGCTGGACCGGGCGGCGCATCCGCTGCGGTCGACCGAACCCGGCCGGAACACCGCGGATCTGCGGGCGCTGGGCGCGATGATCGGCGACACGAAGGTGGTCGGTCTCGGGGAGGCCACGCACGGCTCCCACGAGTTCTTCACGCTGAAGGAGCGGGTCTTCCGCTACCTCGTCGAGGAGAAGGGCTTCCGCGCCTTCGCACTGGAACTGAGCTGGTCCGCCGGACTGGAGATCGACGAGTTCGTCCAGACCGGCAAGGGTGACGTCCGCGAACTCGCCAAGCGGACGCTGGCCGGTTCTCCGTGGGACCGCGAGGAGTTCGTGAGCCTGATCCGCTGGATGCGCGACTACAACCGCGCTCACCCGGGCCGCACCGTGCACTTCGTCGGGGACGACCTCGGCGCGCCGAGCTTGAACGAGAAGTTCTTCGCGCGGATCACCGACTACGTGCGCCAACATCACCCGAAGGCGTTGCCGCGGCTCAACGAGCTGTACACCGGACTGCGCCCGATCGACGACATCTTCGCCTACCTGGGCAAGCCGCGTGAGGAACGTCTTCGGCTCGCGGCCAAGGCGGAGCAGGCGTTGCAGCTGATCAGGAGTCTGAAGGGCGCGGGCTCGGACGCCTTCGACTTCGCCGAGCAGAACGCGTTGTCGGTCGCGCAGACGACGAAGTTCGCCACGGTGGACCCCAAGGATCCGAAGTCGCTGGGGGAGGCGCAGATCCTCCGCGACGGGGCGATGGCGCAGAACGTCGCCTGGTGGCAGCGCCGGACCGGGCACAAGATCCTGCTCTCGGCGCACAACAGCCACGTCGCCTATCTCTCGGGCGATCCGGTGATGTACCCGAAGGCGCAGGGCGCGTTCCTGCGCGAAACGCTGGGCGCGGGTTACGTGACGATCGGCTTCACCTTCGACAGGGGTTCGTTCCTGTCCAAGGACGCGGCGCTCGTCGGCGACTGGAAGCGGTTCTCCGTTCCCGCCGCGGCGCGGGGTTCGAACGAGGACACCCTCGACAAGGTCCGCTACCAGGACTTCTACCTCGACATGCGCACCGCGCCGCCGGCCGCGAAGGCCTGGCTCGGCACCGCCCGGCCCACCCGCAGCATCGGGACGCAGTTCCCGGTCGAGCCGCAGGACATCTCGCTCGCGCGGTCCTTCGACGTTCTCGTCCACCTGCACGACGTCCGTCAGGCCGATCTGAGAAAGTAGGGGCGCCGCGCCCGTTTAGGGGTGGCGCTACACGCGATTTCGTGTGCTTGGAGACGGATCTCGCGTGCACAGAGACCGCACAACCGAGTGCGGCATCCAGGCACGCGAGTCACGTGCCTGAGCACGCGAGTCGCGTCTTCGCCGCAGTAGACGCGGCAAAGGGAACCTGCACGACGTCCGTCAGGCCGATCTGAGAAAGTAGGGGCGCCGCGCCCGTTTAGGGGTTTTTAACCCGGTTTGCCTGGCGTGCCGCGGCGGATCTCGGTAGTAGTCGAAGTGTTCGCTCTCGCGGCACCCCTTGTTCCAGTACCCAGCGGAGGAAATCCCTGATGTTCAAACGGATGCTCAGCGCCTTCGGGGTCGGCGGCCCGTCCGTCGACACCGTGCTCGACTCGCCGCACGCCACACCCGGCGAGGTGATCACCGGCCAGGTCCGCATCCAGGGCGGTTCGAGCGACGCCCAGATCGAGGAGATCCTGCTCTCGCTGGTGACCCGGGTCGAGGTCGAGCACGGCGACCACGAGCGCGCCGGGACCGCGGAGTTCCTGCGGGTCAGCGCCGGGCGCAAGGTGAAGGTCACCGCGGGGCAGCCGACCACGGTCCCGTTCCAGATCGCGCTGCCGTGGGAGACGCCGATCAGTGCCGTCGGCGGGCGTGAGCTGCCGGGCGTGGTGGTCGGTGTGCGGACCGAACTCGTCATCGCCGGCGCGCCGGACAAGGGCGACCTCGACCCGGTGCTGGTCGGGCCGCTGGAGTCGCAGGACCGGGTGCTGGAGGCGTTCGGCGAGCTGGGCTTCCAGTTCCGCAGCGCCGACGTCGAAGCCGGGCGCCTGCACGGTGTCCGGCAGGAACTCGGCTTCTATCAGGAGATCGAGTTCTTCCCGCCGTCGCGTTACGCCGGCCGCGTCAGCCAGGTGGAGCTGACCTTCGTCGCGAGCCCGGACGATCTGGTGGTGGTGCTGGAGGCCGACAAACGCGGCGGCATGTTCCGCTCCGGCGGCGACTCCTTCGGCCGCTTCCACGTCTCGCACGAGGAGGCCCTGCGCACCGACTGGGCCGCGGCCATCGACGGCTGGCTGGCCAAGGTCGCGGAATCCGGCGGCGGGCACGCGATGTTCGGCGGCCACGGTGGACACGGTGATCACCACGATTACGACCACCACGGTCACCATGGTGGGCACGGCAGGCGTGGTCCTGGGATGGGCGGCGTCGTCGCCGGTGCCGCGGCCGGAGTGGTCGGCGGCATGATCCTCGGCGAGGTCATGGAAGACGTCTTCGACGGCGGCGACGAGGGTTTCGAAGAGTGATCCTCGCTCAGTAGCGGGAAAGCGGTAAGCCGAAGGTATCCGCTCGGTGCCGTGGGTCGTGAGTGGTAGGTGTCGTCAGAACGTCACTTACCACTCACGACCGGCCGGGGATCAGGTGTACCAGGTGGGTTCCGGGAGTTCGTTCAGGAGCGCGTAGGCGCCGACCTCGCGGCGCTTGTACGCGACGGGGTCGTGGAGCGAGTGCGTCCGCAGATTGCGCCAGAAGCGGTCCAGGCCGTACTTCGTCGCGCTAGCGCGGGCGCCGGTCAGCTCGAAGACCTTCGTGCCGATTTCGAGTCCGGTGTCGATCGCGCGCTGCTTGGCGGCGGCGATGAGGACCGCGACGTCGCCGCGTGCCTCAGGCGTGAGTTCTTCTCGCGGCGCGTGCAGTACGGCCGAGATCGCGGCGCCCGCCTTGTCCGCCAGTGCTTCGGCGGCCCACAGTTTCGCCTGCAGATCGCCGTAGCTGTCGAGGATGTACCACTCCTCGCCCGCCGACGCCTTGTTGTCGCCGCCGTACGGCCAGGCGCGGGTGTGCTCGCGCGTGTACTCCAGCGCGGTTTCCAGCGCGCCCTGGGCGATACCGAGGTAGAAGTTGGTGAACACCAGCTGGATCGCCGGGACGTTGAGCGTGTTGTAGGTCAGCGGGTGGAACTTCTTGTCGACGTAGCCGGCGGCACTCGCCCACGGGACGCGGACGTCGGTGATGGTCACGCTGCCCGATTCGGTGAGCCGTTGGCCGATGTTGTCCCAGTCGTCGTGGAAGACGATACCGTCCTGTTCGGACGGAACGATCGCGAAGATGTGGTCCTCGGTGCCTTCGAGGATCCCTTCGAGCACGGTCAGGTCGGAGACCTTGCTGCCGGTGGAGAACGACTTGTGTCCGTTGTAGACGATCTCGTCGCCGTCCTCGGTGATCTTCAGATCGGAGTCGCGGGGATTGACCGCGCCACCGAAGAAGAAGTTGTTCTTCGTGTACAGCTCTTCGACGGCGGCGACCTGATCGTCGGTCGCGACCAGTCGTGCGGCCCAGGCCCAGAGATAGTGGTAGCCGAGCAACTGCCCGATCGAGCCGTCACCGCGGGCGACCTCGCGGATCACCTGATAGGCGGTCTCCCAGCTCTGCCCGCCACCACCGTGCTCGACCGGGCCGAGCAGGGTCACCAGGCCGGAATCCTTCAACCGCTGGACTTCCGTGTACGGCGTTTCGTTCTTCCGGTCGCGTTCCGCCGCGTCCACCGCGAGTTCGGCGGCGACGTCCTTCGCGGTGGCCAGCCATTCCGTGGCGGACCGTACCGGGTTCTCGGTCGTGGTCATGCTGAATTCCGTTCTGTACGAGGGTGAACGGGTATTTCGGGCAGGGCGAAGCGCCCGGGATACCCGGGAAGGCGAAGGCTGTTTCAGGCAGTACAGAAGCAACCCGCGACGCGGACCAGGTCCACGTGGCGGCGACGGGTCAAGCGGATGCCGTCCATGCGTCCGAGTAGAGCAGTGGGACTACAGGGTGTCAACGAACGTCCGCGCTCTGAGACCGGGGTAATCTCCGGGAGTGCCGGACCACGTTGATCACATTCTGAGCCAGTGGGCGGAAGCCCGCCCCGACCTGGACGTCTCCCCGATGGGGGTGATCGGGCGGCTGAGCAGGCTCGCCCGGGTTTTGGACGGCGAACTGCGCAAGACGTTCGCCCGGCACGACCTCGACCGGTCCTCCTTCGACGTGCTCGCCACCCTGCGCCGGGCCGGCACGCTCACCCCGGCCGACCTGATGCACTCCGCGATGATCACCTCCGGCGCCGTCACCCAGCGCCTGGACAGGCTTGAGGAACGCGGCCTGGTGGTCCGCGCGCCGGACGAGACGAACGGCCGCCGGGTGCTCGTCGACCTCACCGAAAAGGGTCTCGAGCTCATCGACCGGGCGCTGCCCGACCACGTCGAGACCGAGCACCGCCTGCTGAGCGCGATCAGCGTGGGAGAACGCGACGAACTCGCCGCCCTGCTGCGGAATCTGTTGAGTTCGTTGGGAGACGTCGCCGAAGAGTGAGGTACCGGGGTCGTGAGTGGTAAGTCGCGTCATTGAGGGGTAAGTCAAAGGTGGCGTGGATGGCGGGGTGTTGCGAAAGCCACTTTCGCAACGTTGAAGGTTGCGAAAGTGGCTTTCGCAACACTCGAGGGGCAGGTAGGTGAAGGGACGGGCGGGCCCGTTCACCCGGGGTGACAGTGGGCGCGAGTGCGCCGCCCAGGTCGCCGCCGCTCCTCCGCTCATCATTTGACTTAGCGCTAAGACGTCCGATACCTTAGCGCTAAGAGGTTCACGGGGCTGTCCCGTGAACCGGCAGACTTCGCGGACCGACACGCCCCGCCGCCGGATCTCCCGGCGCCGCAGGGGTTTCCTCGTCATGCCCGCGGATCGAGAGAGAAGAAATGGTCACTCGAACCGAAAAAGCGCCTTCGACCTTGAGGGGCTGGGCGGGCGTGGCGGCGATCACCGCCAGCCTGTTCGTCTTCCTCACCACCGAACTGATGCCGGTCGGCCTGCTCACGCCGGTGAGTTCCAGTCTGGGCATCTCCGTCGGCGTCGCCGGGCTGATGGTCACCCTGTACGGCGTCTCGGCCGGGCTGGGCGTCCCGTTCATCGTCGCGTGGACCCGGCGGATCAACCGGCGCGTCCTGCTTTCGACGATGCTCGGGATCCTGGCCGTGGGCAACCTGATCACCGCGCTCGCGCCCAGTTATCCGCTGGTGCTGGCGACCCGGCTCGTCATGGGGTTCGCCAACGGCGCCTTCTGGGCGATCGGCGTCGGGATGGCGATGCGCCTCGTCCCGGAACGGCACGCGAACCGGGCGGCCGCGGTGGTGATGTCCGGGATCTCGATCGCCACCGTGCTGGGTATGCCGCTGGGCACCGTCCTCGAAAGCCTGACGAGCTGGCAGACCACGTTCCTGATCTGGAGCGGCCTCAGCGTCCTCGTCTTCCTCGCCGTCGTCGCCCTGGTCCCGTCGCTGCCGTCACAGAACGCGGTCTCGGTCCGGGAGGTCTTCGGTCTGCCGCGCGAGAACGTGCGCCTGCGGTCGGTGCTGGTCACCGTGGTCTTGTTCGTGCTCGGTCACTTCGGGGTCTACACCTTCATCCGTCCTTTCCTGGAAGGGAATTCTTCCGCGTCGTCCGGCTTCATCACGGTATGCCTGATCGTCTTCGGCATCGGGGGAGCGGCCGGGAACTTCGTCGCCGGGTACTTCGTGACCAAGAACGTGCGGACGAGTTTCCTCGTGGGCGCCACCTCCCTCGTGGCGTCGTTGTTGCTGCTGCTCGCGATCGGCCACGGTCAGGCGGGCGCGATGATCGCGCTGGCGCTCTGGGGTGTTTCCTACGGCGTCGTGCAACTGAGTCAGCTCACGATGACGCAGAACGCCGCACCGGAGACCTTCGAGGCCGCCATGTCGCTGAACACGCTGGCGTACAACACCTCCATCGCTCTCGGAGCGTTGTTCGCCGGCCTCTTCGCCGACAACGCCGGCATCACCAGTGTCGTGTGGTTCGGCGTGGTGCTGACGGCCGCTTCCTTGCTGTTCACCGCCGGCACCCGCCGAACCGCTTAGGTTTTCACGCTGGGGGTTTCGCCAAGGACAGGTCCCAGAATTCGGCGTACCGGCCGCCACGATGGAGCAATTCGTCGTGGCGGCCTTCTTCCACGATCCGGCCACCGTCGAGGAAGACCACCTTGTCGGCACGCTGGACGGTCCGCAGCCGGTGCGCCACCATCACGACGGTCCGGCCCGCCATCAGCCGCTCGATTCCTTCGTGGACAGCGGTTTCGTTGACCGGATCCAGTGCCGAGGTCACCTCGTCGAGCAGCACGATGGGCGCGTTCTTCAGCAGCGCCCGCGCGATCGAGACCCGCTGACGTTCCCCGCCGGACAGCGAAGTGCCGCCCTCGCCGACGTTCGCCGACCATCCGCCGGGCAGCCGCTCGATGACCTCGTCCAGCCGTGCCGCCGTCGCCGCCGCACGCACTTCGGCGTCGTCGGCGTCCGGACGGCCGAGCCGGATGTTCTCCTCGATCGTGCCGTCGAAGAGGTAGACGTCCTGGAAGACGATGGCGATCCGCGCCATCAGGTCCTCGGTGCTGATCGCGCGGACGTCCACCCCGCCGACGCGCACCGCACCGGAGTCCACGTCGTGGAACCGGGCGAGCATCTGGAGGATCGTGCTCTTGCCCGCGCCCGACGGGCCGACGACGGCGAGTCGTCGACCTTCTTCCACGGTAAGGGAGACGTCGTCGAGCACCGTGCGGTCGCCGTGCCGGAAGGTGACGGATGCGAACTCCAGGTCGTGGTGTTCGGGCCGGACCGGGTCGAGAGGCTCCGGAAGCGGTTCGGTCCGCAGGACGGTGTCGAGCCTCGCCAGTACCGAACGCGCGCCGCGGAGTTTGCCGCCGATGTCCGACAGCGACAGCAGCGGATCCGCGCAGCGGGCGGCCAGGACGAGGATCGTCAGCACCTCGGCCGCCCCGACCTTCCCGCCGAGCGCGAGGAAAGCGCCCAGTACCAGCAGAACGGTGAACATCGCCTGCACCGTGAACGTCAGTCCCACGACGCCGGGCAACGCCGAAAGCGTGGAGCGGCGGGAGGCGCGCCGCAGATCGCGCAGTGAGTCGTCGAGCAGGCCGAACCGTTCGGCGGTGCGGCCGCCGGCCCGGAGCACCGGCTGGGCCTGCAGGTACTCGATGACGCGTCCGGTGGCTTCGTGATCGCGTTCGGCGCCTTCCCGGTCGGCGGCCGCCATCGAGCGGCCCGCGCGGACCTGGATCACCGCGACGAGCGGGACGGCGATCAGCGCGGCCAGCCCCAGTCGCCAGTTGAACGCGAGCATCACGAGCACGATCGTCAGGGGAGTGGCGCAGGCGGAGATGAACGGTGCGAGCAGATGCGCGATCACGCTCATCGCCCGCAGGACACCGGGTCCGGCCAGCACCGACACCTCGCCGACCCGGCCGGAGCCGAACCAGCCGATCGGCAGCCGTGCCAGATGATCGCCGAGCCGGTGGTACATCCCGCGCAGCAACGTCGTTCCGACCCGGAAACCGGAGAGATCGCTGCGGTAGCGCAGGATCGCGAACACCGCGACCGCCGCGCCGAACGCGATCAGCCACGGCCGGGCGGCACCGGGAGTGCTCCCGAAGAGCGCCTGTAGCAAAGGGACAAGCAGAGCGTAGGACAGGCCCTCGGCGATCGCGGTCGTCGTCATCAGGGCCACGGTGCGGCGCACCGGCCGGGCGTATTCCGGCCCCAGCACACGCAGCAACATCCGGATCATCGGGACTCCCCAGGGTCTTCGGTATGGGCATGCCAGAACTCGGCGAACTTTCCGTTCCGTGCCAGCAGATCCGCGGGCTTGCCACGTTCGGCGATCGTCCCGTTCTCCAGCATCACGACGACGTCGGCGTCGACGATCGTCTCCAGGCGGTGGGCGATGACCAGGGTGGTGCGATCGCCTTGTGACGCCGCCAGCGCCCGGCGCACGGCCGATTCGGTCTGCGGGTCGGCGAAGGCGGTGGCCTCGTCGAGCACCAGGACCGGAGCGTCGGCGAGCAGCGCGCGGGCCAGCGAGATCCGCTGTGCCTCGCCACCCGACAGCCCGGTTTCGTCCTCGAGCACCGTCTCGTAGCCGCGTGGCAGTTCGAGGATCCGTTCGTGGATGTTCGCCTGCTTGGCCGCGCGGACCACGTCGTCATGGCTCGCGCGCGGGACGGCGAGCGCGATGTTGTCCGCGACCGACGCACGCAGCAGCCGGACGTCCTGGAATACGAAGGAGACCGTCCGGTAGAGCTCCCGGCTGCCGACTTCGCGCAGATCGACGCCACCCAGCAGGACCGAACCGCTCGCCGGGTCGAAGAACCGCGGCAGCAAGTGGACCAGAGTGGACTTTCCGCTGCCCGAAGGCCCGACGATCGCGGTGACCGTCCCAGGCTCCAGGACCAGGTCGATTCCTCGCAGGACTTCGTGATCGTCTTCGTAGCCGAAGCGCACGTCCCGCAGTTCGACGCGGTGCCCTTGGGGCGCGACGGGATTCGCGGGTTCCGGGAGTGGCGGCACCGCGAGGACGTCCCGGATCCGGCCGACCGCGCGACGGGCGGCCTGCAGCTCGTCGAACCCGTGCCCGAGCGCCGCCACCGGAGCGGTCAGACCGAGGCCGAGGACCAGGAACGGCAGGAGATCGGCCGGGGCCAGCTCGCCGCCGGTGATCAGGATCGTGCCGCCGATCAGCACCACCACCAGCACGAACGGCGGGGACAACGCCAGCTGCATCCCGGCCGCGGGCCCGGCCATCCCCCGTACCCAGCGGGTGAAGGTGCCGACGAAGGCGTCCGCGGCGGTGAGGAACCGGCGGTGGGCGCGGCCGGTGCCGCCGAACGCCTTGACCACGGCGATGCCCTGGACGAATTCGACGACCGCGCTCGAAATCCCCGCCATACCCCGGTCGAACTCCTCCTGTTCGCGAAGGCGCGACGGCGTCATCATCAGCGGGACCTGGAGGATCGCGAGCAGGACCGGGATCAGCGTGATCAGGGTGAGCCGCCAGTCGATGGTGAGCAGGTACACCAGCGACACCAGCGGGACGACGAAGGCGGAGACGAGCTCGCCGGGGGTGTGCGCGATGAACGGGTGCACGGCGCTGACGTCCTCGCCCACCACCTTGGCCAGCTCACCGGTCCGGCGCCGCGAGAACCAGCCGATCGGTACACGCCCCAGGCGTTCGGCCAGCAGCCGCCGGAACGCCAGCTGGACCCGGCCGTCGAGCAGATGCCCGATCCCGGCCGACGCGGCCGTGAGCGCCAGCCGGACGAACAACCCGGCCGCGCCCACGGCGACCGCGGTCCAGACCCGGCCGTCGTCGACCGGGCCGGGCGCCAGCAGCGCCCGGCCCAGTTCGACGACCGCCAGCAGCGGCGCCAACCCCGAGACGGCGCCGATGACCTGAAGTACGACGACGGCCGCGAAACTCCCTGTGTAGGGGCGCAGCAGCCGCGCCAGAGTCGGAGCCGCGGTCGTCATTCGGCCAGCGCGCGGCGCAGGGCCCCGCCCAGTTCGGCGATCTGCCGGTGCGAGACCTCGGCGGACAGGATCGCCTGCGAACCGTGGAAGGTACCTGGCCACTGGTGCAGTTCGACCGAGACACCCGCCTGCATGAGGCGGACCGCGTAGTCGATGTTCTCGTCGCGGTTGGGGCAGAACTCCGCGGAGGCCACGTAGGCGGGCGGTAGCCCGGACAGATCGGCGGCCCGCGCGGCGGCGGCGTAGGGGGAAGGAGCAGGCCGTCCTTCCAGGTAGTGCCGCCACATCGCGGCGATCTTGTCGCGGTTCACCCAAGGGGTGTCGGTGAAGTTCCGGGCCGACCACGTCTCCTGCCGGTCGTCGAGGCTCGGCTGGTTGAGCAGCTGGAACCGGATCGCCGGGCCTTGTTCGTCGCGCGCTCGCAGCGCCGCGGTCGCCGCCAGCCCGCCGCCGGCGCTGTGCCCGCCGATCGCGATCCGGTCCGGGGTGACGCCGAGTTCGGCCGCGTGTCCGGCGGTCCAGTTCAGCACGGCGTAGACGTCGTCGAGCGCGGCCGGGAACGGATTTTCGGGCGCCAGGCGGTACTTCACCGAGATCACCACCGCGCCGGAACCCTCGGCGAGACGGGCGGCCCACGGGTGTTCCGTGTCCAGATCGCCCATCACGTAGCCGCCGCCGTGCAGCCAGACGATGGCGCCCTGGGCGTCGCGGGGACGATAGACGCGGATCGCCACGTCCGGGTCGCCGGGCACGATCCGGTCTTCGACGTCCATGGCCGAGGTGTCCGGCTGCGGCACCGAGGTCGCCAGCTTGGTGAAGTTCTCGCGCTCGGTGGCCGGGTCGTCGAGGGTGGCCGGCGGGAACAGGGCGATGAAGGCTTCCAATTCGGGATCCATGACGCCATGCTCCCGGCACCGGGCCGGGAGGTCGCCCGCCACTCGTCGCGCGTTCCGGGCTTCTCGCGCGACGATCGCCGCGTACCCTCGCCGTCATGGAGGCACTGGCCGCTCGGTTGTCGCATCTGGATCCGGACGTCGAAGGCGTCATCCGCGTCGTGATGTTCTACGACACCCTGATGCGGCGGCGCGTCGATCTCCCCGTGCTCGCCCGCGCGTCGGCGGGGCTGGCGGAATGCGTGGCCGGGATCCGGCTCCACGGCACGGGACGGACGATCCGCATGGCGCCCGACGGCCGGGAGGTGGCCGCCCCGCTCGAACCCGCTTCCGTCTCGACGTCGGTGGCGGTCACCCTCGACGAGGAGGAGATCGGCACCGTCTGGCTGGAACGCGACGGCGGCCCCGCCTCGCTCGACGAAGCGCTGCTGGACAGGCTCGCCATCGCCGCCGCCACGGTCGTCGAGCGGTACGGCCCGGCCCGCACCACCATGGCCGACCCGGCGCTCGTGGAACTCGTGATCAGCTCCACCAGCGACGACGCCGCCCGGAACCGGGCGCTGCGGCTGCTCGGATTCGCCGCCGAACCTCCGATCCACGTCGTCGCGGTCCGGTCGGGGATCCCGCTCGAGAAGCTCGGCGGCCTGGTCTGCCCGGGCCGCCCGGTCAGGGCCGCCCCACTCGGCGACGTCGGCATCATCCTGGCGACCGCGGTGGATCCGGCCCGGCTGCCGGACGGTGTGCGCGCGGGGATCGGTGCCGCCGGCTGTCCGCACCGGTCCTGGCTGGACGCCCGGACCGCGCTCCGGTTCACCACCGAGCGCCTTCCGGTCATCCATCACGACGACCTCGGTGCGTTGGCGCTGCTCGCACGGGTCCCCGAGGAAGACGTGCGCGGCAACGCCGACGTCGTCGCGATCGCGGGCCTGGCAGCGGATCCGGAAGACCTGCGCACCCTGGACGCCTACTGCGTCACGGGTTCCGTCCGGCAGGCCGCCGATTTCCTGCACCTGCACCACAGCAGCGTCGCGCGCCGGCTCACGCTGATCGGGAAGACCCTGGGTATCGAGCTGAACGACCCCGCCGGGCTGACCCGGGCCCGGCTCGCCCTCACCGCGTGGCGGCTCCTCGACGATTGAGGAATGTCCTCCGGGAATGCGCGATCGATCGAAATCCCTACTTTTGTCGGATTTCCGTTTCCGTTCCGTGTGTTAAGTGATCACGCCCCGCTGATCGATACGCATATACGCAGACAATGTCCGGCGAGTGTCATGGGGAAATAAATAGGTAGTCCGCGCGACTTTCGTCGGTTTCCGGATTCCCTTGTCGCGACACAGAATCAGCGCGTTCGTCCCCACTGAAGCGGCCGGTGCCCGGCCGCAGAAATGAGTCGGAACATGCGACTGCGCTCCCTCGTCCTGCTCGCCGGTACCGCCTTCATGGCGCTGCTCGGCTCGACCGCCCCCGCCGCGACCGCCGCAGAACCCTCCGGTGTGCAGCCGATGATCATCGGTGGCCAGTACGCGCAGAGCGGCCCGTGGGCGGCCCGGTTGTTCGTCAACGGCCAGCAGAACTGCAGCGCGACGATCATCGCGCCGCAGTACATCCTCACCGCCAAGCACTGTGTCGCCAGCAGCGGCAGCTACACCTTCCGCATCGGCAGCCTCGACCAGCAGAGCGGCGGCACGATGGCCACCGCGTCGACCATCACCCGCCACTCCGGCGCGGACCTGGCCATCGTCAAGCTGACCAGCTCGGTCAACGCCACCTACGCGCCGCTCGGCACCACGAGCAACGTCGCGGTCGGCCAGAACGTGCAGGTCTACGGCTGGGGCGCGACCAGCCAGTGCGGTTCCGAGATCAACTGCCAGTCCCGCTACCTGAAGGTCGCCACCGTCCGGGTGAACTCGGTCAACTGCAGCGACTACAACGGCGGCGTCGCGGTCTGCGCGAACCGCGTCGACGGCATCACCGCCGGCGGTGACTCGGGCGGCCCGATGTTCTCCGGTGGCCGCCAGGTCGGTGTCGCCTCGACCAGCGACCGGTCGAACAACACCGCGTACACCAACATCACCCGGTACCGCAGCTGGATCCAGCAGGTCGCCGGCGTCTGACCCCCGGTGAAAGAGGAGCCCTCCCCGGCGCGGTCGGGGAGGGCTCCTTGCCGTTCGGCGCCGTTCGGGTGAACGCGGCAGCACAGATGCGCGGAGATGAATTTGTCATCTGAACACCGATCCCTGGGCCGATCGGCGCGATAATGTGGCGTTCAGCGCCGATGAGACGGCGCCTGGACCTTGGGAGGGGGCCAGTGGCGCAACCGACGCAGGCTCTCGACCGCACGATCGTCGTCGTGGACGTCGCGGGATTCACCTCTCCCGAGCGGAATCCGCTCGACAGGCTCGCCGTGCGCCAGGGCATGTACGAGGTGCTCAAAACCGCTTTCGCGGAAAGCGACGTCGACTTCGATTCCTGCGCACGCGAGGATCGCGGTGACGGCGCGCTGATCCTGTTGCCGCCTGGCACCACGAAGAGCCTGGTCGCCGATCGCTTACCGGATCGCATCGCGGTCGCTCTCCGCCGGTACAACTGGACAAGGACTTCGCAGGCGCAGATCCGCTTGCGGGTGAGCCTGAACTCCGGCGAGGTGCTGAACGACGGGAACGGGTGGGTCGGCGAAGCGGTCGACACTGCCTTTCGCATTCTGGACGCTCAACTGGCGAAAGAGGCGTTCGCGGAATCCGATCGGATGATCGCCTTCATCTCTTCCGAGCGGTTCTTCTCCGACGTCATCGCGCCGGATCCGGGACTGCTGCCCGAGTTGTACGACCCGATACCGGTTTCGGTGAAGACCTTCACCGGAATGGCTTATCTGCGACTACACGGCGAACTCACCGCCGCGGCGGCGAAAGCACCCGCCGTCGAGCCGGCGCGGCTCGACGACCGGCCTCTTCCCGAACTGGCCAGCGACGTCCTGGAGTTGATACCCCGCAAGGATCTCGCGGGCCTGCACCGCCATCTGACCCGGATGGAGGTACCGCATCTCGGCGTGATGATGAGCCGCGCGCTCGGCCCGGCGATCCCGCTGCCGCGGCTGGACGGCGTCACCGACGCGTGGAGTGCCTTCCACCTGCTCACGGATTTCAACGCGGGCCCGGACGGGATCCCGCCCGCCGTCACGTTTCTGCGGCTGCTGGCGGAACACGCCGGCGGCGAGGCGGGCGCCATGATCGCCGGCTGGATCGGTGACCAGGCGCGTTCGCTGCGACTCGGCCCCGCGCTCGGACATCAGCGGCAGAGCAGGCCGCCGATTCCTGAACGTCCGCATTTGCATTTGACGATCATGCTCGAACCGGTTTCCGCCGACCCGACGCGATGCACTCTCGCATTCTGGCGCCAAGATGACCCGGAAGTGTGGCCTCCCGCGCTGGGTGGTGTGCGGGAAATCGGAATAGACGAGGTCGAGTTCAGGGTCGACGACGTCATCCTGGAGACTGAGGGAGTCTGGTCCGGCCAGAGCATGTCCGCGTCGGTGGAATTCCTGCTGCCGAGGACGTTGATCAATTTGCCCGTGCAGCGATGGGCCAAGGAACATGGGACGGGCCAGCCTCAGCCGTTGAGGTACGGGTACCGGCTCGGGATAAGATCACTGGAGAGGATGCGGGCGAGGCATTGGCATCGCGCATGGCACGTTCGCTGGGACTCGATGGTGGAGGATCCGTCCGCGGACCGGCTGCACTATTCCGATCGTGCGGAGTTCGAGGATCACCCGATCGACGCAATACTGAGCGACGAGCACTGGATCGGGCTGGTATTGGCGAATCCGCCCGCCTCGCAAGCGGAACAGGGCACCGCACCGGACGAGTTGACGACCGCCATCCGGAGTGGGCTGCCCGTGATCCTCTGGCATCCGGACGCCGAACCCGAGAAGCTGCGCGAGTTGCTGGACTGGGTATTGGCCACGGAGACCGGCTTTATCGAACTGCCGGATCGCCGCAAACTGGCGAATTCGGGTGCGGCGGTACCGTTCAAGAATTCTCTGGCTCACGATCTGGTGGTAATGTGGGACGACCCGAAACGGGTAATTGTTCTCGACCAACCGTTGATCCCGACTCGACCGTAAGGGGATACCGCGGATGAGCGTGAACGACCAGGACGTGGCCGTGGACGGTCGGACGCCGCATTCCGATGCACCCGATTGGTGGATTTATCGGGGGACCGGCAGGCCGATCCACGACATCGACCTCGCGCAGTTGCTGCCCGCGCCGCCCCCCTGGCGTTCCTATCGCGGGGATCCGCCGCCGGAGCACGACGTGCCGCCACCGGACGACGGCGAGTCGGAGCGCCGCCTCGGTACCGCGTTCACGCTTTCCGAGCAGGATATCGACGACAATGAACTGAACATGGTGAACGCCGCGCTCTACCTGCGGCGTCCCTTGCTGGTGACGGGAAATCCGGGAACCGGGAAGTCGAGTCTCGCCTACCGGATCGCCAGGGAGCTCGGTCTCGGCCGGGTACTGCGCTGGGGGATCACCAGTCATACCGCGCTGAGTTCCGGTCTTTACGGCTACGACGCGATCGGCCGGGTGCAGGCCGCCGCGACGAGTCAGGCGCAGCTCGGCGGCGAGGGGGAAGAGCCGCCGATCGGCGATTTCGTCCGGCTGGGCCCGCTGGGTACGGCGTTCCTGCCCAGCAGGCTGCCCCGTGTCCTCCTGATCGACGAGCTCGACAAGTCCGAGGCCGATCTGCCGAATGACCTGCTTTCGATCTTCGAAGACGGCGAATTCTCCATCGAGGAATTGGCGCGGGTGCGCAATCGGCATCCCGAGGTCACCGTGCACACCGCGGATCCGCAGCGCACCGCCGTCGTCCGTGACGGCCGGATAGCCTGCCACGCCTTTCCTGTCGTCGTCATGACCAGCAACGGGGAACGGGAATTCCCGCCCGCGTTCCTCCGCCGGTGTCTGCAATTGCGGATCGAGAACCCGGACCACGAACAGCTGGCCGCGATCGTGGCGAGCCATCTGGTCGGGCAGAACGGTGAGCACCGGGACGAGCTCATCCGCGAATTCGCCGAACGCAGCAAGGCGGAAGGCGGTCTGCCGACCGACCGGTTGCTCGACGCCGTGTATCTGGCCACGTCGGGTGCGTATCAGCCGGATCAGGAGGCGTGGCCGCGGCTGGTGGACGCGCTGTGGCAACGACTGACGGTGCGGTGACATGGGCGGGCCGGGCGGTGTCCCCGACTCGCGTTCCGTCCGGGCGGCGGAACGTCGGACCACCGACTTTCCCAAGAGTGGCAGGAAGTTCGAATTCGAGGACCTGAACTGGACCGATGTCGCGGACATCGTCTGGCTGGCCGCGGCGATCGCGCCCGCGAGCACCGCCGCCGAGCCCGCGGCGGCGGAAGAACCGAAGCCGCCGGTGGAAGACGACGTGCGGATTCGCAACGCGCCTTCGGAATCGCGGGACGTCCCACCCCCCGCCGAACCGCGACGGCGGCCGATCCCCGCTATACCGTCGCCCGGGCAGGACGAAGACCAGACCGCCGAAATCGAGGTCGCCCCCGCGGACCTGCCCGAACCGGCGGTGGACGGCGCCGGCACCGGGGGTGTCGCGTTGCTCGAATCGCTGGAGTACTTCCGCGCACTGAGAACGCTGAAACGCGAGACCACTTCCCGGCGACACAACGATGTGGTCCTGGACGAGGAGGCCACCGCCGTCCGAGCCGCCGAGACCGGACGATGGTGGCCGGTCACCCGGATGAGAAAAGAGCGCTGGCTCGACCTGACGCTCGTCCTCGACAACGGTCCCTCCATGGCGTTGTGGCGCCCCCGTGTGTCCGCGTTCGTCGACCTGCTCGGGCAGGTGGGTGCTTTCCGCACCATTCAGGTCCGCCTGTTGGAAACCGCCAAGGACAATGGGCAGGACGGTCTCGTTCTCCGTGGTGGCACTCCCGGCGCGCCCGCGCGCGACCCGGACGAAATCCTGGATCCCTCCGGGCGGCGCGCGGTACTGCTGCTGACCGACGGGGTCGGGGACGCCTGGCAGAAGAAGGACGCGCTGTACCCGATCCTGGCTCGCTGGGGCCGCACGATGCCGGTGAGCATCGTGCATCTGTTACCGCAGTGGCTTTGGGGCCGCTGCGGAATGAGTCCCCACAAGGCCCTGATCCGGGTCCCGAACGCGTTGGCCCCCAACGAGAGATGGACGTTCGGCCTGACCGACGCCTGGCTCGACCCCGGGGCTTCGGTGCCCGCCGGGACCGTTCCGGTGCCGGTGCTCGAACTGCGCCCGCGGTCGCTCGCGTGGTGGGCCGGACTCATGACCGGCGAAAACAGCGCGGCCGCCGAAGGCGCGATCGTGCTCGCCACCGACCGCGTCGCACAGGCGGAATCTGTTGACCCGCCAGTAACTTTGTCACCCGCCGAAAGAGTGCACCGATTCCGCAGTGTCGCTTCGCCTCCGGCGCTACGCTTGGCCCAACTGCTCGCGGCGGTTCCGGTCCGACTCGACGTGGCGAAGCTGGTGGGACAACGGTTCGTGCCGGAAGCGGGGCTGGAGCACCTCCTGGAACTTCTGCTTTCGGGGATCATGTACGCTCCCGGACTCAGGGAAGGGAAGTCCACTTGGGACACAGGTGGGGTCTTCGCTTTTCCCGAGGCAGTCCGGGAATTGTTGCTCAGCGGCGCGCGGCGTTCGGAAACGGCCAGTGTCGTACGAGTGGCCGCCACCCATTTAGGTGGCCGGATTCCGCTGCTCGGTCACCTCCGAGACGCCATCGCCGACCCGCACAACACGCCGGATCCGGTGCTCACCCTCGAGTCGTCGGCCGACGTGGAACTGGAAAGTGCAGTAATGCGCGCCCTTTCCGGTCCGTACCTGTCCCGGGCTGACCGGCTACGGAACGCGGTACAAGACCAAGACCTCGTCGTACCCGAATCTGAATCAATCAAGACTGTGAGCCCCATGATGCCTGAGACGGCCGAACGTCCCCCTGCCTCGACTTCAGCGTCGGAGGGACGCTCGCGCCATTTCGGCGACACCGAATCGAACGAGCCGACGACGAGGATCGTTCACCCGTCGGCCTCGGGCAGTACGCGGAACTTCCCGGCACGCCAGCCGGAGGACCCGCCCTTGGTCTTCGGCAACGTACCGCCGAGGAACCCGAACTTCACCGGCCGCGACGAACTCCTCGACCAGCTGACCAGACGGCTGAACAGCGGCACCACCGCGGTCCTTCCCTCGGCACTGCACGGTCTCGGCGGTATCGGCAAGACGCAGATGGCCACGGAATACATCTACCGGCATCTCCAGGACTACGACCTGGTCTGGTGGATCGACGCCGCGCACACCACGCAGATCCGCGCCGGGCTGACCGAACTCGCCTCCATCCTCGGCATCCCGGGCGCGTCGGAGGCGAACATCGCGGTGCCCGCGGTGATCGAGGCACTGCGCACCGGACGTCCGTTCCGCCGCTGGCTCCTGGTCTTCGACGCCGCGGAAAGCCCGGAAGCCGTGCTGCCGTACTTCCCGCGCAACGGTCCGGGCGAAATCCTGGTCACCTCGCGGAACTCCGACTGGGCCGGGATCGCGCGCCCGCTGGAACTCGCGGTGTTCAAACGCGAGGAGAGCATCGAACTGCTCGGCAGGCGCGGTCCGGAGATCGATCGGGACGACGCCGACGAACTCGCGGAGAAACTCGGTGACCTGCCGCTGGCCGTCGAGCAGGCCGCGGCCTGGCGAGCGGTGACCGGGATGCCGGTGCAGGAATACCTGCGCCTGTTCGACGAGTCGGTCGAGGAAATCCTCGACACCGCCTCGGCACCCGACTACGAGGTCTCCGTCGCCGCCGCGTGGAACGTTTCGTTCGAGGAACTGAAGACCCGCAACCCGGCCGCACATCAGATCCTGCACATCTGCGCTTTCTTCTCCCCTGAACCGATTTCACGCGACCTGCTCACCGGGGTCAGCCGGGTCTCCATCTCGCCGGAACTCGACGCGGCCCTGCGTGAACCGATCAAACTGGCGCGCGCCATCCGGGACATCAACCGGTACGGCCTCGCCAAGATCGACCACGGCAACAACACGCTCCAGCTGCACCGCCTGGTCCAGCTGGTGCTGCGAAACCGGGTGATGGCCCGTCAGGTGCACGCGCGGATGCAGCACGGGGCGCACCAGTTGCTCGCCGCACTCGATCCGAACGACCCCGAGTCGAGCAGGCACTGGTCGCGCTACCGCGAACTGCTCCCGCACGTCTACGCGGCGAACGTGCTGAACTGCGACGACGACTGGCCGCGTCAGCTCCACATCAATCTGATGCGCTATCTGTTCGAGTACGGGGACCACGAGGAAGCGGCCCGGCTCGGCCTTGAAGCAAGGAAGCACCTCACCGAAAGCCTCGGTCCCACGCATCCGCAGACACTCGAGGTCTCGTCGAGGCTGGGGCTCTATCTGTGGGCGATCGGCCGGTACGCCGAAGCCGCGGAGCTCAACCAGCGCACGCTCGCGCTGCGCCTTCAGGTTTCCGGCGAAGAGAACGAAGAGACCTTCGCGCTCCAGCGGAACATCACGATCGACCTCCGGGCCCAGGGCGACTTCGCCGCCGCGGGCAAGCTCAGTGAGGAGATCTTCACCAAGGCCAAGCGCATGTTCGGCGAAGACGACCCGGAGACGCTCAACACCGCCTATCAGCACGCGATCAGCCTGCGGCTGTCCGGTGCCTATCGGGCCGCTGCCGAACTGGACCAGGAAACCCTCCGCCGGCGTATCGAGGTCCTCGGCCGCGAGCACGTCCGCACCTTCAGCGTCAACACCGCGCTGATCGTGGACCTGCGAGAGGCCGGTGAGTACGGGCAGTCCCGGGTCCAGCAGGAGCGGCTCACGGAGAACTTCCAGGCTCGCTTCGGCAAGGACCAGGTGGACACCGTGGTCAACAATTTCATGCTTGCCGTTGCCAGGCGGAAAGACGGTGACCACGCCGGTGCGATGGTCCTCTCGACGGAGGCATTGAGGAGGTTGCGTCTCGCCTTCGGGGACGACCACAGCATCACGATGTGCTGCGCCCTCGCGCACTCGATCGATCTCCGTCACTCGGGTGACCTGGTCGCCGCGGCCAAGCTCGGAGAGCAGACCTTCGAGCGGTACCGGAGCGGCCTCGGCGAGCACCATCCGCACACCTTGGCGGCGAGCGCAGACCTCGCGGTGACGCTGCGGCTCCAAGGGGACGTCGCGGCCGCACGTGTGCTCGACGAACGCGCTCTCGAGTACTTCCGCGCCAGCATCGGCCCCGATCACCCGTACGCCGTGATCGTCACGATCAACCTGGCGAGCGAACTCTCCCAGTCAGGTGAACTCGACCGGGCGATCGAGCTGGGCCGGGACGCTGTCGAGCGTGGTCGTCAGGTACTCGGCGAGGACCACCCGACCACCTTGGCCGCGGCCTTCAACCTGGGCCTCGATCTCGCCGCCGCCGGTCGTACCGACGAAGCCGCGCCTTTCCAGGAGCCGGTCCTGGCCAAGTACCGCCGAGTTCTCGGCGAGGCCCACCCGGGAACCCAGGCGGCTGTCCGCGGTGCTCGTGCCGACTGCGACATCGACCCGATGCTGATGTAGCGGTCAGCCGGGTACCACCTGCCCGATCCATGCCGCGAGCCGTTCCACGGACGGGGGAGAAGGGGCGAGGGTGCGCAGTTGCCGGTGGACCGCGCGGACGAGTTCTGGGCAGTGCAGCAGGGCACGAGCGGCCGGGTGCGGGCCTCGCGCGGAGAGCGCGAGGCCGAGTCCGACCAGTGACGTCGGCCGGTCGGGATCCTCGGAGAGTTCCGCGCGGTAGTCGTCGGCCGCTTTGGCGAAATCGCCTCGGGCGTAAGCGAAGTCGGCGCCGGTGGCCTCCGGTACGGCCCGCTTTCCGTCGCAGACGGCGAGCCGGATCAGGTCCGTCCTGGCGTGGGACCAGGAGCCGTCCGGGACCGGGGTCGGCGGCAGGTCCGTCGGGTCCAGGGTGACGGGTGGTTTGGCGCGGCCGTTCAGCCAGGCCTCCGCGACCTCGCCGACCGCCGCCGGTTTCGGGCGCAGGTGACGGACGCGCCAGCCGGCGAAATGGTCCTGGGCGACGGCCGCGGCGAGTTCGTTCGCCTCCGCCGGTACGGGTTCCTCCTGCCAGGGCCCGAGGCGTTCGGCGATACCTTCGACGAACCGGCGTCCGGCGGTGGTCAGTTTCGCGTCCGTGCGCAGCAGCCCCAAGGTGTACCAGGTCTGCCTGCGCCAATAGGCGAACTCGAAGGCGGATCGGTGAGGCATCACGCCGGCACCGGCCAGGGCCCGCCAGAAGGCCGTGACCCCGAAGAAGGCATAAACCCCTTGTAGCGCCCCGCTCAAGGGGCGCGGGTCGTCCCGCCAGGCCACGTAGATCCGTTCGCGGGAATCCGGCTCGTACAACTCGACCAGATGCAACAGCCCTCCCAGCACGATGTGCTGGAACTCATGGATGAGGAGGTCCGCGAGTGCCGCGCCGTCGCTCGGCAGCCCGACCACCGCACTGCCGAACGCCTCCCCGGTCGACGCACTCCGGTTACCGAAGAGCACTTGCGGTTTGGGCACCAGCGAGACGAGGCCCATCGGCATGATCCGGGCCAGCTCGGGCAGATGGTCGGCGATGAGGCGGCAGGCCTCGTCGATCAGCCGTCGCCAGTCGTCGAGTTCTCGGTCCGGCGACCGTTCGGGCGGGATCGGCTCATAGAGGCCACGGTAGGGATCGAGGTCGTCCAGCCATAGTGAGAACCGATGCGACCCCACTTGACTGCGTACCTGCCGGATTCCCCACCACCCCGGGCCGTCGGAGCCGGGTGAGATCGGCAACGGCACTTCGATTCCGTTGTGGGAGACGAAATACCGGCCTTGGGTGCCATGCACGGTAGCGACGGAGAACGCCGGGGCGGCAGGAAAGCGGGCCATGCCAAGGGAAGGCAGCATGGCGTTGCCATTCCATGCCGGGATATCGGTTTCGAAATCCAACCCCGCCCGAATCGCCGCGGCCGCCGCTATCGCGTGGGCGTGACCCAAGTGTATCCACAGTGGACCAATGCCGTTCGTTCCGTTGCGCAGCAAGCGAGTCGTGTAGCCCGCCCAGCTTCCGGTGTACGGATTGGTGAGCATCCGGTTCACTGCCCGGGGAGCCCTGGCTTCGGCTCGCGCCAAGAGCTCCCAGGCCGAGTCCAAAGAAGGTAACGGCCGCACGCACTCCGGGCATTTCGCCGCATCGGTGAGCAAAGCGTTGATCAACAGTTTGCGCCGGCTCCGCTCTGCCCGGCGCAGGCGGCGTGCTGTGTCTTCGTCGCTTTCGAGCCGCGCCAGTGCGTCGAAGTCCCGCCAGGACAACCGGTGGAACGTGGGGCGCGCTTCCGCGGAGGGCATCAGTCGATCCGCTCGCCACCTCCGGCGCCCGAACTCCGGTAGCGCGCCCGAAGATGTCTGGTCCGTTCGACGACGTGGCGCGCCGAATGGTGGAACGCCTCATCGTCCAGATCCCGTAACGCGGTCAGCGGAATCCCGTCGAGATCGATCAACGCGGATTCGATGTCCGGTTCCGTGCTTGCCGAGAATGAACTCATCGTGCCGATTCCCTCCACCCCGTGAAACGGTTGCGAGAGTTGAACCTTGACCAGGATAGCCGAGATTCCGTGACCGATCAGGCCTTGTCGTCGGGGGGAGGCCTTCCGGCGGCCAGTTCTCGGAGTGCGCGAGGCCGGGTGATGGTGACTCGCTGCCGGGCGGTGCGCACCACACCCAGACGGCGTAGTTCTTCCAGACCGCGGATCAAAGTGCTGCGGGAGACGCGGGCGAATCCGGCCAGTTCCCCTTGGTTGAAATGGAGATCGACCTGTTCGTCGTCGGTCCAGTCGAGGGTGTGCTGGAGCGTCAGTTCCAGGAGTACCGCGGCCAGGCGCTGCGGGAAATCGGGGCCGCCGGATTCCAGCCGGAGGCGATCCGATTGCTGGAGGCGGATCGCGGCGGTGCGGAAGATCTCCTCGGCGATCCTCGGCCGGGCGCGCAGTACACCGAGGAATTTGTCCCTCGGCACGATGAGCGTGTGCACCTCGTCGATCGCCGACATCGTCGCGGAACGGGGGAGTCCGCTGATCGGGGCGAGTTCTCCCACGATTTCCGCGGGGCCGCGGGCCGCGAGCGGGGCGTCCTCGCCGCGATAGTTGGTCGCGCTGATCTTCACCCAGCCGCGCAGGACGACGAACATGCTCGTGGGCGGACTGCCCTGAAGGGCGAGAATCTGACCCGGTTGCCACACCTTCAGGTGGCCCGCGCTCCGGAGCGCGGTCTGCTCGGCGGGCGTGAGTCTGCGCCAGGTACCGAGTTCCCCTTTTTCACCGGCTGAGGGACCGGTCATCCGGGCTCTCCGGTTCCGCGGGAACCGGATCGGCCCCGTGTTCCATATGACGCATCGCGCGCTCCCCCGACTCGTCAGCATGGTCAGTGGGCAAACAACCCGGAAGTTCCGAACCGCAACCTGCGATTGTGCCAGGCAGAGGGTGAGTTCACCAGGCCTCGGGCCGGTGACGGGGGAGGATGTCATGCGAAGTGCGGAAAGTGTCATGAGACGTGCGGAGGACAACGGTCCTGATCTGCGGACGCCCAAGGCGTTCGGGAGGAGACCGGCCTTCTTCGCGCCACATCCGCCGCTGATGTCGGGCGGCTGGTATCAGGGCGACGACCAAGAGGTCCTCGGTCCGGGGCGTTACGCGGTTCCCCGGCCTCCGGTCAAATCCGCGAAGACGGCCTTGCGGTGGACGCTTTTCCTCGGCCCCTTGGGGCTTTGCTACGTATCGCCCGTCGGCGGGCTGATCGCGGCGGCGGTCTCGGTCACCGCGATCACCGTCGCCGGCGCGTGGTTGGCCGCCGTGCTCTGGCCGGTCGCCATGGTCCTTTCACTGGCCGCCTTGCCGCGCGATCCCGACGCCGGGAAATGAGCGGTACAGGTGCCATCCGGTCGATTCCGGCCGGATGATCCGGGTGGGGCCGCTCAAGGGGGGCGGCCCCACCGCGGGTCACCCACCCGGGGAGGCCGGTGAATGGGAGGATGTCCGTCGGCCCTCGGGCCGACGGGAGGGAAAGTGATCGTCGCGCTCGCTTCGCTCTCGGCCGTGTCGATCGCGGCCGCCATCTGGTTCTACTTCCGCGGCAGGCGACGGCCGGGGGTCTCCCCGGAAGCCCTGTACGAGTTGCTCCGAGCGGTGCCGGTGCTGCGGGAAGGTCTGACCGCGGGCGAGGCGGACCGGACCACCGGCCGGTTGGTCGGCATGCTGGAGTGTGTCGCGGTCGGCATCACCGACGCCGACGGCACCTTGTTGAGCTGGGACGGCGGGGCGAACCACCATTACGCCGACCTCGCCGACGCGGTCTCGGCCGCTTGCCAAGGCGACCGGAAGCGGGTGTCGCACGATGGCCTCGACTGTCCGGTCGGCGGCTCGTGCGGGATGGGAACGGCGGTGGCCGTGCCGTTGCTCGTCGAAGGCGAGACGGCGGCGGTGCTGATCGTGGTCGCCCGAAGGCTCGACAGACGGCTGAACGTGATGGTCGACGTCGTCGCACGGTTCGTCACCATCCAGCTCGAACTGGAACGTCTCGACGACGCCAAGTCGGAACTGCGGCAGGCCGAGATGAGGGCCTTGCGCGCCCAGATCTCCCCGCATTTCACCTACAACGCGCTGAACACGATCGCGGAGCTCATCCGCACGGATCCTGAAGAGGCCGAGGAGCTTTTGCAGGACTTCGCCGACTACACCAGGTACTCCTTTCGTACTTCCGGTTCGTTCACCACGCTGGCCGAGGAACTGCGCAACATCGACCGGTACCTGATCATCGAAGCGGCGGTCCACTCGGGAAGGATCGGAGTCCGGCTGAAGATCGCGCCCGAGGTGCTCTCCGTCGTGATGCCTTTCCTCGTCGTGCAACCGTTGGTGGAGAACGCGATCCAGCACGGGCTGGCCCCGAAATCGGGCGGCGGGACGGTCACCCTCATCGCGGAGGACGCGGGCACCGAAGCGGTGATCAGTGTGGAGGACGACGGCGTCGGGATGGATCCCCGACTTCTCGCCGACTTGCGCGGCAGCTCGCACGTCGGTCTCTCCAACGTCAACCAGCGGATGCAACACACGTTCGGCCGGGATTACGCGCTCATGGTCGAGACCGCTCCGGGCGCGGGTACGAAGGTCACCCTGAGGCTGCCCAAGTTCATGCCCGGGGTCCGGCCGGTGAAGGAGTTCGAGTGAGCCAGGGACTGCGAGTGCTCGCGGTGGACGACATGCCCTCCGCGCTGGAGCGGATTTCCCGTCTCCTGCGCGAAAGCCCCGAGGTGGCCGTGGTCAGCTCGGCCGACGACCCGCTCAGCGCGTTGAAGATGATCCAGGGCGACCGGTTCGACGCGGTGTTCGTCGATATCGCGATGCCGGGGATGAACGGCATCGACCTGGGCGGGTTACTGGCGAAGCTGGCCGATCCGCCCCTGATCGTGTTCGTGACCGGCTACGACGAACACGCGGCGGACGCCTTCGATCTCGGGGCGATCGACTATCTGCGGAAACCGGTGAGCGCGGACAGGCTCTCCGCCGCGCTGCGCCGGGTGCGCAAGATGTCGCCGTCGACCGAAGCGGCACCGCCGTCGGTGCCGGACTCGCTGGCCGTGCTGCCGGTCGACGTCCAGGGCCGCACGAGGTTCGTCCGGCGCCGCGAGGTCGTCTTCGTCGAAGCCGCCCGGGACACGGTCAAACTGCACACCTTCTCCGGTGTCCACCCGGTGCGGATGCCGCTGTCGCTGCTGGCCGAGCAGTGGGAGGACGCCGGTTTCGTGCGGACCCATCGCAGTTACCTCGCCGCCGTCGGCGCGATCACCGAATTGCGCAGTGATCCGGTCGGCGGCCTGGTGGCGCATACCGAACTCGGCGACGTCCCGGTGAGCCGACGGCATTATCGCGGCGTCCGCGAGCGGCTGTTCGAGGCGGCGCGGTCGGCGGAACCCGGACGGCCGTGACCGTTCGTTGGCCGGTCGTACCGCTCGTTCGCCGCTCGTCGTGCGAGGGAGGGCGAAGATCGTCCGGCGAGGGTGCGGGCACCGACACGTTCCTAACCTCGTGGCATGACGAACCTCATCAACGAAGTGACGCTTTCGCCCGCGGTACTGGAATTCGCCTTGTTCGGCCTGCTCGCCTTCCTCGGCCTCCGGCGCGGCCGCGAGAACCGGGCCCGCCGGGTGGTGACGATCTGCGGGACCTCCTTCCAGCTGCGCTGGCACTGGTAGCAGCCACCCTCCGAAAGTCGGGTCGTACTGCTCCGATCATGGGACCCGGAGGCGTAACCCTTGAACCGGTTGGGCGCACTATGTTCTCATCTGCTCGATAGTCGTTCCAAAGGTGCAGTTTCGAACACCTTCGAACAGGTTCACCGCAGTATCTGGAGGGCTCCGTGCGTCGTCGTACCCTGCTGAAGGCCGCTGGCGCGGCCTCCGCCTTCACTTTGCTCCCCGAGAGCGTCCGGCAGGCACTCGCCACCGACGCGCCGACGGGCGGACTGGACGTCATCGAGCACGTCGTGGTCTTCATGCAGGAGAACCGGTCTTTCGACCATTATCTGGGGACGTTGCGCGGTGTCCGGGGATTCGCCGACCCGGCGGCGATCGAACTGCCCTCGGGGGATTCGGTCTTCCGGCAGCCCGGCCGCTCCGGCACCGTGCTGCCCTATGCGATCGACGACCAGTTCATGGCCGACGTCGACCACAGCTGGTCCGGCGGGCATCGCGCCTGGAACGGCGGACGTCACGACGGCTGGGAGGCGGCCAAGGGGGTCCGCTCGCTGACCTATCACACCCGCTCCGCGCTGCGGTTCTATCACGAGCTGGCCGACGCCTTCACCGTCTGCGACGCCTACCACTGCTCGGAACTGGGTCCCACCAACCCGAACCGGATGTACCTGTTCACCGGCAAACTCGGGTTCGAGCCGGACGGTACGACCCGCGCCATCGGCAACGCCGCGTGGCAGAACCCCGGGCACACCGGCTACACCTGGAAGACCTACGCCGAGCGGCTCCAGACCGCGGGCCGCAGCTGGCGGGTCTACCAGGAGTGGGACAACTACGGCGACAACTCGTTGGACTACTTCGCCAGTTTCCTGGCCGTCGGTACGAAGGCGCTGTCGAAGGTGAAGGACTCCGCGGGCAAGGCGTTCCCGAAGCTGGAGTACTTCTACTACGCCCTGGATTCGGCGTCGGCGGCCGAGAAGACGCGGCTGCTCGACGGGCTCGCGGCGGGGGTGGCGACGCTGAGCCCGGCCGAGCGTGCCCTCTATGACCGCGGGCTGGCCCGGGTCGCGCCGAAGCAGTTGCTGAGCGCCTTCAAGGCCGACGTCGACGGTGGCAAGCTCCCGTCGGTGTCCTGGATCGTCGCGCCGGAATCGCAGACCGAGCATCCGGCGTGGGGCCCCAACACCGGCGCCGATCTGGTCAAGTCCATTTTGGACACCATCGCCTCCAAACCCGCGGTGTGGAACAAGACCTTGTTCCTGCTGACCTACGACGAGGACGGCGGCTTCTTCGATCACATGCCGCCGCCGGCGCCGCCCGCCTCCGACTCGGAGGGCAAGAGTTCCGTCGCCACGACCGACGAATTCGTCTCCGGCGAGCCGATCGGGCTGGGCGTGCGGGTGCCGATGTTCGTCATCTCGCCGTGGAGCCGGGGCGGGAAGGTGTGTTCGGAGGTCTTCGACCACACCTCCGTGCTGCGGTTCCTGGAACGCTGGAGCGGGGTCGGCGAACCGAACATATCGCCGTGGCGGCGCGCCGTCTGCGGCGATCTGACCTCGGCGCTGGACACCTCGACGCCGGGCGCGAGCTATCCGGCGCTGACCCCGCCGGTGCCGACGAGCGGGCCGTGGAACACGCAGCCGCAGCCGCCTGCCGAGCAGCGGCTCCCCGTGACCGAGAACGGGGTCAAGGCGGCGCGGCCCTTGCCGTACCGGCTGACGGTGTCCGGGCGCGTGACGGCGGAGCGGTTCTGGATCGACCTCGCCAGCACCGGCCCGGTCGGCGCGCATTTCTACGTCTACGCCAACGCGTACCGCACCGACGGGCCGTGGCGCTACACCGTCGCCGCGGGGGCGACGCTGTCGGACTATTGGCAGGCGGGGTCCCCGGACGGCGCGTACGACCTGAACGTGCACGGGCCGAACGGTTTCGTGCGGCGGTTCGCGGGAAACCGGATCACCGCGACCACCGCGGGCAAGCCGAACCCGGAAGTCGTACTGCGCCAGGGATCCGGCGTCGTCTACCTGAAGATGACCAACACGGGCGCGGAGTGCGGCCTGACCGTGAGCACCGGTAACCGTGGCGGAGGACCTTGGGCGTACACGGTGAAAACCGGTGAGGCCGTCGAGGACTGGTTCAGCGTCGAAGGTGGCATGAGCGGCTGGTACGACCTGACCGTCCAAGGCCCGGACGGTTTCGTGCGCCGTTTCGCGGGCCACGCCGAGACCGGCGCGGAGACCATCAGCGACCCCGTCATGGGTTCCGGGCCGCTGCGGGCCACCGTTCGTTCGGCCGACAGCCAGGAGACCGCGGGTGAATCCGGTGCCGCCACGAACGCCGTCGACGGCAAGCCGTCCACGCATTGGCACACCAAGTGGTCCGGCGGCGCAGACCCGCTGCCCCATGAACTTCAGCTCGATCTGGGGGCCGCCCGCACCGTCACCGGCTTGACGTATCTACCGCGCCAGGACGGCTCGGCCCACGGCCGGATCGGCCGCTACGAGGTTCACTTGAGCACCGACGGGACGAACTGGGGAAGTCCGGCCGCCGCCGGCACCTTCGCCGACGACGCCGTCCAGAAGACGCTTCGCTTCTGGCCCGCTCAAGCCCGCTACGTCCGCCTTCGCGCGCTCACCGAGGCCGGGGGACGCGGTCCGTGGACGTCCGCGGCGGAGGTCGTCCCGCTGGGCTGGTAGTGAGCTCCGCCGGTTCAGTCCAGTGAAGTGTCACCGAAGTGTTCGAGCAGCAGCCGCAGGCCGCCGACCAGCTGGGCCCACTGCGCCGGATCCATGTCCGGGAGCAGGCCGGCCTCGTTCTCCAAGTGAAGCGCGAAGACCTCGTCGACGACCTCGCATCCCTTCTCGGTCAAGCGAATCCGGACCGAACGGCGGTCCTCGCCGTCGCGCACCCGCTCGACCAGGCCCTTGGTCTCCATGCGGTCGATGCGGTTCGTGATCGCCCCCGACGTGACCATCGCGGCCTTCAGCAGCGCGCCCGGCGTCAGTCCGCCGGGTTCCCCTGATCGGCGAAGCGTGGTGAGGACGTCGAACTCCCAGGACTCCAGGCCGTGCCGGGTGTTGAACTCCTTGAGCTTCTTGTCCACGACCCGGGCGAGCCGCTGGATGCGCCCGAGCACCTCGACCGGCCAGAGCTTGTCTTCGAGGTCCGGGCGTTCGCGGCTCCACAGCCCGATCACCGCGTCGACCGCGTCGGCCATGACACTCCTCTCATTATCTCAACATTAAGAGACTTGACGTCGAGAGAACTCACTGGTGTTATCTCAACATTGAGATTATCAGTGAGGAGACATCATGGCGATCATCGCCGAACGGCCCGGCGTCCCGC
>NZ_JACBXD010000004.1 GCF_013870525.1 Amycolatopsis pittospori
TTCCGACCGGAATGTCCAGTGCGGCAGCGATTTCCTCGTAACTCAGGCCTTCTCCGGCGAATAGCGTCAGCGTGTCGAGGCTCAGCGCGCCCGCGACGCAGGCGGCGGCGATCTCGCCCTGTGAATGGCCGATGACCGCGGCCGGTTCCACCCCGGCGGACCGCCAGAGTTCGGCCAGGGACACCATGACCGCCCACAACACCGGCTGCACCACGTCGACCCGCGTCCAGCACGGGTCTTCCGCGTCCGCGCTCAGCGCGTCGAGCACCGACCAGTCGACGAACTGTTCCAGCGCGGCCGCGCACTCACGCAGCCGCTTGGCGAACACCGGCGAGCTGTCCAGCAGGTCCACCGCCATACCGGCCCACTGCGAGCCCTGGCCGGGGAAGACGAACACGACCTTGTCGGCGTTCTCCGCCACGGTCGCGCGCACGGTGCCCGCGGGCACCGAGTCCTCGGCCAGACCGGACACCCCGGCGAGCAGATCGCCGAGCGCCGAGCCGGTCACCACCGCGCGGTGCTCGAACGCCGTCCTGGTGGTGGCCAGCGCGGTACCGATCTCGCCCACGCCGGGCGTTTCGAGCTCCGCCACGAAGTCCTTCAGCCTGGCGGCCTGTGCCAGCAGCCCGGCGTCCGACCGCGCCGACAGCACCCAGGGCACCCGGTGGTGGATGTCCTTTTCGGACTCAGGCGCCGGCTCCGGCTCGGGCAGCTCGAGAATGGTGTGCGCGTTGGTCCCGCTCATCCCGAACGAGGACACCGCCGCCCGGCGCGGACGGTCCAGTTCCGGCCAAGGCGTGGTCTCGGTGACCAGCCGCACGGCGCCTGCGGCCCAGTTCACGAACGGGGTCGGCTCGTCGACGTGCAGGGTCGGCGGCACGACGCCGCGGCTCATCGCCTGCACCATCTTGATCACCCCGGCGATACCGGCGGCGGCCTGGGTGTGCCCGATATTCGACTTGACCGAGCCGAGCAGCAGCGGACGGTCGCCGGGCCGGTCCTGGCCGTAGGTGGCGAGCAGCGCTTGTGCCTCGATCGGATCGCCCAGCTTCGTCCCGGTGCCGTGTGCCTCCACGACGTCCACCTCGGCGGGTTCGAGCCCGGCCGACGCCAGCGCCTCGCGGATGACCCGCTGCTGGGAGGGTCCGTTCGGCGCGGTGAGGCCGTTGCTCGCGCCATCGGAGTTCACCGCGGAACCGCGGACGAGCGCCAGTACACGGTGTCCGTTGCGCTTCGCGTCGGACAACCGCTCGACCAGGACCAGACCGGCTCCCTCGCCCCAGCCGGTCCCGTCGGCGGCGGCCGCGAACGGCTTGCAGCGGCCGTCGGCGGCCAAACCCTGCTGGCGGCTGAAGGCGACGAACGAGGCGGGGCCGGACATGACCGCGACCCCGCCGGCGAGCGCCAGGTCGCATTCGCCGCGGCGCAACGCGGCCACCGCGAGGTGCAGGGCGACCAACGAGGACGAACACGCGGTGTCCACGGTGATCGCCGGGCCCTCGAAGCCGAACGTGTAGGCGATCCGGCCCGAGACCACGCTCGCCGCCGTCCCGGTGACGAGGTAGCCCTCGAGCCCATCCTGCGCCTGATCCGTACGCGGGCCGTATTCGTGGTTCTCGGCGCCGACGAAAACGCCGGTCCGGCTCCCCCGCAGCGAACCCGGGGTGAGACCGGCCTGCTCGAAGGTCTCCCAGGATGTTTCCAGCAGCAGGCGCTGCTGCGGATCCATGGCCAGCGCCTCACGCGGGCTGATGCCGAAGAACGCCGGGTCGAACCGGTCGGCGTGGGCGAGGAACCCGCCGCGGCGAGTGGTGCTCACGGCGCTGTGACCGTCGTCCTGGCCGAACAGGGCGGCCAGGTCCCAGCCGCGGTCCTCGGGGAATCCGGCGGTGCTGTCCGCGCCGTCGGCGATCAGCTCCCAGAACCGGTCCGGGGTCTCGGCGCCGCCGGGGAAGCGGCAGCCCATCGCGACGATGGCGATGGGTTCGCCGTCGTCGGCCGCCCGCGCGGGCGCGCCGGCTCCGGCCCTGGTGCGGCCCAGCAGCTCACCCTCGAGGAAATCGACCAGCGCCGACACCGTCGGCTGGTCGAAGGCCATCGTCACCGGGAGGTCCAGCCCGGTCGCCGCGACCAGCCCGCGGTGCAGGGCCACCGCCGCAAGGGAATCGAAGCCGAGGTCCGGCAGGACCGTTCGCGGACCGACCGCCTCCGGCCGGACGTGCGCCAGCGCGTCCGCGACCTGTTCCCGGACCAGCCGGAGCAGCGACCGCGCGCGCTCCGCGGCGGACGCGGACGTCAGGCGGTCGCGCAGCGCGGCCGTCCGGACGGAGTTCTCAGTGACATCATCCGCACTGGCCATGGCCAACGACTCCCCATCTCAAGCTTTTGTCCGAGCGAACCAGCACCGCGCCGCGGTCAATCTCGACGGTGCCGCAGCACCGTGGCCTGGTTCACCGGTTCCACGACGAAGTTCTTCTTGGTGACCGCCAGCCGGAACCACATCCGGTCCAGCCCCACCACACACAGCCTGCGTACTCCGAGCCCGGCCAGCGCACCGGCCGTGGAACGCCACCCCAGCGGGCGCAGGAAGCCGCTGAGTACCAGTTCCCGCACCGCACGGCCGGTCCGCAGGACCGAACCATCCACATCGGACACAAGCGGGACGGCCGGGTCGGCGAACACGGTGCCGCCCAGCACCTCCGCCTCGATCCGGTCGCGAAGCGGTCCGAAGGCACTACAGTGCGCGGCCGGGCGCATGGCGTACAACGAGTACCCGCCGGCCCGGCCGACCCCGGCGGTGAACTCCTCCAGATGCTTCTCCGCCATGGTGATCAGGTAGTGGCCGTCGTCCACGTGCCCGGACAGGTCGTACCAGACCCCGCGATCGGACAGGTCCGCCAGCAGCTCGTCCATCCGTTCGGCGGCCACCCTGGTCACCACCTGGGTGACGAGATCCTGGTGCGCGGTACGGAAGTAGTCGAGTTCGCACTCGCCCACCCCGGCGGCGACCCGGACGGCGTCGGCGAACGGCAGGCATTCCGCGTGCGCCGCGGCGATCAGCTCGCCGAAGCTCATGCCGACGCAGTAGCCGGGCTCGCCCAGGTTCTCCTTCGCCCAGTCCGCCAGGGAAAGCGCGTTCACCAGCGTGGCGGCACGAGCCGCGGGGGACGCGTAGTCGCCGGAGTCGCGCAGCGCGCGGGTGACCGAGTAGCCGAGCACCTCGTCGGCGACCGCCAGCCGTTCGCGCGCGAACGGGCTGAGCACGAGGAACTTGCCGATCTCGGCGAGCCGGAACCCGTCGAGGCCGGGAAAGAAGTAGGCCGTTTCCGCCGCCACCGTTATTCGCCGATCCCGGACGCGAGTGCGGTGAGCTGGCCGCGGTCCGGTTTTCCGTTGCGGTTCAACGGGAACCGCTCGATCACGCGGATCCGGTTCGGCCGTTCGGACTCCGCCAGCACGTCGTCGACCAGTGGGCGCCAGTGTGCGGGTTCCCGCAGCTGTTCGTCCTCGACGAAGAGCGTCAGGCGCGCGCCTCGCTGCTCGTCCGGCAACGCGATCAGCTTCGCCGAGCAGCCCGCGGCGCTCACCTTGCGCTCGATGATCTCCGGATACAGCGTGAAACCGTTGCGGTGCACGGCGAACTTGCGGCCGAGGACGAACACGTTGCCGTCCGCGTCCAGGTAGCCGAAGTCACCGCTGCGGTAGGTCTCATGGTCGACAGGGTCGACAGTGCCGTCCTCGGCGAGGTAGCCGGTCAGGATGTCCGGGGTGTGGATGATCAGCTCGCCGATCTCGCCGGCGGCCACCGGCCGGTTCTCGTCGTCCACCGCCTCCACCGTCAGCCCCGGCATCGCGCGTCCACAGCCGACCGCGTTCTCCGGGGTGGCGAAGGCGACGTTGCCCGCTTCCGTGCTGCCGTAACTGTCCAGCAGCGGCAGCCCGAACTCCTCGACGTAGGCGTCCACCAGCGGTCCGTCCAGTGGCGCGGCACCGCTGCAGAACATCCGCACCGTGCGCAGCTGCTCTTTGACCTGTGGGCGTTTGCGGAGGATGTTGAGCATGCTCCGGTAGGTGGCCGGGGCGGCGTCGACGACGGTGGCCCCGCACTGCCCCGCCATGAGCATCGCCCGGTCCGGACGACGGTAGGGCGCGATCACCAGTGAGCACCGGGTCAGCCAGGCGATGCCCACCATGGAAATGCCGTACTGGTGCGAGAACGGCAGCAGGGGCAGCAGGACGTCCTGCTCGGTGTGGCCGACCTGGTCGGCGTTGCGCTGCAGGTTCCGCAGGAACCGCCCACCGTTCTTGACGATGCCCTTGGGCTCGCCGGTGGAGCCCGAGGACCACATCAGCAGGCTGTCAGGCAGCTCGCACCAGTCCTCAAAGGACACTCGGGGATACGCGGGGGCGAAGCCCGGCGCATCGATCATCAGCTCGTAGATGAACGACGTGTTCTCGACGTCGGCCAGCGGCGCGTCGTCGTCGGCGATGATCAGTTTCACGCCGGCGCGCTGCGCGATCCGGCGAGTCTCCTCCGGGCGTTCCTGCTGGTCCACCAGCACGATCGAGGCACCGACGTGCATCAGCGCGAACAGCGTGCTCACGTACCCGGCGGAGTTGCCTGCCTTGAGCATGACGCGCACGCCGGGGCCCGCGCCCCGCTGACGCAGCGCCTCGGCGACGCCGACCACCTCGCGTTCGAGTTCGGAAAAAGTACGCACCGAGTCCGGGGCGAAAATTCTCGCAGTCATGGTATTCCTCCACACCGGGACGGAAAGTCGCCGGAGATCCCCGGCATCATGGGCGAATCAACGCAAGTACCGCCGAGGCGAGCCTAAAACCGTTATTCGGGAAGGGATACCCCTATCGCCCCCTTCACGCCGCGCCCCGCCCCAGCTCAGGGCCCCGAGAACGGAACCGGCGGCTTCAGGCGATGTGGCGCATGCGTTCCCAGAGCCGCGGCCAGCCGTCCAGTGGCTTGTCGCAGATCCAAAGCGGAACGTCCAGCGCCAGGTTCTTCAGGCCGTTGTAAGCGTTTCCGGTGGTGCCCGCCGGTCGCACCGAGCCGAAGTACTTCCCCAGTTCGCCGGGATCGGACCCGGCGAACAACACCGACGTCGTGTTCTCCGGCGGGACACCGAAGTACGCGTAGCCACGATGCGCGCTGTAGACGGCGAGCTCCGGCGCGAACTTGTACAGGGCACCGGCCTGGGCGTAGTCCGCGGTGAGCACGACCGTGCCCGGCGGCATCGTCCGCTGTGTCCGCTCGACGGCGCCCGCGAACTCGGGCCAGCCCACGGTCTGTGCCGACTCGGCCGGCCCCTGAGGGGAGCTCGCCAACGAGGCGACCGGATAGATCGGGAGCATCAACGCGGCGGCCAGTGCGGCCGAAACCGGCAGCACCGGCCAGGCCACCCACGGCACCCACCGGGTACGCGGTGACGGTCCCAGCCCGGCGGCGCCCGCGGCCAGCAACAACGGGAAGACACCGGCCAGGTAGTCGGCGCGCCCGTTGATCGCGATGAACACCACCAGCAGGGCGACGAAGGTGAATCCGAGGAACCGCCATTGCCGCAGCCGGTCCGACCACAGCAGCCGTCCCGCGCCGAACAGGAGCAGAAGCGCGGGCAGGCCGGCCAGCGAAAGCAGGGTCGGCAGGTAGCCGATCCGGCCACCGGTGGCCTCGGCGGACTGCGCGATCGCCTCGCTCATCTCGATCTGCGGCCAGCCGTTCGCGGCCTGCCAGAACACTGTCGGCAGCGCGCAGACGACCGCGATCGCGGCACCCGCCCAGAGCATCGGACGCCGCAGCAGTTCCCGGGGCCCGGCGAGCGCGGCCGCCGCCACCGCGAACACCAGGAAGAACACGATCAGGTACTTGGCCTGCAACGCCACCCCGGCGGCGATCCCGAGCAGGAGCAGCAGCCGATCGTCCCTGGTGCGCACCCAGCGCACCAGCAGCAGGGTGGCCAGCGCCCAGAAGAACATGTCCACCGAGTTGGTCGCCAGCCAGTGCCCGGCCAGCAGCGTGATCGGCGCCGCGCCGTAGGCCGCCGCGGCGATCACCTGCGCCCGCCGCCCACCGCCGAACTCGCGGGCGATCAGCGCGGTGACGAGCACACCCAGCACCGCCAGCAGGATCGCCGGCAGCCGCAGCACGACCAGCGAACCGCCCGAGACGTGATCGAGCACCCAGGCGAGCAGCGGCACCAACGGCGGCTGGTCGACATAGCCCCAGTCCGGATGCGCGCCCGCGGCGAGGAAGTAGAGCTCGTCCCGGTGGTAGCCGTAGGAGCCGCTGGTAGCCAGCAGCGCCAGCCCGACGACGGCGGCCACGATCGCGACCGGTGCCCGGGCGAACACCGGTCGACGGTCGCCGTCGACGTCCTGGACTTCGCCTGCCGGCGAGATCGCCGGCGCCGAAACGCTCTGTTCCACTGAGATCCCCCACCGCACTGGTCCCGGTTTCCCGGGCGACTCCGGACCGCGCGCGATGACCCTGCCATCGGCGTCTGGATCGCCCGACCGTACTGTCGGGCGCACTCCTTCCTCTACCGCGTAAACGTGTTCTGGGGCCGCGTAGGGGATGGCTAGGGGTTCGTCCCGGCTCGGCGGGTAAGACTTCCGTGGAACGATGCGGCCATTGGTTGTTCCCGTTCCCGGAGAGGACTTTCCATGGTGACCGCAACCCAGAGCCGCGTCGGTGATCTCCGGCTGGGCACGACCCTGCTCGCCGCGAAGGCGCTGGTCCGGTTCAGCGGGGTGCTCGGCGATCCGTTCGCGGATCTGTTGCGCGGCCAGGAGAATCCGTATCCGGTGCACCAGCGGGTCCGGGAGCTCGGACCGTTGCACCGCAGCAAACTCGGGCCGTGGCTCACCGCCAGCCATCCGCTGATCGATTCGATCCTCCGCGACAAACGCTTCGGAATCCGTACCACCGAAGGAAAAGTGTTGAACGGCGGACTCAAGGACGCGCCGAAGCTGGACGTGTCCTTCCTGGAACTGGACCCACCGGACCACGGCCGATTGCGCCGCCTGGTCGCGCCCTCGTTCGGCCCGCGCACGATCGAGCGCTTCCGGCCCGCCGTCGAACGCGCCTGCGAGGAGCTGCTCGACGAGCTGGAGCGCGACGACAGTTTCGACCTGATGGCCGGGTTCGCCACCCGGCTGCCGCTGGTCGTGATCGGCCAGCTGCTCGGCATCGGCGAAGACCGCTGGACGGATTTCCTGCGCCACGGCGCGGTGATCGGCGCGACGCTCGACGGCGTCAGCTCGGTGAAATTCGCCAAGCAGCTGCGTATTTCGATCCAGGAACTCACGGTCCTCTTCGGCGAACTGATCGACCAGCGCCGGGCCGACCCCCGTGACGATCTGACCACCAGTCTCGTCCAGGCGAGGGCCGAGGACAAGCTGACCGCCGAGGAACTGGTCAACATCTTCGGCCTGCTGGCCATCGCGGGCTCCGAGACCACGGCCAACCTGATCGGCAACGGCACGCTGGCCCTGCTGCGGCATCCCGACCAGTGGGACCAGCTGCGCGAAAACCCGGACCTGGCGGCGAAAGCCGTCGAAGAGACACTGCGCTACGAGTCACCGGTGCAGCAGTCACAACGGTTGCCGCACGAGGATGTCGAGCTGCACGGCACGGTCATTCCGGCGGACACCCAGGTGGTGCTGCTGATCGGCGCGGCGAACCGCGATCCCGAGGTCTACACCGAACCGGACCGGTTCGACCTCAACCGCACGGACGGCCCGGACCACCTGTCCTTCTCCAGCGGCATCCACTACTGCATCGGCGCGCCGCTGGCCCGGCTGGAGGGTGAGGTGGCGTTCCAGGCCCTCGCCGCCCGGATGCCGAAGCTGAAGGTGGCGAGCGAGCCGAAGGTGCGCCGGTCGCTGGTGATCCGCGGCCTGCGGACCCTGCCGCTGAGCAAGCACTGAGGGGTACGGCAAAGGTATCGGGTCGACGAGAACGCGAGTTGTTAGTCCGTGAAGGCCTCCTTCCCTACCTTCAGAGTAGGGAAGGAGGCCTTCACGGACCAGGATATACGATCAAACAGGGACGAATCGGAAATTTCCACTTGACTTGTGTCCCTTGTGGACGATCGAGGGGTAAGTCAAAGGTGGCGTGGTCGGCGCCGTCGTAGCGTCCGGCCGCATGGCGGGGTGTTGCGAAAGCCACTTTCGCAACGTTGAAGGTTGCGAAAGTGGCTTTCGCAACACCCGAGCGGCAGGTAGGTAAAGGGGCGGGCCCGTTCACCCGGGGTGACAGTGGGCGCGAAGGCGTGACTCGTGTGCTTGAGCCCGAATCTCGTGTGCTCGGAGACGTGACTCGCGTGCCTGGCTACCGCACTCGGATGTACGGCGCCCGAGCACGCGAGATCCGTCTTCAAGCACGCGAGTGCGCCGCCCAGGCCACCGCCTCGCCTGAAACACGACACGTTCGACTTACCCCTCAATAGCCCTCTTTGCCGCTCACGACCTCCATCCGAAACAGTGCAAATAGGTCGAACAGGGCATCGAACTGCGAAAGTTCCTTTGTGGACAGTCGAGAAGCGTCGGGTCCAACTGACGAGTCCGGTGCGCCGGTGGCTCACACGCCCTGGCGCACCACCTTGAACAGCTCCGGGCCGCGGCGCTCGAGCCGTCGGTACGCCTGACGGCCGCACTGCCACCACATCAGCGCTCCGACGACCACCCCGACGGGCACGGCCAGCCAGCCGAGTACGGGGCGGTCCTCGGCCAAGCCCAGGATCAGCAGCGCGGTCGAGGGGCCGATCGCGGTGAGCAGCAGCGGGATGAGGCCCAGCTGGAGATAGTGCGGGTTGGTGCCCGAAGTGAAGGGATTGCTGTCGGCGTTCTGCGGCACCGGGTACGCGGCGATCACCGAGAGCAGCACCACCGAGCCCGCGCAGCCGCCGATGCCCGCGGGCAGGAGTGCGAGCACCCACGGCCAAGCCCAGTCCAGTCCACTGAAGACGGTGAAGCCCACGGTGAGCGCGATACAGAACGGCGCCACCACGAGCGCCCACGCCAGCTGACGACCGCGGACGTCGGCCCGCTCGGAATCGGGCGCCACCAGTGTGTGCCACACACCGCCGCCGTCGAGTCCGTAGAGGTTCGAGGTCTCCGCGCAGGCGAGGCCCAAGACGAACAGCCCGGCGAACGGCAGCAGCAGCTCGGCGCCGCTCAACGCGGGCACCACCGCGCCCGGCAGCGCCGCCAGCGAGGTGACCAGCACCGCCCGGCGACGCGCGTCACGGCCCCAGGTGAGCAGTTCCTTGTGGACGACGGCACCCAGCGGGGTCGCCGGCAGCACCCGGACCAGCAGCCCGTCGGTTCCGGCCCGGCTGCTGCGGCCGGTCGCGGCCCTGGCGGTGATCCGGCGTTCGATCAGCGGCGCCCACGCGCGCAGAAGCAGCGCGATCAGCACCGCGAGTCCGAGCAACGCGCCGAGCACGATCGGCCAGTCGGCCCGTTCCGCCGCCTCGACCGCCGCGATCCCCCAGCCCGACGGCAGCAGGTGCAGGAGCGTGGAGAACACCGGCGCGTTCCCGCGCACGATCTCCGGGCCGAGCGACTGGATCGGGTACCGCAGCAGGAAGCCGCAGACGCAGAGCGCCGCGACCAGCAGGAGCGCCAGATCCCGCCCGCGGCGTGACCGCAGCGCGGCGCCGAGGGCGGCGAGGACCACCCGGGAGGCGAGGACGAAGAACGCCGTCTGCAGCAGCAGTGCCGGAATGGCGACCAGCGTCGCGCCGGGACCCAGACCGGCGCCGAACACCACCAGCGCGACCCCGGCGATGAGGGTGACCAGCGCGCCTCCACTGACGAAGGCGACCCCGAGCAGTCCGGAGGCCAGCTGCCGGGAGGTCATCGGGAACAGCACGAAATGCTCCGGGCGCAGGGTCTCGTCCCCGCCGCCGGAAAGCAGCGGCACGATGATCCACCCGACGAACCAGGCCAGGAACACCATGCCGAGCAGGTCCGCGGTGATCTTGTCGGTGTCAAGGCCGACCGCCGCCAGCCCGATGGTGAGCGCGGCCCCGAGCAGGCCCAGCAGCAACTTGGCGATGCTGGTGATCGCCTGCTCCGGCCGAAAGGAATGCGCCAGTACCCGCAGGCGCATCCGGATCAGGACGACAGCCACGCAAGCCCCTCCGCCCCTTCGGTATGCCCGCCGACCAGCGTGACGAACGCCTGCTCGAGACCCTGTTCGCCGCCCCGGACCTCGTCCACCGGCCCGACCGCGACGACCTTGCCGTCCGACATCACGCCGACGTGGTCGCACATCAGCTCCACCAGCGCCATCACGTGACTGGACAGCACCACCGCGCCACCCGAAGCGACGAACCGGTTGAGGATGATCCGGATGGTGGCCGCGGACACGGGGTCCACCGCCTCGAACGGCTCGTCGAGCACCAGCAGTCTCGGGGCGTGAAGCAACGCGTTGGCCAGGCCGATCTTCTTCCGCATGCCCGCGGAGTAGTCCACGATCAGCGTCCGCTCGGCCTCGGCCAGCCCCATCACCTGCAGCAGTTCGGTGGCCCGCGAGCCGACGGTCTCCCGGTCCAGGCCCCGCAGGAGTCCGCTGTAAAACAGCAGTTCACGACCGGTGAGCCGCTCGGGTACGGACAATCCGTCCGGCAGTACCCCGATCAACGCCTTGGCCTTGGCGGGCTCGCGCCACACGTCCACGCCGAAGATCCGCACCGAGCCGGCGTCCGGCCTCAGCAGGCCGACGGCCATGGACAGGGCGGTGGTCTTCCCGGCGCCGTTCGGCCCGACCAGACCGAAGAACGAGCCGCGGCGGACCGTGAACTCGGCCGAGTCGACCGCGACCTTGTCACCGAACACTTTCCGCAGGCCGGAGATCTCCAGCGGGACCGAGGCGTCATCGGTCGTCACGGGGGCCGTTGTCGCTTCTCGCACCGCTCGATTGGATCACAGCCCGCCCCCGCACACCCTCGTCAATCGGTACCAAGACCGGCGGCCGCCTCCTCCGTTGTGATGAGGCGGATATCCGTCTCTACGCCGATCGTCAGGAGATGACGAGATCAATAGCATCGATGCAATCAGATCTTTATGTCCGATTTCCGGCTACGGCGGAAGGTTGAAGATGACCGCGGGAATGGCTCGGAAGTGCTCGTTACTGCTCGTTACCCTGCTTGTTTTGACAAGCGGATGCAAAGAGGGCAGCCAGGCCCAGGCCACGACCAGCAAGGCGAAGGCGTGCGTACAGGCCCTCAACCTGGCCGCCATGGTGCCTGACTACAAGAACCGCGAGCGGGACGCCGACGAACTCCAGAACCGGTCGGCCAAGCTGCGCGAGCTGGCCGGAACGGTTTCCGACAAGAACGTCGGCGACGCCGTCGGCGGTCTGGCCGACCAGTACTCCAAGTCCCAGAGGAACAAGCGGGAGACGGTCGAGACGTTCGCCCACTGGGTCCGCGACACCGTCCGCAACATCGACAAACTCAAAGAGGCGTGCATCTGATGACCGCCGACGGCGCGACCGGCTCAGGCACTCGCCTGGCGCACGTGGACGCGCTCCGCGGGTTTGCCCTGCTGGGCATTCTCGCCGTGAACATGGCCCTGTTCTCCTCCGGCTTCGCCTTCACCGGAATCGCCGACCCGACATTCAATTCCTGGGCGGACGATACGGTCGAATGGATTATCTTCTTTTTGTTCACGATGAAGTTCTACCTGCTTTTCTCTTTCCTTTTCGGATACAGCTTCACACTTCAGATGGATTCGGCCGAACGTAGGGGCAGCCCCTTCAAACCGGCCTTCCTCAGGCGGCTCGCGGCTCTGTTCGTCCTCGGCATCGCGCATGCCGTGCTGCTGTTCCCCGGTGACATATTGGCGACATACGCCATCCTCGGTCTGATTTTGCTCGCCGTCCGTAACATCAGGCCACGGACAGCGATGATCGTCGCCTGTCTGCTGATCGTCGCCACCACGGTCGCGACGGTGCTGGTCGGCCTTTCCGGGACGATCGCCACAGACCCGGCGTCGGCGCTCATCGAGGGCGCCCGATCCACCGAAGCACTGCGTGGGAACGCGAGCCAAGTGCTGTCCGAACACCTCAAGACGCTGCCGTGGAGCCTCGGCACGCTCGTCGTACAGGGCCCGCTCGCCCTTGCCTCCTTCCTCATCGGGCTGGCACTGGGCAAGCACCGGGCACTGGCGGACCCCGCCGCACACGGGCAGGTACTGCGGATGCTCCAGTGGGCGGGCCTGCCGATCGGACTGTCCGGAGCACTGATTTTCGCCAGCTTCGGCGGCACCCACGACACGCTGGCCACCACGGTCGGCTACGCCACCGCACCCCTGCTGACCGCCGCTTATGTGGCCACAGCCCTTCGCGCCTTCTCCTCGCCACGCATCCGGATACTGACCGATTTCCTGGCTGCGGGCGGCCGGATGGCGCTGACCAACTACCTCACCCAGTCGCTCGTGTGCGCCCTGATCTTCACCGGCCTCGGAGCCGGGCTGATCGGCAAGCTGCGGCCGGGCACCGTGCTACTGCTGACTCTCGGCCTGTTCGTCGCCCAGCTTCTCGTGAGCAGGCTGTGGCTGCGACTGTTCCGTTACGGTCCGGTCGAATGGCTGCTACGCGCGGTCACCTACGGCTCCTGGTCACCGACGCCGGCCGCGGCGCAGACCTCGAAGGTGGCCACCTGATCTCACCCCGACGAGGTAAAAGACTCGTTAATCCTTCGCCACGTCGCGCCCCGTAGGTCGGTTGGCCACTAACCAACCAGTCGCCACGGGGACGAGTGGCGGCACCAGCATGCCCGCACTCAGAGATAACGACCCCACTCAACCCCTATTCCCGGAGAACCCCTACTCCTCCTTCCGTATATATTCCGTTCCCCGCAGCTCCATTCAGGTGAACTCGCCTGAAAAAAGTGGCACTCCGCTCACCGGCGCCCCCGGATCAGCCTCCGTGAAACCATCACCGCTACACCCGATCAGGTGGTACGGTCACATCACTCACACGTGAATTCTGGGGAATCAGCGCTGTGTCAATGAACGGTGATGTCACAAAAGCCCTGTGGGGGGACACTATGTCGATCGCAGAAAGAGACGCCTTTTTTGATCAGCTGAACGAAGTGTACGAGAATGGCGGCCGGGGTCGGGCGTGCCTCGTCTCCGGTGGTGTCGCCAGCGGCAAGACCGAGCTACTGGAACGGCTCAACGATCAGGCGATCAACTCCGGCGCGCTGGTCCTCAGCGCGACGGCCTCGCCGGTGGAGCAGGCGCTCGAAATGGGTGTCGTCGGACAGCTGTTCCGGAACGCGGCCTTGCCCGAAACCGTCGTGGCGAAAGCGGACCACCTGCTTTCCGCCGGCATGCTCACCAGCAGGCAGCACGGCAACGACCCGCGAGCCTTCGATCAGACGACCCTCCTGCTCGCTCAGGCGATCTGCGCGCTCGTGCTCGAACTCGCCAAGGAACGGCCGGTGGTGATCACCGTGGACGACGCGCATTTCGCGGACCGGTCGTCCACCGACACCCTGCTTTATCTGCACCGGCGGATCCGCTCCGCCCGGGTCCTGATGGTTCTCGCGGAACGCACCGGCGAGGGCTCGGCCCAGTTCAGGACCGAGGTCATGCGTCAGCCGCATTCGCGGCACGTCCGGCTCCAGTCGCTGTCCGACACAGGCGTCGGCGAACTGCTGGCCGAACGGCTCGACAGCATCCCTGACACGTCCTTCGTCACCGGCTGCGTGGAACTGACCGGTGGCAATCCGATGCTGGTGTGCGCGCTGGCGGAGGACTGGCTGGCCGCCACCGCCGTGGCAGGAAGCGGCCAGACCCTTCCGCCGGTACCGGTCATCGGCGAGAACTACCGGCAGGCGGTGCTGTCCTACTGTCACCGCGCCGATCCCGACGCCGCTCGCGTGCTGCGCGCGGTGGCCGTACTCGACGAACTCGCCACGGCCGCCAACGTGGCCAAGGTGACGGACATGTCGCCGGCACACGTCGCCGACCTCCTGTCCCTTGTGGACAGCGGCGGGCTGACCGCGCACGGACGGTTCCGTGACCCGGCGGCCAGCAGCGCCGTACTGGCCGACCTCGGTCGGCAGGAGCACACGGCCTTGTGCCTGCGCACGGCCAAACTGCTGCACGACGAGGGAGCCGACGCGGCCGAGGTCGCGGCGTACATCGCCGCTTCGGGAGAGTCCGGCGAGACGTGGGCGATCAACTTCCTGCGGGATACCGCGGAACAGGCGGTCGCCCAGGCGGATCTCCGTGCCGCCGTCTCCTATCTCGACCTCGCGCGGCGTACCTCCGCCGACGAGCGGCAACGTGCGGATCTGACCGTACGGCTGGCAGGCGTGCAGTGGCTGGTGGACCCGGCCGCGTCCGGTCAGCACCTCAGCAGGCTCACGACCGAACTGCAGAACGGGCGGCTGTCACAGGAGCACGCGCCGTCGTTGGCCCGATGGCTGGCCTGGCACGGTTTCGCCAATGAAGCCAAGGAGGTACTGGTCGGGCTCCGGGACACGATCGCCGACGCCGGGCCGGCGCTGGCCGCCGATTACCGGATGACCTTGCAGTGGCTGAAGTTCTTCCATCCGCGGCTGCTGGAGGACACCGTCGATCCGGCCTTCGCGGATCGGGGCGAGGCCGCCGGAAGCACCCTGTTCACCGTGCTGAAGGACGGCACGACCACGGACAGCGTGCACGACGCGGAACAGGTGCTGCAGGGCTGGCGGATGAGCGACATGCCCATCGAGTACGCACTGTCGGCGCTGCAGACGCTGTTGTACGCGCAGTGCCCGAACCGTGCTACGGAATGGTGCAAGGAGCTGCTGGCCGAGGCGGAGAACCGCAACGCGACCACCTGGCGGGCGATCCTCACCGATCTGCGCGCGGCGATCGCGCTCCAGCTGGGCAACCCGTCCGAAGCGCGTGCCCACGCGCTCAAGGCGCTGGAGATCATGCCGCCGCAGGGCTGGGGGGTGGCGATCGGCTCGCCACGAGCGCACCTGGTGCTGGCCAACACCATGATGGGCAGGTTCGACGAAGCGGCCGAGCAGCTCACGCACATGATGCCGCGCACGACGCACCAGACCCGGTTCTGGTTGCAGTACCTGCAGGCGCGCGGGCACTACCATCTGGCGACCGACCGGCTGCACGCCGCGCTGGACGACTTCCAGATGGCGGGCGACCGGTCCCGCCGGTGGGGGCTGGACTACCCCGCGCTCACACAGTGGCGCAGCGACGCGGCCAGGGTGTACGTCCGCCTCGGCCGCGGCGACGTGGCTCAGCGCCTCGTCGCCGAGGAGCTGGAGCTGCCCGGCAGCCGGGCACCGCGGATCAGGGCGGTCGCGCTGCGGGTGCTGGCCTCCACCGACAACCTCCGCAAGCGGGTCCCGCTGCTCCAGGAGGCCGCGGACCTTCTCCAGCTCTGTGGTGACCCCTACGAACTGGCTTACACCCTGGCCGACCTGAGCCAGGCCGGTCAGGTGCTCGGTGAGACGAACCGGGCCAGGATGTTCGCCAGACGGGCGATCCAGCTCTCGAAGGTCGCGCACGCCAATGTGCTCCACAGCCGGCTGGTCATGCACAGCAAACCGCTGGCGGGCTCGGCCGGGGTCGCGGACGAGTTCAACCCGCTGGAGCCGCTGAGCACGGCGGAACGGCGGGTGGCGGTGCTGGCCGCGCTCGGCCACAGCAACCAGGAGATCAGCCGGAAGCTGTGCGTCACGGTGAGCACGGTCGAGCAGCACCTGACCAAGACCTACCGCAAGCTCAAGGTCAGCCGCCGCACCGACCTGCCCACCGAGCTGGCGGGTATCGCCTGACAGTTCTTCTCCCCCTCGGACGGCAGCCCCGCACTTCCTGGGAAGTGCGGGGCTGCCGCCGTCCGGATGGGCGGGGTCGTCAGGGTTTCGGCACCAGCCGGATGTTCAGGACGGTGTTCCGCTCCACCGCATCGCGGCTGTAGACCAGCGGGACGTACTTGCCGGTCCGCCACTTCTCGGTCATCGCTTCGTAGCCCGGCGAGTTCGGATCACCGGATTGCCCTGGCGCGTTGATCATCTGCGCGGCGTCCCAGTTCCCCACGTCGAGCACCATCCGGAACGAGGGCCCGGCGAGGCCCTGGTAGTCGACCGGGCTGTAGACCGAGGAGTTCACCGTGTTCCACGACCCGCCGATCGACGCGGGCCCCGCGTTCCACCGGGCGGCCGTCGCCTCGTCGACCTTGGGTGCCAGCGGATGCGCGAACGTCACCCGGTGCAGCTCGCCCCATTTCCACTTCGCCGAGTCCGCGCCGCCGCGCCGCTTGGCATCCGCCATCGCGGTACCGAGGGTCTTCAGCAGCAGCTGGTCCCTGACCGCGGCGCCGCCGGGACCGAAGTACCGGTCCGGGTTGTCCATGGCGTCCATCAGTACCGCCTGATCCGGCAGGAAGATCGCGCCTGCCACCGCCGGGGGCAGCACCGAGTACAGGAAGTTCGGCCCGAGGTGCCACATGAACCACACCTCGAACAGCAACGCGGGTGCGCTCCCCGCGTCCAGCACTCCGTTCCAGCTCTTCAGCAACGACAACGCTTCGGCCACCGCCGGATCGGTGCTGTTCAAACCCTGGAGCAACGTGACGAGACGCCGTGCCTGCAGGGAGAGCTGGTCGTTCTGCAGCGTCGCGGAGTCGGACGGGGAGCTTCGCGGCTTCGACCCCAGGACCTCGTTGATCCGCTGGAAACGCGCGGGATTGCTCCATTCGTAGCCGACGCCCGGCGCGGTACCGTTGTACTCGTTGGCGGTGACGACGAGCCCGTTCGCGGGATTGTGGACCCGTGGCAGTTCCGCGGCGGGCACGAAGCCGTTCCAGTCGTATCGCCCGTCCCCCGGCACCGGGAGGAGTCCGTCGTACCCGGTCCGCCGCGGGGCGAGTCCACCGACGGCCATGCCGATCTCGCCGGACGTGTTCGCGTACACGTGGTTGAGCCCCGGTGCGCCCCAGCTGTCCACCGACTGTTTGAACTCACCGAAGTTCTTGGCACGCAGGTGTTTCAGACTGCCGTAATAGGGTGACATGCCCGGCTCCAGCCAGGCGGCACGCACGGCGTAGGCACGGTTGCCCGCGGTGTCCGTCTTGATCACCGGGCCGTGCCGGGTGAACTGGAGCGCGACCTCCTTGGTGCCCCCGCCACGCAGCGGAATCCGCTCGGTGACGGTGGTGAACCTCTCCCAGCCGCCGCCGTAGCGGTACCGGCTGGGATCGGCGGGGTCGAGTTCGTAGACGTAGAGGTCCTCCTGGTCCATCGCCGAGATCGTCAGGCTGAACCCGGAGACCTCGTTGTGCCCCAGCGAGATCCCTGGTGCGAACGGTTCACCGGCGCCGATCACGTCGAGCCCGGGCGCGTTCAGGTGTGACACGTACCGGGTCGCGGGCGCCGGCATGGCCCGATGCGGGTCCGAAGCCAGCACCGGCCGTCCGGTGCTGCTCCGGTTCGTGCCGACCACCCAGGCGTTACTGCCCTCCGGTACCTCGACGAGCGGGTCGGGCACGCTCGCACCCGCGCTGAAGTCCAGGCCGCCGGTGGCGAGGGTGAACACCCGCGCCACATCGGCGGGCAGCGCACACGGGTCGAACCCGGCCGGAACCGGCGGGCTGTGCGCGGGTTCGAGCCGGACCCGGTACCGGTCGGCCTCGATCCCGCCGGCACAGGCGATCTTCGCGCGTGCCACCTCGCTCTTGAGGTTCTGACTGAGCCCGTGCGCACGGATCCTCACCACGTCCTCGGCGCTCCAGCGGGCCGGGGAGTATCCCAGTTTCCGGAATTCCTCGGGCAGCGCGGCGGGATTGGCGGCCAGGAAGTCCACATAGGCGTTGACGCCATCGGCGAACCGCGTCGCGGCGAGTTTGCCCTCCGGCCCGTACTTGGCCCACTCCTGCGTCATGCCGCCTCGGTACAGGAACAACCGGGCGGCCCTGTCCTGCTCCGCGAACGAATCGCCGAATACTTCGGAAAGCAGGCCCAACCCCTTGCGCCGCCACAGGTCCATCTGGAAGATTCGATCGCGTGCGGCCCCGAAGCCCTGTGCCAGGAACACATCCGCGGTGTTCTGCGCGTAGATGTGCGGCACACCCCATTTGTCGACCAGCAGGTCCACCGGTTGGGTCAGGCCCCGCACCTGCTGCGTGACCGACGGCCAGCGAGTTGTCGCGTCGGCCGTGACGGGAGGCATTCCCGCCGCGCCGACAAGGAAAACGATCCCAAGAAGACCCAGCCGCCAGCGCATCGCCATCTCCCTTGGTTCACCCCGTCTTCAGCCGGGGTGGTCCCGGCCGAGACGGTACTGGTCGTCGTCACCACCATCCGCCGTCCGATCCGGCGCACAGCGGAATTCGAGTCGCCGCACAGAAGGATTGCCGAGGGTGTCACGGAAACGCGCGAACCGAGCCGCCTTCTCCGCGGCATCGACGCCGATCGCGCCCGTGATTTTTTTGTTGCCCGCACGCTACTGAGGGCCTCGGCGGGAAAGCAGCCCCTAGCCGCCACCAGCTGACCCCTATCCGTCGCGAGAAACTCCCTTTCCCGCCGGCCACCGGTGTTCCTGCTGATCCCCGGCCGCGGTACTGGGTGCCTTAGGGGCGCCGCTAGGGGTTGACGGTCCCGTTGCCCGGCCGACATCCTGGGAAACCCGGACGCACCGACGCGGGAACCTTCTTTTCCTGCGACACCAACCTGATCCCGCGCGAATCGCGGCTCAGCGCGAAGCGATCAGCACAGCGAATAGTTGACCTTGGGGGCTACTTGCACAGAGGCCGCTAGCTGAGTCCATGACGGTTGAATTTCTCTTCACTATCGCAGGAAAGTGCCTCAATGGGAAAAAACCTCTACGACCTCGGGGAACTCCCTCCCGTGGGTCATGTCCCGGATCAGATGCATGCGCAGGTACTGCGCCAAGACCGCTACGGCCAACCCGAACAGGCGTTTCAGCACGAGATATTGCCCACCCCCCGGCCCGGATACGGCCAGGTCCTCGTCTTCGTGATGGCCGCCGGGATCAACTACAACAACGTGTGGGCCGCTCTCGGCAAACCGCTGGACGTCATCGGCATGCGGCAGCGACGCGGTGAGCCGGAGGACTTCCACATCGGCGGATCGGACGCGGCAGGCATCGTGTGGGCGGTCGGCGACGGTGTCCGCCAGGTCAAGGTCGGCGACGAGGTCGTCCTGGCGGGCTGTCAATGGGACGAGCACGCCGCGGACATCCGGATGGGCGTCGATCCGATCACCTCGGTGAGCCAAAGAGCTTGGGGCTACGAATCGAACTATGGTTCGTTCGCGCAATTCACCCTGGTCGACGAATACCAGTGCCATCCCAAACCCGTTCAACTTTCGTGGCCGGAAGCAGCGTGCTTCATGGTCTCCGGCGCGACGGCCTACCGGCAGCTCTGCGGCTGGCAGCCGCATACGGTCCAACCCGGCGACGTGGTCCTCATCTGGGGTGGCGCGGGCGGACTCGGTTCGATGGCCATTCAGATCGTCCGCCTTTTCGGGGGTATACCCGTCGCGGTGGTGTCTTCGGAATCCCGGGCGGATCATTGCAAGGCGCTCGGCGCGGCCGGCGTGATCAATCGCAAGGATTTCAACCACTGGGGCCATCTCCCGGATACGTCGGACACCGAAGCGACAAAGGCCTGGATGAGCGAGGTCAAGAGATTCCGCTCCACGCTGTGGAGCATCGTCGGCGAAAGCCGCAACCCGCGTATCGTCTTCGAACATTCCGGTCAGGACACACTGCCCACCTCGGTGTACGTCGGCGACAACGGCGGCATGATCGTGATCTGCGGCGCCACCACCGGTTATCACGCGGATATCGACCTGCGGTTCCTGTGGATGCGTCAAAAACGGCTACAGGGCTCACATTTCGCCAACTTCAAACAGTGTCGTGCGGTGACCGAACTGGTAGCGGCGAATCGCTTGGACCCCTGTTTGTCGACAACGGTGGGATTCCACGAGCTGGGACAGGTGCATCAACAGATGCTCGGCAACGAGCTGCCTCCTGGCAATGCGGCTGCCCTCATCAACGCGTCCGAGTAATTCTCGCTGGATCGCACTAGAAGGAGTCCGGTCATGTCATTGACCACCTCGCACCAACTTGACGAGATCAGTATCGACGGGCGCGAACTGACGATCAACGAGCTCGTGCTCGCCGCTCGATCTCCTGGTACGCAGGTGTTCGCGCTCTCCGAGGGGTCGAGGCGGCGCATCGAGGCATCCAACGACCTCAAGCACGAGCTTGTCACGTCCGGACTGCCGATCTACGGCGTGACCGCCGGATTCGGCGACAGCAACACCCGTCAGGTTTCGAAGCACAAGACCGCCCAGCTTCAGGACAATCTGATCCGCTTCCTGTCCACGGGTGTGGGCCCGTACGCCACGCCGGAAGTCGCTCGGGCGACCATGGTCGTCCGAGCGAATTGCCTTGCCCGCGGGGCGTCCGGGGTACGCCCGGAACTCATTCAAACCATCGTGGACTGCCTCAACGCGGAGATCCTGCCACGTATCCCCGAGCGTGGCTCGGTAGGCGCCAGCGGTGACCTGGTCCCGCTGAGCTATCTGGCGGCCATGATCACCGGACAGGGCACGGTGACCCATCGAGGCACCCTCAAGCAAGCGGCGGAAGCGCTGCGAGAGTGCGGGATACAACCGCTCACCTTGGAGGCCAAGGAGGGCCTCGCGCTGGTGAACGGGACGTCTTTCTCTTCGGCGTACGCCGCGCTCGCCGTGCACGACGCCGAGCGAGTCGCCGAGGTCGCGGAGTGCTGCACCGCCATGGCGAGCCAGGTACTCGCCGGAAACCCCGGCCACTTCGCGGAATTCCTGTTTCAGCAGAAGCCGCATGACGGGCTGATGACCAGCGCCCGCGCCATCAGGCGGTTGCTCTCGTCCGTGGCCCCGATCGGCGAACCCGACATCCATCCCGATGTGAACTTCCGCGAACTCGAACACCCGATTCAAGACCGGTATTCGATTCGCTGTGCCCCGCACGTGATCGGGGTGGTGCGGGACACGGTCGGCTGGGTGCGTAACTGGCTCACCGTGGAGGTCAACTCCTCCAACGACAATCCCTTGTTCGACGCGGCGTCCGGCACCGTCCACAATGGCGGAAACTTCTACGGTGGACACGTCAGTCAGGCGATGGACTCGGTGAAGACCGCCGTGGCCAGCGTCGGTGATCTCCTGGATCGCCAGCTCGAGCTGATCGTCGACGAAAAATTCAACAACGGGCTGACGCCGAACCTGATCCCGCGGCTCACCCACGACAATTTCGAAGCCGGCCTCTTCCACGGGTTCAAGGGAATGCAGATCACCGCGTCCGCGCTGGCGGCGGAGGCTCTCAAGTGGACCATGCCCGCGACGTCGTTCTCCCGGTCGACCGAAGCGCACAACCAGGACAAGGTCAGCATGAGCACCATCGCGGCTCGTGACGCGCGCTCCGTCGTCGAGCTCGTGCAGCAGATCGCCGCGATCCAGCTGATCGCCCTGTGCCAGGCCGCCGACCTCCGCGGTCTCGAGTACCTCAGCAGCCCGACGTTGGCCGTCTACCACCAGATTCGTGCGGTATCCCCCTTTCTCGACCGTGACCGTCCGCTCGACGCGGATATCGAGCGGGTCAGCGCCCTCATCAAGTCCGGTGAACTGACCATCGACCCCAGGCCATGAATCCGGTCTTCGCGGAACCGGCGATCACCTGCGAGAACAGATCGGACGGCGTACGAATCCTTCGCTCCACCGAGCCGGTCGGAGCCTACCCGGATTCGCTCGCCGATCCGCTCCGCACCTGGGCACGTAAGACGCCCCGGCAAGTCCTCGCGGCCGAACGTACTTCGGCCGGCGGCTGGCTTCCGATTTCGTATGGTGAAGCGAGAACTCGGGTCGACGCGCTCGCTCAGGCGTTGCTCGATCGGGGCCTCGGACGGGAAAACCCCTTACTCGTGTTGTCCGGAAACACGATCAACCACCTCCTGCTCACGCTGGCGTGCTACACCATCGGAGCACCGATCGTCCCGGTGAGCGTGGCGTACTCGCTACGGTCGGACACCCACGTCCGCCTGCGGGCGATCACCGAACTCGTGCGCCCCGGCCTGGTGTACGCCGAGGATGGTGAGCTGTTCGGCGCCGCACTCGAAGCCGTGACCGCCGTCGACGGCCCGGCCTGTCGCGAGCTGGTGGCCCGTAACGCGCGAGGACCACGCCACGAGTCGATCGACGAGCTGCTGCGGACAACGGTGTCCGCCGATGTCGATCGAGCGTTCCGGTCCGTGAACGGTGACGACGTCGCCAAGATCCTTTTCACCTCGGGGTCGACGGACGTCCCCAAGGGCGTGCTCAATACGCACGCCATGCTGGGCGCCAACCAGCAGATGCTCCGGCAGATCTGGCCGTTCGTGACGAAGACCCCGCCGGTGCTGACCGATTGGTTGCCGTGGAGCCACACCTTCGGCGGCAACCACAACCTGCATCTCGCGCTGTGCAACGGCGGAACTCTCCACATCGACAACGGAAAGCCGACCCCGGACCTCTTCGACCACACCCTCGAGGCACTGCGATCCGCGCCTCCCACCATTTGTGTCAATGTCCCGGCCGGCTACGCCATGCTCGTTCATCGGCTCGAGCAGGACCACGCATTCGCGTCGCAGGTCTTCAGTGCGGCCGAACTGATCCTCTATGCCGGAGCCGCTCTCGACAGCAGTCTTCGGGGTCGGCTGCGGCGGCTTGCGAAAAAGGCGACCGGACGCGATATCCCGGTGGTCTCGTCATGGGGAGCGACCGAAACGGGACCGGCCGCGACTTCGACCTACGGCTCGGTCCACGACGGCATAGGTGTGCCACTGCCCGGGGTATCGGTAAAGCTCGTGCCCTACGGTTCCCGTCAGGAAATCCGAGTGCTCAGCCCTTCGGTGACCGCGGGCTACGTCGGCATTGCGAACGACAACATGTTCGACGACGAAGGATATTACCGCACTGGTGACGCTGTCCGGCCCCTCGACGACAACGACCCTCGCGAAGGCTTGATGTTCGATGGCCGTATCGCCGAGGATTTCAAGCTGTCCAGCGGAACCTGGGTCGCGCCCGGGCGTCTCAGAGAGACCTTGCTCGCCACGACCGAGATCTTGGCCGACGCGGTGGTGGTTGGAGCGGACCGGTCGTCGGTCTCGGCGTTGTGCTGGCTTCGCGCCGGCCGGCACAGCGACGATCCGGACGTACGGCTGTACCTCGCGCGCAAGCTGGCCGAGCTGAATCAGGGCGCGGGATCGGCCTCGCGGATCGAACGTCTGTTACTGGTCGCCGAGCCGCCCAGCCTCGATCACGGTGAAATCACCGACAAGGGGTACATCAACCAGCGCGCCGTCGTCACCCGGCGAGCAGCTCTCATTGCTTCGTTGTACCAGGAGCCGATTGATCCTGCTGTGGTCCACCCGGCGTACGCGGCGACGGTTCCGGAGGGCTAGCCGACAGTGGCCGGAATGGTGAGGGCCGCTGGTTCGAAACCTTCGCCAAGATCGGCGTCGGTGTGAGTGCCAGGCATACAGCGTTCCGCCACAGCGTCGGGCGCCTCGTCTCCGGTAGCAAGGACGGGAATCGCCCGATCGGTTGACGGCCGCGCCAAACGCGACGCCGACACCGCGACACCATCACGCAGCGCTGAGCACGACTCCACCTCCCGGCGGGAGTCTCGCAGAGCCACTCGCGACGCAGTCACGCTTCGTCGTCGAACAGCGCCTATCGGCCATGCACTGCGAGCATGGGCACTTTGACGTGATCCACTCCGGCCCAGTTGACTTCGTGTTCATTCCGGGAACGCGTCCGGACCAGCGGGGAGGATGAGCAGGACGATGGGGATGCCGGATCTGGTCAGGGAATCCGCGCTGGGCGGACGTTTGGTGTTGTGGGAGGAGTCGGCTCGCGACGGCGCCCAGGGCAAAACCCTGATGAGTGCGGACTTCCGCGTACGGCTGGCTCGGGAACAGGGCCTGGTGTTCGGCGGTGACGGACCGAGGCACGTGGTGTTCGCGGCCGGGTTTCCCGCGGTGTGCGCGGAGGAGTTCGCTGCCACCCGCCGAGTCGCGCTGGAAGCGGCCGGATCCGTGAGCCCGGCCGCGGTCTGCCGCGCCACCCCCGACGATGTCCGGCAGGCCTGCGATGCGGTACGGGGTGCGCCGAACGCGCGGGTGATGATCGTGGTGCCCGCGTCCGACGAGATGGCCGACGCGATGGTGCACCGCCCCGCGTTCGAAGCGCTCACCGAGTCCGTCGCGCTCGTGCACTCCGTACGCGACGGCGGTAGTGGCGTCATCCCGGACGTGTGTTTCGCCGACGCGCCCCGCGCCGACCTCGACGTGATGGCCGACACCGCGAACACCTTGACCGCGGCGGGCGCCGGGGTGATCGTCGTCGCCGACACCACCGGCGATCTGCTCACCGAGCACTGTGCCGCGCTGTTCCAGGGCCTGCTCGAACGGGTAGGCGCGGACGTGGTCCTGGCGTCACACCTGCACAACGACCTGGGTCTCGGCCTGGCGAACACCTTGGCAGCGGTCCGGGCCGGGGTCCGGGTCGTTTCGAGCTCGTGGCTGGGCGTCGCCGAGCGCAGCGGCATGGTCGCCACCGAACAGATCCTGTTCCTGCTCGCCCAGCGCGCCGCCGAACTGCTGGGCGAGGCCGACCTCTGGCATACCGCGCCCGACTTGACCAGGATTCCCGCGATCGCCCGCTCGGTGTCGGCGGAGACCGGCTTGCCGCTGACCGTGACCACGCCGATCGTCGGCACCGGCGTCGGCACGATCTCCACCGGAACGCCGTTCGTGCGGCCGGAAACGTTCCAGCCCTACGACCCCGCGATCCTGGGCATCGAGCCGGCCGTCGTACTGACCCACCTCGCCAGCGCCCGGGTCCTGCGCGCCGTCGGTGAACTCGCCGGGCTGGTACTCGACCGCGCGGAGACGGCGGCCGCCTTGGAATGGGTTAAGGCGGAAGCGTTCCGCCGCAACGAAGCCGTCATCCCGGTCGAGAGCCTGGTCGGGTTCGTCGACGCGTTCCGCGCGACCGCACCGGTGGCGGCGACGTGACACCACCGGACCCGGCGCTCGTGGAGCCGGCTGCGGCCGCCGACGCGCTGAGGGCGGGCTCTGCAGTCGTGTTTCCCAATCCGTACCCGTTGACCTCCGTGGTCGCCGCGACCTCGCCCGATGTCGTCAACACCGCCAAAGGTCGCCCCGCGGACCAGGCCGTCGCGCTGTGGCTGGTCGACGACGAGCGTTGGACCGAGTTCGCCGACGCGCTCGACCTCGACAACGCCACCCGTGGCCTCGCCCGTGACCTCCTGGTGCACGAGCGGCTGACGTTGTTGCTGCCGCTGGTGACCGCCCGGGTGCCGGACTGGGCGTCGCCGGCCACTCGCGATGGCCATGCCCTCGTATTCGGCGCCTGCTGGGATCCGCTGCGCCCGATCCTCACCGGCATCGGGCACCTGCACGTCAGCAGCGCCAACCGAACCGGGCACCGGCCCGCGGCGACTCCCGCCGAGGCGCGCGCGATGTTCCCACCGGAAGTCCACGTCCTCGACGCCACCGACGGCTCGCCCGACGCCGGGCGCGCGGCGACCACCACCCTGCGCGTCAGCCGGCACCACGGGCTGGCGCATACCCGGTCCGGCGCTCAGGACCGCGACCACAGCGGGCCCGACGCCTACCTCGCGCATTTGCACGCCAGCTACAGCGCGCCGTGAGCATCGGTCGACACGCCGCAGAGGGCCGGGATCGGCAACGGTTGCGCTGTCCTGATCTCCGTTGACCGACGGCATCTCAAGGCTGGCTCGGGGAGATGCCGAGGCGATCGGCGTTACCCCCGCGGCCTCGCCCGCCGGGGTAATACGATGGCCCGCGATGACACCGCCGGACCGTCCCGAATGGCGATCACGCGCGTGGCTGGCCGCCTCCACGGTGCTGGTCGTAGCCGTGGTCGTGCTGCTGGCCGTCGGCGCGAATGGGCGAGGCGCGGTCGTAGTGCCGATTCTCGTCGTGGCCACGGCCATCGGAGTGACGACGTGGACGCTGGTTCGCGCGCGCAAGCGGCGCCTCGACTACGAGGCACGCCTCACCGCTTGGGCGGCGGAGCACGCCACGCACCATGAGCGGCTCCGGATCGCCCGGGAACTCCACGACATCGTCTCCCACGGCCTCGGCGTGATCACCCTGCGAGCCAGTGCGGCGAGGCGGGTCCAAGGAGACACCCGGGAAGCCGAACACGAGCAGGCGCTCATCGACATCGAGCACGCGAGCCGGGACGCGGTCACCGAACTCCGGCGTATGCTGGCCGTGCTTCGCGACCCTGCCGAGTACGACGCACCGTTGTGGCCCGTGCGGAACCTGTCGGATCTTCCGGCCATCGTCGAGGCCGCCCGATCGCTGGGCCTGGCGCCGCGGCTGGACGTCGGTGAACTCGGGGACGTCTCCCCTGGGGTACAGGCGACAATCTGTGAGATCGTCCGCGAAGCCGTCGCGAACACCGCGCGGTACGCCGGACCGACGAGCGCTCACATCGGTCTACGGCGTGACAGCGACACGATCGTCGTGACCGTCGAGGACGACGGGCCGCGAGGCGCCTGGTCCCCCACCCACGGTGCGGGCCACGGCCTGGCGGGGCTTCGAGAACGTGCCGAGGTGCTCGGCGGCAGCCTGCACGCGGCACCGGCCGGGACCGGATTCCGGCTCACTGCACGGTTACCCGACGGAGCATGGTGACGAATCCCGAACAGCCATCGATCCGGGTCCTGCTCGCCGACGACCAACGGCTGCTGCGGCACAGCCTGGCGATCATCATCGGCGCCTCGCCGGACATGGTCGTCGTCGGACAGGCCGAGGACGGGACGCAAGCGGTGGAGATGGCGCGGCGGCTGAGCCCGGACGTCGTGCTGATGGACATCCGCATGCCCGGCCAGGACGGCATCGTGGCCACCAAGGAGATCAGCGCCTGCCCCGACCTGTCCGGGACCAGGATCCTCGTGCTGAGCATGTTCGAACTGGACGAGTACGTATATGGTGCGCTTCGCGCGGGGGCGAGCGGTTTTCTGCTCAAGGACACCGAACCCGACGAGCTCATCGCCGCCGTCCGCCGGACGCATGCCGGCGAATCCCTTTTCGCGCCGGGCATCCTCACCCGGTTGATCGAGCATTACGTCGCGGCGCCGCCGCACCGGAGCCCACACCCGCCCGCCGGGCTGACCCAGCGTGAGATCGAGATCCTCACGCTCGTCGGCCGCGGGTTGTCCAACACCGAGATCGCCGAGACGCTGACCATCTCCGTCAAGACGGTGAAGACGCACATCAGCCGGTTGCTGAGCAAGCTGTCGGCCCGGGACCGCGCTCAGCTGGTGATCACGGCGTACGACCGGGGCCTGGTGGTTCCGCGAAGCTGAGGCACGCCGTCAAGCGTCCCGCAGACGGAACATGGTCGCGGAGAACCCCACCGCGACGAGCGCCCAGCCCAGCACGACGAGCGCCCAGCCCAGCACGACGATCGGACCGCCGATCGCGACGAGGTCGTGACCGGCGGCGTCCGGCAGGTATGCCGCGAACGTGACTCGATCCCGGAGAAGCGGGCCCACGATGAAGTAGTAGCCGAGCAGCCCGGCCATCGCCGGAACACTCCGCCGCGAGACCGTCGCGACAGCGGCGGACAGCACAGCGGTCAGCGCGAGATAGGCACTCGCTCCCACCGCGGCGGACCAGGGCCCACCGGCCACCAGGAGGCCGGCCGACACGGTGAAGATGGCCGCGGGGACGCTCACGATCAGCAAGGCGGCCATTTTGGCCAGATGCTGGGCGATCCGGCGTGGCATGGCGATGAGAGTCAGGTGGATCTGGCCGTCGCCGTACTCCGACGTCGCGGCGATGACGCCGAGGACGATGAACCCCGCCTGCGTGTAGCCGACGGGTGAGACGCCCTGCCGCGAAAACGCGATCGCGAGGACCGCCGAGGCGCCGATCGCGCCCAGCACAGTGCAGTACGTCGCCGGCAGGCTGAGCAGTTTGAGTATCTCGGCGCGGACCGCCCTGCGGCCCGTCACGCGTCCCTCCCGCGGAAGACCAGGAAACCCGCGGCGAGCAACGCCACAACCCATGCCGCCATCACCAGGCCGCCGGTGACCGGCGAGAGCTGGACGGGCAGATCCACCCGCTTGATGAACATACGAATCCCGGCCAGGTCGGGGAAGAAGACGGCCAGCGGCGTGAGTTTCGCGAGCAGGTAGGTGACCGTGACCACCGACGTGTTCAGGATCAGCACGGTGAGCGGCAGGATTCCGTTACGCGTCAGGAAAGTCAGACCTGACGCGAGCAGCGCCGTCAGTACCCAGTAGAGGACGACTCCGGGCAGACGCCCGACGCCGCTGACGCCGATTCCCTCACCCAGCAGTACTTCGACCGTCATCAGGGTGACGGCCGAGGAGACCGCCGCCATGGTGGCGACCACGGTGATCACCGCCGTCAGCTTCGCGATCAGCAACCGCCGCCGCGACGGCACGGCCGTGAGGCTCGTGGTGATCTGGCGTCCGCCACCGGCGCTCTCCCCCTCTGTGGTGTATTCGCTGCTCACCGCGACGACGCCCAGGATCACCGCCCCCACCACGCCGAACGCGAGTTCCTGAAACCCGATGTCCGTGTTGCCGCCGCGACCGGCCGCGACCGCCGACTTCGCGTTGAGGAACGTGAAGGCGGCCGGGACCACAACACCGACGGCGAACGCGGCCCAGACCGCCGGCAGGCCGACGAGCTTGCGCAGCTCGCCCCGATAAGCCCTCATCGCACAGCACCGGCGGTGAGCGCGAAGAAGGCGTTCTCCAGGCTCCGGTGCCCGCCGACGACTTCGGCGAGCGTTCCCTGCGCGACGATCCTGCCGCCGTCGATGACCACGACGTCGTCGACCGTCTCGGACAGTTCTCCCATGAGATGGCTCGACAGCAGGACGGTGCGCCCGTCCCCGGCGCGCTCGCGGAGGAAGCCGCGGATCCAGCGGATGCCTTCCGGATCGAGGCCGTTGACCGGTTCATCGAGGACCAGAACCTCAGGGTCGCCGAGCAGTGCCGCCGCCAGCGCCAGCCGTCGCCCCATCCCCAGCGAGTAGCCGCCGACGCGTTTGCCCGCGGCCTTGGACAACCCGACCTCCGCCAGGACCTCGTCCACCCTCCCCCGAGGGATACCGCCCGCCGCGGCGATCCACCTCAGATGCGCCCGTCCGGTGCGCGCACGATGCGCCCCCGAACCGTCCAGTACGGCACCGACCTTGCGCAGGGGATCCCGCAGCTCGGCGAAGGGAACACCGTCGACCAACGCGGTGCCCGAGGTCGGGCTGTCGAGTCCGAGCAGGATCCGCAGCGTGGACGACTTCCCGGCACCGTTGGGCCCGAGGAATCCGGTGACTCTGCCAGGGCGCGCTTCGAAACTGACGTCGGAGAGGATCGTCGCCACTCCTCGTCGCTTGGTGAGCTGGTCGAACTTGAGCATCGGATCCACTTCCCGTCGGGCGCCATCACGTTGCCCGCCAGTCAAGTCCAGCAGGGCACCCCGCGCGTCGGACCGGGGACCGATCCTGTCCGACGCGTGTGGGCCCTGGGTCTTACAGCCGCGGCTTCGAGTCACCTGAAGATGCGCCGTGTTCGCCCGCCGCCGGATACCTGGAAGCTGGAGCGACACTGTCCTATGCGGACGGTTGACGGCGAAAACGTCGACGACGCCGGAAAGTATCTACGGTCAGTCCGCACGCTCGGGCGAAGTGGAGCACGCTGTCGGTGAGCGGGCGCGACGACTCACCGCCATACCCGAAGACCGTCGGGCTCAGGTGTTGTAGTTGATGGTCTTGCCGGATGCCAGGTCGCCCGAGTAGCACCAGATGGTGCTCTTTTGCAGGCCCGGGTGTGCCCAGATACCGGTGCGCGGGTAGGTATTGGATTGTCCCGGTTGCCGGCAGTCGATTCTGATCCGGAAAGTACCGGTTCCGCCGGTGCACCTGGCCTCCGCACCGGTTCCGTTCGTGATGTACGCCGACGAGCACCCGGTAGGCGCGGCGGTCGCTACCCCCGGTGCCGCGACCGCGGCACATGCGACGATAAGCGAGCCCGTGCCCAAGAGCCTGATTGTCCGGTTGTTCATAGAAACTCCCTGAATTCGATGTCTGGTGTGGTCTGGCTCATGGCGGCGCGCACCGACTTGATCGGACGACTGCACGGCATCGGCGCCACTGTGCGTTTGCGGCGCGCTCGATCGTCGGCCGTTGCCGCGGTCGGCCCGAGGCACGCCAACGCTCTGAGCTTCACACTGCGTTAGAACCGGAAGCCGAGTTTCCCGCCGTTCGTGCCGGTGTACATGCGCAGCTGGTGCTGCCCGACGCCGACCCCGTTGCAGATCCAGCTTCGGGGCGGGTCGACACCGGTCATCTCTCCGTAGCATTGTGCGGTGCCGTTCGGACGGATCAATTCCCACCGGTACTTGGTGCTGCTGGATCCGTAGACGTCTGCATCGACGGAGACCGCGCCGGTGACACCGTGGTAGAAGCTGTTCACACAGATCTGGTTGCGGCCAGGGCATTCGACCACGCGTCCGGCGGCAGAGGCCGCCGTCACCGGCCCCGCCAGCAATCCCAGCCCCGCGAGCGTCGTCACCATCGCGCCGAGACCAGGCCGACTCAGTACAGACATGTCAACCCCCTGGAAACAGAACCGGTGGTCCATCGTCCGGCCAAGGTAGCTCTTCGAGTGATCCTCATTCGTCCCTCCTCATTGTCGGCGGGCCCAGGCGACCCAAGCCCGCCACCCCAACCACGTCCCCGCACCCCGGCCACGTTGCCGCCACCACGACTCGCCACCCGAATGGAGCTACGGAATTCACCGGTGGAGTCCGGCCGCGAGGTACATCGACGCCTTCCCAACGAAAATGGGCCTGCCTCGACAGCGCAGGACACCGGGCCGGCGGCCGATATGGTGGCGATCATGGCGATTCGTGCGGCGGTGTTCGACATCGGCGACGTACTGGAGATCGCGCCTGACCTTGGTGTCGGCAGGCGGTGGGAGACCCAGCTCGGTTTTGTGGAAGGTGAGGTCCGCCGACGGCTGTCGGAGGTCTGGGCAGCCGGGGCCATCGGCGCGGTGACCGAGGATGAGGTGCATCAGGCGATCAGCGATCGACTAGGCGTCGACAGGGAGCAAGCCGATGCGATCATGGCGGATTTCTGGGAGCAGTATCTGGGCGTCGGCAACTCCGAGTTGATCGAGTACTGCCGGGGGCTGCGCCCGCGCTATCGGACTGGCATCCTAAGCAACAGCTTCGTCGGCGCCCGGGAACGGGAACAGGCCGCGTACGGGTTCGAGAATCTCGTCGATGACATCGTCTACTCGCACGAGGTCGGCATGAGCAAGCCGGATCCGCGGATCTACGAGCTCACCTGCGCCCGACTCGAGGTTCGCCCCGAGGAAATGATCTTCCTCGACGATGTGGAGCCAAACGTCGCCGCTGCGCGTGCGGTCGGCGTCCACGGGATCCACTACCGGGACAACGCTCAGGCGATCACCGAGATCGAGGAGCTGCTGAGGTCAGCTGGCGGTTGAGCTTGCGTGGGAGCCGTCTGCATGGATTCGCGGCAACACGTTCAGCCGTTGCGACGGCCGGCCTCGGCGGCGTCGGTGGTCCAGGCGCCTGCGGCCACGTCTGTTTCCCCCTGCCACTCCCAGCAAGGTGGCAGGGAGAACCACTACGCCTCATCAGGTGACTGTCAGGAGCAGGATCAGGGCATAGATGCCCGCGCCGACCTCCTCTCGGAACCAAAAGGCCATCAGGCCCGCCAAGACCACCGTGCCGACGATGATCTGGATCTTCCGCAGCTTCATGACCTTCTCCTCGGGCCTCTCCAACGGTTAAGAGACCGTCTCCGGCGGAGAAGTTGTGATCCTTCACCTAACGTCAGGAAAACCCCAGGGTCACAGGGTTTCGAAGGAACGCGAGATCGCCGGTGACACCCAGGGGCGCGGCCTTCGGGTCGAGGGGCCGGACGGCCCTGCCGAAATCGCCAGGCCGTCGCGAAGGCGGACTGCGGTTACGTCGTCGGGCAGGTGACCGACGGCCTGCGCCGCCACGGTTACGAGATGGCCGGGCCATCGCACTGGACTACACCGCGAACATCGCCGCCTCGGTACGCATCGTGCAGCAGAAATGGAATCGGGTTCGCACGGCTGATATCACCTTGGGCGACGGCGATCCGGAGAAGCTGGAGAACTGGTTCTTCGCGGTATGGGCGTACAACTCCCCCGCCGCGCCCGCCCGGATGCTCGACTCCACCCAGACGCCCAACCCGAACGTGCTGTAACCGATCACCGCCACCGTGAGCACCGGCCACCTGATTTACGGCACTTCGACGTGAGCGCGGGCGGGTCAGTACATGGCCTCGATCGTCTGGGCGTAGTGGGTGGCGATCGGCGCGCGCTTGAGCTTGCCGGTCGGGGTCAGGAGTGCGCTGCCCGGCTGCCAGACCTCGGGCAGGACGGTGAACTTCTTGATCTGCTCGACCCGGGACAGGGTGACGTTGGCGGCGTCCACCCCTGCTTGAACGGCCGCTACCAGTTGCGGGTTCTCGGCCAGCGTCGCGAGGTCGGCCGGCAGTTCATGCTGGTCGGCGAAGGACGGCGCGGCATCGGGATCGAGGCAGATCAGCATCGTGTTGTACGGGCGCTGTTCGCCGATGACCGCGACAGTGCTCACCAGCGGACAGTTCGCGAGAACGGCGTTCTCGATGTTCGTCGGTGACATGTTCTTGCCCGCCGCGTTGATGATGAGCTCTTTCTTGCGGTCGACGATCCTCAGGTAGCCGTCGGAATCGAACTCGCCGACGTCGCCGGTGTGCAGCCAGCCGTCGGCGTCGATGGCCTCGGCGGTCCTGGCGGGGTCTTTGCGGTAGCCGCGGGTGACCATCGGGCCGCGCGCGAGAACCTCGCCGTCGTCGGCCAGGGTGATCCGAGCGCCGGGCACCGGAAGGCCGACGGTGCCGATCTTGATGCGGTGTAACGGGTTCACCGTGACCGCCGCGGTGCATTCGGACATTCCCCAGCCCTCGGACAGCGGGATGCCGAGGCCGAGGATGTACTCGTGCACCTCGCGCGGGATGGGCGCGGCACCGCTGACCGCGGCGACGATCTGGTCCAGGCCGAGTCGCTGCCGGACCTGCGCCAGCACCAGCCGGTCGGCCACCGCGTAACGCAGCCGGGCCAGCGGGTGCTGCTCGCGGGCCTCGGACCGGGCGCGGGCACGGGCGCGTCCGGTGCCGATCGCCCATGCGGCGAGCCTGCGCTTGACCGGGTCCTGCTGGGCGAGGGCGGCTTGCAGTCCGGCCCTGATCTTGACCCACACGCGCGGCACGCCGAGGAAGTAGGTGGGCCGGACCTGAGTGAGTGCGTCCAGCACCCCTTTGGGGTCGGCGACGGTGGTGATCTGCCCGCCGTACAGCAACTGGGCGTAATGGCTGAACCAGCGGTTGGCCGCGTGCGCGTCCGGCAGGTAGGAGATCATCCGGTTGGGCTGATCGCGGACGCCGAAGTCGACGAGGATGCGCGCGTTCTCAAGGAAGTTGGCGTGGGTCAGTTCGACGCCCTTGGGCGGTCCGGTGGTCCCGGAGGTGTAGACGAGGGTGAGCAGGTCGTGCGGCTCGACCGCACGCCAGGCCGCCTCGAAGTCGAACTCCGGGGCCGGCGCGGCTTCCAGCTGCTCCAGCGACAACGCCTCCCCGTCGACGCACACGATGTGTTCGACCTTGCCGCCCTGCTGGACGGCCTCGCGGATGACGGGCAGGAACCGCCGCTCGCAGATCACGACGCGGTTGTCGGCGTTGTCGAACTGGTAGGCCAGCATCTGCGCGGGATTCGTGTTGTAGACCGAGAACGGCGTCGCGCCCAAATGCAGCGTGGCGGTGTCGCACAGGTGGAACTCGGGCCGGTTGGTCAGCATCAGCGCGACGGTGTCACCCCGGCCGATGCCCAGGCCCGCCAGCCCGGCGGCGATGGAGCGCACCCGGTCCCGATACTGCCGCCAGGTGATCGCCACGTCGCCGCCGAGGTCGCGCAGAGCGACCGCATCGGGGTCCAGCGCCGCGACGGTCTGGAATGCCTCACACAGGGTCCGGGGGGTCGATACCGCACGAGGCATCGCGGGGCTCCTTTGGTGAATGGGGGTGGGAGCGGGACGTCAGTTGCCGCGAGCGCGCTCCTCGTAGGCCCGGCGCCGCTCGGGGTCGACGTCGTCGGTGAACAGGTGGTCGCCGCCGAGGAGCCGCGCGGCGGCCTCCGAGACACGGCGGGGCAGGAACTTCTGCGACCCGAGCAGCGCCCCGGTCTGCCAGGTCACCCGTACGACCGCACGCGGCTTGCCGATCAGCCGGACGATGGCCGCGGCGATCTCCTCCGGCTCGGCCGCCCGGAACCCGGAGATCCCCTTGGTGCCCGCGGTGAGTTCGGTGTTGACGAACGAGGGCAGCACCAGGGAGAAGTCGACGCCGCTGCCGCGGTTCTCGACCCGGACCGCGTCGGTGAACCCGATGACGGCGTACTTGCTGCCGCAGTAGGTGGCCACCCCGGGTGCGTACGTCTCACCGGCCAGGGACGCGATGTTGATGACGTGTCCGCTGCGACGCGGGAGCATGCGCTCGAGTGCGAGCTTGGTCCCGAGGATTACGCCGTAGACGTTGATGTCCAGGATGCGCCTGGTCACCTCGTCGGACTCGCCGGCCACCAAGCCGACCGGCATGATCCCGGCGTTGTTGATCAGTACGTCGACCGGTCCGATGCGCTTCTCGACGTCGTCGAGGAACGCCTCGAACGACTCCCGTCCGGTGACGTCCAGCTTCGCGGCGACCTCGAACCCGGCTTGCTCGCCCGCTGCCTTCGCGGCGGTCTCGTTGATGTCACCGATGGCGACGCGGGCACCGCGGCGGTGCAATGCGGTAGCGGTCGCGAGACCGATACCGCGGGCACCGCCGGTGACGACGACGACCTTGCCGCGGACCGTCGCGGTCTTGTCCCTGCTCACGCCGACGCCCACTGGTCGAACTTCCCGGGCAGCTTCTCCAGTTCCCACGGACCGTCGGTCTCCACCAGGTCCTTGGACGTCCAGCCCTGCAGCAGCGAGATCGCGCCCCCTTGCACGGCCAGCACCTTGCCGCTGAGCGGACAATCCGCACCGGCCAGGTACGCCACGATCGGCGCGATGTTGGCCGGGGAGAAAGCGTCGAACTCACCCTCGGGCACCTCTTCGGCGAAGATGGCGCCCATGCCCGGGGTGGCCAAGGTGAGCCGGGTACGCGCGACCGGCGCGATGGCATTGACCCGCACCCCGTAGCGCTCCAGTTCCAGCGCCGCGACCTCGGTGAGGGCCGCGATGCCCGCCTTGGCCGCGCCGTAGTTGGCCTGGCCCGCGTTGGGCATGAAGGTGCCCGACGCCGAAGCGGTGTTGATCACCGATGCGGAGACCGGCCTGCCCGCCTTGGCCTGCTCCTTCCAGTACACCGACGCGTGGTGAAGCACCGCGAAGTGGCCCTTCAGGTGGACCGCGATGACCGAGTCCCACTGGGTCTCGTCCATCCCGGCGACGAACGCGTCGCGCAGGATGCCCGCGTTGTTCACCACGACGTCCAGCCCGCCGAACTCCGCCACCGCCTGGTCGATGAGCGCCTTCGCACCGTCCCAGGTGGCGACGTTGTCGGTGTTGGCCACGGCCCGGCCACCGGCGGCGACGATCTCGTCGGCCACTTCCTGGGCCGGACCGGCGTCCGAACCGCTGCCGTCGTTGCCGCCGCCGAGGTCGTTGACCACGACCGCGGCGCCCTCCTTGGCGAACAGCAGGGCATGCTCGCGACCGATGCCGCGGCCCGCTCCGGTGATGACGGCGACCCGTCCCTCCAGCACGCCCACGTCAGGCCACCAGCTTCTCGAGGTTGTCCAGCGAGGCGGTGAGCTCCTTGGTGGTGGCCCGCTCGATGGCGCCGCCGATCGCGCCGACCATCATCTGGCTGAGGAACTCCGCGTCGATCCTGGCCACGGAGGCGTCCGCGCCGATGGCCTCGACGGAGAGAGTGAAAGTGATCTTCGCGCCGGCCATACCGTTGCCGGAGAAGCGGGTCGTGTTCGGCGCGTCGAACTCCTCGACGGTGAAGGTGATGGTGTTGGCCATGCCCATGATGGTCAGGACCTCGGCCATGGTGGCGCCCTTGGTCAGCTCGGTGGGCGGCTCTTCCTTCCACTTGGTATGGACCGTCAGCCACTCCTCGAAGCGCTTCGGATCGGAGATGACTGCCCACAGCTTCTCCTGCGAGACGCCGAACTCCTTCGAGACATGTGCCTCGGCCATGATCATTTCCTCCTCGGTGTCGTGGTTCTCAGCGGTTCGCCGGCCGGTAGGCGGTGACGAACGACGCCCCGCCGAGGCCGATGTTGTGCGCGAGCGCGATCCGCGCGCCCTCGACCTGACGCGACTCGGCCTCGCCGCGGAGCTGCCAGGTCATTTCGGCGCACTGGGCCAAGCCGGTGGCGCCGAGCGGATGCCCCTTGGAGATCAGCCCGCCAGACGGGTTGACGACCCAGCGGCCGCCGTAGGTGGTGTCGCCGTTGTCGACGAGCTTGTGCCCTTCGCCCACCGGTGCGAGGCCGAGCGCCTCATAGGTGAGCAGCTCGTTGGGGGCGAAGCAGTCGTGCAGCTCGATCACGTCGACGTCTTCAGCGCCGATCCCGGCCTGGGCGTACACCTTCTCGGCGGCGGCCGCGGTCATGTCGACGCCGACGAGGGCGCGAGCCGTCTTGGCCTCGAACGTCGAGGGCAGGTCGGTGACCACGGCCTGCCCGACGATCTCGACCGCGCGATCGCCCAGCCCGTGCTCCTCGACGAACCGCTCGCCGGCCAGCACGGCCGCGGCCGAGCCGTCCGAGGTGGGCGAGCACATCAGCCGGGTCATGCCCAGCGGCTCGTAAACCATCTTCGCGCCGCGGATCTCGTCCAGCGTGTACACGTCCTGGAACTGCGCGTACGGGTTGTTGGCCGAGTGCCGGTGGTTCTTCTCGGCGATCTTGGCATAGTGCTCGGGGGTGGAGCCGTAGACGTCCATGTGCTCCACACCCGCCGCGCCGAACATCCACGGCGCCACCGGCATCGCGAACTCGCGCAACCGGGCCAGCGCCTCGAGGTGGCGCATCAGCGGCTGCTCCCGGTCGGACCAGCCGGACTCCAGCGAGCCGGACTGCATCTTCTCGAAGCCGATGGCCAGCGCGCAGTCGGCTTCGCCGCTGCGCACGCCCCGGGCCGCGAGGTACAGCGCGGTGGAACCGGTGGAGCAGTTGTTGTTCACGTTGACGATCGGGATGCCGGTCAGGCCCAGTTCGTAGATGGCGCGCTGACCGCTGGTGGAGTCGCCGTAGCAGTAGCCCGCCGCGGCCTCCTGGACCTTGGCGTAGTCGATGCCGGCGTCCTCGAGTGCCTTGGTGCCGGCCTCTTTGGCCATGGCCGGGTAGTCCCAGCCCTCCCGCCGACCCGGTTTCTCGAACTTCGTCATGCCGACGCCGACCACGAAAACCTTGCTGCCCATGGGAAATGCTCCTCTGCTGGTTACGCGAACTCGGCGCGGCCGTCGGTGATCAGGAACTTGCCGGGGTTCTCGTCACCGGCCGCCTCGAACGCGTAAGCGCCGTCGCCTGCCGACCACACGCTGGTGGTGATGGTCTCCTTCGGCAGGCCCGGCTTGGTCAGCCGCACCGCGAGCCGTTTGAGCCGCGTCGGGTCGTCCGGGCTGATCTCGGTGATCAGCGCGTGCGAGATGAACGCGATGGTGCACAGGCCGTGGATGATGATCCCGGGCAGGCCCATCTGCCGGGCGAACTCGTCGTCGGTGTGGATCGGCATCGGGTCACCGGCGGGCTCGGCGTAGCGGAAGGTCTGGTCCTCGTCGAACCGCTGCTCCGCGACGAAGTCCGGCTCGCGCTCGCGCAGCTCGGCGGGGAAGGCGTGCTCCGGCGCGGGGACGCCTTCCCCGCCCTCGAACTTGCCACCGCGGAAGAAGCCGATGAAGTACTGCTCGTTCACCAAGTCGCCGTGAGTGCGGCTGTGGGTCTCCATCAGCGTGGTGACCACGACGCCGGATTCCTTGCCCTGGATACCGACCGGCTTGGCCCGCACCACCAGCGTCTCGCCCGGCACGATCGGCCGGTGCAGCCGGAAGTCCTGCTCGCCGTGCAGGATGCGCAGCATCAGCTCGTCGGGCACCACGGACATGGTGGCGTCGGCCATCATGACCATCGCCGGCACGATCGCGAACACCGGCGGCGCGTAGGTGCCGTCCAGGTGCTGAGCGATGGGGTCGTTGGTGGCCTTGGCATACGCGATGGTGCGCTCGGCCTCGACGACGAACTCCTGCTCCTCGCCCCAGACGTCGAGGCGGTCGAGGTGGTAACCCTCGTTGTCGGCCACGGTGACCTCTTGCGCTTCATCGGACATGAACCGAAGGTACGAACCGCACCGGTCGCCTGACGATGGCCGAATCACTCGCGCCCTTGGCCGAACCGCTCACGACTTTCCAGCTCCACCGCTCGCGCCTGCGGTCGCTGAAGCCTCGGACCGGGGACTAACCTCCATCCCATGCACGACGTGTCGGCGACGACCGGCCATACCGTCCCGATTCAGCGCGTACAGCAGATCGTCGCGCTGGCCATGCGGCGCGGCTGGGATGTCAACGCCCTGCTCGCCGCCGCCGGGATCTCGGCAGACCTGCTCGCCGAGGGCCGCTCCCGGGTCACCGCCGCGCAGCTGGGCTCCGTGATCAAGGGGCTGTGGAGCGCCACCGACGACGATCTGCTCGGCTTCGGGCTCTCGCCGGTGCCGCGCGGCGCCGGGCACCTGCTCGGGCACACCATGATCACCGCACCGGATCTCGGCGGGATGCTGCGGCGAGGGCAGGCGTTCCAGCGGGCGGTCCCGGGGTTCCCGCCGCTGGCGGTGACGGTCGACGGTGACCTGGCGAGGTTCACCTGCGACATCCGGGCCGTCGAAGATCCCATTCCGTTGCTGATCGACACCGTGCTGGCGATCGCCCACCGGTTCATCGGCTGGGCGATCGGGGAGCGCCTGCCACTGCGCTGCGTCGAGGTGCCCTACCGGCGGCAGCCGGATATCGACGACTACGACCTGATTTTCGGCGCGCCGGCGACGTTCGGCGCGGCGCGACCGGGTCTGGTGTTCGACGCCAAATGGCTCGCGGCGCCGATCGTGCGCGGCGCCGACGAGCTCGACGAGTACCTGCGTGACTCGGCGACCCGCATCCTCACCGATGCCGGATGCAGCACCACGCTCACCGAGCAGGTCCGCGCGCGGATGGCGCGCGACCTGGGCGGTGAGGCGGCCCGCGTCGAGGAGATCGCCACCGAGCTGGCGATGAGCCCGCAGACGCTGCGCCGACGACTCCGAGAGGAGGGAACGTCCGCACGGGAGATCCGCGAGGAGATCCTGCGCGACGCCGCCATCGCCGGCCTGGTGCGTGGGCAGGAGACGGTGCAGGCCCTCTCACGACGGCTCGGGTTCTCCGAGCCCAGCACCTTCTCCCGGGCCTTCCGGCGCTGGACCGGCAGCCCGCCCGGCGCATACCAACACCAGAACGCCTGAGCGTTTCGGCCAATCATCTGGTCGGCACGGCCATGGGATACCGATCCACCCGCTCCTACCGTCGTAGCCGTGGAAGCAACCGGGATCGACGTGCGATCACCCGTCGACGACAGACTGCTCGCGTCCGTCGACAACGCCGACGCGGCGACCGTGGCGCGCATCGTCGCGAACCTGCGTGCGGCGCAACCGGAGTGGGAAGCGCTCGGGGTCGCCGAGCGCTCGCGCTGGCTCCACCTTTACCGCGACTGGCTGCTCGACCACGCCGACGACCTGGCCCGGCTGCTGCAGGAGGAGACGGGCAAAGCGTGGCCGGAGTCCCGCGCCGAACCCGCCTACCCGGTCCACGTGATCAACTACTACACCAAGCACGCCGCCCGCTTCCTGGCGGCCGAAAGCCCCCGCCCGGCGTCGATACTGGTCGCGAACAAGCGGCAGGAACGGCTACTGCGCCCCTACCCGGTGGTCGGGGTGATCTCACCGTGGAATTTCCCGCTCGCGCTGGCCATGATGGACGCGCTGCCCGCGCTGATCGCGGGCGCAGCCGTGGCGATCAAGCCGTCGGAGCTCACCCCGCTGGCCACCCGGGCGGCCGTGGCGGGGTGGCGCGAGATCGGCGCCCCGGACATCTTCGCCTGCGTGACCGGGGCGGGAGAGACCGGCGCGGCGTTGGTCGACGAGGTCGACTTCGTCCAGTTCACCGGCTCCGAGCGCACCGGCCGACGCATTGCCGAGCGAGCCGGGGCGCGGCTGATCCCGTGCGGCCTGGAACTTGGCGGCAAGGACGCGATGATCGTGCTGGCCGACGCCGACATCGAGCGCGCGGCCCGGGGAGCGGTGTTCGGTGCGCTGTACAACGCCGGCCAGACATGCGTGTCGGTCGAGCGGGTCTATGTGGTCGCCGAGGTCTATGACCGGTTCGTGGACGCCGTCGTCGCCGAGGTCGGGCGGTTGCGCCACGGCGCGGTTACCCCCGATTACGGCATCGACGTCGGCGCCATGACGGTCGCGCAGCAGGCGGAGATCGTCGCCGAGCATGTCGCCGACGCCCGAGAGCGCGGCGCCCGCGTACTGATCGGCGGGTCGCGACGGGGCGAGCACTACTACGAACCGACCGTCCTCGTGGACGTCGACCACTCGATGACCTGCATGCGCGCGGAGACCTTCGGGCCGCTGCTGCCGATCATGAAGGCCAACGATGTCGACGAGGCGATCCGGTTGGCCAACGATTCGCCCTACGGGCTGTCGGCGAGCATCTGGACCCGTGACCGGGCCTTGGCCCGCCGCCAGGCGCAGCGGCTCGAAGTGGGCGCGGTGAACGTCAACGACGTCATCGTCAACCTGCTCGCGCTGCCCCTGCCGCACGGCGGCTGGAAAGCCTCCGGGCTCGGCGCCCGCAACGGTGGACCGTACGGCATCCGCAAGTACTGCCGCAGCCAGGCAGTGCTGTCCGACCGGTTCCCCTTACCCCTCACTCCGCATTGGTTCCCCTACAAGCGCGGCAATGCGGAACGGTTCGCCAGGTTCATGCGCACCGCCGGTACTCGTGACGTGCGGAGGCGGTGGCGAGCGATAACCGGCCGCTGACGTCCGACGGAGAGACCCATGGCGCACAGATCACCGCGGCGGGACCAGGACCTGAACGCCCTAGCCGACCTGGCGCGCGCTATTCGAGTTGATCGCCGACCGGGCCGGGTCGGGTGACCTGTTGGTGAGGAGTGATGATGGTGGCGACCGACGATCTGATCACGAATGGATCCGCGCAGGGTGACGCGGCGGACGCCGATCTGGCCGCGTTCATGAATGCCGTGATCGAACATGGCGTCGCGCCGATGTACTCGTTGGGAATTCGAGTTGTCGACCTGCGGCCAGGGCACGTGATCGGTGCGGCTCCGCTGACGGGAAACGTCAACCACCTGGGCACGATGTACGCTGGCACCCTGTTCGGTTTGGCCGAGATGCTGGGCGGCGCATTGTTCGTCGCAAACTTCGATGTCGAACGGTTCCACCCGACGGTGAAGGACGTTCAGATCCGTTACCGACGTCCTGCCACTACCGATGTGCGGGCCGAAGCATCCCTCGATGCGGACACGATCGTCCGGCTGCGCCGCGAGGCCGATCACCATGGCAAGGCCGAGTTCGTGCTCGACGCGACGATCACCGATGCCACCGGCGAGGTTGTCGCCAGCACTCGGGGGACCTACCAGGTCCGAGCGAATGCCACGGGAACAAGCACATCGTGACCACAACCGGAAGACGTCGACCGAACTCACCGGACAGAGCACGGCCCGGTCTTCGTCGCCCCCGGCAGGAACACGATGATCTTCCCCCGGCTATCGCAACTTCTTCGATGTCGTACCAACTGTTCACAGTGGTGCCATCTGACGGAAAGACCACTGCCGGACAACGACCGCCGACCTTACATTCCGACAGTGACAAGCAATCGGAAATTCTTTCCCTTGACCATTTCCCAGCGGCGACCGCGTACGCCCGATTTCAAGGGGTGCACAACCGCACCCTCAGGCAACGTAACCGCTCAAATGTCAGGCAGTCAACCTGCCCGAACCCCTTTCAGGCAGGCTTGAAACCTCTTCCTTGCCCTGCCTTGTCGCGCTTGAGTGTCTACGTGCGGCAGCGCGGACGAACACAGGAAGGATGGCGGCACAGCAGTGACCTGGATGGGTGGTTATGGGGTCACATCCGCCCTGGGCTTGGCTTTGCGCAACACTCCACCGCCGAACCTGATCGCCGCTGAAGGTGGTGTCGGCGCTGCGGCCGCCGCGATTCCGCTCAGTCGCGACGCCGATGAAGTGCCCGCAGCGGGCCTGCTCGACGGTCAGTCTTTGTTCGTTCTCCCTGCCGGCTTTGGCGTCGCCTTATTCGCTCACTCCGGAGTTCCACCCGGGGGGCGCAGGACATGCTCGGTGAGGATCGTCGCCATGGCCACCGACAACACCATCAGCACCTTGACGGTATTCGTTGACGAGAACTATTGTTCGGGAGGTCGAACTGCTCCGCCGGGCGGGGAACGTGTCGATTTCGGGCAGTATCCGAGTTTCGATCGCATAATAAGACGGCTCCCAAGCCAAAAGGCTGGACATACGGCCTGGGTCGCCGAGGGCCGCGAACACACGCTGATTCGTTGAACGCAAGTCTGCAGTTGATGCCGTCCGGGTACGGCGAACTTGAGAGCCGGGGAGAAAGAATGTCTTTACGCACGAAGGTCTCGGCTGCCGTGATCGGAGCGGCGACGATCACCGGGTTGTTCGTCGCCACGCCCGCGGCATTGGCGGACGGATGCTGGACGCAGCCGAATGGCACCCGGATCTGTTCGGCGTATCCCGGTAGCGGTGGAGAACTCCTCCTCTACACGTATCCGCCGGCGAGCGTGGGTGCCGACTACAGGATGCAGGGTAAGGACAGCTTGGGCCGGCCCGTCCACCTCGACCGGGCGAAGGCGGGCGGCTGGGACGGCCCGCTCGGCGCGGGCAACGGCTCGACTCTCATCTTGAACCGACAGAGCACGTCATGGCGCGCCTGCGTGAACGTGGGCAACAATCAGTTCCACTGCACAGTCTGGGCCTGATCACAAGCGGTTGGACCTAGCCGGAGGGCTGTCTCCCTATGCGGAGACAGCCCTCGCGTCGTCGGGACCTTTGCGGGCAGCCTGCCCGTGGCGGTCCCAGCCCCTTGAGTAGCGCCGACGAGCCGGTTGGGTTTCGGGTTCGGCTTGTCCCTGCAGGGCCCGGCGGAACTCGCCGGTCCGGAGAGGGCCGGACGCCGTATCCGCACAGTGATCACCGCACCGGAATCCGGCGCGACGGCCACCACCGCGGCGATCCGTTATCCGGCGGCCGCTTTCACCTTCACCTGGTCCCAGGACATCGGCAGGTACCTGATCGGCTGGACGACTCGCCGCTGACCACGGTGGACGGCGGCCGGATCGGCGAGCGCGGGGAGACCGGCACAATCCCCAACTCCCCCATCGCGCAGACGGTCGGCAGCGGGCAGGCGAGGTGTGGCGGGACGGGCAGCGGTTTTCGGCTACCTGGGACCGCGCGGCAGCGACGGCGCCGACCCGGTTCACCACCTCCGGGCGGCCACTTCCGGTATCCGAAGGTCCTTTGTGGATTCTGCTCGTTCCCGCGTGAACGACGCGGCGGTCAGCTCACCCGCAGCACGGCCGCGCCATTGACCCGGTCCGCCGCCAGATCCGTGAGCGCCCGGTCCGCCCCGTCCAGTGGGTACGGCACCGTACTCACCTCGAGGTGATGGGTCCCCGCGAACGCCAGGAACTCCCGCGCCTCGGCGCGCGTGTTCGCCGTGACGCTGCGCATCTGGCGTTCCTGGAAGAGGTGCCGCTGATAGTTCAGTGACGGGATGTCGGAGAGATGGATCCCGGCGAGTGCCAGTGTCCCGCCTCGATCGAGAGCCTCGAGGGCGGGTGGAACCAGTTCTCCGACGGGCGCGAACAGGATCGCCGAGTCCAGGGGTTCGGGCGGCGGCTCGGCAGCCGCGACCGCCGAAGCCGCTCCGAGAGCCAGCGCCAGCTTCCTGGCTTCCTCGCTGCGGGTCATCACATGCACGGTGGCGCCACGGGCGATCGCCACCTGAGCGGTCAGGTGAGCACTTCCGCCGAATCCGTAGATCCCCAAGCGTCCGCCCTCGGGTACCTGCGCCCGCTCCAGCGCGTGGTAGCCGATGAGCCCGGCGCACAACAAGGGCGCGAGCTCGTCGTCGGTGTACCCGTCGGGCAGCGGAAGCGCGTAAGTGGCCGGCACGACCGCGAACTCGGCGTATCCCCCATCTTCGTCCCAGCCTGTGTAACGCGACTCCGGACACAGGTTCTCCCGGCCGCGAAGGCAGTACCGACACCGGCCACAGGTCTCACGCAACCACGCTATTCCGACGCGGTCACCCACGGCCAAGCCCGAAACGCCTTCCCCTGACGCGACCACCTCGCCGACGACCTCGTGTCCTGGAGTCACCCCCTCCCGATGCACCGGCAGGTCGCCCTCTGCGACGTGCAGATCAGTGCGGCAGACCCCGCACACCAGCACCCTGACCAGCACTTCGCCGGCGGCCGGTCGCGAGACCGGCACCTCCGCCCAGTCGAGAGGATTCGAGGCCATCGGCCCGGGCCGGGTGACCCGCCATGCTCGCATCTTCACGATCGGCCTCCTCCGTCAGAAAGTCCTCCGTTCAGGATCATGCGTCTCCCCGGCCCTGGGGAAGGACCGAAGGTCACTGCCGCCTGACGGCGCGCTAAGTCCATAACGGACGAAGGGCACGGCGGAGATCGTGCCAGGCTTTGGGCAGCGCTGCCACGCATCGATCGGCGTTGACCGTCTCCCGTGCCCGCACCGCCGCCAAGTCACCGTCTGCGACCTCCAAGGCGCTCAAGAGCTCGCGGGCGACAACCGCGTCTTGGAATTCTCCGAGTAGGTCCTGGAAGGCACGCAGTGCGGGCTTGGCGTCGACCGGCAGTGCCTCGGCGCCGGCCTCCAGCGCGTACCGCAGCCGCTTGGCCGCTTTCCGCACGTCGTGAACGGCGCGGTCACGCCCCGGACCAGCTGAGTGCGCGGCGAGCCCGGAGACGCGAGCGTCGACTTTCTCGGCCGCCGTACGCGCCAGGTGAGGAAGTACCCGGGCCGCGGGTCGGCGGGCCGCTGTGGGCCACTTCCGCCGGGGCTTCTCGCTCAGGACCACCTCGAGAACGTCCAGGGCGGTGAGCAACTGGAGATACCGACGGCCGTCGAGCGCGCACCGCGCCCGCTCGCGCGCCTCCTCCGAGAGGACGGCGAAGCAGGCGTTCGTCCGCTCTCCGACCCAAGGTCGTGAACGTGCCCACTGGACCTCGATATCCCGCGCCGGGCCGAGTTCCCCGCCGAGCCAGCGCAATTCGTCACCCAGTGCCTTGAGAAGTCTCCGGCCGCCCAGCACCCGGGCGTAGACGGAAAAGACGCCTCGCAGCCGCCGGGTGGCCACCCGCATCCGATGCACCGCGTCCGGCTTGTCCTGTCGGGCGGCCAGATCCGCGGCGGCGAGGGCAGCGATCTGCGCACGCACGTAGCGGAGGACCACTCCTCGTGCGGAGTCGTCGAGAGGTCGAGGCGATCGCGCGATCCGGTGATCGAGCAGCGCATGGAGTTCGGTCGTCCCGCCGTCTCCGACGCGTGCGACGGCCACCAGGTCGTCATCACGGGTATACGCTCGAACCAGCCGGGCAAGGGCGGGCGGGACGGCCAGGCCCGTGCCGGCGAAGCGGACCGGACCGTCGGGCGTCGCGAGGCACCACGATCCGTTGTCGACGCTCAAGGTCAGGTCATTTCTGAGCAGGCGCAGAGAAACCGTGTCGAAGTACGCGGTATCGGACGCGGTCACGACGGTCGCGCTCATGGCTTTGGCTCCTTCAAGGTCGCCGCGTGGTCCGGGACGTAGGTCTGCAGCAGCCGGTCAGGGCGGCAGTAACCGTTCGATTCCGGACGCGATGGGAGCGAAACCGGCTCATGGACGACGTCGTGATAGGGCACGCTCGAAAGAAGATGTGCGATCATGTTGAGCCGTCCACGCCGCTTCTCCTCGCTTTCGACCACGTGCCAAGGAGATTCGGCGATATCGGTGTGCACGAACATGTCGTCCTTTGCCCGCGAGTAGTCCTCCCATTGCGTCACGGATCGCAGGTCCATCGCGGAGAGTTTCCAGCGGCGCATCGGATCGTCGATCCGGCTTCGGAACCGACGCTCCTGTTCGTCCCGGCTGACCGAGAACCAGTACTTGCGCAAGAGGATGCCGTCGTCGACAAGCAGCCGCTCGAAAATGGGGCACTGCTGAAGGAACCGCCTATGCTCTTCGGGGGTGCAGAATCCCATCACCCGCTCGACGCCGGCCCGGTTGTACCAGCTGCGGTCGAACAGCACGATCTCACCGGCGGCGGGCAGGTGCTCGATGTAGCGCTGGAAATACCACTGTGTCCGTTCACGATCCGTAGGCCGCGGCAGAGCCGCGATCCGCACGACGCGCGGATTCAGATGTTCGGTGACCCGCTTGATCGTGCTGCCCTTCCCCGCCGCGTCCCGCCCCTCGAACACCACCACCAGCCGGGCACCCTCGCGCCGCACCCACTCCTGAAGCTTGACCAGCTCGGCCTGCAACCGCAGCAGTTCCCGTTCGTACACCGCGCGGGGGATCCGTGCCCTGTCCTTGCCAGCCATGCACTCAACGGTACGAATCCAGGAGGCTTCGGGATTCGGCCGTACGTCGATGACAGAGAGGTCTTTGGTCCATATCGACGAGAGACATCCGACTCTCGTCCGGACGTCGTCGCACTGTCCACTATGGACGGCGACCGTCCGCGTCTCGCCGCTCCCAGGCCCTGGTGAGCGGCGCCCCGCCCGCACGGAAGGGTCGAAGGGCCCTCGGCTCCGTCTCGTTCGCCTCTGTGATCGCGATCCGGAGCCGGTGAGCATGAGAACAGTCCGATCCGAGGAGGAAAGCGATGGACCAGAACGCGCCCGACGCGTACACGGTGAGGGCGGCCATCGCACTTGCGGTACGCGCACCTTCGGTGCACAACAGCCAACCCTGGGACTGGCGGTTCAGCGGCCGCACGGTCGAACTGCGCGCGGACACCGACCGCAGGCTGAGGCAGGCCGACCCCGAGGGTCGCGATCTGCTCATCAGCTGCGGGTGCGTGCTCCACCACTTCACGATCGCGGCCGCCGCGCTCGGCTGGGCCACCCACATCGACCGGATGCCCGAATCTGCCGTGCTGGCCCGGATCGAACTCGTTCCCCGTGATCCGCGTGAAGAGGACATCGCGCTGGCCACGGCGATACCTCGACGCCGGTCGGATCGCCGCCGGTATGCCACTCGGCCGTTGACGGCCTGGGAGGAGAACCGCCTCGCACGTAGCGCGACAGACCACCGCGCGATGCTGCGATTCGTCGACGACGCCCCGCGGCGTGCGGCCTTGACGGCCGCCGCGGTGGAGGCTCGAGGCCTGCACCGGGCCGATCCGGACTACGGAATCGAACTCGCGTCCTGGAGCGGACGGCGGTATGCCACAGACGGCGTACCCGCACGAAACGCGGTCCTGACCACCGCGGCATCGCTGGGGCGAGACTTCTCCGACGCCGTGCTCACCGACACCGAGGCCCAGGACGGCGCCGCACTGACCGTACTGTCGACCGCGGACGACACTCCGCTCGACAGGCTACGAGCAGGCGAAGCCGCCAGCGCCGTAGTGCTGACGGCGACCCGGCTGAACCTCGCGTCCTGCCTGGTCACCGAGCCACTGGAGCTGACCTGCACCCGCGGACTGATCCGCGACTGCGTCGTCGCCGAGAGAGCCGAGCCTCAGCTCGTCGTGCGAATCGGCCACCTCCCCGACGGCACTCCCCCACTCCCTGCCACCCCACGACGTCCGATCGCGGAAGTCCTGCGGCCACTGGGTCACTACGGGATCGGTCTACCGATACCGGTACAGCAGCACGAAAGCTGATACCCAGCACGAGATCAGCAACGAATCCGACGGCCGAACACGGGAGCACCTCATGAACGTCGACGAACTACTGAAGAAGACCAAAGACGGTCTCGAAACCAAGATGGTCTACGGCGAGCCGTACCACGCCGACGGGGTCACGGTGATCGTGGCCGCCACGGTCGGCACCGGTGGCGGTGGCGGCGACAGCCGCGACGAGAAGGGCCGCTCGGGCGAAGGTGGCGGGTTCGGTCTGTCGGCCAAGCCGGTGGGCGCGTACGTCATCAAGGACGGCAAGCTGCGCTGGGAACCTGCCATCGACGTGAACCGCCTCTTGGCCACGTTCGGCATGATCGCGGTAGCGGCACTGTTCGCGGCCACACGTTTCGCGAGGCTCAAGCGGGAGGCCGAGCCAGAGTTCTCCTGACGGCGGATCGGTAGTGGCGATCATCGAGCGGCCCTGAACCCGGCAGGGAATCCACGGAAAGCGGTGCGGGGAGAGCGAGGACGTGAACGCCAAGCTACGAACCGCTTGCGATCTGCAAAGTCTCCTGACCTGGATGACCAGGACGGGGCACGGTCACGGGAACAGATGTGAGCACAGCTGGTCGCCGCACCGAGCGGGATCTCAGACTCGGCCGTGACAGACCGCCACTATCGACTGGACGGCCTTGTCATCGCAGGCGTCCCAGTCGGCGCGGTCCACGGCCCCGCCCTTGTCGTCGAGGGTGAGGGAGATCCCCGACCAGGGCCGAGGAATTCCCGCTGACCACTATCGGTTCGTCGCGCGAGTCGATCGCACAGAGACTGGCACCCCTGATACCACGGCTTTGTCAATCGCCCCTGGGCTCCAATCCGTCGGCGGGGTCAAGCCCTAACATGGCGAGTAGCAACGCACAGTCCTCGACGTCCTTCGCCGCCGACGCCACCAGACGCGCGCCGCGACAACGCTGGTCGCGGCTCATCTCGTAGGACTCTGGCCTGACGCCATCGAGGCTCGCCGCAGGCCGCCTCGTCACGGCGGCACCTGTCTTTCTTCCCTTGGCTCTCATCACGCCACCTCCCGAGTCGGCTGTTCCGCGGGTAAACAGCCGAGGACTGGGGCGGCACCGGTGGGGTCGTCAAGGGGAACGTGTCCTCGCCACCCTCTCCGGTTCCTCCAGGGTAGCCCTGCGACCGCGTCACGAAGCCGATCATTCGTCTGCGAGACCTGAACCACCCACGCGGATGAGCACGACACCGGCCGAGAGGCCCTACCCTGGAATCAGACGCCCTGGACCGCGGCCGACCGGTGACGATGAATCGGACTCGATCGAGGTGACCAGAGGTGCCAACGGAAGTTCCTCCAGGCCGGCCCGCTCGGGCAAGGCGCTGCCCCGCCTGTCACCAGCCGATCAATTCCCCGGCCGCCGTCGACGGCACGCCTTCCCTGCGTCGTCGACACCCGACCATGCCTGCCGTTCCTGAGACAGACCCGGCCAAGCAGGCAGAGAACACTCACCGGGACTGGCCCACTCGTCACGGTGGCGGCTACCCGCAGGGATGGCGAGTCCGTTTTCGCCGGCACGCGTCCTGTCCACCCAACCACGCAAGGCCTGCTGAACAGGAACGCACCGGAACGGTAGCGGGAGGCAGCCTGCGTGACGAACACACCGGCATCACCTGGGTTCCGATCCGTCCGGACGGCGCCCGCACCGGCACCTCTGCCCGTGCCATTCGGGCGACAGACATCCTCGACGCCGAACCGCCGGCGCGCGATCCGAACTGAAATCGCTATGCACAGGAAGTCTCTCAAACCGCAAGCAAGGGACAGCGAAAGATTCACACCACCGGGCTGATCAGCCTCTTCACCGGAGCACCGACGGACTGTGTCGTGCCGGTACCCGTGCACGATCCTCGAGATCGCTCGCGGGCACGGCGGAACCGCAAGGAGGGTGGTGAGTTCCAACGTCCGCAAGGAAACGCGCTAAGGGGTGGTGAATCGTGATCAAGCGTGTACGACATCCTGCGGAACCCGAAGTACACCGGCTATCAGGTCTTCAACCGACGAGCCACCCGATCACGACGAGGCAAAGTCAACGACCCGATCAAGTGGGCCTGGTCGCCTGCCCCTGTACATGAGCCGCTGATCCCGAAGTGGATGTGCGACGCGATCAACGCGGGCTGGAAGTCCAACCAGGGCTCGCGAGACGGAACCGAACCAACGAACAACACCCGGCCACGGCCAGGACGTACCTCTTCCGTGGACGGATGTTCCACGAACGCGGAAGACGGATGTTCGGCGATCCGCGTCATGGCGGGGCGTACTACCGCTGCCGGCGAGCAACAACAACCGAGGCCGTTCAGACAGGTTCGCCGACCATGAAAGGTCCTCTACCTTCACGAGGACGCTGTGGCCAAGTTCTTCGCCGACCGAGTGTTCGGCCCCGACCGGCGGGCGACCTTGCCGGTGTCGACGATCATGCGACAGCAGAACGAGACCGTGTTCAGCGCAAGCTGGCCGAGATAGCCAAACAACAGGCATCGATCCTGAAACAAGCGCAGCAAGGCGACCCTGACGATCCCTTCACCGCCGCACTGCGGGGTGACTACAACAACCTCGCCAAAGAGGAGAAGCAACTCCAGGCCAAGATCACAGAGCTGAACGAAGCGGACCTTGCTGTGACGCCGAAAGGGGTGACGGTAGACGAACTGCCTCTGATCGACGCGCTGCCCTACCTCGGGTTGGCGCCGAGACCGTACCTTCAAGCGCTGTTCGAGGCCGTCCAGCTCGCCATCATGGTCCACGACGACGGCGAACATGCGACAATCACGATCAAACTCCCGGCAGGCCAACTACCGAAGATCACTCACGTAGCGGAAAGGATCACCGACGCGACGCACTCCCCCGAACTCCAGCGCGCAGCCGCGCCGGAGCTTGTGGGGATGTTGTCTGTGCCCCCGGACAGGCTCCTCCGGGTTGTACAGCGGGAAGCACTCTGTGCGCAGTGAACGGGCGGCACTCTCAGGATGCACATCGATCAATGAGAAGCCGCTAATTATCAGCGCACTCGTATCGCTGATCATGCAGCGTCGGCATGCCCAGTCGACCAAGACGTGAAGCTCGCAGCAAACAGGACGCGCCAGGTCAGCCAACTCGAACGCCGGCGGGCGACAGCGACAAGTCTCCATTTTCGATCCTGCCGCTTGCTCCGCCAAAGGCGCGCACAACGCAATCATCCGGACCCACATAGCGGGGCGCCCGGTGCCCGCTGGGACGATGCACGCATCCAGGCTGCGTTGCGCGCGGCGCGGCAGTGCGGCGTGGTTTGATCGATCGCAATCCCGCTCGCTTCATCGATCTTCCACGGCAGCAGCGGCCACCCGCGGTGGCGTGGACCGCCGCGCAGACCACGACGTTCCCGCGGAACACCCGCGCCCTTCTGCTCTACCCCACTGTTCCATCTGCTGGGCATTGCTCGGCCAACGCGGCGGCGAGGTGATCGGCCCGCCGTGGAGCGACATCGATCAGCAAGTCGCGCATTGCGTTCGCGCCTGATCGCGAAGTCGTCGACCCCGAGTACCTCGACAGTACCGTCGTTCGGGTCAGGCAATGCGTGCACAAGCCCAGCAGGGTCCCCCCGCTGGCCGTCAGTCCCGGGTCGTGGAGCCAGCCGTGGTTTTGTCTGCGTGATGTGACCGCGGTTGTCCGTCTGTAGTGACCGCGGTCGGCGTGGTTGCGAAGTAGGTGTTCGTGAGATTTGACCGCGGGTGAACCCTTGCGGTGGGCGGCTACGTGTGCTTGACGGAGCACGTATGTCCCCGCTGTCGAAGGTAGAGCTCTACGCGGCGATCCGCCGGGACGCCCGGGCTGGCATGTCCGGGCGTGCTTTGGAGCGGAAATACAACGTCGGCCGGCGCACGGCGGTCAAGGCGCTCGCATCGGCGTGGCCGGAGCCGCGGAAGAAGCCATCACCGCGGTCTTCGGAGCTCGATCCATTCAAGCCAGTGATCGACGAAATCCTGCGTGCGGACCTGGATGCCCCGGCGGAAACAGCGGCACAAGGTGAAGCGGATCTTCGACCGGTTGATCGACGAACACGCCATGGCCGAAGTGTCGTATCAGGTCGTCCGCACCTACGTCGCGATCCGCGAGCCCGAGGTCCGGATCTCGGCCGACCGCGGCCCGGCCGAGGTGTTCATACCGCAGTCGCATCGGCCGGGACAGGAGGCGGAGATCGACTTCGGCGAGGTCGCCGTGCGGCTGCGCGGCACGCTCGTGACGTGTTTCCTGTTCGCGCTGCGGCTGTCGTTCTCCGGCAAGGCCGTCCACAAGATTTCCCTGTCGGGCGGCCAGGAGGCGTTCTTCGAGGGGCACGAGCACGCGTTCCGGGTGCTCGGTGGTGTCCCGCTCGGCCAGATCCGCTACGACAATCTCAAGGCCGCGGTCGCCCAGGTGCTGGGGTTCTCGCGGTAGCGGGTGGAAACCGAGCGGTGGACCGCGTTCCGGTCGCACTGGGCGATCGAGCCCTTCTATTGCCACCCGGTTTGCAGGGCGCGCACGAGAAGGGCGGGGGCGAGGGCCAGATCGGATGGTTCCGCCGCAATCACCTCGTCCCGGTTCCCGAAGTCAGCTCGCTGAGCGAGCTCAACACCTGCATTGAGGCTTGGGACGTCGCCGATGAGACCCGCCGGATCGGGGCGCGGCCACGCACGATCGGCGAGATGTTCGCGCTCGAGGCTCCGCTGCTACGGCCGTTGCCGGACGAGCCGTTCGAGACCGGCCGCTGGTTCACCCCGCGGGTCGACCGGTTCAGCCAGATCAGCATCCGCACCAACCGCTACTCGGTGCCTGTCCGGCTGATCGGGCGCCGGGTCCGGGTGCTGTTGCACGCCTCCGAGCTGATCGTGTTCGACGGCCGCACCGAGGTCGCCCGGCACGAGCGGCTGCTGGCCAAGGCCAGCAGCCGTCTCGAGCTGGACCACTACCTCGAAGCGCTGGTCCGCAAACCCAGTGCCCTCCCTAGGGCGACCGCCCTGGAGCAGGCGCGCGGCGGGTAAGTTCACCCCGGTGCACGACGCCTGGTGGGCCGCTGCCCGCAAGACCCACGGCGACCGCGACGGCACCCGCGCGCTGATCCAGATCCTGCTGCTGCACCGGCACATGACCCACGAACACGTCGTCGCCGGCCTCGCGGCGGCACTGCGCGCCGGCGCGCTGACCGCGGACGCGGTCGCGCTCGAAGCCCGCCGACACCGACACCACACCACCGTCGGCAGCCGACCGGGTCGTCCCGCCCGCAGCGGTGACCTCGCTGACCGAACGGCGGCTTACCCAGCTGCCGCCCGACACCCGGCCGCTGCCGTCGGTGGCGATCTACGACCAGCTGCTGCTCAGCCACCGAACTCCCAGAGAAGGGACAAACACATGACCGCGATCCCCTAAAACACTCCACTCGTCCGACACTAAAGTCGACTACCGACTCTGAGCAGGGCTGTGACCATCAACCACAGACCGCATCCACCTAATTAATTAACCCGCATAAATTACCAGTGTCGGCCCATAATCATCGGAACCATCACTGAACTGAACCACGAACTCTCTTCCAGGAAATTGCATTAGCGCCGAACTCTTCCAAGATTCGACCATCCGGTGCGCGAGTTCAACCAGAGCATCGTTCTCAGCCTCAGATTTCGGCGAAAAGAAGTCCCAAAGATGAACGTGATTTACCGCAGATTCAACCGATTGTTCGACGCCATCGAATCGATCGATCCACGCATCGACTCCACTGGCATCGAAGACGAAGTCCAAGAATATGCAGCCGCGATATTCGACAAAGCCAGGAGACATTAGCGCGATTACCGAGCACGCTTCAGCGATCGACACATTAGACAGCATGAACGTCCGAAGGTCAAAGCTGCCAAGATCGGCACACCAGGCATCCACCTGCGGCAGGCCGTTCAGTTCCATGTCACCTTACCTTCTTCATGCGTACGTTGCTCATGAGTTTACAACCTCCTCGACATGAGGACCTAACAGAATGGCCTTGGATGTGACTTGACGCCGCATCTTGGTGATGACCCGGAGGCGGGCTCAATGAGGGCAGCCGTTGATGGATCGCATGTGCGGACGTTAGAAGGGGCCCAGAAACCAGCCCCAGCCCAGTGGACCGAGCCCGTGCCGGGTCGAAACACCAAATAATCACCGACGACACCGGCATCCCGCTCGCGGACACCCTCATCGGCGGGGACCGACATGACGTCACCCAGCTGATGCCGCCGATCCACGCGATCCCACCCGCGCGGGGCCGACCGGGCCACCGCGGCGACAGCCACGCCGGATCTACTCCGACCAGGCCTACGAACACGACAAGTACCGCCCTTTGTCCACGCCACGAGAATCCCGCCTGCCACCGCCCGCAGCGACGAACACCGCGGCCCCGGCGCCCACCGCTGGAGCACCGAAGACGCCTTCACACTTCTGCACTAGTCACGCCGCCTGCGCCTCCACTGGAAAATCTGCAACGACATCCACCAGACGTTCCTAGCACTCGGCTGCACCATAATCTGCTGACACAGACTCAAACCACTCAATCTGTTAGGACCCCTTAATCAGCAACCAATACGAGGCAAATCGTCAGGGCCAGCCGGAATTGCAACCTTGCTCTGCTGAGGGAAAATTCTTCCATCCGGAGCCACGTTACGCGTAAACTCTTGAATATGCGGCGTCGGAACTCCGAGATGAGTCGCGCCGACCAGGTCAACCCTTCGCAAAATTATCCCGTCAGCATCATATACCGCATAATTACTGATAGCACCGTTATGAGTGCGATACAGAATTCCATTAGCTGGCCCGCCAGCATCCAATGCGCCGCCAACCGGAAATTTTCCATTGCCCCAAGGCGTCGCACCACTAAGGTCGACACCTGTCCCACCGGCGTTATGGGCGAGAATCGGCACAGTCCCGGCGATTACGTGATATGTGTGCAGGGTGTCGACGGTGAGGTTGTAGACGCGCTGACGCTGGGCCTGCCATCGGTCGACCTTGACCACAGTAACGACCACACCAGTATCCGTCCGGAGAGTATCACCGGCCTTAAGGTCGGTCGCGTCGGTCCAGGACGCGCGGTCTGGCGACCAGAACGGGTGTTTGTCGGTCGCGATGACCACACCGACCTTATCTCCGCTGGGGCCGTCGACGTCGACGGTCAATTCGACCAGGTTCTTCTGACCTTGTCCTACGATGGTCGCAATCACTGGGCGCGACTCGGTGCGGCCGGTTTCAGGGTCTGTGGCGACGACCTCGTCACCGACCTCGATTTCTTCGATCGGTTTCGTTACCCCGCCGACGAGCAGCACCCGGGTACCGGCGACGAAACTATTCGACGTGGCACACTTCGCCACGGTCGGGGCAACATCGCTGAATTCCTTTGCCCCCTGTTTAACAGCGGCTTTGGCGCCGGCGGCTGCCCAGCCGACGAAGGGAATAGCGGCGGCCGCGGAGAGTCCTGCGTTGAAGTCGTCGCCCTCACCCGCATAGATTGCCGCGTTGACCAGGTCTGCGGCCTCGCCGAGCAAGGGGAGGTAGCCGATGATGTCAAGGCTGTTATGTGCGGCTTCGGAGAGACTTTCCGATCTGAACAACTGCCAGGCCGCGCCTAGACCGGTCCAGGGCACTGCTACGGCGTCCGCCCACTCCAGGGGCGTCTGCGGAAGGCGCTTTTGCTTCTTCGCGCCGTTCATCTGCGCCTGGTTGTACTGCCGTCGTTTCTCGTTAGCACCGGGCTGGCCGCGCTTGACGTTCATGTTCGTGAGCTGCTGGTCGCTGTAGTGACCGTGGATGCCGCTGCCGGCCACCGGATCGATCCCGCAGTCGCCCCGCCAGCCGACGCAATAACCCGGCGAGTCCTCAGGAGCGAGACCAGATGGGTCACTCAGCGCGATCGGGTTGTTGTTGGCGTAGCTGTAGCCGTTGATCTGTTGCGGGCTGGACGGGTCGAGAAGCGGGTCCAGCGACACGAACCGGCCCAGATCGGCGTCGTAGTCACGGGCACCGAGATGCGTAAGCCCGGTCGAGGCATCGATCGTGCCGCCCACGAAGCCACGCTCACCCGGCATAGCGACGTCCGGGCCCCGTTGGCTGCCGAAGGGGGTTTGGCGTCGTTGCTTGACCGTGAGGTCGTTCGCGTTGATCGCGACCTGCGTGGTGCCCTGATGATCACCGGCAAGCCAGGTCAAGACGCCGCCGGTCCGCATCGCGACTGTCGCCCCGCCGTGGGTGTAGTACCTCGTCGTGGTCGCGTTCCCGCTCGCCTTGTCAAGGCGAACCTCCTGCCCACCGAGATAGAGCGTCGTGCCCGTCGGATCACGCCGGATCAGCCGATCGCCGTCGGCGTCATAGAGGAATGTCGTGTCCGAGGTGCCGTCGGTCACCTTCTCGAGCTTGTTCTCGATGTTCCATTCGAGGTTTTGCTGCCCGGAGGCACCGGGGCGGGTCTTGGTGTTGCCGAGTTGGTCGTAGGTGTATTGAGTCGTCTTGGCGCCCGCAGGCCCTTCTGTGGTGATGGAGTTGGGCACATGCGGTTTGGCGGTCCCGGGAGCGGCGTAGCTGTACTTGCGGGTGATGTCGCCACCAGTCAGGTGCTGGGTGTCACCGGTCCGGTTGCCGGACTTGTCATAGGTGAAGGATTGCCAGTACGGGGCCGGACCACCGAGACCGGTGGAACCGGGAGGCGCGCCGCAATCGGGGTTGGCGGGCGTCCATGCTTCGGTGAGACGTGTCAGGTAGTCGTAGCCGAAGCACTGCTTGTCCGTCGGCTGCCCGATGGGGGTGTTAGCGATCGAGGTGATGTTGCCCGTGGGGTTGTAGGTGTAGTGGGTGTCGGTCTGCATCGGCTGCGGGACCTCGGCGTCGACGATGGTGCGATCGAGCCGTCGGGTGTTGGTGTCGTAGTAGTAGGACAGCCACGCCCGTTTTCCGTTGGCGCTGGTGCTGCTCTTGCCTCCGAGCTGTAGCCGCTGTGGTTCGCCGTAGCGGGTGTAGCTGCTCTCGGATACGTAGTCCTGGTAGTCCTCGTCCACGCCGCCTTCGGTGCTCTGGAGGTATCCGAGATCGTCGTGGACATAGAGCATGCTTTCGACCGACAGGTCACCTGCCCGCGGAATACCCTCACCGCCGAGGCTTCCATCCCAGTTGTACTGGAAGAACGACTGATAGGTACCGGCCAGCTTCGGGCCCTCGATCGGCGGGATGATGGTCGACTGGACGGTCGGCTGGTACAGCGGCCCATAGACGTTGACCTTCTTGACGTAGGCGTTCCCGTCGACCCAGCGAGTTGACGACGCGACCTGCCCGATCCCCTTGTGCGCGGTGTCGTAGGCCCATTCACTGAGTTTGGTCCCCGCCAGGCTGTCTTTGAAGACGCCGGTCTTGCGGCCGAGTTTGTCGTAGCCGTAGGCGAGGGTGACGTTGCGGGCGTCGGTGCTGCTGGTCTGCTGGTTCAGCTTGTTGTAGGTGTAGGTGGTGGCACCGCGGTCGGGATCGTCGGCGCGGATCAGCGAGCCGTGGATGTCGTAGGTGTAGGACCAGCGGTTACCGCTCGAGTCCGTGATGGCGGCGAGTTTGTCGGAAGGGGTGTAGTCGTACTTGGTCTCGTCGTAGTCGCCGGTCGGCTGGGCGCCGTGGTACTGCCAGACGCTGCGGGTACGGCCGCGGGCATCGGTGATCGTGCGGGTCGCGATACCGCCCGCCGGTGGCGTGACGCTGACCGAGTCTCCGCCGTAGGCCGTGCTGGTTCGCCACTTTTCGTGTCCACCTACCTGGTAGATCGATGCGGTGGCCCGGCCGGCGCCGTCGAATTCGGTGAAGGTCAGGCCCGGGACTTTGAGGTCGCTGGCCACCCAGAGTGAGGTATCGACCGGTTGGTCGTTGTAGAACGGTTGTGTTGTTTTGTAGGCACGGCCCTGTGAGTCGTAACGGGTGTCTACCAGCAGCCTGCCGCCTCCGGGTGCGGGTGCCTGGACTTGTCTGGTTCGGTAGAGGCCGTCGAGAATCGTTGTCGAGGTGGTGTAGTTCCCCTTGGGGCCGATTTGCGTGGTGGTAACCGAGCTGGGTGCGTCTCTTCGGACGTCATAGGCGAAGCGGGCGGTGCCTTGAGCGTTGTCTGCTCGGGGCCGGTTCGGCTGCCAGACTTCTGCTTTACGCCCGAGCGCGTCGTAGCTGGTCTCCGTAACGCGGTTGTTGGGATCGGTGACCGTGAGAGGTGACCCCCACGCGGGCTCGAACACGGTGGTCGTCTTGTGCCCGAGCGCGTTGGCGGTGACGAGTTGAGTGACAGGGCCGCCGACGGCCGGCGTATAGATGGAAGTAGCGGTGTTGCCATCGGCGTCGGTGATTTCGAGCGGACGACCATAGACATCAGGTTTGGTCTTGGCTGTGGTCCGATAGATCGGAGTGAAGCCGTTGTAACCGTCGACTTCCTCAGCCAGGGTGACGTCACCGACAGAGGGTGGAACACCATGTGCGAGCGTGTCGTAGGACAACCGGACGTCGGAGATGGTGTCTCGCGGATAGACCGGCAGCAGGCCGCAGCGTGCAGAGAGTGTCTCGACCCGTGATGGGAAGCTCAGCAGCCATCGTGTCGTGTTCTGCGCGTAAGTCGTGGACGTGCAGTGCTCGTCACCGGAGACGTTGATGTCGCCGAAGTCGTTGACCTTGGTGGGCAGACCATTGGGATCGTAGTCCGTCGTGGTTTTCGCGACCCGCCAGCCACCTGCGGCCAGTGCCACGAATCCGCGCTTGATACCGGTGTGGACCAGGTATGCCTTCAAGGCTCCCTGGGTGGCTGTGGGCCCTTGCCAGGTAGGTTCGGTGATCGTCTTACCGACGATGGCCCCGGCTTCGCCGTTCTTGATGATGGTCTCGAGGGTGAAGCCCTGGAGCCAGTCCTCGTCGACGTGAGTGGCGCCCTCGCTGTCCTGGACGCTCGCCGTCCGCGAGCCGTTGTTGGGGAGCTTGTCCCCGTGCATGCCGCGGAAGTAGCGGGTTTCGGTGTACCCCATCGGCCCGCTGGGGTCGTTGGGCTTGCCGGTGCGGACGATGACCTTGCCGAACCCGCGGAACTCGTTCCAGGTCTTGTCTTTCTCGGACTCGAAGTCGGCTGTGGAGTAGTGCCATGCCGCACCGTCGGGATAGGAGTAGCTGGTGGCTTGCTCACTGCTGGTACTCATCCAGTCGGACTCCACGACCGCCTCGACAACGTATTTGTTGAAGTAGTCGGTGCGCTCGGCGAAGTCGCGCTGTGTCCACGTGGCCGGGAAGCAACGCTTGGTGTTGATTTCCGGTTTGTCCGGCAAGGAGGTCGCAGTGCAGTCCGAGGGCGCGTACCTGATGCTGGTGACGCCACCGGCTTCGGAGACGATCGCGGAGAGCCGATACCGGTTCAGGGGCCCTGCTCCGTCGCCCTTGTCCACCCGGTTCGCGAGCTTCGTGCCTTCGAAAGTGACCTTGGGCAAACCGATCGGTGTTCCGACATGACCGGTGTGGACGATGCTTTTGAGCCAGAGAGCAGCTTTACGGCCGTCACCGGGATCCGGGAATTGATGTTCCAGCGTCCAGCTGTCTACATCTGAGTAGCCGTTGCCTTTGCGGGCCTGGGTGGTGATCTTGGCGAGGCGTTTCGTCGACCAGAACGTGGGGCTGTACTTGTCCTTACAGGTCGTGCCTTCGCAGCGGTCTGCCAGGGCCACGTCGGGAAGGTTCTCTGGCTTGTCGAGTGTGCACAGGCTGCCGGGAACGCAACGATCCTCGGTCGTGAAGTTCACCTTGCCGGTCGCGGGCGCTGAGTCGCCATCACGAAGTCCGTACTGGATCTCCTTGAGTGTTCCGCCACGGACATAGGACACCGGAGTGTCTTTGAGGTTCTGGCCGTAGTTGTTGGTCTCGATGTCATAGGTGTAGCGGATCAGGTTGCCGTGGCGGTCCACGACCTTGTCCAGGTTCCAGCGGTACGCCTGGACGCAGGCGGAGTTGGCGAACGTGTTGTCCGCCGCATGGCACGGTTCGCCGACGTCATCACCGTAGACCGGAATTGTCCAGGTCGACTTTGACGTCGGCGTGGACCCGAAGAAATACTGGGTGCCGTCGACCGTGGTGATCTTCCAGTACTCGCCGTCGCGGGCACCGTTCGCGGCGCCGGCGAGGTGCTCGATCCGGGAGCCGTTGTCGCTCTTCTGCCGCCACGTTTTCTTTGTGGTGTCGTAAACCAGCCGACCACCGGAACCGTTGTAAGACGCGATCGCGTTATCGCTCTTCCAGCAGAGGTCACCGACCTTCGGCGGGGTCGTTCCGTTCTCCTTGTCGTCCTGACAAGCACCATAAGCGCGTTCGACGAATCCCGGGTGGAGGTCCCATCCGTCCCCGATCCACGATGCCTGGTTGTTCGTGGCACTTGTGCGCCCATCAACCGCCGACGACGTGTAGGACAATGCCAGGTTGGGTGTCAAATTGCCCGGGGCCGGAGGAACGCGCAGTGGATACGACCACGAGAAGTCTCCCGTTTGCGTGGACACATCCCAGGTTGCCGTGGGCGACAGCGAGGTCGCTTTGCTGGTTCCGCCTCCGTCGGGCGTGGTGGAGCCGGTGGGTTGGTTCCCGGTGAGCGCCTTCAGGCTCGCTTCATCGAGATCACGGCCCTGCATGGTCTGGTTCGTCACCGGAGTCGAGTCGACTATCGGTGGGTCGACGCTCCAGCCATTGGCCGCGTTCGCGACTTGCGAGGTGCTGACGCCGGTCACGACCAGCGAGCAGATCAACGCCACCGTGAGGGTTCTCGAGGTGCGGCGTGTGGACGACTTGTGTCGCATCGGTTCTCCAGGCTGGACGCGATGAGGTTCTGCCCGTGGTCTGGGAGCGCCTCAGTGGCTGTAAGTCGATCGGGTCGTGGATTTCCCGGTGGGGCTATCCGCCGCCGGCCCCTGCTGGCGGTGTTGGTTCGCGCCCTGCCGTGGTTCCGCTGCTCGATGCGGCGAAGACGGGCTCGGCCTGGGGAAGCTTCGTGACGACATAGCCGAGCAAGCGATCGTTGCCCATAGCGCCGCAGTTGTCGCTGGTGTTGGTCATCGACTCGATATTCGCGCTACCGCAGCGGTAGAGCATCTGAACGTCCGGACCGTCCGGTCGCTGCGTCCATAGTTGGCCGAGCGGCCCGATGGCGTTCTTGCCCTCACAGTTCGAGTCGAGTGACACGAACTGGTCGGCATCGTTCACGCATGCGGTCAGGGGCTGAGTACCTGTGGCCGGGAGCAGTGACAGATAGCCGTGCCGGAACTCGGCGTAGTACCCGGGCCGGGCGGCTTGTGTGGTGCTGAGGTGGTCGTAGGCGGCGTTGTTGTAGTACCGCACGAGCGGTGCGTAGGCGAGGGTGTAACCGAGGAGTGATTCCTGGGTCGCTCCCCCGCAGCCGGCCTGGCGGCTGTCGAAATGCCCGCTTGACGAGGTGCACCGGTAGACCGGGATCGTGGGAATGTTGGTCGGCTGCTGGGTGTAGACGGAGCCGATCTCACCGAGCTTGGTCTTACCCTCACAGGCGGCGTCAGTCGAGGTGAAGAAGTCCGCACCGGATTGGCAGGAGTACAGCACCCGCGTGTTGGGCTGCGCGCCGTCGACCAGCATGCCCAGGCTTTCCTCGAACCGGTAACCGGCCGCGGGTGTGGCGCTCGTACTCGCGGTCCGCTTGCGTCCTGTCCCGTCGACGTAGCTGCCCAACTGGCCGCCATCGGGTGCGGGAAAGCTGCCGTAGGTTTTGATCGTTGCGTCGGAGGCCATACCGTAGTGGGCGTAGACCTCGTCGATCATCCCTGGAAAGAAGTCCACCGGCTTGCCGTTGGTCTTGCCGCGGCCGAGGGCGAAGGCCCCGTTCGCCTGCCAGAGGACGACACCGTCCTTCTTGCCAGCGAACTGCCCGTCGACATAAAGCCGCAGCTGGTGGGCCGCCTGGTCGTAAATCCCGGTGAGGTGTGTCCACCGGTTCACGACCGCGGGATCGAACGAGCTGACGTAGGAGACCGGTGACGCGTCGACGTCCTGTGCGGTCGCGCCGAACGTCCACCGTCCGGCTTCCGGCCGGTACTGGAGGGTGAAGCCGCTCATCCGCACACCGTCCTGCGAGAGAACGGTCGCGATCTGATCGGTGCGGGCGAGGTTGGCCCAGGCGGACACGGTGAAGCTGTCCTGCATGGCCAATCCCCGCTCCGGCGCGGTGGCCTGCCCGTCAGTGCCGTTCAGCTTGAGCGCGGTACCGCTCACACCCGGCGCGAAGGACGCGCCGCCGGTCGGGACAACAGCGTTGCCGCGCCAGCTGTAGTCCTTGCCGGTGCCGTTGTCGAACCGCCAGGCGCCACCGTCACCCCGGGGGGTGTCGTCGTGCACCTTGCGCACTTCGGCGTCGGTGAGTGCTCGCGAGAAGACCCGCGTGTCGTCGATTCCTTGCGGAAAGAAGCCGGCGTTCCCGCCGTTCCACCACGCTCTGCCGATCGAGAAGACACCGGCCGACGGAATCGTCGTGACTCCCACCTGGACCGCGCTTTGCACACCATCGACGTACAGCTTCAGTTGCCGGAACTGAGCGTCATACACCACGGCCAGGTGCGTCCACTGGTACGCCTGCGGAGCCTGGCCTGCCCACAGCGCGACAATCGGGGGGTTGTCCTTGTCCTCACTGGGTACGACGACACGCCACTTCTTCGCGCCCCCGTCGTATTGGACCTGGAACGCGCTGACCCGAGCACCGTCCTGCCCGAACACCGAGTAGTAGCCGCCGTCGGTCTTCGTCAGCTGAACCCAGGCCGCGGCGGAGAAGCTCTTCGCGGTATCCAGTACCGGGCCAGCGGTCTGCGCGTAGCCGGTGGCCCCGTCCAGACGCAACCCCGGTGTGTTCTTCCCGCCGCCCCACCCGGCACCGTTCTTCAACGCCACGGTCGATCCACGGCCACTCGCGTCCATGGCCATCTGCCCGGCGTTCTCGTCGAACCGCCAGTGCCCCGCGTCCGCGACCGGCAACGTAGCGGTACCGCCGTCAACAGCGGGATACGACTTGTACAGGCTCGACACCCGGTCCCTGTCAAGCGCTGTCGTGTAGAGGCGGACATCGTCGACCCTGCCGGTCCAGAACTGGCTCGGCTTGTCCGCGGTCAGGCCACGGCCGACCTGAGTGGCTCCGGACGCCTGCCAGCGCGCGTTCAACGTTCCATCCCCAACGCGCTTTCCGTTGACGTAGAGCCAGGTCTTCTTGGTCTGACGGTCATAGGCACCGGCCAGATGCACCCACGTGTTGATTTCAGCCGGCAAAGTGGACACAGCTGCGTTGGTGACCGGGGCCGCATCCGAGTCGGATTCCGCCATCTCGAACACCCACTTGCCACAGGCGTTCGGATTCTCGAAGACTCCATCGAAGCAGGTCGCGTTCATCTCGTCGGCGACGTGCCCGAGCCGGAACTTACTGGTCCGATCGCCATCGATGCTCAGAGCCGTGAGCTTGGAGACGATGTCGGACTTGCGGTCCATGTAGACCCACGCCGAGACACTGAAGCTCTCGTCCGTGCGCAGGTCGACGCCGGTGGTACCGACAGCGCCGGTTTTTCCGTCGAACTGGACGGCGTTTCCGACCCTGCCGGGCGCGAACTGTGTCCCGGGTTCGAGTGTTCCGGTGCGGGCGCCGGTGGAGTCGGCGACCTTGGTGCCGCTGGATTCGTCGAGCTGCCAGTTGTGCACCAGCGTGAGGTCCTGGCCGGACATCGTGCGGATCTCGTCGGTGAACAAGGTGCGGCTGTAGACCTTGACGTCGTCGACCGCACCACCGAAAGCGTCCAGCCAGGTAGCGGCCCATTTGCCGCGACCGATGTCGAACTCAGTGGTCGCGTTCCAACGCGCCGTGAACGTCGCGGTCCCGGACAGGGTGCCGTTCACATACAGCTGCATCTCGCCGGAGTTGCTGTCGTAGCTCGCGGCCAGATGCGTCCAGACACCGGTCTGGACCGGCTGCGCCGAGCGCGCGCGAACGACAGAGTTCGGTGCGGTGCTGTCGGGGCCGTGCATCGCGAACGCCCACCGGTCATCGGCAGCGCCGGTGTAGCCGATGTTGAACGCGGACACGTTCTGCCCGCTCTGACTCACCACAGCACCCCAGCCAGGGGTTTTGTTGGTCATCTTCACCCAAGCGGCGACTGAGAAGCTCATGCTGCTGTCGATCGGCGCGGGTGCGCTGACGTGATCGTCGATGCCGTCCAGGTTCACCGCGAGATCGGTCTGGTCGGAGTAACTGGTTTGCCCGGCGACCCACTGGGCGCCGTTCTTCGCGGTGCCGTGTTTCGTCATGCCCGACGTGTCCTGCGCGTCGCCGTCGAGCTTCCAGGTGGCGGCGGTGACGTTGTTCTGGGCGACGATGCCCTGGATCTCCGCGACGTCGAGCGCGCGGCTGTAGGCACGCACCTCGTCGATCCCACCGGACCAGTAACCGAGCGGCGTCCCGTGCTTCCCCCGCCCGATGGCGAAGGACCCAGCGGCGTGCCACGGTGACGCCGGAGCCGGGACGCTCGCCACCTGCTTCCCATTGACCGCAAGCGTCAAGGTCTTGGCCGTTGCGTTGTACACGCCGGCCAGGTGTGTCCACGGCACGGTCTGCACCGTGTTCGCCACGGACCTGACCTCCACCGCCGTGCCACCGGTGGCGTCACCCGGGTTCACGCCGAAGACCCAGGAACCGTTGTTCTGCTTGAGGTAGAAACCGCTCACCGCCGTGCCGTCCTGGGACACGGCGGTCATGTCCCCGAGCTTGTCCGGTCGCACCCAGGCGGTGATCGCGTAACTCTGATCGGTCCTTACCACCGGCCCCGACGTGGCCGCGAATCCCTTGACCCCGTCGAAGGTGGCCGCACCGTTGACCGCGCCCTGGGGAGCGAACCTGGCGCCCGGCTGGAGCACCGCCATCTCACCGCCCGAGGCGGCGTTGCGTGCGGTCGTCCCGTCCGCGTCGTCGAGATTCCAGTAGCCCGCGGTGACGTTGTCCCGCGTGACCGCGGACTTGACCTCGGCATCGGTCAGCACCCGGTCATAGGTGCGGATCTCGTCAACCGAACCGGCCAGGTAGTCCTTCCCGACGCTGTTGACGATGGCGCGACCGACCGCGAACTCATGAGTCGCGGGCCACGGGGACTTCCATGCCGCACTGCCTTGGAGGTCACCGTTGACATACAGCCGGATCTGCTGTGCCCCGGAGTCGTAGACACCAGCGAGGTGAGTCCAGGTGTTCGTCTGCGCCGTGGTGAGCGACGACACCGTCGTCAGCGCCGTAGCCGGGTCGTTTCCAGGCCGGAACTCCAACGCCCAGCGATCGGTCGCGATGCCAGTGTGCCCGAGCTTCACCATCGCCGTTGTCGACGCGTTCTGGCTCAGCAGTGTTGACCAGCCCGGTTTCTTTTCCGCGAGGTTGACCCAGCCCGAAAAGGAGAAACTCGGGTATGTGCTCGCCGAGACCGGTGCCGTCACGTAGTCGTCGACGCCGTCCAGCTTGAGACCTGACCCGGTACTGCCCGGCACATAAACGGGCCCACCGTTCAGTGTCGCATCGCGGAACCCGAGCGTGGCGGTGTCCTTCGTGTTGCCTTCCAACGACCACTGCGCCAGCGGTCCGTTACCCGCCCGCACATAGAAATGGTGTACCCGCGTCGGGCTGGGATTCCCGGCACGGTCGACACTCTGCACGAACAGATCCCGCGGTCCGTCACCAGGCGGGGTCAACTTCACATAGGCCTTACCGCCTAGGGCGACCGCATCGACCTTCGTCGTTGGCGGATCGGTCCAGCCATAAAGGTAGTGATCGACATCCGTGACCGTGGTCGTTGCATCGCTCGCATCGAACTCGAACACGTCCGGCACACCGACACCACCGTGCCACGCATTGTCCGCTTTGTAGAGGGGCGCTGTCACCGTCGGCTTGTTGCCGATCTTCTGGCGATCGACGATGAACGGACCTGGACCATTCCGCCAATCACCGCCATCCGCGGAATCGTGCCCCCACACCGTCCACGAGACACGCTGCCCGTCGCGTTTCGTTAGATCGACGTCAGTACTGTGATAGGCACCCGATGCCTGGTAGATCGCCGGAGCACGCTGGTCTGGAGCACCACCGTAGATGTTCCACACCGGACGGAGCTGGTCGTTGGCGTCCGGGTCGGACAACCTGCTCAACAGCCGGATGGACGGATCGCCGACATACGGCACACCGTCACACCACCGGCACGGCGCGGGCAGCGGCGGATCGGTCCTCATGTCATACGGCGGGTTCGGCTTCGTGTTGTAGGTGATCTGCAGGATCGTGCTCGGTACGTCGTATTTACGCCACGCGTCGGAATCCGTCTCGGACTTCGCCTGCAGAAAATAGGTCGTCGACCCGCTGGGATTGATGTAAAGACCGACACCGAAACCAACAGGCTGATTACCTGGGCAACTATCCCAGCTACCTGGAACCCAGGAAGTACTGATCTCTTGGCCATTTGGCTGGTTGTTCCAGGTTACCCCCCAGTCGAGATTGCGATCCGCGATGAAGAGCTTGTGCTCGTTCGCACCACAATCCGGACCGTGAACCACAGCGGTGTTGAAATTGACCGTCTTGATTTCCTTGCCGGCCAAGAACGCCGTATCGAACTGGAAGAACGTGCGGGCGAGGTCGATGGCCTGGCATTGAGCCCACGTGCACTTTCCGACCTTCGCCCACGCGTCACCGTCGCCCGTGCCGTTGACATACGGCCGGTCGGGGTGCCCGCGGAATACTTTCGCCCACATGCTCTGTCCCGGCGACCGCATGTCCGGGTCGACCACCACCGGATACCGCGTACTCGGGTCCGCCAGCATCGCGGCATTCGGCGTCAACGTCATCGCGGAGCGATCGACCTTGACCTCGACCGGCGCGCTCGTGCTCTCGCGCCCCCGGGCGTCCCACATCGTGGCGGCCGGCGCGACGAAAACCTTCTGCCCGTCGCCATCGACGGCTTGAACACGACCGCTTCCATCCGAGGTGAGCTGCACGCCTTCCGTCTCGACCACGAGCTTGATCGACGCCAACGCCGGATTGCGTCCCGCCTCCGGAGTCTTGACCACGAAACGCTGGTTGTAGCCCTCCGCTTCTGCCTGCATCTCCAGGTCGACACCAGGCAATACCTCCCTGTACCTCGCCTTGTTGCCCTCGAGTTCAGGCTTCGGCAACGAGCCAGGCCACCGCAACGCGAGACGCTTGCCCTCACGCGAGAACCGAACCAGCGGCCCCTCACCACCGGCGGAGAACGCCACGTCGGCCACGGCCGCTTTCGGCTTGATCGTGCCGTCCGGCACGGAGGTCAGCGCCGTGTCGATGGGTACCCAGCCGTCACCCTTGCGGACCCGCACGGGCTGCGGCGACAACTGCGCCGTCAGCGTCCCGTCCGGGTTCGCCAGCACCTTCTTCGCCTCAGCGGTCTGGTTCGCCACCCCGACCGGCGTGCCCTGCAACCGGGCCGCCGCGAACGCGCTGGCGGCATCCGGCGCCTCCGCGACGGGAACGACCGGAGCCGGCAGTGAGCTCTTCGGTGAGCTCGCCGTCACCACAACGACGCCGGCCAACATCAGGAACACCATGGGTAACGTGCGCAGCCTGAAGCCGCGCGCCACTGACGGACGCACCATTGGAAAGGACCCCCTCGGCCCGGTCAGCACGCGTCCCCCGACGCCACGCGACCCACAAAGTCATCATGACTCTTCACGATCACTATCGAGTGAAGGAAGACTCCAACAGAGTGAACGATCATGAGCGAGCCAGCTATTTCGTATCAGCCCTTCAGGGCAATCCAAGTCTCAGGCTCAACCAACAACCGGTTGGTACTTTTCTGACTTGCCACTGAATTTGCTGCCCGGTTATAGATGCCATTGCCACGTCTCAATGGGATTGCGACGTCGTCCGAGCGCCAGGGATCGCCGAGACTGTGCGCGCACTGACACCACAGAGACCCACGAGCGCGTCAACGATGACCGTTGTCGGGACGTCTTGCGGAGTCCCTCATCGGGGGTTCCGTAACAGCCCGCCGGCGGCGCACGCTGAGTACGTCCGTCGAAGGAGTGAGCGGTGTGCCATGAAGGTCGATGGTGTGTACAAGCGGTGCGGTTGCCAGGACGATGCGGGCCGGTTACTGGGTAGCCGGTGTCGAGGGTTGACGGTGCGGGGGGCACGAGAGCTGGTACTTCCGGGTGGAGATGCCGCCGTGGCCGAACGGGCGGAGACGACAGATCCGCCGCGGCGGGTTCTCGTCGCAACGGGCGGCACGCCAGCCCACTCCTACCTATGCGATCCGGGCAGGAGCAAACTGTCGGCCGCGGCGATCACGGTCGCGCAGCGGCTGCAGCTCTGGCTCGACACAAGGATCGGGCCGGGTGCGTCGACGTTGCGCAGCTACCGCCAGCACATCCGCGGGTACCTGATCCCATACCTGGGCGACCAGCTGCTCGGCAAGTAGACGAACGCTCAGGTGCAGGCGATGTTCACCGCGATCATCCGGACCCACGGCGCGGCGGGCAGACCGGTCACGCCGGGCACGCTGCAACGCATCCAGGCCACCTTGCGCACGGCGCTGCCAGGCTGGCCACGTCAACTCCGCCGGCGATGATGAGCGCTCCGACATGCCAGGGTTTGGCGAGTTTGCCTTCACCTAGCGCAATGTCAGCCGCAACCATGAGAAGTGCGCCCCAGTATGCGCCCACGGCGAAGGTCCGCTGGCGCAGCGACGTAGGCCGCGGTCGGATCCGGGGCGAAAGCGCGGGGGTTGGCGAGTGCTCACCCGACAAGGTGGCAGAGAACAGCCACCGGATACGTGATCGGTGACGACGTCACTCGATCGCGTGTGGGCGACTCCTGGCAGCGCTCTGCTTTCGGGCACTTGGTGTGAGCTCTTGTTGTCACCCACGGTTCTCGCGACATCTCCGCCCGAACGCGGGTGCGGCTGAATAGACTGCGCGAGAGCGAAGAGCACGGTCAGTACAGGCGGGAGAGATGCGCAAGATGTTGCACCTGCGGGTTGCGTGGCTGCACGACTTCCCCGATGAACCGGTGGAAATCCTCAGCGAGGTCGGCACCGATGGCTACGAGCGTCGGAAGGTGGAGCGCTTTCGAGACGGCCGCATCGGTTGGGCCGACGAAAAATGCGAGGTGGGGGGCACAGGCTTAGGTGAGGTCCCCGTACCACCCCTTGACGAGATCAACGCGCAGCCGGAGTTCGTGGCGACCCGAATCGCTGGCGACGAATTCGAACGGGCATGGACACAAGCGCTCAGTGGGCAGTGATGCCAGCAGCAGGCCCTGTGACAACTATTGATCAAAGGTGACAGATAGTCCTGCCAGGCAAACGGTTGCGCCCAGTACAATTTCGGGAAGGGTTCCCCGTCGGGGGACGCTGCTATACCAAGTCCTGTCGGAGGACCTTATGGCATTGAGCCGTCTTGCCCGCGAATTCGCTGCGGAAATCAGCTACCACGACTGGTCGGACGCACCATTCCGGCTTGACCGCGCAGGTCATCAGCGTGACAACGACGGAATCAACGCGACTCCCGAGCAGCTGACTCCCGAGCAGACTGAGTTCGTTCGAACGAATGTCATGTGGATTGCTGCGCAGGTACTCGGGCACGCGGACCCGAACTTCGACGTGTTCGAGTTCGCGGAGTGGTGCGGGGTCGACACCCGCACCCGATCAGGGCGCCCGCGGTCCGGGCACATCCCCGCAGGGCTGCGCTTCGACGACAACACCACGATGTCACGGCCCGGCGACCCGGAGGCATGGGACGAAGACCCCACTCCCGCAGCACCGGCACCGGTTGACAACCGTCCGGCTCAAGTAGGAACTCCCGCGCAACGGGCACGGAAGTGGCCGATGGACCCGAACACGCCAGGGTTCGTGACGGCACGGAGCCGAAACGTCCACCGCACTACCGAGTGCGTGAAGTACCAGCACTCGGTGAACGTCGCCCGCCAGCGGGGGCGCACCGTGCACCCGCCGGTCTGGACCACGACCGGCGCCGCCCGAGCGAACGAAAAGGGAATCTGTTCGCACTGCTGGTCTTGACGTCTGTGCCCGGCCCCGGCCATTTCAAGCACCCGCGCTGACGAGGGGAACCTAGGATCGCTGACTGGTGAGGCCGCGTACTCAAGTGGCGTCAGTTCTCGCTGCTTGTAGCGGTGAGTGTCGCCGGGTGCGTAGCGGTTCCAGGTGCGGATATGGCCTGACCAGTTGCTTTGATGTCGTGCAGGGAGTGCAGGCAATAGGGCCGGTTTCGTCACGGTCCGTCGTTGGTCGGGTGTGGACCGGGATTTATCGGCACCGGGGCATGCTCCGAACGGGGCTCGCGTGGTGTGGGTCGGCGCCTGGTCTGCGGTGCGAGTATCGCGGGATGTCCGGGTTTACGCGGAATCCAAAGTATTACGGCGATCGGCTGGTGTACGAGGCGCTGCTGACGAGATGGGGCCGGTATCACGCGCGATGCGGGTGCAAGAACAACCGGATCACGCTTCACGCCGAGACGGCCGGGTTCACGGTGGTGCGCCAGGGAAGCGGGTTCGTCGCGCTGGTCGTGCCAGGCCTGACCGAGGACGTCGACGAGCCCGAGCAGCAGGCCGCAGCTGAACGAGCGTCAAAATCGGCACTAGATCGCTCCTGCTCATGGGTAACACCCAGTCCAGGTCTACGACCAGGGCTTTGCTCACCCGCTTGGACTCGAACCAAGAACTCTCCGGTTGGCCGGTTCCAGTCGGTACCCGGTATCCGCCCGACACCGGGTCGTTCGAAGCCAAAGCGACCACGAGTACATCCGACGCCTCGTACGAGATCGAACTTACGAAACACCAACGCGGCGCCGAGTTCTGACTCCATCGGGCATGCCAGCTCTACCTCAAGCGCAAAACACTCCTCGACGCATTGAGCCGAATCGCCGACGACGCCGCCCCAGGCCAAACGAACCCAGACCAAGCGAACCTGCTAGCCGCTCTGCCCTACCTGAAGGCCAACCTGCGCCACGCCCCAGCAGACCTACTACACCGCCTACTGGCCCTGACTCAGCTCACGATCAAAGTCCGCTACCAGAACGACCAAGCAACCATCAAAGCCACGTTACCCGGGGACCTGGACGCGATAACCGCCATCGGCGACGCCACATCACAACGACAATGCCAGGCCAGACCCAATGTGCATCCTGCTTGTGCCCCCGGTGAGATTCGAACTCACACTGGACGGGTTTTGAATCCGTTGCCTCTGCCAGTTGGGCTACGGGGGCGGTGCCTGATGAACTTTACGGGATCACGGCGGCGCGCCTTCCGCCGGGCCCGGGAGTGTGACGACCGTCTGACGTGGTGAACGCCATCTCGCCAACTGGATCGTTCCCGGTAGGCTTCGAGTTCGCGGATCGCCCGCGAGCCGAACTACCCGACGACCTTCAGGAGGACCCCGGTGACCGAGCAGGCTGCCGAGGCCAATGGTGCCGTCGCCGCACCCCAGCGGCGGGTGCTCGTGGCCGAAGACGAGGCGCTCATCCGTCTGGACCTCGTCGAGATGCTCCGCGAAGAGGGCTACGAGGTCGTCGGTGAGGCGGGAGACGGTGAGCAGGCCATCAACCTGGCCACCGAACTGAAGCCTGACCTGGTGATCCTCGATGTCAAAATGCCGAAGCTCGACGGGATCGAGGCGGCGTCCAAGATCACCGGCGACCGGATCGCACCGGTCGTCATCCTGACCGCGTTCAGCCAGCGTGACCTGGTCGAGCGGGCCAGGGAAGCGGGCACGATGGCGTACCTGGTGAAGCCTTTCGCCAAACGTGACCTGGTGCCCGCCATCGAGCTGGCCGTGAGCCGGTTCTCCGAGCTTCAAGCGCTCGAGGCCGAAGTCGCGGGCCTCACCGACCGGTTGGAGACCCGCAAGGTCATCGACCGGGCCAAGGGCCTGCTCATGAGCCGTCAGGGCCTCACCGAACCGGACGCTTTCCGCTGGATACAGCGTACGGCGATGGACCGCCGGACCACGATGAAGGCGGTGGCCGAGGCCGTCGTCGAGAGCATCGGCGGCTGACCGAGTCCAGCATGTCGTGAAGGCCCCCTTTGAGACGGTCACCGTCTCAAAGGGGGCCTTCGTGGCATCTGGGGCGGCTCAGAATCGACCGGCGGCTCGCATCACCTGATAGACGTCGGTGTTCTCCACGGTGCCGCCCAATCGGGCGGAGCCGGGACCTTCGGCGGTGACCGGGGTGTCGGCGCCGGTGTGGTCGTGTGTCGTCCAGTCCACGGCGAACTGCTGCTTCGAGCCTGGGACGTCGAACGGGCCGTCGGGGCCGGTTTCGGAGGCGTCGTAGTTTTCGATGCTCAGGCCACCGGTCTCGTGGTCCCCGCCGATGATCACCAGGGTGTCCGGGTGCGACCGGACGAAGCGCAGGACCTCGGCGATCGTGTCGTCCAGGGCGCGGCCGGCGTCGATGACACCGTGGGCGTTGTTCTCGTGCGACATGCCGTCGGTTCCTTCTTCTTCCAGGAACAGGAAGAAGCCGCGCGGGTTCTTCGCCAGCGTGTCCAGTGCCTTGCGCGCCATCTGTCGCAGCGGGACCCGCGGCGCGTACTTGCCGACGCCGTCCGGCCCGTAGTCGACCATGTCCTCGTTCGCGAACAGGCCGAGGATCCGGTTCGCCCGGGTGGCCTGAAGCTCGGCGCCGTCGCGCACGTACGTGTAGCCCGTTCGCTGCGCGCGTTCGACCAGGTTGCCGTAGGGGCTGCGGCTCTCCTCCCCCGGTTTGTCCGGCCAGAGACCGGGATTCCCCTTCGGGTACCACCAGTCCTCGCCGCCGCCGAGCAGGACGTCCGGGCGACTGTTCTCGATGTACTGCTTCGCGATGTCGCTCTGCGAATCCCGGCTGGGTACGTGCGCCGCGAACGCCGCCGGTGACGCGCCCGTCACCTGTGCGGTGGTGACCAGGCCGGTCGACTTCCCCGCCCGTTTCGCCCGTTCGAGGATCGTTTCCAGCGGTCGGCCGTGGACGTCGACGCCGACAGCTCCGTTGCGTGTCTTGTGGCCGGTCGCGAGCGCGGTGGCGGCCGCGGCGGAATCGGTGACGATCTCGTCGGGATCGTCCGACGCCGTCCGCACGAGACCGGTGACCGCGAGCCCGTCCATCGCCAGCTCGCCACGTTTGCCCTTCAGCGCCAGCCGAAGCAGGTCCCGTTGCCCCAGGCCGAGGCCGTCGCCCTGGATGTAAATGATGTTGCGCGCCACTCGCGCACCGGACCCCGCCGTCGTCGTCTCCGCGACGGCGGCCGAGCCACCGCACAGGACCACCAGAACCGTCGCCGCCGCCAGACCACGTCCGCGCACATCGCCTCCCATTAGTTAGGAACCTTTCCTAACAGAGAACTCGACGGAAGGCGAGGGTCAGTCTCGAAGGACTCCGGCGTCGTGGGCGAGGATCGCGGCCTGAACCCGGTTCGCACAGCCGAGTTTGGCCAGGACGCGGCTGACGTGGATTTTCACCGTCCCACTCGACACCCGCAGATGCCCTGCGATCTCCGCGTTCCCCAGCCCCTGCCCCACCAGCATCAGGACCTCGCGTTCGCGCGCGGTCAGCACGCCGAGCTTGAGCCGGGCCTTCGCTGCGATGTCGGCACTGCCGGCATCGGTGTCGCGGAAGCGGTCGATGACCTGCTTCGCGATCCGGGGCGACAGCACCGCGTCGCCGGTGGCCGCGGCCCGCACCGCCTGGATGAGCTGCGCCGGATCGGTGTCCTTGAGCAGGAATCCGGCCGCTCCCGCACGCAGGGCGCGGGCCACGTAGGCCTCGTCCCCGAACGTGGTGAGCATGATGACGCGAACCCCGGGCGCGATCCGGCCGAGTTCCTCGACGGCGGCGAGCCCGTCCACCCTGGGCATCCTGATGTCCATCAGCACGACGTCCACGGGCACCCGGCGGACGGCGTCGATCGCCTCGGCGCCGTCGGACGCCTCGGCCACGACGTCGATGTCTCCCGCCTGATTCAGCAGAAGTCTCGCACCGGCACGGAGCAGCGGCTCGTCGTCGGCGAGCAGGACCCGGATCATGGCGCCTCCTTCGGGACGGGAAGCTCGAACCAGGTCTTCTCCACCAACCCGGTGTCGCCGAAGCAGAACCGGAAGATCGCTGAGGTTTCGGCATCCGGCGGATCGGCGGCCGACGTGTAGACGCAGTAGGTGTCCTCGGGGATCGGCGGTTCGCGACCGTGCGCGGCGACGTGCGCCGACGGCTCGTTCGGGCCGAACCACGCCTCGACCTCTTCCGGCGTCATCCCGATTCTGACGCTGGCCAGTGGATCTTCGCTGTCGGCGGGAGTGAGCGGCGGGACGAAGGCCAGCGTCGTCAGCAGCATCGCGGCGACGGCGGCCAGCCCGGTCGTCAGCAGAAGTCCGGAAAGGAGCCTGCCCGGACGACGCTCGGGGACGGCGGCCGATGATTCCTCGCCCGCGTCTTCGGCGAGCGGGCCGTCCGCCCGGTGCGGCAGATCGGCGGTGACGGCGAACCCGCCGTCCGTGTCCGGCGCGGCGGTGAACGTGCCACCGAGGAGCCGGACCCGCTCGCGCAGACCCACCAGCCCGCGTCCGGTGCCGGGCAGCCGCTCCCCCGCGACAGGCTCGACTCCGTTGCGCACCAAGATCTTCACCCGGTCGGGACCGTGGTCGACGACGACGGCGGCCGATGCCGCGGCGGCGTGCTTGTGGACGTTGGTCAGCGCTTCCCGCACCACCCGATGGACGGCTCGGCGAACCGGCGGCGGGACGCCGTCGAGGTCGGCCCCATGCCATTCGAGGCTCACGTCGAGTCCCGCGTCGCGCGAGGCTTCCACCAGATCGGCGATATCGGCCTTGGTACCCGCCGCGTCGGTGGCCTCGGCGGGCTCCACCGGTTCCCCGCCCGGGCGCAGGATGCCGAGGGACTGCCGCAGTTCTTCGAGCGCGACCTTGGCGGTCGAACGGACATGCCGCGCGGCCTCACGCAGCTCCGGATCCTTCCCCTCGGAGGCGACCTCCAGTGCGCCCGAGAACATCGTGATCAGGCTGAGCCGGTGCCCGAGCTGGTCGTGCATCTCCTCGGCGATCCGCGAACGTTCCTCCAACCGGGCCCGTTCCCGCGTCACCTGGCGGGCCTCGGCCAGCGTCGTGGCGCGGTCCCGCAACGCCACGACCAGCCGCGCCTGCTGCGCCTGCATCGCACCGGTCAACGCGGGCAGGACGAGGCAGGACACCGTCGACACGGCGATCACCACGAGGACGTACTGCCAGCGGAAAGCGGGCTGGGTGATCAGCACGACCGCGGCCGGGAGCAACGCCGCGACGCCGAACAGCGGCCACCGCCGCCCCCGAACACCCGCCGTATGGGCGACGACCGCGAGGGCGACACCAGTGGCGGGGAACAGCCCGAACAGCACCGTCGCGACGAGCAGCGCGGACGCCGGGAACCACCGGCGCGCCAGCATCAGGCCTGCCGCGCAGGCGATCACGGCGGCCAGCACCGGCACCGACGGATAGAGCAGTTCCGGCCAGCCCCAAGCGGGCAGCAGGTCACTCAGGAAGACCGTCACGCTCGCGACGAATCCGGTCAGGAGCAGCTCGGCGGATACGGTGACGAGCCGCCGGTCCATCATCCTCATGCTCCCGTCCCTCGGCCTGCGCACAGCATCACACGGCCCCGGATCAGCCACCTGTCCCGGTGGCGCAGCGAGCAGGCGTCGCGGGCAGGGTCAGATCGACCAGGTACCGGCTGACAGCGGCGTCCACACAGGACGAAGTGCCGCCGTAGACGGCGTGCCCGATGTCCTCATTGGACAGCAGCACGGCCGATCGCAGGCTTCCCGCCAGATGCTGGGCCCAGTCATAGGGCGTCGCGGCGTCCCGCGTGGTCCCGACCAGCAGGATCGGCGGCGCGCCGTCCGCGTGAACCGTCCTGGCCGGAGTGGTCGCGGTGGGCAGGAAGGCACACCCGAGCGCCTCGATGCCGGACGAGAGCCGGGAAACCCGGCGGAGCTCCCGGGCCGCCTCCTCGTAGGGAGCCAGATCGGCGGGATGCGGGCGGTCGAGGCAGTTGACGACGGTGAGCGCGTCGGTCGTGTCGGTCGACTCCTCCGGCGCGTCGGAGGGTTCGCCGTCCGACCTCCCGTCCGCGGGGGCATCGGCACCGAGCAGGATTCCGGACAGTTCGGCCCAGTCGGCGGGGAAGGTGAGTTTCCCGGAGATCGCCTCGCGGAGCGATGCTCCGTCGCCCTCTTTGTCCGCTTTCGCCAGAACACGATCGACGGTGGCGAGGATTTCGGTCTCGTCCCGGCCGGGGCACGGCTTGTCCGTCCTGGTGGCGCACTGCTTCGCGTAGGCGTGCAGCGTCTCCTCGACGCTCTTAGCCTGCTCGACGGTGTCGTTTCGCCAGTCGAGATAGGTGTTGTCGACGCCGTCGAGCACCATGGCGCGAATCTTCTTCGGGAACCGTTCGGCGTACAACTGCCCGATCCTGGTCCCGTAGGAGAAGCCGACGTAGGTCAGTTTCTCTTGGCCGGTGGCCACCCGCAGCACGTCGAGGTCGCTGACGATGTCGTCGGTTCCCAGGTGCGGGAGCACTTCCCGCCCCGTGTCCCGTAGGCACGCCTCGGCGTACTGGCGCGTTCGCGGGACCTCGGCACCGATCAGCGGCAGGCCTTCGGGTGCCTTTTCGGTCGGTTCGCCTTCGGTCTCGCAGGTGAGCCGGGGTTCGCTCCCGCCGATGCCCCGCGGATCGAACCCGACGAGGTCGAACCGTTCCCGGACCGAGGCGGGCCAGGTCCCGGCGATGTCCTTCACCATGGCGACGCCGGATTGGCCGGGCCCACCGGCGCCGGCGACGAGCGTGCCGAGTCGTCCCCCGGGCCTGGTCGCGGCGGCTTTGATCAACGGCACCGTGAACTTCGGCCCGTCCGGCCGCCGGTAGTCCATCGGCACGGTCAGCTTCGCGCATTGCAGAGCCTCGCACGGCTGCCAGTTCACGGTCTGCCGGTAGAACGGCGCCAGGGCGGCGTCGTGCTCCGGTTCGTCCACTTTGGTCGGTGGAGCAGGGCTTCCTTGCGACGTCGCGCATCCGGCGACCAGCGCGACGGACAGCGCCACGCCTGACCACCACGACCGACGGGGACTCACTCGGCACTCCTGTGTTCGGGGAATTTCCGGTCTCTGAACTCGACACAGCCAACACCTTCGCCCCCTCCGCGCACGACCCTCGACAGACTGAAGAAACCGAGCCGAAGTGGGTACTGGGGACTATCCCGAAAGACATACCCACGAACGATGAGATCCAGACCACACGATCGGGTCGTGACGATCTTGTCCCGGCTGGGTCTATGGGGTGTGGGAGCGAAACGGGAAACCCCGGGAACTTCCCCGACAGCAACGGAATCCGACTCGAGGAGAGTGCGATGACCACCGCCACCACCCCCAAGGCCAACTCGAACTCCGCCGCCCCCGCCGCCGCGGACAACAACAGCACCAGCGCGCTGGCCTCTCCGCAGGGCGTGACCACGATCGCCGACACCGTCGTGCAGAAGGTCGCGGGCCTCGCGACCCGTGAGATCTCCGGCGTCCACGCGCTGGGCGGCGGCGCCGCGCGGGCGTTCAACGCGCTGCGCGAGCGCATCCCGGGCGCCACCGCGTCCGCCGGACAGGGCGTCTCCGTCGAGGTCGGCGAGCGCCAGGCCGCCGTCGACCTGCAGATCGTCGTCGAATACGGCGTCGCGATCGCGGATCTGGCCAAGTCGGTGCGCCGCAACGTGATCGGCGCCGTCGAGCAGATGACCGGACTCGAGGTCGTCGAGGTCAACATCAACGTGTCCGACGTCCACATCCCGGGCGACGACGACACCGAGGAAAGCACCGAATCCGGCCGAGTCCAGTGACCACCGGCGCCGGTCCGCGCCCCACAGCAAGGAGAACGCTCATGAATGCCACCCATCTCGGCCTGTTGACCGGTCTCGTGCTCGGCGTGGCCGGCGCGTTCGGCGGGTTCGGCGCCTTCGTCGTCGTCCTCGTCCTCGCCGCCCTCGGTCTGCTGGTCGGCCGGTTCCTCGACGGCAAGCTCGACCTTTCGGCCCTGGCCGGCCGCGACAGGGGCTGACCGCCATGACGACCATGACCCCCGCCGCGCCGGATACGGACGGGCGCGGCGGGCTGACCGTGGCGAGCGGCGCCGTCGAGCGGATCGCCGCACAGGCGATCACCGAACTCGACGGTCTCGGCGGCGCGGCTTCGCGGGTGCTCGGGATCGCGGTCGGCGGTGAAGACCCCGACCAGGGCGCCAAGGTCAGCGCGAACGTCACCGGCGGGACGGCCACTTTGGACGTCCGGCTCTCGGTGAAGTACCCGCTTTCGGTCCGTGCCACCACGGAAACCGCGCGGGAACATCTGATCCGCCGTGTCGGCGAGCTCTCGGGCCTGACCGTCACGCGGGTCGGCATCACGGTCACGGCCCTGCACACCGCGGAGCCCGAAACGAGGAGGGTCCGATGAAACGGCGCCCCCGCCGTAGCGTCCCGGCAGTGCTCGTCGCCCTCGTGGTGCTGGCCGGCTGCGTTCTGGCCGCCGCCGTCGCGGTCCAGGTGATCATCGGGGAGAAGCCGTGGATCAGCTACGACGCCGTCGCGTCCGCGCTGCACGGGACCCGGTGGAGTGACCCGCTTCCCGCGATCGTGGGCGGTGGTGTCGCCCTGATCGGGCTGTTCCTGTTCGTCAGCGCGATCGTCCCGGGGAGGCCGACCGTGCTGCCGCTGGCAGGCGGACCGGATTCCGGTGCCTCCCGGCGCAGCTACCGTTCCACCCTCCGGACCGCGGCGTCCACTGTGGACGGCGTCTCGGGAGCGAAGCTGAAGGTCAAGCGGCACAAGGTCGTCTCGGTGGTGACCACCGGCCGGACGAACACCGCCGGTCTCGCCGACGCCGTCCGCGCCGCCATCGAGCACCGCCTCGCGCAGATCGGCCCCGCCACCGTCCCGGCCGTGCGGGTCCGTGTCAAGGCCACCAGGAGCGCGTCATGACCGACCTCAACCGTCCCGCACGCCTGAACCGCACCCTGCTGGTGCTGACCGGGCTGGTGCTGCTCGCCGGTGGTCTCTTCGCCGTCGGCACCCATTTCGGCAGGATTCCCCTCCTCGAGGCCGACACCGCGCTCGTGCCCGGCACGGCGATGCCGCCCGGGTGGGCCTGGTACGCCGTGGCCGGGGGCGCGCTGGTCGTCGGACTGCTGACGCTGCGCTGGCTCATCGCGCAGCCCGTCCGCAAACCGAAGTCCCGCACCTGGCGGTTCGACCAGGACACGGGTCAGACTGCGCTCGCCGCGAGCACGGCGGTGGAGCCGTTCACCGCCGAGGTCGGGGCCTATCCCGGCGTCCACGCCGCGCACGCCACGCTCGGCGGCACCCAGGACGCGCCGGTGCTGGCCGTGGTGCTGAGCGCCGAGCAGGACGGCGATCTCGCCGCCATCCGCGAACGCGTCACCGGGGAGGGCCTGCCGCGGCTGCGTCAGGCGCTGGACCTCGAAGAACTCCCGATGACCATCGAATTCCGCTTCTCCGCCAAGACCGGTCCCCGCCTCCAGTAGGCGATCACACCCGTCCGTGGCCCCGTCGGCGCCGAACACCCGGTGAGAGGTGTTCGGCGAGGGGAGCTGGGTGCGGTGAGTGGCGGACACGCGAATCTGGACGCGGAGCTCGAACGGTTGTGCCGCCGGGTCGCGGGCGCCGCGGAAGTCACACTGGACCTGCGGAATCGTCCCGATCTACGCCATGTCCGCTCCGTGGTCGCCGAGCACATCGGCTTCGGCAGGCGCGAGAACGAACCGCTCGGCCCCCTGCTCCTGGTGGTCGACGAACTGGTCAGCAACGCCTACCGGCACACCATCGGACCGGGTGAACTCCGGATCGAGCGGCGCCTGCACGGCCTGATGGTCGAGGTCTCCGACGATGATCCGGATCTGGACCCCCTGTGCTCCGACCAGGCGCACTACGGGCTCAGGTTGGTGGGCCAGCTTTCACTCGATTGGGGTTTCCGGACCGAGCGGACCGGGAAAGCGGTGTGGGCACTGGTTCCCGTTCCGCTGTACTACGAGCGATGAACCGCCGTACCGAGCAGAGGAGTACCGCATGTCCGCCGTGACCCGGGCCGCCGACACCGCGCTCGACCGGAGCCTGCTCGGGTACAGCAGCCTCGGGCACCTCCTGCGGCGGCACTGGTGGCCTGAAGACCCGGCACCGGACGCCCTCGCGGGCAAGGTCGCCGTGGTGACCGGAGCGAAGGCCGGGCTGGGCAAGGCGACCGCCATCGGCCTGGCGAAACTGGGCGCCACCGTCCGGATCGCGGTCCGGGGCGACGGTGAGGCCGCCCGCGCCGAGATCGAACGCGCCGCGCCCGCCGGAAACGTCGTCGTCGACCAGTGCGACATCAGCCTGATCTCGTCCGTTCGCGATTACGCCAAGGAACTCGACGGCGAGGTGGACGTCCTCGTGCACAACGCCGGCGTGATGCCCTCGGAGCGTCGCGAAACGGCCGAGGGCAACGAAGTCATGCTGGCCACACATGTCCTCGGCCCGCATCTGCTGACCGAATTGCTGCGGCCGAAGTTCGCCGACGGCGCGCGGGTGATCTGGGTCAGCTCCGGCGGCATGTACGGCCAGCCGCTGCGCACCGACGATCTCCAATACCGGCAAGGCGAATACAAACCGGCCGCCGGGTACGCGCGCACCAAACGCATGCAGGTGATCCTCGCCGAACTCTGGGCGGACGAACTGGACGGCTCCGGGGTCACGGTGCACTCCGCGCATCCGGGCTGGGCGGACACCCCCGGCGTCGCGACCTCCCTGCCGACGTTCCGCAAACTGACCCGGCTGATCCTGCGCGACGCCGAGCAGGGCGCGGACACCTTCGTCTGGCTCGCCGCGGCCGAAGAACCGGGCCGGTACAACGGGATGTTCTGGCACGACCGGGTCCAGCGGCCGACGTACTACCTCGGAAAGAACCGGGAAACCGCCACGCAGCGCCAGGAACTCTGGCAGGCCTGCGGGCGGCTCACCGGGCTCTAAGGCCGTGTCCTAGGCCAGATCGATCATCGCGACCGCCGGGGTGGACGGCGTCCGCGAGCCGCCCATGGGTTCGGCGGTGATGCCGACCCGGTCGATGCCCGCGGGCAGGTCCGTCATCATCGGCCGGGTCCGATGCGGACCGTCCTCGGCCAGCAGCCCGGCCGAGTGCACACCACTCGCCCCGATGAGCCAGACCTGGTAGACGCGGCCGGGTGCCAGCGGCGGGAGATCACCCGCGAGCAAGACGACCTTGCCCTGGCTCTGCGAAGTCACCACCGTGGGCGCGCCGGGCTTGGCCCCCTTCACCGTCGAGGCGTCGGGTGCGGTGAGCACCGAGTTCACCGCCGCGAGTTGCTGCTGGGCCGGGTCTGCGGCCGGTTCGGTGGTCGTCGTGACCAGGCCGAACACCAGCGCCCCGACCGCGGCGGCCGCGGCACTCCACAAGGCGATCCGCACGGACGGCTTCTTCGTCGGCTCGGCGCGCCGGACCGCCGCGACCAGCGGAGGCCATTGGCGGGTATGGGAAACCGCGGTGAGCGTGGCCTCCCGCAGCCCCGGCGGCGGCGTCGCGGCGAGCGATTTACCCAACCGCGCCGCGGTCTCCCGCAGTTCCTGGACCTCCTGACGGCAGGCGTCGCAGCCCCTCAGATGCCGTTTGAACGCCGCGGCTTCCTCTTCCGGGACGGCGTCCAAGGCATAAGCCCCGGTCAATGTGTGCAGTTCCGCGGTCATTGCCCCACCCCCAAGCAGTCACGCAACCTGATCAGGCCGTCGCGGATGCGGGTCTTCACCGTGCCGGGCGCGGTGTCGAGCACTTCCGCGACCTCCGGGTAGGTGTACCCGTTGTAATAAGCCAGCACGACGGACTCCCGTTGCAGGTCGGTCAGCGCCGAAAGACACTGGCGTACCCGCTGCTGTTCCAGATTGGCGATGGTCGACTCGGCGACCTCGTCGAACGGGCGGCGGAAATCGAGCCTGCCCGCCTTGTCGTCCCGGTCGAGCGCGGCCTGATGCGAGCGCACCCGGTCCACCGCCCGCCGGTGCGCGATGGTCAGCACCCAGGCGAGAGTGCTGCCCTTGCCCGGTTTGAAGCGGGCCGCCGTCCGCCACACCTCCACGAGGACCTCCTGGGTCACCTCCTCGGCGAACGTGCCGTTGCGGACGACCCTGTTCACCACTCCCCACACCGGTCCCGCCACGACGTCGTACAGATCGGCGAACGCCTGCTCGTCCCCGGCCGCGACCCGTTGCATCAGGCTCGACTCGGGTGACTCCGCTCCGGTGCCGCCGTTTTCGCGCAGACTCGTCCGCACACCCTCGACCATCAAGCTGCCTCCACCTCACCCGACGCCCGGATACGCGGTTTCCCGGCGTCTGAGAGGTATTCGGCGCCGACGCCGATCCGGACTGGTCGAGTCCCTCCCGCGTTCAGAAGGGTGAACGCGGGAAGAGGTCAGGGGCGGCCCTGTTCGGCCAGGACGTCGTCCATTGTGGACCTTAGGTGCCGCAAGAAGGCCTCGAAGCGCTCGATCTCCTCCGCCGGGTACTCGGCCACCAGCGCGGCGAGCCCGGAGCTGAACGGGCCGAAGAACTCCCGCGCGGGGCCTTGGATGTCGGGGCCGCTGCGCAGGGTCACCACCCGCCGGTCGGTGTTCTCGCGGGTCCGCACGACGTAGCCGAGGCTCTCCAGCCGGTTCAGCAGGTTCGTGGTCGCGCCGGAGGTCAGCGAGATGCGTTCGCCGAGCCTGGCCGGGGAGAGCGGCGAGCCGGTGTCCTCGGCGTAGAGGATCTCCACCAGCGCGGCGGCGTCGGTGGCGTGCAGGCCGAGCCAGTTCGCGAAGCGGCGGGTGAACTCGGTGTAGTTCGCGCCGAAACTCCGGAGGCCGTCGAGCAGCGACGCGCTCCGCGTCGCGACCTCATCCTCCATCGACCCTCCTCGAGTAAGTGCTTTGACAACCTACCGGCCCCAAATATACCTTCACAGTGAAGCTACTTTCTCATGAAGGAGTTGTTGTGCTCCCCGACCCGTTCGCCGCGACGATCCGCGGCATCACCGATTCCGACCTCGTCCGCCCCGCGTTGCGTGCCGCCGGCCCCCTCGTCGAAGTGGCCGCGCCAGCCGGCGGAAAGGCGTGGATCGTCACCGAGGAAGAGCTGGCCCGCGAGGTCCTCTCCGACCCGCGCATCGCCAAGGACCCCGCGCACGCCCCTTGGGATCCGGCCGTCGCCGGCCTCGAACAGACCGCTGCCGAACAGCCGTCACTCACCACCCTGGACGGCCCCGACCACGCACAACTGCGTCGAGCACACGCCCCGCTGCTCAGCGCCAAACGCATCCAGGCCCAATCCGGCCGGATCCACGAAATCGCGCGGGAACTGCTGACGGACCTGGGCGGCGAGGCCGACCTCATGGACGGCTTCTCCACCCGGTTCCCGCTCACCGTGCTACTCGATCTGCTGGGTATCCCGCTCGGCCTGCTCGACGACGCCGTCGACGCCTGCCGCCGCATGTCCGATCCCGAACCGGGCGCCCAGGGCAAGGCCATCGCCGCGATCGCGGGCCTCGCCGCGGCAGGGCTGACGCCGGACCGGCACGGGCTCGCCGCGGAACTGCGCGAACGGGTCCCGCCGGGGACTTCCGACGACGACCTGCGGTACCACCTGTTCTCGTTGATCTTCGCCGGGCAGCTGACCACCGACGCGTCTCTCGGCTTCCTGGTCGCCCGGCTCCTCCACGGCGACACCGCCCCCGTGGACGACCTGGTCCGCGAGACACTCCGGGTGCATCCGCCCGCACCGTTCACCCTCTGGCGCTTCACCACCACGGAGATCGACCTCGCCGGTGTCCGTCTCCCCGCCGGGGCACCGGTGCTCGTCGACATCCAGGGCATCAACACCGATCCGGCCAGGAAACCGGGCCAGGACCTGGCGTTCGGCGCGGGTCCGCATTTCTGCGTCGGCGCCCAGCTCGCGCAGCTCGAACTGCGGGCGGCGGCGACGGTCCTGCGCGAGGACTTCCCCCGCGCGCGGCTCGCGGTTCCGTACGCCGAGCTCCGGCAGACGTTCCTCGGCGGCATCCAAGGCACGCGGCTGACCAGCCTGCCGATCCTCCTGAACGGATGAAAAAGGGCCGGGGCAGTCGCTGCCCCGGCCCGTAGGGAACCGCTACTTCTTGAAGGTGTCGCGGATCTTGTCCGCCGCGTCGCCGACAGCGTCCTTCACGTTCTCGACGGCGCCCTTGAGACCGGCCTTCGCCTGGTCCGCCTGGCCTTCCGCACGCAGTTCCTCATTGCCGGTGGCGTCACCGGCGGTTTCCTTGGCCTTACCGCCCAGCTCTTCCGCCTTGTTGCTGATCTTGTCGCCCAACGACATCGGGTCCTCCTCCGTCCGTGGCGCCCGGATCGTGCGCCGTCACAGGGAGGACAACCCTTGATCGGGATTCGTCATGCGCACGGACGGGTGATCACGCTCACGCCACCCGCCAGGGCATGTGCTGCAACGTCCAGGTGTTGCCGTCCGGGTCGCTGAAGGCCGCGTAGAAGACTCCACCCATGTCCTCGACAGGACCGACCTCGGTTCCCCTCGCGATGAGCGCGGCGCGAGCCTCCTCGATGTCCGCGACCACCAGATGGAGCCCGCGCAGCGTCCCGACCGGCATGTCGAGCGACGCGATCCCGGTGGCCAGGGTGATCGAGCAGGCCGAACCGGGCGGCGTGAGCTGGACGATCCGGACCCCGTCGGCCGGCCGGACGTCGACGTCGAGGTGGAAGCCGAGCCGCTCCGTGTAGAACTCTTTCGCCCGATCGATGTCGCTGACCGGCACCGGGACGAGTTCGAGCAGGAACGTCCCGGGCGGGACCGGGGGCGCGGGCTGGGAGTCGGTCACAGGGCGTTCCTTTCGCCGGAAGGGAAGGACCACTAAAGCAGGGAAGCGACGGCGGCGGCGAACGCTTCAGGCGCCTCCTGAGGAACGTTGTGGCCGACGCCCGGCAGAACGCGGTGGTCGTAGGCGCCCGTGAAGTACTCGCGGTCGCCTTCCGCACTGGGCCCGCCGACTCCGTCGTCCCCGCTTTCCAGCACGACGGTCGGCACCGTGATGGCCGGTTCCTTCGCGATCAGGTCTTCGAGCGCCTGGTACCGCGGATCCCCTTCCGCCAGGCCGAACCGGTGCCGATAGGAGTGGATGACGACGTCGACGAAATCCGGGTTGTGCAGGCTTGCCGCGCTGGCGGGGAACGCGGCGTCCGCTCCGGACCAGGTCGGCGACCAGGTGCGCCACAGCAAGGCGCACAGCTCGTCGCGGTTCGCCTCCAGGCCTCGACGGCCGCGCTCGGAGTGGAAATAGAACTGGTACCAGTAGGTGCGTTCCCACTCCGGCGGCGCCGGTTCCCCGGCATAGGCGAGGTTCTGGACGTTGTAGCCGTCCACGGAGACCAGCCCACGCACCCGCTCGGGCCACAACGCGGCCGCGATGCACGCCGCCCGGCCGCCCCAGTCGTATCCGGCGACGACGGCGTTTCCGAGCCCCAACGCGTCCATGAACTCCCGCAGGTCCTGCGCGAGCGCGGCCTGCTGCCCGGAGCGCGGCGTGGCGTGGTCGAGGAACCGCGTCCCGCCGAACCCGCGGAGATACGGCACATACACCGAAGCGCCGCCGGCCGCGAGGACCGTGGCGACCTCGTCGTAGGCGCGTACGTCGTACGGGAACCCGTGGAGCAGGATGACCGGCGGCCCACCCGCATCACCGGCGTGTTCGTACTCGATCTCCAGAACCGGGGTGGTGACGCGTTTCGAGCCCATCCTCGGATCCTTTCAGAGGATCAGCCGGACCAGCCGCTCAAGCGGGACAGAAGTCGCTCCAGAACCTCGGGATCGGCGCCGACCGGCTCACCGGAGACGGGCTCGTCCACCAGAGTCCGGCGGTCGCCCCGGCGCGGCAGCTGCACCTGTCCGGCGGACAGGCCACCGGGCAGCGGGAGTTCACACCAGGTGGTGACGCCGCCGGTCTCGCACGGCACCACCCCGGTACGCTCGCCCGGCGCGGGCGTCGGCGCGGCCAGATGGACGAGTTCGTGGTCGACCTCGATGACCAGCACGTCGGCCTGCAGCCGCAATCTCAGCGTCAGGAACGGCGGCTCCTTCGGATCCGCCGCGTCGACCAGCGCGTCCACCAGTCTGGCGGCGGCGGTCTTCGCCTGATCGAGCAACGGCCGCAAGGACCAATCCGACAAGATGAGACGGACGAAGAGCTCGGAGCACAACACGGCATTCGGTTGTGCCACCAGCCGGAGGTCGTCCACCTGGGAGGTGCGCGCGCTCAAACCAAGGCCTTCCTCGTCGACGTGCGAGCGTGCATCATGCCACTCCATCCGGTGACGGATTCAAGCCGCCCAGACGATCGCCTCCAGCGCGACGCGCCCGAGCCCGGCCAGGTCACGGACCTCTTCTGGGCCAGAAGCCCCGCCACCCAGCCCCGATAGGACACCAGTTCGGGCCTCTCGGCACGGTTCTTCGCCGGTGACGTCGGCGAAAACCGGCTTCCAACAGGGTCTTCGGCGAAGTTGACCGGCACATTTGCGTTCTCTCCGACGGCGATCCCCAGACGGAGATGGTGCTCAGCCTCTCGGGCGCCAGCGTTTGGCCCTGTAAGCCGACTCGACTTTGGCTCTGTTCGGCAGACCAAACCACCAGCACAGTGGTCGGCGTGAGCATCGCCTTCCTGATCACCACGCTGGTCGTGGTCGCCACGCCCGGCACCGGCGTGGTCTACACGTTGTCCGCCGGGCTGACCCGCGGCAAACGCGCGAGCGTGATCGCCGCGACCGCCTGCACGCTCGGCATCATCCCCCATATGGTCGCCGCGATCACCGGTCTCGCGGCGCTGCTGCACGCGAGCGCGGTGGCCTTCGAAATCATCAAATACCTTGGCGTGGCCTACCTTCTCTACATGGCGTGGTCGACGTTGAGGGACCGGGACGCGATCGTCGTCGAGGGCGACCCCGAACCGAAGTCGGCGCTGCGGACGATCACCTCCGGCGTGCTGATCAACGTCCTGAACCCGAAGCTGACGCTGTTCTTCTTCGCGTTCCTGCCCCAGTTCGTCCCGGCGGGCGAACCCGGGTCCATCCCCCGGATGCTGTTGCTGAGCGGGGTTTTCATGCTGGCGACGTTCGTGGTGTTCAGCGTGTACGGCGTCCTCGCCGCCGGCGTGCGCCACCACGTCATCTCCCGGCCGCGCGTGCTCGCCTGGATGCGGCGGATCTTCGCCGGATCCTTCGCCGCGCTCGGCGCCAAACTCGCCTTCACCACCCAGTAGACAGGTTTCGCATGCGACTCCAGCACAGCCCCGAGGTCCGCGCCGAGTTTCCCGGCCTCGCCGTCGGGACGCTTTCGGCCACCGGGATCACCACCGAACTGCCGGTCGAAGTCGAGAAGTTCCTTGCGCGGGCATCGCGACGCCTCGCGGACGGGCCGGAATCGGAGTTCCCGGAGATCCAGGCCTGGCGCCGGGCGTTCGGCAAGATGGGACTGAAGCCGACCCAGTACCGCTGCGCGTCGGAATCCCTGCTGCGCCGGCTACGGAAAGAGGGCACGCTCCCCCGGATCCATCCGGTGATCGACCTCTGCAACGCGGTGTCGGTCGCGTACGCCATCCCGGTCGCGGTGCTCGACGTCGCCAAGATCGGCGGCTCGCTCGAAGTCCGTCACGCTCGGGGCGACGAGAAGTACATGACCTTCGGAGGCACCGTGGAGCACCCGAATCCGGGCGAGGTGATCTTCGCCGACGAGGACGGTCAGGCCCACGCCCGGCGGTGGACGAACCGGCAGAGCGGGCACTCCGCGGTATCCGCCGCGACGTCCGACGTGCTGATCGTGTCGGAAGGCCTCCACGCGACGGCGGCCGAGGACGTCCCGCTGCTGATCGAGGCCATCGCCGGTGAACTGACGGCGGCCGGTGTGACGCTTACGAGGCCTTGAGCGTCTTCTCCAACCCGGCCCGCGTCATCTTCGACCGTCCCTTGATGTCGCGTTCCCGCGCCAGCTTCTCCAAGTCCGCCTTCGACAGGGAAGCCAGATCCTTCCTGGCAGGCGTCTTCTTGGCTGACGTCTTCTTGGCCGACTTCCCCGACGACGCCTTCTTCGTGGACTTACCGTTCTCGACGCTCTTCGAAAGCGCCTCGAACAGGTCGACGACCTTCGTCGGCTCACCTGGCTCGGCGGCGGGCGTGATCGTCTTGCCCTTCTTCTTGGCCTTGATCAGCTTCCGCACGCGATCGTTGTAGGTGTCGCGATATTCCTCGGGCCGCCAGTCGTCGCTCATCGCGTCGATCAGGTCGACCGCCATGTCGAGTTCCTTGCCGCGCGCCTTCGCCTTGCCGGGCAGGTCCGGGAGCTGTTCGGCGGGGTCGCGGAGATCGGCGGCGAAATGCAGGGTGTTGAGCACCATGACGCCGTCACCCGAACGGATCAACGACAGGTATTCGCGGCCGCGCATGACGAACTTCGCGATCCCGGCCCGGCCGGACGAGCGCATCGCTTCGAGCAGCAGCGCATACGGACGCTCGAATTCCTCTTTCGCCGGCGCCAGCCAGTACGTCTTGTCGAAGAACATGGGGTCGATGTCGTCCAGTTCGACGAAACTCTCGATGTCGAGCGACTTCGACCGGCCCGGGGCGATCTCGTCGAGTTCCTCGGGTTCGACGAGCACGTACTCGCCGCTGTCGAACTCGTAGCCCTTGACGATGTCGTCGTAGTCGACTTCCTTGCCGGTGCGCTCGTTCACGCGCCGATACCGGATGCGATCCTCGGTCCCGCGTTGGAATTGGCGGAAGTGCACCTTGTGGTCCTCGACGGCGCTGTACAGCCGGACCGGCACAGTCACCAGTCCGAGTGAAAGGGACCCGCTCCAGACCGGGCGCATGGGCACACTCCTCTCGTCCCCGCCCACATACCCTGAATCGCGGCCGATCACACCTGGTCAGAGGCTGAAAGCGACCGACTGCAGGACGACGACGGCCAGGAAGACGAGGGTGAACGCGAGGTCGAACGCCACGCCACCGGCCCGCACCGGGCGGACCACGCGGCGGACGGGCGCGATCACCGGCTCAGTGACCCTGTGGGTGATCCCGCGCGCCCGGAACGACCAGGGCGGCATCCGGCCGGCGAGGGTCACGGCCCAGTCCAACACCAGCCGGGCGACAAGCACGATCAGGAACATTGTGAGCAGGACACCCACCAGATTGCCCAGAGCACTCATGACGGCACACTCCTCTTTTCCCCAGTGTGCCGCGCGTTTCTGAGAGGAACCTGTCGGGAGAAACCGATGACGGCGAGGGTGCTCCCAGGGCGGTTGACCACCCCCAGATCGAAGGCCAACCGCCGTGGAGCCCCTTCATGCGGCCTCGGCACGCTGCCCCGTCGCGCCGAACCCCGCCCAGCCGATGTCTTCAGCTTTCCAAGGCCCTGCATCGGAATTACATCGGCTCGCCACCGGCGCTCGTCCGCGCAGATCAGGGGGTTCCGGGAGTAGACTCGGACCGGTTCCACGGCAGGCTCGAAGCCCTCGGCTAGGCCGAATGCCGGACAGCGTTCCCCCACGCCGTCCTGGCTGGAGGCCGGAACGGTGGGTTAGGGTGCCGATCACCGGGCGAGCGGACTGGGAGGTAGTGCTTGAGCACTCTCACGGTCTCGGACGACATAGTCGCATATGACCGTCGATCCTTTACCTGAAACGGCCGGATCGCCCAAGACCGGTGGTGATCCGAAAAGCGGTGGTCAGCCCTCTCAGCTCAGTTTTTCCGTCCTCGGCCCGCTCGAAGCCGAGGTCGACGGCGTCCCCGTCCGGCTCGGCGGACGCCGTGAACAACGACTGCTCGCCTCCCTACTGATCAACGCGGGCAGGCTCGTCCCGGCGTCCTACCTGATCGGCACGATGTGGCCGGAGAGGCCGCCGAAGACCGCCGTCCGCCAGGTCAGCAACGCGATCGCCCGGCTGCGGCACGATCTCGGCGTCGCGCGGTCGGCAGTGGTCACCACCGGTTCGGCGTACCGCATCGTCACCAGCAGCGCGTCACTCGACTCGGCCCGGTTCGAGGCGGACTATCGCCAAGGTGCGGAACTCCTGGCCGCGGGGCTGATCTCCCAGGCGGCGGGCAAACTCGCGGACGCCCTCGCGCTCTGGCGCGGCCCCGCCTTCGACGGTCTCGACGGCGACGCCATCGAACAGACGGCGCGACGGCTCGACGAAGAACGCCTCGCCGCCCGCGAACTCCTCATCGGCGCCCGGCTCCGGCTCGGGGAGACCGACACCGCGGTCCGCGAGGCCTTCGACCTCGCCGCCCGGCATCCCACTCGCGAGACCCTGCAGTGCCTGACCATGCTGGCGCTCTACCGGGCGGGCCGCGGCGCCGACGCGCTCCGGACGTTCGACCGGGCGAGGACGGCGCTGGCCGAGGAGCTCGGTGTCGACCCTGGCGCCGAATTGAGCGCACTCCACCAGCAGATCCTGCGCACGGACGCCGAACTGATGGAGGACACCTCCCTCATCCGGTACGGCGTGGGCGGTCTCCGCGCCGGGATGGACACCAGCGGACGACGTGAGGACGCGGACGCGCGGAAGGCGCTCTTCCCCCGACCAGCACAACTGCCCGCGGACCTCCCCGCGTTCGGTGGCCGCGCCGCGGAGCTGGAAACGGTCCTCGAGATCGGCCAGGCCGGTTCGTCGGCCGGGCCGAGGCTGATCGCGATCGACGGCATGCCCGGCGTCGGCAAGACCGCACTGGCCGTCCACGCCGCTCACCGGCTGGCGCCGATGTACCCCGACGGGCAACTCTTCGTCAACCTCGAAGGGTTTTCGCCTGCGGGTGACCCGGTGGATCCTGCCGCGGCACTGGAGTCGCTGCTGCGCTCGCTCGGCATCCAGGGTTCGGACATCCCCGCCGGCACCGGGCAGCGTGCGGCGTTGTTCCGCAGCTGTCTCGCCGGCAAACGCATGCTCGTGGTGCTGGACAACGCCATCAGCGCGACGCAGGTGAGCCCGCTGCTCCCCGGTTCGGCGAGCTGTTGCGTGCTGATCACCAGCCGGACCAGGCTCGCCGACCTCGACGGTGCGGAGTTGCTCTCCCTCGAACCGTTCAGCCGCGCGGACGCGGTGGACCTGCTCGGCCGGATCGTCGGACCGTCCCGGCTGAAGCGGGAATCCCCCGACGCGGCCGACCAGGTCGCGAGCCTATGCGGCGATCTGCCGCTCGCACTGGCCGTCACGGCGAGCCGCCTGCGAGCGCGGGCGTCCTGGACACTCGACTTCGTCGCCCGGCAGTTGCGTGACGAACGGAACAGATTCGGCGAACTCACCGCAGGGGAACGCGACGTCGCCGGCGCTTTCCGGGTGTCCTATCTGAACCTGTCCGAAGCGGAACGCCGGGTGTTCCGGCGCTTGAGCCATCACCCCGGTGCCGCCTTCGACCTGCATTCGACGGCCGCGCTGGCCGAAGTGGGCCTCGGCGAGGCCCGCCGCCTGGCCGAACGACTGGTCGACGTGAATCTTTTACGGCAACCGTCGATGGACCGGTACGAAATGCACGACCTCCTTCGCAGCTACGCCCGTGAACTGCTGTTCGCGGAAGAGCCCGAAGACCAGCGCGACACCATGATGCGGCGGCTGTTCGACTACTACCGCTGCACCGTCGCCGCCGCGATGGAATTCATCGACCCCGATACCGACGACGAGCCCCGCGACGGCCTCGAGGTCCCGAAGAGCGAATTCGGGCAGTCGTTCGCCGACTACGACCAGGCCGCGCACTGGATGGACAACCAATGGCAGAACGTCCTGCCGGTGGCCGTCGCCATGAACCATTCCCAGCACTATTCGGACCTCGTGCTCTTCTGTTCGTCGGTCTGGCGCTACTTCGACAACCGCGGTCACTACCACCAGGCCAGGGAAATCCACACGCTCGCGCTGTCCGCAGCCCGGGCGACCGGAAATCTGGTACTGGAGTACCAGGCCTTGCACAACTACGGCCTCACCCTCTGGCGGGCAAAGGAGTACACCGAAGCGAATCGCCTGTTCGGCGAGGTGTTCGAACTGGCCGCGACCACGGGCGACGTCCGGATGCAATGCCGGGCGAAGGGGAACTCCGCCCTCACCCACTGGCTCACCGGCGAGACGGAAGAGGCGATCGAGCAACTCGGATGGGTCCGCGACACCGCGAAGGCCATAGGGAACGCCCTCATCGAGGCCCGCGCCCGGCACCGGATCGGACTGATCCACACCGAGAAGGACCGCCACCTTGAAGCGGCAGGAGAGCTCGACCAGGCACTACGGCTGGCCCATGAAAACGAATCGGCCGACCTCGAGGCCGAATGCTTCATCGCCCTCGGCATCAATTCGCGCTCCGTCGGCGATGCCGAACTCGCGGTCTCCCAGTTGACCACCGCGCTGGAAGTTCTCGGATCGACCGGGAATCGCAGCATGCAGCCCATCGCCCACCATGAAATGGCGACCTCGCTCGACATTCTCGGTGAGCGACCGAAAGCGGACCGTCATCGCAGACTGGCCTTGCGACTCTACGCCGAGCTCGGCATTTCAGACTCCGCCGAGGTACGCGAACTCAGACAGCACCTGACCGATTACTCGGCGTAATTCGTCGTTTCGCTCCGGTACTCTGATGGAGTAGGTATATTCGCTTGACCGGAGCAACTGATCACGTAGAGGATCGGCCACATGGAAGACGACGATGACGAATTCCTGACCGAAATCGAAGCCGAGTACCGGGTTCTCCAGCAGTGGGGCCCGTTCGATCCGCCGCCGGGCGGAACACCGCCATTCCGTCCGCGACGCTGAATGACCGGGCGGATTCGCTAAGTATTCGCACTACTGGGGACTGGGGCGCAAGACATTCGATGCTGGTAAGGGTTTCCTCTTGTGGAACGCTTTACTGGTCCGAAGGTGAGCTGATCTGGGACGATCACCTCGGACATCGCCAGCTCAAACTCGCCGAAGGAACCGAACAGGTTCTGCGATGGTTCGGTTCGTGGCGAGAGCCGGAATCGGTGCGTGACGCGGACGAGAATCCCGAGACGCGGGAAAGGCTCGTCCGCATCACGCGCGCGATGATCCGGTACGACGTGCTGGTGGTCAAAGGTTCTTCCCGCCAGCGGAGGGAAGAAGAGATCCTTCGGGACTGGGGTCCCTGGGGAGCGTCCGCGAGGGCGTTCCACTTCGGCACCCGATCGCTACGGCAAACCGAGTTCACGACCAGCGAGACGACCGCGAAAACCCTGCTGGAGAAGGCGAAGGCCAATCCTCCGCCTTCTCCGGTGAGGCCGTCGGGCGACTTCGAGGCGATACCGCTGCCCGAACCGTCGCCCGAACCGCTGAACGCGATCGGGCTCGGCGAGGCCCTGCGGAAGCGCAGAAGCGTCCGCGAGTTCGGTGAAGAACCGTTGCCGCTGCGTGCTTTGAGCGCCTTGCTCACGGCCGCCCGGCCGACGAGGCCGGAAACGCATCCCGACATCCCGGCCACTGGGAACGTCTTCAAGACGAGCCCGTCCGGCGGCGCGCGGCATCCGACCGAGGTGTACGTCTACGCGAGGAACGTCGGGGGCCTCGAATGCGGGGTCTACCACTATGACGCTTTCGGGCATGGGCTCACGCCACTGGGCGGCAAGATCGACGACGACGAACTGGTCGCACTCGCCGGTGACCAGGAATGGACCGGGAACGCCGGCGCGCTGCTGATCTACACCAGTGTCATCGAGCGGAACCAGTGGAAGTACCCGGTGAGCCGGACGTACCGGATCCTGCTGATGGACGTCGGCCATCTCAGCCAGACCGTCTACCTGCTGGCGACGGCGCTCGGGCTGAACATCACCTTCACCGCAGCGCTGCGCGACGAGATGGTCGAGCAACTCCTCGGCTGCGACCCGGCGAACGAACTGGTGCTCGGCATGTCGGTGCTCGGCACTCCCGCGTAAAGAGCACGTAAAGGCCCCCCTGGATCCAACAAGCTTCATACGAGGCAAGCGTGAGCGTCCCGACGACCTCCTGGGCCTGCCCCGCCGACATCCCGGTCTGGCCAGCTGCGCGGCGACCACGTCCTTCGACGCGGGCCCGAAGCCAAGCTCGACCGGCTTCCGAACCTCTTCGTTGGTCGCCGACTGCTCGTCAACCGGCCCACCGCCGCCCGCGAAGCGTCACGGACGTTCGGCGCGAAGTTAGCCCTCACCGACGAGGCGAACAGGGTGTCGAACGCCGGCGTGCCGAACATGCCGCCGAGCTCATCGACGTCCGAGGAACGCTCGGTTCGTCAGGCCGCATCAGCATCGCCTTGGGCGCCACCTTCCCTGGCCTCGTCAGAGAACGGGGCGTCGGAGCGGGATTCATGGAACGGTTCCGGTGCCGTTTCGTAGCGGTGCCCCGACGGCGTGGTGATGATCATGCCGCCGTTGCCGGTGGGTTCCGCGGACCAGCCGGGTTCTTCGCGGAGCAGGTTGTGGCCTTTGCAGTAAACATGGCAGTTGTGGTGGTTGGTCCTGCCGTCGCGGGCCCGGCCGACGATGTGGTCGATCTCGGACGACTCCGCGGGCCGGTGGCAGCCGGGCTGCGTGCATTCCCGATCCCGGGCCTTGATCAACCGCGCCAAGGAGGCCGGTGACCGATACTTGTCGGCCCCCGCTTCCAGTAGCTGCCCGGTGGCGGGGTCGGTGATCAGACGGGACCAGGTCGAGCCGGGGTCGGAGGCGATTTCGCGCGCCAGCCAGTCCGGGATGGGTCCGTAGCCTGCCAGGAACGCGGGGTCATTACGTGCACCGACGAGGGTCAAGAAGTCCACATAGACATGGATATGCGCCCGCAGCTTCCCTCGTCTCTCCTCGGCCAGCAGCCGTTCGGCGAAGATATCCGCCCGATGCTGACCTAGAGTGCGGGACTTGTCCTTGAACCGTCGAGCCTTCGCCGCCCGGCTCATCGACGCATAGATCGAGCTGGCGACCTCTGCGGGGAGATAACCGGAGAGTGAGGACATCGTCTCGTCCTCGTGCTTCAACGAGACATGCCTCGCCGCGCGTTTCTTCGCGGCGCGTTCGCGATAGCCGGCGGGGTCGAACTTCTGCACCGCATGGCTCACCGAACGGCGGATCGCCTCCGGATCACGCTCGGCGAGACGGTTCGCCATCCAGGCATCCACCTGGGCGGCGACCTCGTCCGACACCTCCCGGGTCAGGCGGGTGACCCGGGAGGCTTTGAACAGGTCGATGTCACCGCGTTCCAACGCCGCCAGCGTATGAGGCAGGCGGCGCACCAGTGCGCAGGCGATTTCCAGCAGCAGGAACGCTCGATTGCGAGTGACCGAGAAGCGCAAGGCGACTTCCTCGGTCATCGATCTTCGCGATCCGGCGACAGCAGCGAAATCGGCTAACGCCCGCACCTGACGCCCCTGCGCCTGACGAAGCAGAACCTCCTCGTCGAACGCGGCATCCAGAAAGCGAGCGGTCTTCGGGTTATGAGCAAGAGTTGGGGTCATGACCATGATCGTACTCGAACAGACGTTCGAGTTCACGTAATTTCGTGATCGGATTTACGCGGAGAGTGAACGGTGAAAATACGCACCCACTGTCCACGAATCAGTCATCGACGGGCACTACCAGACGCCAGGAACTGCGGTACAGCAACAAGCCTCCCCTCTTCAAGCTGCTCCGTCAGCCAGATCTCCCCCTCCTCAACGGAAACAGCCCCCACGCGAACAGCCACCTCGACCATCACCCGCCCTAACAGGCCACCATCCACAGTCGCGGTGACGACCTCCACCGCGACCTCACCGAACCCATAACCGGACAGCAGGCGCCGAAACCCGCGGGCCACCCGAGGAGCGGTGATCACCGAGGCACGCGCGCGCACGATCTCCCGAGTCAGTGCCGGATAAGAGGAATCGATCACCAATGCCTCCCAATCGTGCCCGGACAACACGATCCGCCCGCCGGGAACCAGAACCCGCCGAGCCTCCGCGAGAGCACGCGACGGCTCTGCCAACTCGTGGAACACCTTGTCCGCCCGATACCCCGCGAACCCACCGTCCACCGGCAACGAACAGGCGTCACCGGTCAGGAACTCCAGATCCGGAGACCGTCGACGAGCCTCCTCGACCATCTCGGAAGACAAGTCGACACCGACAGCGCGGAACCCCAGTGACGACAACTCGGCCACCGCCCGCCCGGCACCACAGCCGACGTCGAGCACCGCGGAACCGGGTTCCAGGCGGAGCAGTTCATAGGTCCGGGACCTCAAAGAGGCGGCTTCCGGCCGCGCGTCGGCGGCGTCGAGCCGCTGCATCAGGGACATACCGTTCGTGGACATACCGGCGATCGTCCGACTTAATGATGACATGAAGTCAAGCACCTTGAGCGTAGGCGAGGTCGCGGAGCGCTTCGGCCTGGCGACGCATGTCCTGCGGCACTGGGAATCCGTTGGTCTCCTCAAGCCGTCACGCTCGGGTGACCGGCGGCGCTACGCCGACGCCGATCTCTCCCGGATCGCGGTCATCCTGCGCTCCAAGGAAGCGGGAATCAGCCTCGACGGCATCCGTGAGATGTTCCAGAAACCGGGCGAGCGTGACGCGGTTCTCGAACGACACAAGGAAGAGCTCACGCGGCGAATCGCGGCCGCCCAGGCTTCCCTCACTCTCATCGACTGCGCTCTCGGATGCGAGCACGACGACTTCACCCAGTGCGCGCACTTCCAAGCGGTGATCGCGCAGGCCGGACGAGTCCGGCCTGCGCGATCGTGATCAGCCGAGCAGTGTCCGCATCTCGGTGATCTCGGTCTGCTGACCGTCGATCACCTTCTGCGCAAAAGCCTTCACCTCAGCATTGCTTCCTTGCTGCAGCACGGTCTTCGCCATCGTGAGCGCGCCTTCGTGATGCTTCACCATCATCTCCAGCCACTGCCGGTCGAAGGCCGCGTTCTCGGCCTGACCGAGTTTCGCGAGATCGTCCTCGGACGCCATCCCGGACATCGAGCCGTGTTCGGAGTGCTCACCCGACGGCGCCACTCCCCAGGCCTTCAGCAAGCCGTTCAGCTGCTGGATCTCCGGGCCCTGCGCCTGCTGGATCCGCGAGGCGAGGTCGACGACCTTCGCGTTGCGCGTACGGCCGTCGACGAGTTTCGCCATCGCGAGCGCCTGCTCGTGGTGCGGGATCATCCCTTGCGCGAAGGTGACATCAGCCTGGTTGTGGCCCGCCTGCTGGGGAGCAGGCACGTTCATCGTGGACATGTCGTGCCCGCTGGAGGGCTTGTCGGAGCTCGCGCAGCCGGCGAGCACGACGACGGAGGCCAGGGCGGCGAGCGCCGCCCCGACCAGTTTCCTGCTGGTCATGGTTCTTCCTCAGATCGGTTTTCGGGTATGACGGGGAAAGCTCCCGCCTGTCACACCCGCAACACGCAAAGGAAGGACAATCGCTCCGGAACCGGTCTCCATCTCGGCGGATCACGCCCAGATACCGAACCGTTCCACGGCCGCGTCTTCCATGTCGCCACGATCCGCCCCTTGCGGACGAGCAGCCAGGTGACGATCAGGAGCGCGGCCGCGGCCAGTACCGCGAGACACAGGTGCAGTCCATTGTGCTCACCACCGCCGTCGTGCGAAGGCATGTCCGTGCAACACGGATCCGCCATCGCGACGGCGACAGTCTCGTGACCGTGGCCGGATTCGGCCGCGACATGGTGCATTCCGACCAGTCCCAGCGCCACCACGCACAACAACAGCCACCGCAGGGCGGCCGGGTACGCGGACTGGGTCATGGGCTCCACCGTAGCCGACGTGAGATCGTCATCCGGTGACACTGTCCGACAACGACATCCGCGCCGTCCGCGCCCGCGCGCAACTGCTCGACGCCCGGGCCGCGGACGTGCTGGCCGTCGCCAGGTCCATCGCCGCGATCCAGGCGCAGTCGAGCCCGGCGGCCAGACTCGCGTTCCGGGTCCGGAGCCGGGGGTCGACCGCGGCGGACATCGACGCGTCCCGGGCGGTGGCTCGCACCTGGCTGATGCGCAAGACACTCCACCTGGTCCCGGCCGAGGATCTCCGCTGGCTGAATCGGCTGTTCGGTCCGCGCAACGCCCAGGCGGGCCAGGGACGCCGCAGGCAACTGGGCCTTACCGACGACCTCTGTGAACGAGCGCTGGAACACCTCCACGCCCTGCTGCCGGGCAAATCGCTCACCCGGCAGCAGATCGTGGAAGGCCTGGCGGGCAACGGGATCGCGCTCGATGCGAAGTCACAGGCTCCGGCTCATCTCTTGGCGTATGCGGCCAACCGAGGCTTGATCTGTCGTGGCCCGGACGACGGCTCGGAGCCGACGTACGTTCTTCTCGACGAGTGGATCACCGAGGAAACCAGCCCGGACGACCCGCATACGGAACTCGCCCGCCGGTATCTCACCGCCTACGGCATCGCGACGACCGACGACTTCGCCGCCTGGTCCGGACTTCCACTCGGCCTCTGCCGCAAGGCCTTCGACGCGCTGGACCTCGTGCGGGCGGGCGCCGGTTCCGCTCTCGCGGAAACGGATCTGACCGCTCCGGCCTGTCCCCCACGCCTGCTCGGCGCCTTCGACACCTACCTGCTGGGTTACCGGGACCGTGACTTGCTCCTCGACCCCGACCACGCGAAACGCGTCAACTCCGGCGGCGGGATGATCGCGCCCACCGTGCTGGTGGACGGCCGGATCGCCGGAACCTGGCACACCAAGCGGACCGCGAAGCGGACGAGCGTCGTCATAGAACCCTTCGCCACCCTGTCGCCGTCCGCCATCGTCGGCCTTGAGTCCGAAGTGGACGACTACGGCCGCTTCCTCGGGGAAGCGGCCGCTCTCGTCATTTGAGGGACCGGAAGAACTCCCGCACGTCCGCGATCAGGATCTCGGGCTCTTCCAAGGCGGCGAAGTGTCCGCCGCGGTCGACATCGGTCCAGCGGACGATCGTGTGGGCGTCTTCCGAATACCGCCGGATTCCGACGTCGTGCGCGAAGATCAGCGCCGCCGTGGGAACGCCGGAGTTCTTCTCGACCGCGCCCCAAGTCTCGGCCTGCGCGTACCCGACGTACGCCGACGAAGCCGCCGTACCGGTGAGCCAGGTGAACATGACGTTGGTGAGCAGCGTGTCGCGGTCGATGATCTCGTCCGGCAGCGTCGCGCGTGGATGCGTCCATTCACGGAACTTGTCCATGATCCAGGCCAGTTGCGCGACCGGGGAATCGATCAGGCCGTAGCCGAGTGTCTGCGGCCGGGTCGACTGGATCGCGATGTACCCGAACTCCTCCTGCATGAACGCCCCGATCCGCTGGATGCGGTCGCGTTCGAGATCGGTCAGCGAAGCCAGTTCCTCCTCGGACATCGACATCGGGGGCATCGGCGTCAGACCGCCGTTGACATGCACGCCGATCACCTTGGCCGGCGCGACCCGCGCCACCTCCGGGGACACCGAAGCGCCGAGGTCGCCGCCCTGAACGCCGTAAGTTTCGTAGCCGAGCCGGTTCATGAGCTCCGCCCAAGCACGCGCGATCCGCTGCATGGTCCAACCGGAATCCGAGACAGGGCCCGAGAAACCGAAGCCGGGAAGCGACGGGATGACGAGATGGAACGCGTCCGCGGGGTCTCCGCCGTGCGCCTTCGGGTCGGTGAGCGGGCCGATGACGTCGAGGAATTCCACCACCGAACCCGGCCAGCCGTGCGTGAGGATCAACGGCGTCGCGCCGGTCTCCGGCGAGCGGACGTGCAGGAAGTGGATGTTCTGCCCGTCGATTTCCGTGGTGTACTGCGGAAATCGGTTGATCTCGCGTTCGACGGCGCGCCAGTCGTAACCGTCACGCCAGTACTCGGCGAGCCCGCGTAGCCACGCCACCGGCACCCCGGTGTCCCAGCCGTCTCCGGGGAGCGGGGCGGGCCAGCGCGCGCTGTCGAGCTTCGCGTGCAGTTCGTCCAGCTGCTCCTGGGGGATGTCGAGCCGGAAGGGGCGGATCTCGGTGTTTTCCATGACGCCTACGCTAGGAGGCATTGCGGACAGGATCGGTCCTCAATGGGAAAGGTTCTCCGAATACGGGAAGATGCGCTGGTGACGGACAAGTACTTGGCGTACGGCAGGGTCATCCGCGACGGGAAGATCCTGTTCATCCGGCGGCGGCCAGGCTCCTTCCTCGGTGGCCATTGGGAGTTGCCGGGCGGGACGGTCGAGCCGGGCGAGGCGCCGGCCGAGACCGTGGTCCGCGAGTTCGCCGAGGAGACCGGGTTGACCGTGCGGGTTCTCGGCGAACGCGGCGCCTACAGCTGGGACGACGTCGGCGGCAGGCCGATGCTGATCCACGCCACGGTGTACGCGCTCGCCGAGGACGAGCCGGGCGAGGTCGTGCTCGACCCCGACGAACACGACGCTTTCGCCTGGTACACACCGGAAGAAGCCGCCGGACTCGACATCGCCGAGCACTTCCGTCAAGCCCTCGAAGACTGAACCCGAGCGAGTACGGGAACGGGTCTGGTCCGTTCCGCCCAGCGGACGGCGGGCGCGGTGAGCGTGCCCGCCAGCAGGAACAGCCCGCCCAGCACCACCCAGCCCAGCGCACCGCCCACCAGGATCAGGCCGGTCAGCAGGACCGGGCCGAGCATGCGCGCGATGGCCGTCCCGGCACCGAAGAGCCCTTGGTACTGACCCTGTTTGCCGTCCGGTGCGAGGCCGAAACCGATCTCCCACGAACCCGCCGCCTGCGCCATCTCCCCCACCACCTGCAACGCGGCCCCCGCGAGCAGGATCAGCGCGGCCGGCCACGCCGAATTACTCATGGCGGAGAACGAGAAGATCAGGCAGGAGACGAAGAGCAGCAACCCCGCGTACCGCGCATAGCGGGAGGCGCTGCGAAGCCCCGTGACGCCGCGCGCCACCCGCACCTGGAAGACCACGACGCTCGCCGTGTTGAGCACCAGCATCGCCGATACCAGCCAGCTCGGAGCGGCCGTCCGAGTCGAGATCCAGAGCGGCAGAACCAGGCTGAACAGCGGCATGTAGAGCAGCATGATCATGTTGAGCAGCGCCAGCAGCGCGTACGGGCGATCGCGGAGAACGGCCACGGACGGTTCCTCGGTCCGGATGGGCGCCGGAGCCACCGATGGAACCTTTCGAAGCACGAGAGCGGCGACGACAAAGGCGAGCGCGTCGATCACGAAGACCGTCAAGAAGGCCTCTTGCGTCCCGATCGCCAGCGCGATGCCGCCGAGTGCCGCGCCGACCGCGATCCCGGCGTTCGACATCGCCTGCAGCTTGGCGCGGAACGTGGTGCGCTCGGCCGGGTCGATCAAACCGGCGAGCAGCGCCTGCCTCGACGCGCCGAGACCGCATTGGAAACAGGCGTAGACGCAGGCCGCGATCACGAAGGCGACGACCGAGCCGATGAAGAGGAACGCCGCGACCGACGCGGCGGTGCCGAGCCCGAGCAGGACGGCCGTTCCCTTCGGCCCGCGACGGTCGGCCACATGCCCCAGCGCGACCCCGGCCACCGAACCGACCGCCCAGCCGACGGTGAGGCCGAGACCGACCTGTGCGGGCGACAGCCCGACGATCAGCGTGAAGTAGAGCGCCGAGCTGACGTAGTAGGCGCCGTCGCCGACGGAACTGATCAGCTGCGCCAAAGTCAGTCGCTTCGTGGACTCCATGGAATCAAGCTAGGCGCCGTATTGGCCACATCCCAGCTCCAATTCCAGCCAGTATGATTGGGCCAATGTAGGCTCGTGGCATGCCGTTCCACATCAGCCTCGACGGCCACACCGACCTGGCCGCGCGGATCTACCGCCAACTCCGCGACGGCATCCTCGACGGGCGCCTGCGCTCCGGTGAACGCCTGCCACCGACCAGGGAACTGGCCCGCGAACTCGACGTCTCGCGCAACACCGTCGCGGTCGCGTACGAACGGCTCACCGCGGAGGGCTTCCTCAGCAGCCATGTCGGCCGCGGGACCTTCGTCAGCGCCGATCCCGTGGCCAAGGTCGATCGCGCCGCTCCCCCAGGCGCCGGCCTGCGGCCCATCGAACGCTGGCGTTCGCTGCCCGCTCCACTCGGCGCCGACCGGTCCGCGCCCGATTTCGACTTCCGCGTCGGCGTCCCGGATCCGGGACTGTTCCCACTACGGACCTGGCGCCGTCTGGTCAGCCAGGCGCTGCGGCCGTCGTTGCTGCCGCCGTCCGGGTATGCCGATCCGGCCGGACTCGAAGCCCTCCGGGTGGCGATCGCCCGGCATATCGGCGCCGCGCGGTCGGTACAGGCGAGCGGCGAGGACGTCCTGGTCACCCAAGGGGCGCAACAGGCCCTCGACCTGATCGGCCGGGTCCTGATCGAGCCCGGTACCCGGGTCGCTGTCGAGGATCCCGGCTATCCCCCAGCGGAGCGGCTTTTCGCGTCGCTCGGTGCCCGGGTCGCGAAGGTGCCTGTCGACGCCGAAGGCTTGGACGTCACGGCACTCGCGAAGGGCACTCGTCTGGTTTATACGACGCCGTCGCACCAGTTCCCGCTCGGCACGCCGATGTCACTCGCCAGGAGGACGGCGTTGCTGGCGTGGGCGGAACGGAACGACGCGGTGATCGTCGAGGACGACTACGACAGCGAGTACCGGTTCTCCGACCGCCCACTCGAGCCGCTCCAGAGCCTCGACCACAACGGCCGGGTGCTCTACGTCGGTTCGTTCTCGAAGACCTTGCTTCCCCTGCTCCGTCTGGGTTTCCTCATCGCGCCCGCCTCGCTGCGCCCGGCGCTGCGGCAGGCGAAGCAACTGATGGACTGGCACGGGGACCTCGTCACCCAGTCGGCGTTGGCGAGCTTCATCGACGAAGGCCTGCTCGCCCGGCACGTCCGTAAGGCCACCCGGGAGTACGCGGTGCGGCGGGACCGGATCCTCGCCTTCATAGGCGACGAGTTGCGGGACGTGCTGGAAATCGTCCCTTCAAGTGCCGGTCTTCACCTGTGCGCACCGGTTACTCCACATGCGACGGTCACTATGGACGGTGTCGTCGCGGCCGCGGGGCGAGCGGGTGTGGCAGTCGAAAGTCTTTCCTCGTACGGGGGAACGCGTGGCGGATTGGTGATCGGCTACGGGATGGTCGGTTCCGACCGGATCAACGAAGGACTCGCCCGCCTCGGCGAATGTTTCTCGGCCTCGCGAACGCCGTGAAAGGGAAGTTCACGACACTTCGAGTCCTGAACGACCCCGTCAGGACATCCGAGCGCCGACGGACGTCCGAAATTGTCGTACCCCGGTGGTCTCCTCTTCCCAGGCGACAGCGGACCCGGCCGGGCCCCGCGCGCCGAAGCGAGAAGGAGAAGTCCCATGGCCGGAGAAACGGTGCTCACGGTGATCGGCAACCTGACGACCGACCCGGAGCTGAAGTTCACCCCGTCGGGCGCGGCGGTCGCGAACTTCACGGTCGCGTCGACGCCGCGCGTCCTGGACCGGGCGAGCGGGGAATGGCGTGACGGCGACCCGTTGTTCCTGCGCTGCTCACTGTGGAAGCAGGCCGCGGAGAATCTGGCCGAATCACTCACCCGGGGAACCAGGGTGATCGTGCAGGGCAGGCTGAAGCAGCGTTCGTTCGAAACCAAGGAAGGCGAAAAACGGACGGTGGTCGAACTGGACGTCGACGAGATCGGCCCGTCGTTGCGGTACGCCACGGCGAAGGTGAACAGGGCCGGCCGCAGTTCGGGCGGCACGCAGTCGGACGGCGCGTGGGAACGGACGCCGGTCGCCGCGGCCACCGGAAGCCCGGAGCCGCCCTTCTGAGCCCGGTCAGAACCAGTGCAGGCAGTGCGGCGGACGCTCGGCGCGGAAGAGCGCGTCGGCGACGACGGCCGCGCCCGGGCGGTGAGCCCGGATGTGGCCGGCTCGCACGAGCGTGCTGGGGGCGGTGCCGCCGAGGTAGATCGAGCCCAGGTCGCTCATGTCCAGGGACAGGTCGGGCTCGCGGTCCGTCGGAACGCAGTCGGCCTTGCCGTCCCGGACGGTCAGCAGGTAGCGGCCGTGCTCACCGAGAGCCGGGTCGTCGACGTCGAGGACCAGCTCTGCGTCGGTGAACCAGCCGCGCGCGGTCAGCGCACGTGGCACGTCCAGCAGCCGCACCCAGAGCCAGTCGGTGTCGTCGCTCACCTCGCCGGCGCGGAAGTCCTCGAGCTGCCAGCGCAAAGGGTGCTCGGGCGGGAGATGCTTGAACACGACCCGGGTGATCAGATCGTGCGCGAGCAGGAACCGGGTCAGGGTCGCGAAAACGATGTCGTCGACGGCGATGGTCTCGTCGACGGTCATCGTTTCGGCATCGGCGATCGAGTAGCTGGCGTACCCGTCCGGGACACCGTCGGAGTCACGATGGACGGCGATGTAGCGCGACGTCGGAGCGATCGGGGACTGCCCGGCTCCCAGCGTCCACCAGCGGTGCGGACGGGAAAGCGCACCGGGCTGCGCGCGGCGGTACCGGTCGTAGACCTGCTCCAGGATCTCGCCGCAGTCGGCACGCCGCAGCAGTTCGACCGAGCCGGTCGCCGGGAGGTCGGCCGTTCCGCGAGCCCGAGGGCGGGCGAAGGCTGCCTGGTGGCGTGGCACCGTCAGCCGTCGTGTGTAGGTCGCCGGTCCGTAGCCGAACCTGCGATAGATCAGTGCCTCGGAGGACAGCAATACGGACAGGAACTCGCCGCGGGCCCGCACGTCGGTGAGCTGGTGCCGCATCATCGCGGTCAGCACACCCTGGCGTCGGTGCGAGGGCAGAACGCCGACGGCGGATACCCCGGCGACCGGGACGACGGCTTCACCGGGCAACGTGAGTTCGAAGGAGTACGCGGCGGCGGTGCCGACGGGCCGTCTGTCCGCCGTCATCGCGAGCAGGCCGCGGTCCATTTCGAGCGCCGACCAGATCCCGCTCCCGGCGGGGGTTTCCGGGAAGCGCCCGAACGCGGCGTAAAGGGTGTCGACGAAGACGTCGAGGTCCTTGTCGGTCGTCGCACGGATCTCCATCGCTGAAGCTGCCTCCCTGGATGCGGCACCACGATCGTGGTGTCCCGCCACAGTGGAACGTCGGACCGTCCTCGGGTCAAGCGAATTGCGGTCATCGTTTTCCCTCCTGGGAGGGAGCGATCTCCCCCGCCGGCGCCATGCGGAGCGCGGCCCGCCGCTCGGATGCTGGAGGTCGTGAACACGACCACGATCGTCACAGAACTCGGGCTCGACCCGGCCGATGAGCGGCACACGGCGTTCGACGCCGGACTCCGCGCCGGGCTCGCCCGGGTCGAAGAAGAACTCCAGGAGGTGTTGCGCAGTCCCGGCCACCCCGACCTCACCGAGGCGGCCACCCACCTCGTGCGCGCGGGCGGCAAACGGCTCCGGCCGCTGATGGCGCTGACCGGGGCGGCGTTCGGCACCGACCCGGACCGGGCGACGTCGGCCGCTGTCCTCGTCGAACTCGTCCACGTCGCCACGCTCTACCACGACGACGTCATGGACGAGGCCCCGATGAGGCATGGCGTGACGAGTGCGAACTCCTTGTGGGGCAACAAGAAGGCCGTTCTGATCGGCGACTACGTCCTCGCCTGCGCGGCGCGGGTCGGCGCCGGGCTGGGCGACTACGCGCTGCGGCTGCAGGCGAACACGTTCGGCAGGCTCGTCCGCGGCCAGTTCCTCGAAACGACGGGGCCGTTCGAGGACTGCGGGCAACACGCGCCTTACGAACACCACATCCAGGTGATGGCCGACAAATCCGCGTCGCTGATCGCGATGGCGGCCAGACTCGGCGCGCAGGTGTCCGGCGCGGATGAGCGGATCATCGAAACATTGGGCCAGTACGGCGAGCTCATCGGCGTCGCGTTCCAGATCTCCGACGACGTTCTCGACATCGCCGCGTCCACCACGGATCTGGGCAAATCCGCCGGCACCGACCTGCGCGAGGGGATCGTCACGCTGCCGATGCTCCACGCTCTCGACGACGAGGGGTCCGGTGCCGCGAGGCTGCGCGAGATCATCGGCCACGGCCCGGTTTCCGATCCGATGCTCCTGCATGAGGCCCTCGAACTCCTGCGCGTGTCCCCCGGCGTCGACCGCGCCCTCACCGAAGCCCACGGCTATGCGGCCAAGGCCCGGGATCTCGCGCTCGGCCTTCCCGAGTGCCCGGCCAGGGCACTGCTGACCGGGCTTTCGACGTTCGTCGTGGAGCGCGGCAAATGACCCCACGGCGTTCACCGCCGGAGTTAGAGTGACGGGATGACCGCTGAAGCCCTGGAAACCGTCGAAGGCCGCGACGTCGGCTCCGGGATCTCGATCATCCGCGAGCGGACCGACGTCGACGGTTCCGGACCGAGACTGCACCGGCATCCGTACTGCGAAACGTTCGTGATCGTCCGCGGCCGGGCCCGGTTCACCATCGGGGACACCGAACGCGAGGGCGGCGCGGGCGAAGTCCTCGTCGTTCCCGCCGACACTCCGCACAAGTTCGCCGTGATCGGCCCGGAAACCTACGAAGCCGTCCACATCCACGAAAGCGACCACTTCGTCACCGAATGGCTCGAATAGATTCTGTCCGTCACTAGAAAACCCTTCCCGGGGCTAGAATCCTTCGATGTGCTCGTGGCCGGCGGGCACCCGAGCGACGGGAACGCGATCGTGACCGACGTGGCGAACCGCAGCGGAGACGAGACCCGTCAGGTGGACAGATTCGATCAACGGCGCGCTCAGCTGGCCAGGTCGGCACTGGTCACCTTGTCCGACCTCGGCTACGCGCGCACGAGCCTGCGGGAGATCGCGCAGAATTCCGAGTTCTCCCACGGGGTACTGCACTATTATTTCCGTGACAAGGTCGAGCTGATCACCTACTGCGTCAAGCAGTACAAGACCGAATGCGTCACCCGGTACGACCGGATAGTCGAGACCGCGGAGACCGCCGAAGACCTGCGACACGCTTTCGGCTCGGCGATGGCGGCCACGCTGCGCGAAGACGCACGACTGCACCGGCTCTGGTACGACCTGCGCAATCAGAGCCTGTTCGAAAAGGTGTTCCGGGCGGACGTTCTCGACATCGACGAGACGCTGGAACTGATGATCTGGCGGATCGTGGATCGGTACGCGGACCTACTCGGCAAGCCACTGGATCTGGACCGGTCGACGGTGTACGCGCTCTTCGACGGCCTGTTCCAGCAAGGCCTGCTGAGATACCTCGCCGGCCGGGACGGCGCGGCGAGGCATCTTCAGGATTCGGTCGAGCGGGTTCTGGCGCGGATCTTCACCACTTGATGGTCGGGTACCAGATGATCCCGGTCCGGCCCAGCACCCGCAGATCCCAGTACAGCAGCGTGAACGTGCCCGCGACGAGCAGCGCGGCCCCGGTCACCACGGCGATCCTGGTGGGTTTGGCGAGCATCCACCGCTGCAGGCGCCCGCCCGTCCCGTTCGTGAGGACGAGGAACAACAGCGCCATCACCAGGATGTTGCCGACGGATTGCAGCGCGAACGCGGCCGCGCCGTAGAAGACGTTGTGGCTTTCGGCCGCGCTGCGGAACATCATCCGGAACAGCGGGAACGGGCGGCCGATCAGGAATCCGCCGATGAGGGCGCCCATCAGGACGAGCGGCGCGGGCGGGAAACGGCGTGTGAGCCCGGCGATCGGGTTGCGGACGATGCCGACGGAAGCCAGGCCCAGCACGATGAACACGACACCGATCACGCCGTAGACGATCATCGACTGGATGTTCCGCGGCGTGAGGCCGCCCGCGGTCGTGGCCGTCGAGAACTGCGGCATCCGTGTACCGACGAGCGCGACGATCACGCCGTACACCACGGAAACGGTCAGCATGCCCGCCGCTATCCAGCCCAGCGGCTTCAAGGTGTCCGAGAACTTCGGCCGCCCGCGGGTCTCTCCGCCGACCAGCGGGGCGACTGCGCCGAACGCGGCGATGTTGCACGCGGTGAAGGTTCCGGCGAGTCCCGAGACGAACGCGAACAACGTCCCGGCGAGGACACCGCCGATCGGGGTCTCTTTGGCGTTGTGGCCGAGGAGGGTGTTGGCGACGCTGTCGCCGATCACACTGTCCACAAAGGGCGCGGACCAGATCACCGTCAGCACGAAACCGGCGAGGACGGACCAGAGGACCACCCGCCACCGGTGTTCCGGATACGGTCCGGAGCCGAGGAAGTTCGCTTGCGGGGCAACGGGAACGCGGTCGGTGACGGACAATCGGACCTCCAGCGGCAGATGGCTTCCCCCGGGACTCGAGGCCGAGATCCCTGGTGCTCATCGTTGTTCCGCGGCAGGGGAAGCGCCACCTCCAAAGTGCCGATCCACGCTTGAGCCGAACGGTTCCGGGCAATGCCGGATTCACCGGTCCGGTGGGTGCCGCCGAGCGGGTCGATGCGCTACGGCGGCCCCGCCGAAGGCTAGGTGTCCACTGTGGCGCGGAAACCCGGGTACTCGCCTTCGAGCCGTTGCAGTTGCGAGGTCAGTTCACCGATGTGGACCTCGTGCTCCCGGCGCTGCGATTCGTAGCGCAGGACGATCGCGCTGTAGACCCGCAGATCGTCCTGTTCGAGCGAACCGTCGCGGAACGCCGTCCAGAACACCAGCGCGGCGGAAACGAGCATCACGAAGGCGACCAGCACGGCCAGCAGGAACGCGAGGCTGGTCAGCCCGCTCAGCTCGCCTTCGGTGTAGACCCGGACGAACATCACCGCCGCGATCAGTCCCATCAGTACCACCGCGGCCAGCATGCTCAGCTTCGAGCCGCGCGACAGTGTGCGCCAGGTGAGCCGCCGCCGGTCGTCCTTGTTCTCCCGCTGGTCGTGCCCGAGGTGGTACAGCGCCGCCGCCGCGCCGCCGGTGGCGAGCACCGAGATCACGACGCTGATCACCAGTTGCAGCCCGAGCGGGTTCGTCCAGTCGACGTTGAACACCGAACTCGCCAGCCAGAGCATCACCGGGAAGTCGATCACCACCAGCCCGAGGAGGGTCAGCACCTTCGCCGCACGCGACACCCGGTAGTGCCGCAGGCTGCCGCGCAGTTCGTCGGTGTCGATCCGCTCGCTCAGCACCTCCGCGCGGTGTTTGGCCTCGTACACGGTCATGAACTGCCCGCGAGGCCCGATCACCGGGGTGCGCAGGACACGGTCCGCGGCGAGCTTCAGTTCGGCGATACGCGCGCCGAGCCTGCCCCGGGTTCCGGCGGCCGCCCGCTCGTAGTCGTCGTGGTAGTCCTCCGCCGCCGCCCGCTGCAGGGGCAGGCGGGGCGTGATCCGGTCCAAGCCGTCCATGACGGTTCCTCCCTCTTTCAGTACGTGATGTCGACCCGGCGCATCTTCACGGCGACGCCTTCGTCGAAGACACCGCCGGACATCGCCGTCATGCCCGGCGCGGTCCCCCCTCCACTCGAATCGATCGGTCGGCTCACTCCGGCCGCCCTCAGCGCGCCGGCCACGGCGCCCGCTCGCGCGGCGGACAGGTCGGCCCTGCCCTGTTCGGTCGAACCCGGCGGGTCGGCCGTGAACCCGCGCACGACGACCCTCGCCGAGGGCCGGTCCTCCGACCTCGCGACGATCCTCGACGCCAGTTCGGCCAGAACCCCTTGGGCCGCGGGGGAAAGCGCGGCGGAATCGCCGGCGAACCCGAGGACGTCGTTGGACAGCGTCGTCTTCGTCGTGCCGTCCGGCCCGCGGACCGAGACGATCCCGGGCACCGGGACCTCCGGTGTGGGGACGGTCCCGTTCGGCGGCCGCGGTTCGAGCCTGGCCTCGTCGAAGACGCATTCGGCCGCGCCCGCCGCGTGGCAGATCTCCCGCCAATACGCGATGAGCCGTTCCCTGGTCGGCAGGGCGAGCGGTGCCTGGGCGCCCGCGGTTTCGCCGATCCCGGTCATCACGAACCGCCGTCCGTCGAGCCGGGGCAGCAGGCCGCGCGTCTTCAGTTCCGCCGCCAGCGCGACCGGTTCGAGCTGCCATCCGGTGCGCCGCAGGTCGAACCCGCCCGCGGTCGAGAGCCCGCTGCTGATCACGACGAGCGTCCCGGGTCCGGCGCCGCGTACGGCGTTGTCGATGCCCGCCAGCAGGTCGACACCGGAATGGGTGGCGGCCAGCCCGCCCACGGCTTCCGAGACCCGCCGGACGTTGGCGTCGATGAGGTTTTCGCGCTGCAACCCGTGCTCGACGGCGCCGTTGGCCCGGCGCGGAGTCAACGGAAGGGTCTGTGCGGTGTCGCCGTCGGCCGTGGTCACGATCGCGACACTGCCCTTGCCGTTCTTTCCGTCGGTGGCGTTCTGGCTGTGCGCGGCCTCCGCGAGGCGGCTTTCGATCCCCGGCGGAAGGGAAGGGCGAGGTTCGTTGGCGCTCGCGGAGGCGAGGATGACGATTCGCTCCCCGTCGCCCCCGGCCGCTCCGGCCCGGGCTCCACAGCCGCTGACCAGCGATGTCGTCAGCGCGGTGGACAGTAAGAAGATCGGTAGTGCGGCTCGCGAACACTTCATGGTGACCTCCCCGACTTTGAAGGCAAGCCCAGTGTGGCAGTTGCCGGAGCTAACCGTCAATTGCCGCCAACGAAAGACAGTTGGCAGACACGAACTTGAGATATACCCACCCAATCCCACGGTCACACTGGTTCGAATGAGTGAATGACCCCTGCAGGGAGTCGAGACCGTTCCACGAGGAGGCGGCGGTATGCTCCCCGCGACGATCCTCCGGCGTAACGGACGGCAATAGCCGTACGAGAACCCCAACCCCATGGCAACTGCCGATGAACGGAGTAATCTACCCCGATGAGTGGTCCGGTACCGGGCGTGGACGGCGTCCGCAGTGCTCTGGTGAGACTGCGAACGCGTACCGGCCTGAGCGCCGAACGGTTGCGCTCCACGGAGGTCGGTGTCCGGCCGATCCTGGACCTCCCGGTCGTCCGGCAGATCGTGAACACCACCGGCAAGGACGAGCCCGAGGCCGCACTGGACGCGGTACGGCGGATCGCCGATCAGCTGCCGACCGAGGAACTCGTGATCGTCGACATGGCGCTCTCCCTCGGCCTGCTCGCGGACCGGTTCCCCGACGCCCCCGAGATCGAGACCCTGTACGCGGCCGATGTCGGTGAACGCCGCGACCGGCTCGTGGAGCTTTGGGAGCCGATCCACCGGTTACTCGGCGTGGACCTCCCCGATCGGCATCTGACCGTGCGGGCGCTCCGCTCCAGCTTGGAGACCCGCGCCATCGCCAAACTGGCGGAACTCTGCGTCAGCAGTTCCGTTCTCGACGTCGCACTCCCCGAGCCCGGCAAGACGAAGGACGCCGCGACCCGGGCGGCGACCGTGAGCGTCATCGGCTCCGCCGTCGTCGACCACATCTACGTCGTCGACCACATCCCGTCACCGGGATCGTCGACGCCGCTCATCTCCTACGAGACCCATCCCGGCGGGAAGGGCCTCAACCACGCGGTGGCGAACGCCCGCCTCGGCATGGACGTGCACATGATCACCGCGGTCGGCGACGACCTGCCCGGCCAGATGCTGCTGGACTACATGTCCGCCGAGGGCATGCGACTGAATCTGGTCAAGATGGTGCCGAACGCCAAGACCCCGGTTGTCGGGGTGTTCATGACCCGCAACGGCGGCGCGGTCCTGATGCCGTGGATGAACGAAGGCGAGATCCGGCTCGACCCGGCCGACTTCCACACCCACTCACTGCGCAACGTGCTTGAAGCGTCGGACGCGGTCGTCATCACCTTCGAGCAGCCCATGGGAGCCACTCGCGAGGTCCTGCGCGTGGTCAGCAGCCTCAAGAAGAAGCCGCTGATCGTGGTCCGGCCTTCTCCGCCGATCGCCAGCCCTCAGTTCCTGTACGAGCATTTCGCCGACATCGATTACCTGGTCGGCACCCAGTGGGAGCTGCGAGAGCTCCTTTCGGGCGCCACCGACGAGATCACCATGGAAGCGCTGGCTTCGAGTCTGCTGGTACTCGGCGTGCACGGCGTCTGCATCACCGAAGAATTCGGCTGCATGGTGCGGTCGGAGCATCTCAAAGCGGACGTCGCCCGCTTCCCGACCGCCCTGCGGGACACCCCTGGCGCCCGGGAGGCCTTCAGCGCCGCGCTCATCCACCGCCTGCTCCTGAAGGACCGGAAGATCGACCAGTCCGACCTCGAATGGGCGACCGCGGCCATGACCGCGGCCCAGTCGTTCGGCGGAGTCGCGGATTCGATGCCGATGGCACAGCAAGTGGACCGTGTACTCAAAGTGACTCCGGAGCACGAGGCCCATGACTGAACAACTTTTCGTCGAGCACTCGCTCAGTCGAACCGGCGGCTCCGGCTTCCGGGTCCGGGTCCTCGACGACGCGCACGCGACCGGAAATCCCCCGGTGGCCGCGATCTACGGCGAACCCACGGACGACTGCCTGGTCCGGATCCATTCGCGCTGCGTCTACTCCGAGATCCTCGGTTCGGTCGACTGTGACTGCCATGATCAGGTGGAGCAGGCGAAGAAGCTGATCATCGACGCCGGCGCCGGCGTGATCGTCTACCTGGACCAGGAGGGACGCGGCGCCGGGCTGCTCGCCAAAGCGCGCGGCTATGTCTACAGCCAGAAGCACGAGGCGGACACCTTCACCAGCTACCGCGCGCTGCATCTCCCCGACGACTCCCGTGACTACGCGGCCGCCGCCGATCTGCTGGAGAGCCTGGGCCTGACCCGCGTGCGGCTGCTGACCAACAATCCGGAAAAGATGAAAGCCCTGGAAGACCGTGGGATCATCGTGAAACGCGAGCCGTCGATCGTGCCGGTGAGTGAATCGGCTCGCGCGTACCTCGAGGCCAAGCGTCAGCACGGCCACCTGATCCCGAGCCTGACCGACAGCTGAGTCACCGGTTCCCGGAGGACGATGGACTTCGACGAGGTCGCGGACGAACTCTATGCCGGCGATCCGGCCGAGTTCGTTTCCGTGCGCAATCAGCGGGCGAAAGATGCCAAGGCTGCGGGTGACGCCGCGCTGGCCGAACGGATCCGCGCGCTCCGGAAACCGACGCTCGCGGCCACGATCCTCAACCGCCGCGCCGGTTCCGCCGAACTGGAGGAACTGGCCCGGCTCGGCGAAGACCTCCGGAAGGCTCATTCCGCGCTGGCCGGGCCGGAACTGCGCAAGCTCACCAAGCGGCGTCAGGAACTGGTCAACCAGGTCTTGCAGGACGAACGCTCGATGAGCGAGTCCGTCGCCCGTGAAGTCGAGGCGACCCTCGAAGCCGTCGTGGCCGATCCCGAGGTGGCGGCGCTCGCGCTGGCCGGGCGGCTCAGCACCGGCGCGGACAGCGCGGGTGACCAGTGGCTGACGAGCGGATTCACGCCGCAACCGAAGCGGGAACCCGCTCCGGAGCGGGAAAAACCGGCCACCGTGTCGCATTTGGACGATCGGCGGAAGGCGAAGGAAAAGCAGAAGGCCGACGCCGCCGCGAAGGCCGATCAAGAGCGCCAAGCCAAGGCTCGCGAAGAGGCCGAACGCGAGCAGGAACGGGTGGCGGAGTTCAACCGGCTCCGGCGTGAGGCGGCCGCTCTCGCGAAGGCCTGTAAACAGGCGGAAATCGACGTCGCCCGCGCCGAACGCCGGGCCGAGAAGTCCACTGAGAAGGCGAACGAGCTGCGGCGACGGCTCGCCGACGCGGAACTCGAGGAGGAGGCGGCGAACGGTGAGACCGCCGCCGCTCAGACCACTTTGGACGATCTGCTCGCCGAAGCGAAGCGGATCGACGAAGCCCTCGAAGAGTATTAAGCCGGCTGACGCTCGCGGCCCCGCGTGGCGGTCACTCGCCGTCCGTAGGGCGTCTTCCCGCCCGGTTTGTACACCGAAAGCACGGTCATGGTCAGGTACATCGTCGTGGACACGATGATCGGATAGAACCCGTCCACCCGCTGCCCCGCTTCGACGAACACGCCGTCCATAGTGGACTCCGCCAGCGCGGCCAGCTCACGGATCCCCGGCAGCAGCGAGAACACCGTCAGCGCCGCCGCGATCAGCGTCAGGACCAGTTTGATCGCGACCCACCTGTACCGGATCAGTCCCCATTTCGTGCCCACACTGAGCACGATCCCGCTGACCAGGGCGGTCATGCTGACCGGCAGTAGCAGGTACCCGCCGACCTGGTCCATCATCAGGATGGCCGCGTGCTGGCGCCGGGGATCGTCGGTGAACACGGAGGTGGCGGTCAGGACCGCGTTCACCAGGGTGATTCCGAGCCAGCCGAGTGACGAGACGACATGGACGACGAGGACGAGTTTCCGCCACCGCGGGGTGAGCGTCTTCGGCTGTCGCCGCACTGTGGAAGTACTCATGCGCCCAGTGTTTCCGCGAGCGGCGCTCCCGTCGTCCGTCGTGGAGCGGCACCTGGCCTACGTATCGTGGAGTACGAGTCCCCGGACGTACGCGGCCTGCCCGGCGTGTTGCAGGTCGTCGGAAAGCACGCTGACCAGGCGTACCCCGAGGGTGACCGGCGGATCCCAAGCCTGGTCGACGATACGGTCGAGGGCGGCTTCGTCCAGACCGGCGGTCCATGCCGTCGTCGCCTCGTGCACCGCGTCGTAGTAGCCGGTGAGCAGATCGGCGGAGCCGACACGGACCGCGGCGACGTCCTCGGGCCGGTGCCCGTAGCCCGTGTCCGAGGCCGGGAACGGCAGTTCGAACCGGTCCAGCCAGCCCCCGGTGGTCCAGATCTGCTCGGTGCCCATGAGGTCCGCGACATGATCGTCCTGGACCCGGGTCAGGTGCCAGACCAGCCAGGCGATCGTGTTCGCGTCCGGCGCGGGGCTCGCCGCCAGTTGCTCGGGAGTCAGCCCCTCGACGGCCTCGTGCACGACCTCCTGGATGCGGCCGAACCCGTCGGTCAGCACCTCGGCCAGTTTCATCGAATCCCCTTCCGACGCTCTTCGATGCGGGATTACCCGCGGGCCTCGCACCGGAAACGATGCCACCACGAGGTGACCCAGGCCTGACAACCTTGACTTATATAAGTTCAGGCCGTGATAGTTGCCGGATGCACGCGTTCGACGTCCTGGGGGATCCGGTCCGCCGCCGGATCCTGGAACTGCTGGCGAACGGCGAGCTGAGTTCCGGGGACGTGACCACGGTGGTCCGCGGCGAATTCGGCATCTCCCAGCCCGCGGTCTCCCAGCACCTGCGTGTCCTGCGCGAGAACGGCTTCACCACCGTCCGGGCCGAGGGCGCGCGCCGGCTGTACTCGGTGGATCCCGGCCCGCTCAAGGAGATCGACGGCTGGCTGGAGCAGTACCGCCGGTTCTGGACGGGTCCCCTCGACGCGCTCGCCACCGAAATCGCCCGCGGCCGCCGCGAACGCCGGAAGGCGGCGGAAGAAACCGGCTAACCTCTGCCCGTGTCGAAGAACCGGGGGCGCGCGGTGGTGATCGCCGTCGCCAGCGTCGTCATCGTGCTGGGCCTCGTCTTCGCCGTCACGGTGCGCGGCGGGCAGTCCAGGGAGACCCAGTGGCTGTCCTCGGAGCAGCCTGCGCGGACGACGCCGAACACGCCGTCCTTCTCGACGGCCGCACCCGCGCCCACGACTCGTCGGACGTTGACCGTCGACAGCGGTTGCCATCCCGGCCAGGGTCCGGCCGCGCTGGACCCGGTCGCCGACGCCACAACCCGCCGCGTCGGCGCCGCCTGGGACCGCATCGAACGGTGGCTCAAGGCCAAAGCTCCGGCCTCGGCGGCGTCTCTCCGTCCGCCCGCGACGACCGCGGAGGTGATCGAGACGCAGAAGATGATCGGGGTCGCCCTGCCCGCCGAACTCGTCGCCTCCCTGCTGCGGCACGACGGCGCGACCGGACGGGGTGACGGTTTCACCCTTCCGCCGTTCTACGCCCCGGTTTCCACGGCGAATATCGCGACCGAGGCGAAAACCCTGTGCGAAGCGCTGGTCTCGATCGGCGTAGACGAAAGCGTCGGCTCCTGGTGGCACGGGAAGTTCGTGCCCTTCGCCGCCGACGGCTCCGGCAACACCCTCTTCCTGGACCAGCGCACCGGCACCGCGCGGCTGGGCGCGAGCGACCACGAAGGCGGCGTCGATTTCGCCCGATGGCCCGGTTCGCTGACCGAGCTGCTGGAGCAGACCGCGACCGCGCTGGAGACCGGCGGGGCGGTGGTCGGCGGTTACCGGCCGGTCGTCACCGAAAACCGGGCGCTGGAGTGGGACTTCCGGCGCTGAGGAACGCGGGCGCGGGGACTGTCGGACCCCGCCCCTAGAATCGTCCGGGTGGCAGCCCCCGACATCGGTACCTCGGAAGCCCTCGAAACGCTGAACCGCGTTTTCGGTTACGACAGCTTCCGCGGCGACCAGCACGCCATCGTCGAACACGTCATCGCAGGCGGTGACGCGCTCGTCCTCATGCCCACCGGCGGCGGCAAGTCGCTGTGTTACCAGATCCCGGCGCTGGTGCGGCCCGGTGTCGGTGTGGTCGTCTCACCGCTGATCGCGTTGATGCAGGACCAGGTCGACGCGTTGCGCAACCTCGGCGTGCGCGCGGGTTTCCTCAACTCGACGCAGGATTACGCCGAGCGCAACCGCGTAGAGGCCGCGTTCCTCTCCGGTGAACTGGACCTGCTGTACCTGGCGCCGGAACGCCTTTCGGTCGAGTCGACCGTGCGGCTGCTCGACCGTGGCAAGATCTCGCTGTTCGCGATCGACGAGGCGCACTGTGTCTCCCAGTGGGGCCACGACTTCCGGCCCGACTATCTGATGCTGTCCGCGGTGCACGAGCGCTGGCCGGACGTGCCGAGGATCGCGCTCACCGCCACCGCCACCAAGGCGACGCACGCCGAGATCGCGTCCCGGCTCAATCTCGAGGAGGCGCGGCATTTCGTCGCGAGCTTCGACCGGCCGAACATCCAGTACCGGATCGTCGGCAAGAACTCGCCGCAGCGCCAGTTGCTGGAACTGTTGCGCACCGAGCACAAGGGCGACGCGGGGATCGTCTACTGCCTGTCGAGGAATTCGGTCGAGAAGACCGCGGACTTCCTGGTGGAGAACGGGATCCCGGCGGTGCCGTACCACGCGGGGCTGGACGCGCGGACACGTGCGAAGCACCAGTCGCGTTTCCTGCGCGAGGACGGGTTGATCGTCGTCGCCACGATCGCGTTCGGTATGGGCATCGACAAACCGGACGTGCGGTTCGTCGCGCATCTGGACCTGCCGAAGTCCGTCGAGGGCTACTACCAGGAGACCGGCCGTGCTGGCCGCGACGGGCTGCCGTCGACGGCGTGGCTGGCGTACGGCCTCCAGGACGTCGTGCAGCAGCGCAAGATGATCGACATGTCGGAGGGATCCGACGCGCACAAGCGGCAATTGAGCGCGCACCTCAACGCGATGCTGGCTCTGTGCGAGACGGTGGAATGCCGCCGTGTGCAGGTCCTGACCTACTTCGGGCAGCGCAGTGAACCGTGCGGGAACTGCGACACCTGCCTGGCCCCGCCGGAGTCCTGGGACGGCACGGTGCCGGCGCAGAAGATCCTCTCCACGATCGTCCGGCTGCAGAACGAACGGCGGCAGAAGTTCGGTGCGGGGCAGATCATCGACATCCTGCTCGGCAAGACCACGCCGAAGGTGACCCAGCACCGGCACGATTCGCTGAAGGTGTTCGGGATCGGCACCGAGCTGAAGGAGCCGGAGTGGCGGGGCGTGGTCCGGCAGCTGCTGGCCCAAGGGCTCGCCGCGGTCGAGGGCGACTACGGGTCGCTCGTGCTCACCGAGGGCAGCGCAGAGGTGCTGAACGGGCAGCGGAAGGTCCAGTTACGGCGTGAGCCGGAACGCGCGGCCAAGGCGGCGGCGCGGTCCAGCGCGAAGAAGGCAGCGGCAGCCGACATGCCCGCCGAGGCGGCGCCGGTGTTCGAACTGCTGCGCTCGTGGCGAGCCGCGGCGGCGAAGGAGCAGGGAGTGCCCGCGTACGTGATCTTCCACGACGCGACCCTGCGCCAGATCGCCACCAAACGGCCCGCCACGCTGACGGAGCTGGGCACCGTCAGCGGCGTCGGCGAGAACAAGCTCGCCAAGTACGGCGAACAGATCCTCGAGACGCTCGCTGAGCAGGGCTGACCGGTCAGTACTCGTTCGGGCGGCGCGGGGGCCGTCCGGTCATCCCGTCGACCTTGCGGACGGCGCCGTCGATCTGGTGGTGGTACTTGCCCTTGGTCTTGCCGTCGACGAAGGTCGCGGCCTTGTTCACTACCTTCGAGACCTTCTCAGGATTCTTCCGCACGTAGGCGCGCACGGCCCCGGCGGTGCCGGCCAGGGCGGTCAACTTCCGCAGTAGAGCCACGATGGGTCCCTTTCCTCGGGGTCGTCTGGTTGTCCTGCTCAACGACCAGTGGTGGTCACCGGGTTCCCCGTAGCGCGCCAAATCACTCATTTCGGATAACCGCCCAGGTCGGATCGCCGAAAACCGGACGCGCGACGCGGCGGCGGACGCTAGGTTCGGGATCATGCGGGATCTGTCGCTGCTGCCCAAGGCCCATCTGCACGTCCATCTGGAGAGCACCGTCCGGCCGGACACGCTCCGTGAGCTCGGGGAGGCGAACGGCATCCCCGTACCCGCCGAGCAACCCGTGTTCGACGGATTCCGGGCGTTCGGCGACTACAACGGGCTGCTCCGGTCCTGCCTCCAGCGGCCGGAAGACTTCGAACGAGTGGCGCGCGAATTCTGCGAGGACCAGGTCGAGGACGGCGTCCGCTACGCCGAGGTCACCTTCACGGCAGGAGCGCACGGCGAACGGCTCGGTGAACCGGACATGCCGCTGGCGTCCGTCCTCAAAGGACTTTCGGCGGGCGCGGCCGAACACGGGCTCGTCTGGCGGGTGATCCTGGACCACTCACGCCGCCGTTCCCTCGAACGCGCGCGGCTCACCCTCGACCTCGCCCGCCGGTACGCCCCGGACGGGGTGATCGCGATCGGCCTGGCGGGTGAGGAGAAGTATCCGCTCGCGCCGTTCGCGGGGATCTGCGACGAGGCCGACGAGGCCGGACTGCACCTCATCCACCACGCGGGCGAGGACGCCGGACCGGCCAGCATCCGCGAGGCGCTCGAACTCGGCCACAGCGAACGGATCGGGCACGGCATCCGGATCCTGGAGGACGTCTCCCTGGTCGCCGAAGTGCGGGAACGCGGTATCGCGCTGGAGGTCTGCCCGTCGTCGAACGTGACGCTCGGGCTCGTGCCGTCGTTCGAGGAGCACCCGCTTCCCCGGCTGGTCGACGCCGGGCTGGTGGTCACGCTCAGCACCGACGTCCCCTCGGTCACCGGGACCACGCTGACCGACGAGTTCCTGCGTACGCGGGAGGCGTTCGCCTACGACGACCGCGCGCTCGCCGCCCTGGCGCGGGCCTCCGTCGACGCCTCCTTCGCGCCCGCCGACCTCAAGCGTTCGGTCCACCAGGAGATCGACGCCTGGCTCGCCTGAGGCGTTCAGTCCTCTGAATGCGTTAGTTGCACGCGCAAGGACCGCATTCAGAGGACTAAACGCGGGATGGGGTGGCCCGGCTCACGCGGGGGGCGGGCCACACAGGTTCTCCACATCCGTCACGTACCGTGGAACCGGTGACCGCTTCGTCCCCTTCGAGCCTGGACCTCATCGGCCAGTGGCAGCCACCGCCCAAGAAGCGCGGCCCGCGTGGATGCGTGATGCTCGCGTTGCTGGTCGTGGGCGCCTTGGTGGCCGGCGCGGTGTGGGTCGTGGTCAGCCTCGTCGATCGCGAACCGGTGCCGACCAAACCGGAGTTCACCGTCCCCGCGCTGAAGCCCGCCGCCCGTTCGGCGATCCCCGGTGACGCCGGACCGCTGCCCGCGGCGCCCGCGAAGGACGCCTGGATCGCGAAGGTGTCGGAGAACACGGACATCCCTTCACGCACGCTGCGCGCGTACGTGAACGCGGCCGAAAAAGCCCCCGCCAGCTGCGACATCACCTGGGCGACCATCGCCGGCATCGGCCGGACCGAGTCCCAGCACGCCCGTCACGACGGCTCCCGCGCCGGCGAGGACGGTGTCGTGACGCCGCCGATCATCGGCATCCCGCTCGACGGCTCCCCCGGTGTCATGGCGGTCGTCGACACCGACAAGGGCGCCCTCGACGGCGACCCGAAATGGGATCGCGCGGTCGGGCCGATGCAGTTCCTGCCCGCCACCTGGAAGCGGTACGGCGTCCGCGCGAGTGGTGACGGCGCCCGACCGGACCCGCAGAACATCGACGACGCCGCCATGACGACAGCGCGCTACATGTGCGCGAAGGGCGGCGACCTCGGCAAGCCCGCCGGCTGGTGGACCGCGGTGCTGACCTACAACAACTCCACCGCGTACGGGCAGGAAGTGTTCAGCAACGCCGACGCCTACGGCAAGGCCGCGCTCAAGCCGTAGCCGAGAACCGGCGCCGCGCCCACTCCTCGAAGCTCGTGAGCGGGAGCCCGAGTTCCTTCGCGGACTCGGGCCGGGCAGGAGCGCCCACGACGTTCAGGTATTCGTGCCCTGCGCCCATCTCCGGCATCCCGGCCGCGAAAGCCTGCTCCTCGGTCATATCGGGTGCCGAGAGCGGCCTGCCCGAGACGCGCGACAGGACCTCGGCGATCTCGGTCATCGAGAGGAGATCGCTCGCCAGCTCCAGTTCGACGCCGTGGAACCGGTCCGGATCGGCGATGGCCGCGGCCGCCGCCGTGCCGATGTCGTCCACCTCGACCAGGGACAACCGGGTGCCCGGCTTCACGACGCTCACCAGACCGCCCTCGATCCCGCGGGGGAACAGGAAAGCCATGGACGGCAGGAAGTTGTCCATGAAGAAGCCCGGCTTCAGCAACGTCCACCGGGAAAAGCCCGCGTCGCGCAGGTGGTCCTGGATCGCGCTCTTGGCGCCGAGGCTCACCTCCACCGAAGGCCAGCGGCCGTCGACCCAGCCGGGTTCCCGGGTGTGCTGACCCGCGCCGGCGACGGATGTGTGCACGAACTGCGGCACACCCGCGGCCTTCGCGCCTTCGATGAGGTTGACGCCCTGCGTCACCTCGCCGTCGAAATCGAAGCCCTCGCCGGTGAAACCGGGCATCTGCACGGAGAAGACCGCCCGGGCGCCCTCGGCGGCCCGGATGACGGAGTCGCGGTCGTGCAGGTCTCCGGTGACCAGTTCGATGCCGAGCGCCTCGACGGCCTTGGCACGTTCGGAGCCGGGATCGCGCACCAGTGCGCGCACGGGGACGCCTGCGGCGAGCAGGGCGCGGGCAGTGGCTCCGCCTTGGCGGCCGGTGGCTCCGGTGACCAGGACGGGTGCGGTTTCAGGGGACATGACGCTCCTCCTCGGGACGGAAAGCTAAACGGCGGGGCCCGCCACTTAGCTTCCGCTACGATATGGCGGGGCCCGCCACTTAGCAAACCCGGAGGTCAAATCGTGTCCGACCACCAGCGCGCCGACGCCAAGCGCAACTTCGCGCGCATTCTGGCCGTGGCCGAGGAGGAGGTCGCCGCCCAGGGCGCCGGGGCCTCACTGGAACAGATCGCGCGGACGGCCGGAGTGGGCTCGGCGACCGTGCGCCGCCACTTCCCCACCCGGCGCGCACTCCTCGAAGCGGTCTCCCACCGGCGGATCGCGGCCCTCGCCGCCCGCGCCCGCGAATTGGCCGACGAGGCCGACAGCCGCGCCGCGTTGCTGACCTGGCTGGGCGAAGTGGTCACCTACTGCGTCACCGCGCGGGGGCTGGCGACCGCACTGTCCTATCCGGACACCGACCCGGTGCACGGGAACGGCTGCGCGGTGACGCTGGGAGAAGCCGCGGCCCCCTTGCTGCGCAACGCCGCGCGCGACGGCGCCGTGGCGCAGGACGTGACCGTCTCGGACCTGCTCACGGTGATCGTCGGTATCGCGCTGGGCACGGAGCACCATCCCGATCCGGCCGCCGAGGCGAACCGGCTGTTCCGGCTCGTCGTCGCCGGGGTGAGCCCGGGCTAGGCGGGCAGAAGCCTTGTCACCAGACGCGTCAACTGGTGCACGTTCCGGCATTCGTGCATCTCGACGACCTCCGCGTACGCGTGCGCCTCGGAGTCCCCGGTGGACCACAGCGCCGTCCGCTCGGGGTTGAGCCAGTACGTATGCCTTGCGGCGGAAGCGATTCCGCGTACCGCCGCCAGATTGGGGTCGCCGCCGTTGGTCCTGGCGTCGCCGAGGATGAGCATGGAGGTCTTGGGACCCACGGCGTCCGAGTACCGCTCGACGAATTCGCCGAGCGCGTGACCGTAGTCGCTGTGACCGTCCCATCGGGTCAGCTCCGCGTCGGCGAGGATCCGCGCGCCGAGGTCTTCCGGATCGGCCGCGCCGGTGTCGACGAGGTGGGTGATCTCGTCGCAGGCGTCGATGAACGCGAACACGCGCACCTTGCCGAACTGGTCGCGCAGGGCCTGTACGAGCAGCATGGTGAAGTTCGCGAAACCGGCCACGGATCCCGACATGTCGCACAGCAGCACGATTTCCGGCCTCCCCGGCCGGTGCCGCCGGTAGGCCGGGCGCATCGGGACGCCGCCGGTGGACAGCGAACGCCGCAAAGTCCGGCGCAGGTCGATCTGGCCGCGTGCGTGCCGTCGGCGGCGCGCGGCCAGGCGGGTGGCGAGTTTCCGCGACAACGGCTGCACGACGCGGCGGAGTTCGGCGAGTTGCGCGCGGCTGGCGAGCAGGAAGTCGACGCGGTCGGCGGCGGGTGCGACGGCGTGCCGCGAAACCCTTTCCCTGCCGCGGACTTCCGCCACTCGCCGTCGTGCCTCGGTGCGTACGAGACCGCGGAATCCTTCGACCCGGCGGCGGACGTCGTCGCGGTCGAGCCGGTCGGTGAAGTCCTCCTGCGCGCCCGCGCGGATCGCGTCGAGTACGCGCACCACCAGTGTCTGTGGCTGAAGGCGTTCCAACGTCTGATGCGCGGACCAGCCACCGGTGCCCGCCGCGGCGCCGTACTCCCCCAGCATGTCGACGGCGAGGCCGGCGAGCTGCGTCAGTTCCGGCTGATCGTCGGCCGCGAGTGCCGAAGCGAGCCGATCGCGCAGGGTCGCGAGGTCGTCGACCGGGTCCTGCGAGGGCGCGCCGACGCCGAGCGGGAAGTAGATGTCGAAGGTCGCGTCGAACACCGCGCGCTGGCCGCCGCGCCGGACCAGCGCCGCCGCGAGGCCTTCCCGCATCTGCTCGCGCGAAGCCAGGCCGAGCACTTCGAGTGCCGCGGCGGCGTCGACCGTCTCACTGGGACCGGCGGGGATCCCGTGCTCCCGCAGCGCTTCCACGAACTCGACGAGCCTGCCCGGCACGCCGCTCACGAGTCGAGGACCTTGCCGAGTTCCAGCCGCGCGTCCGCCTTCACGACGTCGTCCTGGTGTTTGAGGATGACGCCGAGACTCGCGCGGACGACGTCTTCACCGAGGCTGTCCGCGCCGAGCGCCAGGAGGGTGCGCGCCCAGTCGATGGTCTCGGCGACCGACGGTGCCTTCCGCAGTTCCATCGCCCGCAGCGCGGTGATCACCTTGATCAGGGACGCGGCCAGCGCGTCGTCGACGCCCGGCACCTTGAGCCGCACGATGCGCTGTTCCAGTGCCGCGTCGGGGAAATCGATGTGCAGGAACAGGCATCGCCGCCGCAGCGCTTCGGAAAGTTCTCGCGTGGCGTTCGACGTGAGCACCACGAACGGCTTGCGTCCGGCGGTGATCGTGCCGAGTTCCGGGACGGTGATCTGGAAGTCGCCGAGGACCTCCAGCAGTAGCCCCTCGATCTCGACGTCGGCCTTGTCGGTCTCGTCGATGAGCAGGACCGTCGGTTCGTCGCCCTTGATCGCCGTCAGTAGCGGCCGGGCAAGCAGGAACTCTTCGCCGAAGATGTCGTTGCGGGCTTCGTCCCACGTCTCGTCTTTGCCGGCGGTGATCCGCAGAAGCTGCTTCGCGTGGTTCCACTCGTACAGCGCGCGAGACTCGTCGACGCCTTCGTAGCACTGCAGGCGCACGAGCCGGGACCCGCTGGCCTCCGCGACCGCCTTCGCCAGTTCGGTCTTGCCGACCCCCGCGGGGCCCTCGATCAGCAACGGCTTGCCGAGGGCGTCCGCGAGGAACACCGTGGTGGCGACGGCCGCCGAAGCCAGGTAGCCGGTGTCGGCGAGCTTCGCCGTCACGTCTTCGACGGATGTGAAGTACCCGGTCCCAGCCACGCGGCCTCCCAGCTCGATCGCCTACCCGGCCGACTCTACGTCGCGTTCCGGCTTGGGCAGCAGGAACCCGACCGCGAAGGTCAGCACCACCATCATCGCGACCACCCAGAACGTCCGTTGCGCGGCGGCCGTCGGATCGGCGAGACCCGCGTCGAAGAAGACGGTGCCCAGCAGCGCCAGCCCCAGCGCGCCGCCGACCTGCTGAAGCGACGTCAAAGCTCCCGAAGCGGACCCGGCCTCGGAAGGCTCCACACCGGACAGTGCGATCTCGAAGTACGGCCCCATGATCAGACCCGATCCGATCCCGACCACCAGCAGTGCGGGCGCGATCAGCCACGGTCCGGCGTCCGGGCCGATGATCAGCAGCAGGGCGACCACGCCCGCGGCCATGATCAGCGCGCCGGTGTGCAGCACCTTGCGGCCGTGTTTGCGGACGGCCTGCACGAGGCCCATCCCGACGATCATCCCGAGCGACATCGGCACACCGGTCAGGCCGGCCTTGAGCGGCGAGAAACCGAGGCCGAGCTGCAGGTACAGGGTGAACACGAGTCCGAAGCCGGAGAACGCCGCGAAGTAGATCGTCCCGGTCGCCATCCCGGCGAGGAAGCTGCGCTTGCGGAACAGGCTGGGCTCCACCAGCGGGTCGCCGCCGCGACGGCTCTTGCGCTTCTCGAACCAGGCGAAGACGCCGAACACCACGACCGCGGCGGCCATCATCGCGAACGTCCACAGCGGCCAGCCGTACTCGCGGCCCTGGACCAGCGGGAAGACGATCAGCAACGCGCCGGCGGTGGCGAGCAGGGCGCCGGGGATGTCGAGGGTGAGCGAGGCGCCGCGCCGGGATTCGGGCAGGAACTTCAGTGCGGCCAGCACGGCGAGCGCGCCGATCGGGAGGTTGATCAGGAAGATCATCCGCCAGCCGGTGCCGAAGAGGTCGGCGTCGACGAGCCAGCCCGCCAGGATCGGCCCGCCCACCGCGGCGAGGCCCATGACCGGCCCGAACATGCCGAACGCGGACTGCAGTTCCTTGCCGGAGAACATCTCCTTCATCATGCCGAGGCCCTGCGGGACCATCGCGGCACCGAACAGGCCCTGCACCACGCGCGCGGTGATGATCATCTCGGGGCTCACCGCGATCGCGCAGAACAGCGAGCCGACGACGAAGCCGACGGCGCCGATCAGGAACATGCGTTTGCGGCCGAAGATGTCGCCGAGCCGCCCGCCGGTGAGCAGCCCGGACACCATCGCGAGGGTGTAGGCGACGCCGAGCCACTGGATCATCGACGTGCCGCCGCCGAGCGAGGCCTGCATGACCGGTCCGGCGATGCTCGTGACCGTCATGTCGAGCAGTTCCATGACCGAACCGGTCAGGATCACGAACAGCGCGGGCCAGCGCCAGCGGTACGGCTTCGCCTCGAGCGTGTCTTCCGAGGTCACAGCGCTCGGGGTGTCCAGTGTCATCGTCATGGGAGCAACGCTAAAGTCTATTCCGGCCACTTTCTGACCGGAATCGGAGCGAATCTGGATTCATGGCGAATACGAGTGCGCGGATGCTGCGGCTGCTGTCCCTGCTGCAGACACACCGCTTCTGGTCGGGGACCGAACTCAGCGACAAGCTCGAAGTGAGCGAGCGGACGCTGCGACGCGACGTCGAGCGCCTGCGCGAGCTGGGCTATCCGGTCAACGCGAGCCGTGGCGTCGCGGGCGGCTACCAGCTGCGGTCGGGCACGGTCATGCCACCACTGCTGCTGGACGACGAGGAGGCCGTGGCGATCGCGGTCGGCCTGCGGACAGCGGCGAGCGGTTCGGTGGAGGGCATCGAAGAGACGTCGGTCCGTGCGCTGACGAAGGTCGTCCAGGTGATGCCGCCCCGGTTGCGCAGACGGGTCGACGCGCTCCAGGCGTACACGACGCCGGCGGCCGTCACCGGTCCCCGGGTCAACGCCGCCAGCCTGACGGTGATCGCGCAGGCGTGCCGCGACGACGAGCGGCTGAAGTTCGACTACGCGGCGCGCGGCGGCGAGGAGTCCGCGCGGCTGGTCGAGCCGCATCGGCTCGTCTCGCTCGGACGCCGCTGGTATCTGGTGGCGTGGGACCTCGACCGCGTCGACTGGCGCACCTTCCGCGTCGACAGGCTCACCGAGCCGCGGACCACCGGCGCCCGCTACCGGCCGAGGGAGATCCCGGGCGGCGACGCCGTCGAGTTCGTCGAGGCCCAGATCAAGGCCAGGCCGACCACGCATACGCTCGTCGTCCGGGTCGACGCGCCGAAAGACCAGGTCGAAGCGGCGGTGCGGTATCTCGGCGGGGCGCTCGAAGCGATCGACGAGCAATCCTGCCGGTTGACGATGAACGTCGACACCTTCGACTGGCCCGTGCTGATCCTCGCCGCCATCGGCGCGCCCTTCGAGGTCGAGCGGCCCACCGCCTTCAAAGATCACCTGCGTGGCGTTTCCAGGCTCTTCGCGGCCGCCGGTGGTGGAAACGAAAGCGCGTCGCCGTCGCAGTAACCGAGCAATTCAGGAAAGAACCTTTCCCGATGGCCGAGCGGGACGATTCCGCCATCGGGAAAGGATCTGTTTTTCACTCCTGTTCCGGATCGGACATCTCAAAGTATGAATTCGATCCGCGTGCGACAACACCTTTCACTTGTGACTGAAACCCCCGATCACGGTCGGAGTAATGCGGAACCTCTTTGGGAGATCCGGTGCACCGCCGCGCCGTTCGTCCGCGCCGTCTGCACCAGGCCGGCGTTGCGCAGCACGGTCGCGTGCTGACTGGCTCCCGCGAGGGAGATACCGAGGGCGTTGGCGAGATCCGTGGTGTTGACCTGCGGCAGATCGGCGATCGTCCGCAGCACGGTCGCCCTGGTCCGGCCGAGCAGGGCGGTCAGCGATCGGACGCGCACGGCCTCCTCGTCGGGGTCCGCCGCCCACCCGGGACATCTTTCGACGGGGTAGACCAGCATCGGCGTGGCGGAGTCGTCGGAGAGCGTGGTGATGGGTCCGCCCCAGCAGAAGAACGACGGCGCCAGTACGAGACCCCGGCCGTCGAGATACAGATCCTGTTCGACCGGGTAGTCGACCTCGAGTACGGGCGGCCGCCACCGGATGGCGGGGTGCAGCCCGGTCAGCACGGCCTCGAATCCCGCGATGGCGACGACATCCGCCCTGCTCCGCCTGTCCAGCTCGACGTGGTGGCGGATACCCGGCCAGAACGGCTCGATGGCTTCACGGTGGTACGCACGCAGGGCCTCGGCCAGCCGTCTCAGCGACTCCACCTCGCCGTCGGCGATCTCGGCCACCCAGGTGGGCAGCACCCGATGCCGGGCGAGCACCGCGATATCGGTCTTCAATCTCGTCCTCGTGGTGCCGAGGAGCAGGTCGATACCGGTCTCCAGATCGGGGATGTCGCCAGGCGGGGTGAGGAAGTCCGGCGAGTAGCCCGAGGGTCTCGCCAGTGCGGTGAGCAGACCAGTGCTGGATGGCAGCCGAGGCCGCAACTTCCGCCGCCAACCGCCGAAGACCGGCTGACCTTGCCCGGTCTGGACCAGATGAAGGCTCAGCAAGACCTCCCACATCGGATGTGGTTCGGCGAGTAGCCGGATCCTGAGCAGGTCCTCCGTGGAAAAGTATATGCGCAGCATTAATGGAACCCCCAGTTCGTTCCCTTACCCTCGCAGGATAGCCCGCTTCCACTCGCCGACCATCCACCCATTCCGGTATTGCACCGGACTTTCGAACAAGTTCGAAATAATGAGGTACCGCCAACGAACCGGACAGGAAAACGGAACCGAGACGGCCGGAAGCGAGATGTCACATTCGACGGCGCGGTTCCTGCGGCTAGCATCGGCACGTGAGCACCTATGTCGCGGCCGAGGGCCGATACGAGAGCATCCCGTACCGCCGCACCGGGCGCAGCGGGCTGAAGCTGCCCGCGATCTCGCTGGGTCTGTGGCACAACTTCGGGAACGACAAGCCGCTGGGCACGCAGCGTGACATCGCGCGGCGGGCGTTCGACCTGGGCATCACCCACTTCGACCTCGCCAACAACTACGGTCCGCCCTACGGCTCGGCCGAGGAGAACTTCGGCAGGCTGCTGGCCTCGGACTTCAAGCCGTACCGCGACGAACTGGTCGTTTCGACCAAGGCGGGCTACGACATGTGGCCCGGCCCGTACGGCGAGTGGGGTTCGCGCAAGTACCTGCTGTCCTCTTTGGACCAGTCGCTGGCCCGGATGGGACTGGACTACGTCGACATCTTCTACTCGCACCGTTTCGACCCGGAGACGCCGCTCGAAGAGACCGTCGGCGCGCTCGACACCGCCGTCCGGTCCGGGCGGGCGCTGTACGTCGGCATCTCGTCGTACTCGTCGGAGAAGACCGCCGAAGCCGCGCGACTGCTGCGGGAACTGGGCACCCCGCTGCTGATCCACCAGCCGTCGTACTCGATGTTCAACCGCTGGCTCGAAGGCGACAAGCTGCTCGACACCCTCGAAGCCGAAGGCGCGGGCTGTATCGCGTTCTCGCCGCTGGCGCAGGGGCTGCTCACCAGCCGGTACCTCGACGGCGTCCCCGAGGGTTCCCGTGCGGCGCAAGGAAAGTCGCTGAATCCGGACACGATCACCGAGAACACCGTCGGCAAGATCCGGGCGCTGAACGAGATCGCGGGGCGTCGTGGCCAGACGCTGGCCCAGCTCGCCCTGGCGTGGGGCCTGCGCGACCCGCGGATGACGTCGGTGCTGATCGGCGCGAGCAGCGTCACACAGCTGGAGGACAACGTCGGCGCGCTGAAGAACCTGCACTTCACCAACGAAGAGCTGGCGGAGATCGACCGTTACGCCACCGAGGCCGAGATCAATCTGTGGAAGCGCTCGACCGACGGCGTCTGACCGCCACGTTCGGGGACAGGTCCCGAAAACGCGTTGCCCCGCCGGGCGAGTGGATCGAGACTGCGGTCATGACGTTCGAAGAGCTGCTCACCGAAGGAGAGGCCGTCCCGGTCGAAGGCTGGGACTTCTCGTGGTTCGAAGGAAGGGCCACGGAGGAACGGCCTCCGTGGGGTTACTCGCGGCTGCTCGGCGAACGGATGGCGACCGCGGAAGCCGGCCTGGACCTGCAGACCGGCGGCGGCGAGGTGCTCGCGGGCATCCCGAAACCGCCGCCGGTCCTCGCCGCCACCGAAGGCTGGCCGCCGAACGTCGAGGTCGCCCGGAAGACCCTCGCGCCGCTGGGCGGCGAGGTGGTCGAGGCGGAGTACGACGCGCCTTTGCCGTTCCCCGACGAATCCTTCGACGTCGTGAGCAGCCGCCATCCGATCGAGAACCCCTGGCGAGAGATCGCGCGGGTGCTGCGGCCGGGTGGATCCTTTCTGTCGCAACAGATCGGTGCCGGCACGGTCCGAGAACTGAAGGAGTTCTTCCTCGGCCCGCAAGACTACGGCGGTTGGACGCCCGAAGTCCTGCGGGGCGAAGCGGAAGCAGTCGGACTGACGGTCGAGCGCCTCGAACCGGCGAAACTGCGGATGGAGTTCTTCGACCTCGCCGCGGTCGTCCACTTCCTCCGCAAGGTGATCTGGATCGTGCCGGGCTTCGAGGTGGGGAAGTACCGCGACAAGCTGGCCGAACTCCATCGGATGATCGAGACCGACGGGAAGTTCGTGGCGCATTCGCGGCGGGTACTCGTGGAGGCCGTCAAACCTCACCACACCTTCGGGTGATCACTGCCGCCAGAGCTTGAGCGGGCCCGCCCGCGGGTGCGATACCTGCTGGCGTGTCCAGCTCCGCTCCGCGCCAGCTGGCGCTCGTTTCGGCCGCACAGATCCTCGCCATGGGACTGTGGTTCTCAGCGTCCAGCGTCGTCCCCGCCCTGCGCGCCGAATGGGCGCTGACCACCCAGGGCACCGTACTCCTCACCGCCTCCGTGCAGATCGGTTTCGCCGCGGGTGCGGTGGTTTCGGCCGTCGCCAACCTCGCCGACCGGCTCCGGCCCGAGCGGCTGCTGGCAGCCAGCGCCGCGACAGGCGCCGTCCTGACCCTGCTCTTTCCCTTGTGCGGCAGCCACTTCTGGCTCGCCGTCCTACTGCGGTTCGGTACCGGGGTCGCGCTGGCGGGGGTCTATCCGGTCGGGATGAAGATCGTCGTCTCATGGTTCCCGAACAACAGGGGCCTCGCGCTCGGGGTGCTGCTGGCCGCGCTCGCCCTCGGCTCGGCGTCTCCTCATCTGGTGGCCGGCGGCCTTCCAGGCTGGCGGACGGTGCTCGTCGTCGCCGCTCTCCTGGCCCTCGTCGCGGCGGTCCTGGCCGCGGTGTTCGTCCGGGCCGGCCCGGACGCGCGGCGGTCACCACCGTGGGAACCGGCGTACCTGATCACGATGGTGCGCGACCGGCGGCAGCGGCTGATCGCGCTCGGCTATTTCGGCCATATGTGGGAGCTCTACGCGTTCTGGACCTGGGTCCCGGCTTACGCGGCCGCGGCGTTGAAGTCCGCACCGGGCACGGTGAGCCTGCTCGCGTTCGCCGTCATCGGGGTCGGGGGCGCCGTCGGCTGCCTGGTCGGCGGGGCGCTCTCGGACCGGGTCGGGCGGATCGACGTCGCACTCGCGGCGCTGGCGGTGAGCGGGCTGTGCTGTGTGCTCTCGGTGTCCGCCTTCGACGCCCACCCCGCGGTGCTGGGCACACTGCTGTTCGCCTGGGGAGTCGCCGCGATCGCCGACTCCGGCCAGTTCTCCGCCGCGTTGAGCGAAGCCGCGGATCCGCGCTACGTCGGCACCGCGCTCACCGCGCAGACGGCGATCGGTTTCCTGGTCAGCGCGCTGACCATCCAGGGGTTGCCGCTGCTCGCCGACCTCGTCGGCTGGCGGGCCGCGATCCCGGCGCTGGCGATCGGGCCGCTCCTGGGTGTGGTGGCCCTGACCAAACTCCGGCGTCCATCGCTTGACCAGATTTCAAAATCAGTCATAAACTAGCTTCGTGACCGAAGACCGGCAGGAACGCGCCGAACGCATCCTCGACGCCGCCGCGGACCTGCTCCTGCGGCACGGCTACCGGCGCGTGACCGTGGAAGACGTCGCCGAGCACGCCGGCGTCGGCAAGGGAACCCTTTACCTGCACTGGAAAACCCGGGAGCAGCTGTTCCTCGCGGTGATGCTGCGCGAGGCGGCGCGATCCATCGAGGACCTGGCACAGGCGATCGAGGACGATCCGGCGCTCACTTTGCTGCACCGGATGACCCGCACCCAGTTCCTCAACGTCGTGCGCAGGCCCTTGCTCCACGCGCCCTACCTCGCCGACTCCGGTGTGCTGGGCAAGCTCGCGGCGAAACTCCACGAGAACCAGGACCCTCGGCACCACGAGGCGTTCCTGGATTACCTGAGGCTGCAAGCCGAACACGGCCTGATCCGCACCGATCTGAAGGTCGAAGACCTGGCGACGGCGTATCAGGCCGTCCTGCACGGTTTCCTGCTCGCTCCGGCGGCAGCGGATCCCGAAGCCGCGGCGGATCTGCTGGCCGACACCGTCGCCCGCGCCTTCCAGCCGACGGCCACTCCCCCGGCCGCGAAGGTGCGCGCGGCCGCCCCGGGGGCCATCGCCCTCTTCCGCGCGACCGCGGAAATCGACCGCGCCAACGTCCGGCGCGCCTACTGACGGGAGCCGCGCATGCGGACCGGAATCCTCCTCGACGAAATCGGTGTCCCCTTCGGCGAAGTCGTTTCGCAAGCCCGGGAAGCCGCGCGACTGGGCTACGACGCGATCTGGCTCGCCCAGCGCGGAGGCTGGGACGCGCTGACCGCGTTGACGGCGCTGAGCACGGCCGCACCCGGTATCGCACTGGGTACCTCGGTGATCCCGACCTACCCGCGGCACCCGATCTCCTTGGCGGCGCAGGCTTTGACCCTGCAGGCCGCGTCGGGCGCACCCGTTTCCCTCGGCGTCGGGCTGAGCCACCGGCCGATCATCGAAGACCAGTACGGCTTTTCGTTCGACCGCCCGATCCGGCATCTGCGCGAATACCTGCAGGCGCTGAACCCGTTGCTGCACCACGAAAAGGTCGACGTACACGGCGAGACGCTGACTGCCGTCGGCACCATCGAGGCACCCGGCGCCGAGCCGCCTTCGGTCGTCGTCGGCGCGTTGAGCCCGCTTTCGCTGAAGGTCAGCGGGACGTACTCCGACGGCGTGGTGACCACCTGGGCCGGGGCGCGCTCACTGGCGGAGCACATCGTCCCGATCTTGGCGAAAGCCGCGTCGGACGCCGGGCGCGCGGCCCCGCGCGTCGTCACCGGGCAGCTGGTCTGCGTCACCGGCGAACCCGACGGTCCGCGGAACTGGGTCGCCGAGAACTACGGCATGGCGGCGAACATCCCGGCCTACCGGGCGATCTTCGACCGTGACGGCGTCGACGGCCCTGGCGGGACGGTGCTCGCCGGCGACGAGGAGTTCGTCCGGGCGCGGATCCGCGAACTCGAAGACACGGGCGCGACGGAACTGCTCCTGATGCCCGTCGGGACGGCCGAGGAGCAGAACCGCACCCGCGAACTACTCGCCGCCTGACGCCAACCGTTCCAGCTGTTCCGAAGTCAGCGTGATCTCCGCGGCGGCGAAGTTCTCCTCCAGGTGGGCGATCTTCGCCGTCCCCGGGATCGGCAGGATCACCGGCGACCGCTCGAGCAGCCAAGCGAGCCCGACCTGCGCCGTCGTCACCCCGAGTTCGCCCGCGACCGCGGCGATCGCGGCGGTGGCGTTCGACGCTGCGCCGAGCACCGGACGCCAAGGCAGGAAAGCGATCCCGGCCGCCTCGCACGCGTCCAGCACCGCTTCGTAGTCCCTCTCGACCAGGCTGTACTTGTTCTGCACGCTCGCGATGTCGACGATCTCCCGGGCCCGCGCGAGTTCGTCCACGGTGACCTCGGACAGCCCGATCCGGCCGATCTTGCCTTCGTCACGCAGGTCCCGCAGCGCGCCGAGCTGGTCGGCGAGCGGGGTCTCCGGATCGACGCGGTGCAGTTGCAGCAGCTCGATCCGTTCGACACGCAGCCGTCGCAACCCCTCGTCCACCTGCGCGCGCAGGGATTCCGGGCGCCCGTCGTACTTCCATTCGCCTCCGGTCCGCACGACGCCGACCTTGGTGGTGACCACCAGGTCGTCCGGGTACGGATACAGCGCCTCGGCGAGCAGTTCCTCGTTGGCTCCCCAGCTGTACAGATGCGCGGTGTCGATCAGCGTGATGCCCAGCTCGACCGCGCGCCGGGCGACGGCGATCGCGTCCTCCCGGGCAGGACCGGCTTCGGTCGGCAGGCGCATGGCGCCGAAGCCGAGACGGTGCACGGGAAGGTCTCCGCCGATGGCGAAAGTGTTCATGGGGTTGAACCTAGCGCAGCGGATCCCTCGGAGAGGGAAGATGAGAGGTGTCCGGGAACATGTGCAGTGCGCGCAGGGCCGCGCCGAGTTCGGCGATGTCGGCCGGGTCGGTCAGCGAACGGCCCAGTTCTTCGGTGATCCGCTTCAGGCGGTGCCGGATCGTGTTGGGGTGACAGAACATCCGCTCCGACGTCAGTTTCGTCGAACCCTGGCATTCGAACCACGCCCTGAGTGTCAGCAGCAGGACGTTCCGGTCGTCGCCGGGCAGGTCCAGGATCGGGCGCAGCACGTGGTGCGCGAGCTGCACCGACGCCTCGGGGGCGCTGGCGACCAGCCCGGCCAGCGGGGATTCGTTGAACTGCACCATTCCCGAGCTTCCCGGCATCATGCTGGAGAGCGCGACGCGCGCCAGATGCAGCGCGCGGGCGGTGTTCCCGAGACCGGTGAACACCGGGCTGACCCCGACGCGGCCGATCGAGTTCTCCCGCAGTAGCTCGATGATCACCTGGGACGCCTCAGGATCCCGCATGGAGACGACGCCGACCTGGAGGTCCGGGGTGAGCCGCCAGGCGGACGCGTGATGCCGTTCGCGGAGCCGGTTTTCGATCTGTGGCAACGGCTCGTGCCCGACGCGCGGGGTTTCGGCGGCGACGACCACGTATGTCCCGTCGAGGGAGAGTTCCAGCACTCGCGCGATGTCCCATAGCGTGCCTTCGGTGGCCGCACCGCCGGCGAACAGCGCCTCGACCAAGGCCGAGCGCCGGCTTTGGTGCGCCAGCATGACTTCCGCGGTGGTGTCGCGGTAGGTCGTCGTCAGTGCTTCGGCGTAGTCGTCGACCAGTGCCCAGATCGCCGACGTCGCGGCGACCAGTCCGCGCAGGTCCTGGTGCTCGCCCAAAGCGGTCAGTTCGACGAACCGGTTCCACACTTCGGTGAGCCCGATCCGGTACGCCCGCAGGAGTTCCGGCAGCGGCGCCCCCTGCAACGCACGAGCGCGTCCGGTCGCCCGCGCCTGCGCGAGGTCGGGTTCCTCGGTGCCGCGCAGTGTCCGCATGACGTATTCGAGGTTGTTCCGCACCGACGTCCGCAGTTCGGCGAGCGAGACGAACTGGGCGTCGCGGTAGACCGGCATCTCGGAACGGATCTGCTCGACCGTGGTTTCGATGAGCGCGGGCAGCTGCCGTTCGACCTCGACGGCCAGTTCGGCGACGATGGCGGCCGAGCCTTCGCGGAGCACAGATCGATAGTGCATGGACGTCCTCCGGGGCAGGGACTCCTCGTCGAGCCCCTGGGGAGGTCATCTAACACGACTTACCCGGAGGTGGCCTGTCGAAGCCGAAAAGCTCCGCCTGTGCGGCGAAAATACGGGATTTTCACCGCACAGGCGGGATTTCACATCTTCGCGGCCGCGCTCTTGATCGCCTCGCGGATCCGGAAATAGGTACCGCACCGGCAGACGTTCTGGATCGCGTCGATCTCGGCGTCCGTAGGGTTCTTCGTCTTCTTCAGCAACGCCACCGCGGCCATGATCTGACCCGGCTGACAATAGCCGCACTGCGCGACGTCCTGCTCCAGCCACGCCTCCTGCACCGGGTGCAGGTCGTCGCCGTCGGCGAGCCCTTCGATCGTGGTGACGTCCTTGCCCGAGCAGTCGGACACCGGCGTCACGCACGGGTTGAACGCCTCGCCGTCGAGGTGGCTGGTGCAGGCCTTGCAGACGTTGATCCCGCAGCCGTACTTCGGGCCGCGGACACCGAGCTTGTCCCGCAGCGCCCACAGCATGGGCAGATCCGCGGGCGCGTCGACGGTGACGGTCTTCCCGTTCACCGTGAAGGTGTAGTTGGGCATCGGAACTCCTTGGCGGGGAAGGAAGGTCAGCGGGGGAACGGCTCGAAGTCGACCGGGAAGTTGATCGGGAAACTGCGCGGTTTGATCCCGGTCGCCCGCGCGTAGGCGTTCGCGATCGCGCCGACCGGCGCGGGCACGCCGAGTTCCCCGGCACCGCCGATCTCGCCCGTCTCCGGCATCACGAACACCTTGACGTCCATCGGCGAGTTCTTCTGCCTCGCGTAGTGGAACTGCGAGTAGCTGCCTTCCAGCGGCAGACCCTTGTCGATGTGCAGTCCGGCGGTCAGCGTCGTGGAGATACCGTCGGTCAGGCCGCCGAGCATCTGCGCCTCGATCCCGCGCGGGTTGATCGGCTTGCCGACGTCGACCGCGATGGTCGCCTTGGTGACGCGTGGCTTCTTCGGGTCGCGGCCGTCGAGTTCGACGAGACACGCGGTGTACGACTTGTACTCGCCGTGCACGGCCACGCCCTGCGCGAAGCCCTTGGGCATCTTCTTGCCCCACTCGCCGAGTTCGGCGACCTTGTCCAGGACGGCGCGCTGCCGCTCGTTCTTGATGAACTCGCGCCGGAACGCCACCGGATCCTTGCCGAGTTTCGCGGCGATCTCGTCGACCATGATCTCTTCCGCGCCGCGCGTGCTCGACGAGTACACCGACCGCCAGGCGCCGGTGTGGAAGTCCACCGGGACCTCGTTGAGCAACTGCGTGGTGACGCCGAAGTTGTACGGTGACTTCACCGTCAGCAGGAACACCGTCTGCGCGAAGCTCAGGTTCCCGCCGACCGGGAGCTGTGCGGCGAAGGCGGTGAGGACCTCCCCGAGGCCGTGGCCCCAGTCGGTCTCCACGCTGGCGACGCGGTGCTCGAAGGTGAGCACCTGGCCGAGCGCGAAGGTGGCGCGGATCTTGTGGTGGCTCGCGGCGCGGGCGCGGCCGTGGCGCATGTCGTCGATACGGCTCCACATCAGCCGCACCGGCCGCTTCATCGCCTTCGAGATCCGCGCGGCCTCGATCGCGCCGTCGGAGAACAGTCGCCGTCCGAACGATCCGCCCGCCTGCTGGACGTGCACGGTCACCTTGTTCGCCGGCAACCCGAGCTCCTGCGCGATGTTCTGCTTCGCGAGGATCGGGACCTTCATCCCGGACCAGATGGTCGCGCTGTCCTCCCGGACGTCGGCGACCGCCGAGTTGGTCTCCAGCGGCGCGTGGCTCGCGAAGGCGAAGTCGAACTCGCCGTCGACGTACTGCGTCAGCAGCGGCGGGACGACGAACGGCAGCGCCGCGGCCTGCAGCTTCTTCTTGATCGTCGCGTTGTTCTCGCCGTCGACGGTGCCGCCGTTCCAGGTGACGTCGAGCGCGTTCTTGCCGTCGAGCGCCTGGCCGAAGGTCTCCGCCAGCACCGCGACGCCGGTCTTGATGACGGCGATGTCGATGATGCCGGGCATCGCGCGTACGGCCGCTTCGTTGTTGACCTTCTTGACCGTGCCGTTGATCGTCGGCGGGCGGCGGACCATCGCGGGTTTCGCGCCGGGGATGTCCAGGTCGAGGGTGTACTTCAGCTGCCCGGTGACCATCGCGCGGGCGTCCTTGCGCGACTGCGGCGTGCCGACCAGCTTGTGCGCGGACTCGGCCTTCGGGGTCGCGGTGAGCTTCCCCAGATCGGCTCGGGCAGCGGGCTTGGATAGCGCACCGTACCCCAGCCGGCGACCGTCCGCGGCGATCACCGAACCATCCCTTGTGGACAGACGATCGGCCTTGACACCCCATTCTTGAGCGGCGGTCGCGACCAGCCGGGCCCTGGCGGCGGCCGCGGCGGTCCGCACCGGTGTGTACAGCGAGCGCATCGTGTTGGAGCCGCCGGTCAGCTGGTTGAACAGCAGTTCCGGGCGGGCGTCGGAGAGCACGACGTCGACGCGGTCGAGCGGCAGGTCCATCTCCTCGGCGACCAGCATCGCGTTCGCGGTGGTGATGCCCTGGCCGACCTCGGTTCGCGGCAGTTCCAGCCGGACACGGCCGTCTTCGCGGACTTCGAGCACGAGCAGGCCGGCGGTCGGCGCGTTCGACAGGATCAGCACGTCGCCGAGGTCGAGGATCTCGGCAGGACCGGGGAGGGTCGGGATGACGGCTTCGGCCTCTTCGGGCGCGAAGCCGTCGATGCCGATCTTCGTCGCGATCGTGAGCGTGGGGGCGGCGACGAGGAAGCTCAGGAACCGGCGACGGCCGAGGCCGCCCGGTTCGGGAGTCTCGCCTCCGTGGCCTTGGTTCTCGGTGGTGGGACTGGCCATCGGGAAGATCCCTTCGAGAGCGCGCGGAGAAGGCGGGGACCCTCGCGCGACCTGGGGTTGGATGGCGACACGCTAGGCAGCGGCCTTCGGTCCGGTCAACGCGGAGTAGTCGTGTCGGCCGATCTGTGTGACGAGATGACAGCGAACGGCGCCAAATGTGTGCCGCGCCACAGTGCGACCGGTCCAACACACTCCGCCGGACGGCCTAGATGGAGTCGCGCTCCCGGCCTGCTTCGAGCAGGTCTTCGCGGGCCCGTGCGATACGGGAGCGCACGGTGCCGACCGGGCAGCCGCAGATCTCGGCGGCCTCGGCGTACGACAGTCCCAGCACCTGGGTGAGGACGAGGACCTCACGGCGCTCCGGGTCGAGTCCGTCGAGCAGCATCCGCAGCTCCACCAGGTCCTCGAATCCCGCGACGCCTTCCGCCTGTCGCGCGCCGTGGCGCTCGGCGGTGGCTTCCCAGTCGACGTCGGCGAGCTTCGGGCGCGCCGAAGCGGCCCGGATGCGGTCCACGACCACGCGTCGCGCGATCGAGAGGAGCCAGGTTCGCGAGGACGACCGGCCGGCGAACCGGCGCAGGCTGCCGAACGCGCGCAGGTACGTCTCCTGAGTGAGATCGTCGGCGGCACCGACGTCCGCGAGGTGCGCCACGAAGCGCCAGACGTCGGCCTGGGTGGCCCGCACCCAGTCCTCGAGCGCCCGCCGGTCACCGCGGGCGGCGTCGAGTGCGAGCGCGGTCACCCGCTCGTCGTCGCTGTTGCGCGCCCCGGCCATACGAGAAACGTAGCAGCGTGCCGGGAACCCAGGCAGGGCCCTGTCCGACAATTGAGACGTGAAGTGCGAGGACTGCCGCGAGGCCCTGTCGGCCCGGCTCGACGGCGAAACCGAACCCGCTCCGCCCGAGGCGGTGGACCGGCACGTGGCCGGTTGCGCCGCCTGCCGGTCGTGGTTCAGCCGTGCCGAGCGGCTGCACCGCACCATTCTCCTGCGTCCCGCGCCGCCGGTCCCGGACCTCACCGCCGTCATCCTGGAACGCACACCCGCCCCGCCCCGGGACGGCTGGCCCGCGCGGATCGCGCTCGCCCTGGTGGCGATCGCCCAGCTCGGCCTGGCCTTCGCGCAGCTGCTGGGTGTCGAAGACCACGGCGCCGGCCACGGCGCGGAGTCCCTGGTCGGGCATCTTTCACACGAAAGTAGCGCCTGGAACCTCGCCGTCGGCGTCGGACTCGGCTGGGCGGCCGTCCGCACGAAGGCGGCGGCGGGGCAGCTACCGGCATTGACCGGGTTCGTCGCCCTGCTGCTGGCGCTGTCGGCGGGCGACCTCGTCGCCGGGCAGGTCACCGCCGGGCGGGTGCTCACCCACGGTCTGGTCGTCCTCGGCCTGGTCCTGCTGTTCGTGGTGAACCGGCAGCACCGGCTCCGGAACCGGCCGAGCCCAGCGACCACGGAAGAAACCCCGGATTCCCTGACCGCGGGATCCGGCCACGAAACCGGCGAAGCACCCGAACGCCCCCGTCAGCACAAGGGATTCCGGCGCCCCGCGAGCCGCCACGTCGCCTGACCGGAACCCGGACCCGCTTGGTCTAGACCATTACCGGTCACTGGGAGCATCTGCCCGGACACCGGGTGAATCACCGGATCTCGCGCGCGCCATGCGCGATTTGCGCCGCCGACCCGTTTATCGTCGCGGGGAACCACCGAATGTAAACCTTCTTGCCCATTTCGGGCCGGACCCGGGATAACTTGGTGGGAACACCTTGGTTCGACAGGAGGCGAAGCTCGTGGTTGGCGCAGAAAGTCCGCCCGTCGGCACACCCGCCGGGATGCGGAAGATCAATCAGCGCGCCGTGCTGGACCTCCTGCGCCGCAGCGGCCCCGCGACGCGACCGCAAGTCGCGAAGGACACCGGTCTCTCGAAACCCACGGTGAGCCAAGCGTTGCTGGCCCTCGAAGCGGCCGGTCTCGCCAGGGCGACCGGGCATACGTCGACCGGCACCGGCCGGTCCGCCGTCCTCTACGAAGCGGATCCCACCGCCGGCTACGTCCTCGGAGTCGACATCGGCCGCGAGCACCTTCGCGTCGCCGTCTCCGACCTCGGTCACACCGTCGTCGCCCGTCGTGACGAGCGGAACACCTCACGTTCGGGCACCGCGCTCGTCAGCGCCGTCGGCGCGCTCGCCGCGGCGACCGTCCGCGAGGCGGGACTGAGCCAGGCCGACATCGTCGTGCGCGTCCTCGGCTCCCCCGGTGTCGCCGATCCCGCCAAACGCTGTTTCCGGCACGCGCCGAACCTGCCCGGCTGGGGCAAGGCGGGGCTGCTCGACGAACTCGAAGGCGTCCTCGGCCCGGACCTCATGGTGGAGAACGACGCGAACCTCACCGCCGTCGGCGAGTGGGAACGTGGTGCCGCGCGCGGCGCGTCCGTCTTCGGCTGCATCACCATCGGCACCGGCGTCGGGATGGGCGTGATGGTCGACGGCCAGGTCTTCCGCGGTGCGACCGGCGCGGCGGGCGAGATCGGCTACCTGCCCTACGGCCAGTCCCACGCGGCGGGCGGCGGCGAGGACACCCCGCCGGTCCGCGGCCACCTCGAAGAGGCGACAGCGGCCCAGTCGGTGGTCCGCGGCGCCCGCGAACTCGGCCTGGGCACGGCCAAATCGGCCCGCGAGGTCTTCCGTCTCGCCCGCGACGGCGACGAACTCGCCTTGCGCGCCGTCGAAGCGGAGGCGGACAGGCTCGCCTACACCGTGGCGTCGGTGGCCGCGGTGATCGACCCCGAACTGATCGTGCTCGGCGGCGGCATCGGGACCGCGGCGGATCTGCTGCTCGACCCGATCGACCGCGCGCTGCGCTCGTTCACCCCGCTGGTCCCGTCGGTCGTCCAGGGCGAACTGGGCGACGACGGTGTGCTGACCGGCGCGATCAGTGTCGGCCTGCGCGCGGCCGAGGGCCTGGTGTTCGAGCGGAAGGTCGGCGCGGCCTGAGCGCATTACCTTCGCGGTAATCGACGGCGGTGGAACCGCGCGGAACGATGGCCGGATGACAACGACCAAGCAGATCGTCCTCGACTGTTTCGAGAACATGTTCGTGCACAAGGACTTCGTCGCCGCGAGTGCGAACGTGCACCCCGATTTCCGTACCCACAGCCCGGGTCTGCCGTCCGGCCGTGACGCTTTCGTCGAGGCGATGCGGAATTCACCGCTGATCGGCGCGGAGGTCTCCATCGAACGCGTGATCGCCGACGACGACCACGCCGCCGTCCATCTGCACGTGGTCCCGGCGGGAGACGAACGCGGCGCGGCCGTCGTCGACATCGTGCGGGTCGAAAACGGGCTCATCGTGGAACATTGGGACGTCAAGCAGCCGGTACCGCCCGCCGCCGAAGTCCCGAACGGGATGTTCTAGAGCCGGTTTCTAGGGCTGGATGACGAGGCAGGTGCTCGACGCGGTCGCGAGCACCTTGCCTTGCGCGTCGCGGATGTCGCCCTCGGCGAACGCGACGCGCGAACCGGCCTTCACGACCCAGCCGTGCGCGCGGATCTCCCCCACCGAGCCGGAAATCGCGCGCAGGTAGTTCACCTTCAGCTCGACAGACGTGTACCCGACGCCGGCGGGCAGCGTCGAGTGCACGGCGCACGCCACGGCCGAGTCCAGCAGGGTCGCCGCGACGCCGCCGTGCACGGTCCCGATCGGGTTGTACAGCGACTCGTCCGGCGTCGCCGCGAGTACGACGTCACCGACGGCCACGCTCACCCAGCGCATCCCGAAATGCGCCGAGATCGGGGGCGGCGGGATGCTGCCGTCGGCGATCTTGCTCAGATACTCCAGCCCCGACAGCTCGCGGCCGAGCCGGGCGGTGGGCAGCGGATCCTGCCAGGTCACGGTCTTCTGCCTGGTCTGCCCGGTGACGTCGACGGTCATACCTGCCTCCTGCTAAGACGATCGTCCTAGGCTTGACTATGACGACCGTCCTAGTCAAGGGATATGCTGGCGACGTGTCCGAAACCACCACCCGCGAGCGGATGATCTCGACCGCGATGACGCTCTTCCGCCGCGAGGGCTACCAGGCGACGTCGTGGCGGCGGCTGGTCGAAAAGGCCGGGACGCCGTGGGGCTCGGCGTACCACCACTTCCCCGGCGGCAAGGAACAGCTGGCGGTGGCCGCGATCGAACTCGGCACGACCGTCGTGGCGAAGACGGTCCGACGTGCTTTCGAGCGCAACGAGACCGTCGAGGACGCCGTGAGCTGGTGGTACCGGAAGGCGGGTGAGGCGCTGGCCGCCGACGACTACCGCGGCGGCTGCCCGCTCGCCACGATCACGCTGGAGATGGCGCACGCCTCCCCCGCGATCACCAAGGCGTGTCAGGACGCCTTCGCCGCCTGGCACGCGTTGCTCGTCGAACTGCTCACCGCCCATGACGTCAACAACACCGACAACACCGCCGACACCGACGCCGTCGACGACCTCGCGATGGCCATCATGAACAACCTCGAAGGCGCGCTCCTGGTCAGCCGCGTCCGCCGGTCACCCGATCCGCTGGACCGGGCCGCGCGGCACGTCGCACTCGTGGTCCGGGCCGCCTAACATCGCGGGGGTGAGCATCGAGCCGGACCGGCGCCTGATCGACCCGGAGCGCGTGGACGCCGCCGTCGCCGGGATGGGCGATCGCGAGGCGATCACCGAATGGGCGCAACGGTTCTCGCTCGTCGCGGATCCGTCGCGGCTCGCGCTGCTCGTCTCCATCCACTACGCGCGTGAGATCAGCGTCACCGATCTCGCCGCGGCCACCGGGATGACCGACACCGCCGTCTCCCAGGCGTTGCGGCTGCTGCGCGCGCACGGCCTGGTGACGACCCGCCGCGACGGCCGGATCGTCCGCTACAGCCTCGCCGACGCGACCGTGCACGAACTCATCCACCACGTCCGGCCACATCCCGAAAGCTGAGCGGGCACCCGCGAGCGCGGGTAGCGTGCGGAGGCATGATCGGTCTGCCGGACACCATCACGGCCTGCCTCTTCGACCTCGACGGCGTGCTGACCGGGACAGCGGCGCAGCACCGCGAAGCGTGGAAGCGCACGTTCGACGAATTCCTGCGCGCCCGCGACGGCGACTCGTTCTCTCCGTTCACGGACACCGACTACGCGGCTTACGTCGACGGGAGGCCGAGGGCCGACGGCGTCCGCACCTTCCTCACCTCGCGCGGGATCGAGCTGCCCGAAGGCAAGCCCGACGACGGCATCGACGTCCCGACCGTCAACGGCGTCGGGAACCGGAAGAACCAGCTGGTCCTGAAGATCATCGACGAAGAGGGCGTCACCCCGTACCCGGGTTCCGTGCGGTATCTGGAGGCGGCGAAGAAGGCCGGGCTGCGCATCGGCGTCGTGACGTCGTCGGCCAATGGCGCGAAGGTGCTCGACGCCGCCGACCTGACCAAGTTCGTCGAAGCGCGGATCGACGGGATCGTGCTCGCCGAGCGGGGCCTGCGCGGCAAACCCGCCCCTGATTCGTTCCTCGCCGGAGCCGAGGCCTTCGGTGTCGCCCCGGAGAACGCGGCCGTGTTCGAAGACGCGCTCGCGGGGGTACAAGCGGGCAAGGACGGCGGTTTCGGTTACGTGGTCGGAGTGAACCGCGCGCACCAGGCGGGCGAACTGCTGGAGCACGGCGCGAACGTCGTGGTGGAAGACCTGGCCGAACTCCTGGAGGACGAGCAGTGACCGACCCGCACTTCCGCGGCTACGAAGTCGCGCCCTGGGAGCTGCGCTGGCGCGGCATGGACGTCGACGCCCTGCAGCGCACCGAATCGGCGTTCGCCGTGTCCAACGGGCATATCGGCCTGCGCGGCACGCTGGAGGAGGCCGAACCACGCGGCCTGCCGGGCACCTACCTCAACGGTTTCTACGAACAGCACGATCTTCCCTACGCCGAAACCGGTTACGGCTACCCGGAAGAGGGACAGACCGTCGTCAACGTGACCGACGGCAAGATCATCCGGCTGCTGGTCGAGGACGAACCGCTCGACATGCGGTACGGCCAGGCGACCGAGCACGACCGTGTCCTCGACTTCCGCAAGGGCACGCTGGCGCGGAACACCGTCTGGTCCTCACCGACCGGGCGCCGGGTGCGGGTCCGGACCGAACGCCTGGTCTCCTTCACCCAGCGGGCCGTCGCCGCGATCCGGTACGAGGTCGAACCGCTCGACGAGGATCTGCAACTGGTCGCGCAGTCGGATCTGCTGGCCAACGAGCCCGTCGAATCCGACACCCGTGACCCCCGGGTGGCCGCCGCGCTCGAATCCCCGCTCGTCTCGCTGTTCCGGCATTCCGAGGGATATCACGCCGTGCTGGTGCACCAGACCCGTAACTCGGGGCTGCGGGTGGCCGCCGCGATGGACCACAAGATCGAAGTCACCGACGGGGTCCGCACGCATATCGAGGCCGAAGAGGACATGGCACGGCTCACCGTCGCCGTCGACGTGCCCAAGGGCGGACGGCTGCGGATCACCAAGTTCCTCGCCTACGGCTGGTCCGCGCAGCGCTCGGTACCCGCGGTGCGCGCACAGGTCGAGGCCGCGCTGGCCGGCGCGCGGCAGACCGGCTGGAAGGGACTGCTCGCCGAGCAGAAGAAATTCCTCGACGACTTCTGGGAGACGTCGGACATCGAGGTCGAAGGCGACCCGGAACTGCAGCAGGCGGTGCGGTTCGCGCTCTTCCACCTCCTGCAGGCGGGTGCCCGCGGTGAGACGCGGGCGTTGGCAGGCAAGGGATTGACCGGTCCCGGCTACGACGGGCACGCGTTCTGGGACACCGAGACCTTCGTCCTGCCCGTGCTCACCTACAGCATTCCCGACGCCGCCCGTGACGCCCTGCGCTGGCGTCACTCCACTTTGGACAAAGCACGGGAGCGGGCGACACAACTGGGCTTGCGCGGTGCTGCCTTCCCCTGGCGGTCCATCAACGGCGCGGAATGTTCGGCGTACTGGCCCGCCGGCACGGCGGCGTTCCACGTCAGCGCGGACATCTCCGACGCCGTCGTCCGCTATCTCAACGCCACCGGCGACGAGGAGTTCATGCGGACCTGCGGCGCTGAACTACTGCTCGAAACCGCCCGGATGTGGGCGTCGCTGGGACATTTCGACCGGCGCGGCCGGTTCCGGATCGACGGCGTCACCGGACCCGACGAGTACTCCGCCGTGGCGGACAACAACGTCTACACGAACCTGATGGCGCGGCGGAACCTGTTCTACGCCGCCGAAATCTGCGAACGCTACGCGGACACGGCACGGGCGTTCGACGTCACCGGGGACGAGATCGCGTCGTGGCGCAAGGCGTCCGAGGCGATGCTGGTGCCCTACGACGACGATCTCGGCGTCCACCCGCAGTCCGAAGGCTTCCTCGAACACGACGAGTGGGACTTCGACGCGACCGAGCCGGATTTCTACCCGCTGCTGCTGAACTACCCGTACTTCGACCTGTACCGCAAGCAGGTGGTCAAGCAGGCCGACCTCGTCCTCGCACTGCATCTCTGCGGGGATTCGTTCACGCCGGAGGAAAAGGCGCGCAACTTCGCCTACTACGAGGCCCGGACGGTGCGGGACTCCTCGCTGTCGGCGGGGACGCAGGCCGTGATGGCGGCCGAGGTCGGGCATCTCGAACTGGCCTACGACTACCTCGCCGAAGCCGCGCTCACCGACCTCCACGACGTGCACAACAACGTCCGCAACGGCCTGCACCTGGCGTCACTCGCCGGTGCGTGGCAAGGCACCGTCGCGGGTTTCGGTGGCTTGCGCGACCACGGCGGCCGGCTGACCTTCGCGCCGCGGCTACCGCCACAACTGCGTCGGATCGCGTTCCGGCTGACCTTCCGCGGCACCCGGTTCCAGGTCGAGATCGACGGCGAAGGCGCGACGTACCACGTGATCACCGGGGAGCCGCTGGAACTGGCGCACCACGGCGAGACGTTCACCGTCACCGCGGAACCGGTGCGGTTGCCGATCCCGTCGCTCGATCCGGGTCCGGCGCCGGTGCAACCCGAAGGCCGGGCTCCGGTGCGGCGGCAGCCTAAGGACGGCTGAGCCTCAGTCCGGAGGCTCGATCGGCACCTCACCGCTGCCCGGCACGCCGTCGACCTCCTCGGTGCCGTGCGGGCCGATGTCACGGTTGGGCGCGCTCGGCACGTCGGTCTTCGGCTGCGTCTTGCGGAGATCGTCGAGGTCTTCGTCCTCGTCCTGCCCGAAGGTCTTCTTGCTTTCCCTCATGACTCCGGGGTACCCGCTCGCGGCGCGAAACGCCACATTTCAGCGGGTATTTCAGGCGGCTTTCGCCGGTTTGCCGTCGAGCGTGACCAGTCCGTCGAGCATGTTCAGCAGCAGACCGTCCCTGGTGGACCAGGGACAGATGGCGACCTGACCACCCGAAAGCGTCAACAGGGCCTCGGCGACGATCGCGCCCGCGAGCGCCTGGTGCGAACGCTGCCGCGAGATGCCCGGCAGTTCGGCGCGGCGCTTCGCCGGCAGCTTCGCCAGCCGTGGGATCCACGCGCGGAGGTCGTCGAGATGCAGTTCCCGCGTGCGGGAGGGCCTGTCGCCGGCGAGCCGGGCAAGTTGCCTCAGCACCTTGGAACAGCCGACGGCGCGATGATCGCGGATCTCCGGCAGGACGTCCTGCATCGCGTCACGGACTTCGTCGAGGACGTGTTCACGCATGGCCCGCACGACCTTGGGCGACGGGCATTCGGTGGCGAACCAGTCCCGCGTCAGCGACCGGGCGCCGAGCGGCAGCGAATGCGCGAACCCGGCCTCCTCGGTGGTCCCAGCGGCGAGTTCGACGGTCCCGCCGCCGATGTCGAGCACGAGCAGCCCTCCCGCGGAAGCGCCGTACCACCGGCGCGCCCCGACGTACGCCAGCTCGGCTTCGCGACGACCGCTGAGGAACTGCAGCTTGACCCCGGTGGCCTTCGCGACGTCGCAGACGACCTGCTTCACGTTGGCCGCGTCGCGGATCGAAGAGGTCGCGAGGGGATACACGTCTTCGACGCCGTGCTTGGCCGCTGTCGTCATTCCCGCCTCGACGGCGGAGGAGACCGCGTCGATGCCACGCCGGGTCAGCTTCCCGTCGTCATCGAGTTCCCGGTCCAGCCGAAGGCGCGTCTGATGGCTCAGCACGGGATCGAGCGGCGAGCCGCCCTTGGCCAGCACCACCAGCCGAGCACTGAACGATCCGACGTCCAGGACCGCGGCGGACGGCTCCTCGATCTGCTTGCGCACGCGAGGCACCTCACCTTCGTCGCGAACGTATTCCCCCGAGGACTCCGTTTCACTCCTGATAATGGCCCATTTTCCGGCCGTTCAGGCGTGCTTTACGTTCTCTTTCCACCGAAGTGCCGCTTTTTGACCACGTCGGCGCAGGTCGAGGGTACCGTATCGATCCAGGTGAGAGGTTCGCCTCTCTCCGAGAGTCGAAACTTCGAACGGGTTCAGCCGAGAAGTTCGCGCAACTTCGACACCTGCGCCACGCGTGCTTCACGGCCCGGGAGCAGCGGGTTGACCACCAACGTGGTCGCCCCGGCCTCGCGGAACGCGGCCAGCCGCTCCTTGATGTACCCCTCGGGGCCGACCAGTGAGATCGCCCGGATCAGCTCCTTCGGCACCGCCGCCGCGGCCTCGTCCTTCTTGCCGTCGAGGTAGAGGTCCTGGATGAGCTTGGCTTCGGCTTCATAGCCGTACCGCTGCGCGAGACTGTTGTAGAAATTCTTGCCGCGCGCGCCCATGCCGCCGATGTACAGCGCCAACATGCCTCGAAGGTGGTCCAGCAGCCCGTCGACGTCGTCGCCGATCGCGAGCGCGGTCCCGACGAAGGTGTCCAGCTCGCCCAGCGACGGGTCGCGCTTCGCCTTGCCCTCGGCCAGCGACGCGCCCCAGACCTCGGCGGCCTTCTCCGGATGGAAGAAGATCGGCTCCCAGCCCTCGGCGAGTTCGGCGGTGAGCGCGACGTTCTTCGGGCCGATCGAGGCCAGCAGGATCGGGATCCGCTCACGCACCGGGTGGTTGATCAGCTTCAGCGGCTTGCCGAGGCCCGTACCCTGCTCCGGCGGCAGCGGGATCGTGTAGTGCGTGCCGGAGTGGACGACCTTCTCGCGCCGCCACACCTGGCGGCAGATGTCGATGATCTCGCGGGTGCGGCCGAGCGGCGCGTCGTACTTCACGCCGTGGAAACCCTCGATGACCTGCGGACCGGACGCGCCGATGCCGAGGGTGAACCGCCCGTCGGAGACGAAGTCGAGCCCGGCCGCGGTCATCGCGGTCAGCGTCGGCGTCCTCGTGTAGATCTGGAAGATGCCGGAGGCGATCTGGACCCGTTCGGTCTTCGCCGCGACGTAGCCGAGCTGACTGACCGCGTCGAAGGAGTAGGCCTCGGGGACGAAGACGATGTCCAGGCCGGCCTTCTCCAGCTCGACGATGTCCGCCACGCTCTCGGCGAAACCACCGGCGTAGTTGATCGCGGTCCCGATCCTCATCCGCATCTCCTCGAAAGTTACTGAGCGGTTGCTTAGCGATAGTATGCCCGATGCAACGTCGCCGCGAACTCGAGCACGATGCCGCCGTCTTCATGCATCCGCCGCGCGTCTTCGAGGAATCTGCGGTGGAACTCCGCTCGCCGCTCCGGCGGCAGCGCCGGGACCATCTCGGCCAGGCCTCGCGGCATCAGCCATTCCCAGAGGGCGGACGGATCGGCCAACGGCGTCGGCATCTCGACGGATTCCCGCACGAGGTCCTCGAATCCGGCCTCGACGAGCAGCGCGTCGAGCTGGTCGTGCGTCATCGGGCCGGCCTGCTCGGACGACGGCGCGGAAGATCCCTCGGGAGCGAAGAACTCCAGACTCAGGTCCTGGAACCACGCCAGCCGTCCGACGGACTGGCGTTCGAGGGACAACGCGACCTGTCCACCCCGTACCAGCACCCGCCGGAACTCGGTGAGCGCGGCGAGCGGGTCGTCGAGGACCTGCATGACGAAACCGGCGGTGACCAGGTCGAAGGACCCGTCCGCGAAACCCGTCCGGTAGAGATCCCCTTCGCTCGCCGCGATCTCGGGATGTTCCTCGGCCAGCCGTCGCATCATCAGCGGTGACGCGTCGATGGCGGTGACCGCACAGCCCTTGGCGAGCGCCGCCCGCGCGACCGCCCCGCGCCCGGCCCCGACGTCCAGTACTCGGACGCCAGGGGCCGGGTTCGCGAAGGCGACGAGATCCTTCCCCACGTCGGCGACGTAGAAGAAGATGTCCTCGTAACGGTCCACCAGCTGGTCGTACTTCGCCTTCGCCTGCGCTGTAGTCACCATCGGGCGAGGGTATTTACGGTCTCGGATCCCGAGATACCGCTATTTGTGTGCGGACACCCATTCCTTGACGACGTTGTCCAGCACCCGCAGCGGCAGGATCCCGTTGCCGAGCACGACCTCGTGGAAGCCCTTGATGTCGAAGCGGTCGCCGAGCGCGGCCTCGGCCTCGGCCCGGATCCGCTCGATCTCCAGCCGTCCCACCATGTACGACAGCGCCTGCCCCGGGTACGCGGCGTACCGGTCGATCTCGGCCTCGATCTCCACACGCGCCATCGGCGTGTTCTCGACCAGGTAGTCCACCGCCCGCTGACGGCTCCAGCCGAACGCGTGCATCCCGGTGTCGACGACCAGGCGGCCGGCCCGCATCGAGTCCTGCGTGAGCATGCCGAAACGGGTCAGCTCGCTGGAGTACAGCCCCATTTCGTCGGCGAGGCGCTCCGAATAGAGGCCCCAGCCTTCGACGTAGGCGTTGACGTCGGCATGGCTCCGCAGCATCGGCAGCCCCTTGAGGTGGTGCGCGATGCAGATCTGGAAATGGTGCCCCGGAACGGCTTCGTGGAACGCGATCGCCTCGCTGGTGTGCTTGGGGCGCTGATCCGCCTCGTAGGTGTTCGCGTAGTACGTGCCCGGACGGGAGCCGTCGAGCGCGGCCTCCAGGTAGTACGCGAGCGTGCCGCCCGGCGCCTCCGCGGGCGGCACCGGCTCCACCTGGCACTTTTCCTCGGGAATGGTCGAGAACCACTGTGGGGCGACGGCTTCGGCGCGGGTGATGGCGTCACGCGCGGCGTCCAGCAGCTCGTCGCCGTCGCGCCAGCGCAGGGCCGGGTCGGTGCGGAGCCGCTCGAAGATCTCGCCGAGATCCCCGGTGTCGAAGATCTTCTCACCCAGCTCGCGATACTGGTCGGCCAGTTTCGCGATCATGTCGAGCCCGGTGTCGTGCAGATCCTGCGCGGTGCGTTCGGTGGAGGTGTGCGCCCGGATCAGCGCGGCGTACTTCTCCTGCCCGCCGGGAAGGGCGCACAGACCCGGCTCCTCCTCGGGCTTCCCCAGCGGACGCAGTTCGGTGGCGAGGAAGTCGCGGTACCGCCGGTACGCGGGCCGGACCACCTCGGCGAGCAGCCGGTCGCGCTCGGTTTCATAGCCCTCCACGGAAACGGACGCGGTGAGCGCCAGCGGGTCGCCCGCCTCGTCACCGAGATACCGCTCCACGTAAGCGACACCGCTCTCGACGAGGAAGCCGGGCGGCACCAGTCCTTCGGCCGCCGCCGCGCGCTGGCGCACGATCAAGGCGTCCAAATAGGACCCGATTCCCTCCAGGCGTTCGAGGTAACCCCGGACCCTTTCCTCGTCGGTCAGCGCCAGCATCGCGAGTTCGTTGAGGACGGACAACGCGGGCGAGGCCAGCCCGTCGCTGACCGAGATGTCGGCGGAACGGGAGTCGGCGACGTCGATCATCGCCTTCGCCTGCTGGATCACGACCTCGCGGGTGACCGCCTCGACCGTGGAAAGTCCTTCCACGCCAAGGGCTTCGGCCCGATCCGCGATGGCGGCAGCCGACGCGCGCTGGGCCGCCGCGGCCGCCGCGCTCGGGTCGGGCAGCGCGCCGTGGTCACCGGGGAGCCCGAGCAGCGAACGCCACAGCGGGTACTCCTCGAACTTGAGCGCCATCAGCTCCTCGGCGAGGCTGTTCGGGGTGTCACCGTGGCCGGCGACCCAGTCGCGGACGACACCGTCGAGCACCGAAAGCGGCAGCGATCCCCCGCCGAGCACGACGTCGTGGAAGGCCTTGATGTCGAACCGGCTCCCCAGCGTCAGCTCGGCCTCCTCGCGGATGCGCTGGATCTCCAGCCGCCCCACCATGTACGACAGCGCCTGGCCGGGGAAGGCGATGTAACGGTCCACTTCGGACTCGATCTCGACCAGCGCCATCGGCGTGTTCTCGGTGAGGAAATCGATGGCCTGACGGCGGCTCCAGCCCAGCGCGTGCAGACCGGTGTCGACGACCAGGCGTCCGGCGCGCATCGAATCCATCGTCAGCATGCCGAGTTTCGCGACGTCGTCGGAGTAGAGCTCCATCTCGTCGGCGAGGCGCTCGGTGTAGAGACCCCAGCCTTCGGCGTACGCGGTGAAGTCGCCGATACGGCGCAGCACCGGGAGTTCGGTGAGGCCCTGCGCGAGGCTCAGCTGGAAGTGGTGGCCCGGGATGGCCTCGTGGAACGCCGTCGCTTCGGCCGCGTGCCGGAACCGTTCCTCCGCCTTGTGGGTGTTGGCGAAGTAGATCCCCGGCCGGGAGCCGTCGATCGCGGGCCACATGTAGTAGGCGGCGGGCGCGCCGGGCGCGGATTCCGCCGGGACCGGCTCGACCGTCCAAGGCTGCGGCGGGATCCGCCCGAACCAGTTCGGCGCCTCGGCTTCGGCCCTGGTGATGGCCGCGCGGGCGGAATCGAGCATTTCGTCGGCGCTCGACCAGCGCAGCGCGGGGTCGGTGCGGAGCTTCGAGAAGATCTCGGCGAGGTCGGTGGTGCCGAAGACGTTCGAACCGTACTCGCGGTACTCGGCGGCGAGGTTCGCGATCACGTCGAGACCGGTCTGGTGCAGCTCGCGCGGGGTGCGGTCGGTCGTGGTGTGCATCTCGGCCAGCAGGGCGTAGATGCGCTCGCCGTCGGGCAGCCAGCAGACGCCGGGCTTGTCCTCGGGACGGCCGTTCGGCGCGATCTCCTTGGCGAGCACCTCGCGGTACTCCGTGATCGCGGGGCGGACGACGTCGCGCAGCAGTTCGGCGCGACGGGTCTCGAAGTCCTCGTCGGGCGCGGGCTGGCGCAGCAGCGGGTCGGCGGACGGGTCGGCGAGGTACCGGTCGAGATGCGCCACGGCGGCATCGACGAGGTATGCCACCGGGACCAGCCCACGGGCCACGCCGTCGCGGTGCCGCTGCGCGGCCTGGCGCAGGTACTCCGGGACCGCCGCGATCCGCCCGAGGTGCGCCTCCGCCTGTGTGCCCGCCCCGACGGACAGCATCGGCAGCACGGTCAGCACCTCGGCGGCGGGCGAGATGAACAGGTCGCTGATGGTGAACTCGACGAACCGCGAGTCGAGCAGCGCGATCCTCGCCCGCGCCATCGCGATCAGGACGTCACGGGTGGTCTTCTCCTCCGCGCCCAGCCCGGCGGCGTCGATGGCCTCGGCCCGCTCGGCGAGTCCGGCCAGCTTCGCCCGGAAGGCGTCTCCCGCGGCCTCGCTGAGGTCGGTGAGCCCGGTCGATTCCGGACGGAAGCCCTGCAAGGCGGGCATGACCGGCTCGGCGTCGAAGAGGGCTTCGACGAACTCGTCGGCGAGGGTGGAGACTTCGCTCATGTTCTTCCCCAGGAGATAGGTGGACTCGCGGTAACCCCGACCCTAATGGAGATCCCCTCCTACCGAAGCCGGGTTTTGCGGCACGCGGACGGCCTTCGCACGGCGACGGGGGCGAGGCGGTAGCGTTCCCGGACGTGGCCGTGACCGATCCCGTGGATACCCGCCTGCTCGCCGCCCTCGCGGACATGGGCAAGGCGGCCGTGCACGAGCTCGCGGCCAAGGTCGGCATGGATCCGCGCGAGGTCGCCTACCGCCTGGTCGCACTGTCGGGAAGTGGACTACCCCTGCTCGTGGGCGTGGAGAGCGACCCGAACGGACTACGCGCCGCCATCGCGAGCTCGCCTCCGTCCTGGGCACAGCAGCCTCAGCAACCGCAGCCGCCCCAGCAGCAACAGCCGCCGCAACGTCCGCCGGGCCAGGGGTCCGGGCCGTACAACGTCCAGGGCACGCCGTCCGGGCCGTACAACGTGCAAGGCACTCCTTCGGGGCCGTACAACGTCCACGGGACGCCATCAGGCCGCTACCCCGGACCGCCGTCGGCCCCGGTCCGCCAGCCGATGGCCCCGCCCCCACCGCAGCAACCCCAGCAGCGCCCCCCGGCGCCGCCGCAGCAGCAGTTCGCACCGCCGATGGCGCCCGCCGACCCGGTGATGAGCACCTGGGGCGTCCCGCAGACGGCGTCCTGGGCCCGCGGCGACGAGCAGCAGGTCACGCCGCAGCAGGTGCCGGAGGGCAAGAAGGGCAAGACCGGCGACGTCATGGAGACCCAGGGACTGGAGGGCGAGCAACTGACCGTCCAGTTGCTCGAAGTCCAGGACCCGGCGGACTACCTGTTCAGCGCGGCGGGCTACTCACTGGAGGCCGGCGAGCGGTCGGTCGTGGTGCACACCGAGATCACCAACCGCGGGAACATCCCGTTCGTCTCGCTGCCGGACAACTACCTCGAACTGCTCAGCGCGGACGGCAAGCCGATCACCAAGGCACCCGTCTCGCTCACCTCGCGGCCGCCGCACAAGATCGGCGTCCGGCCCGGGGAGACCCTGGGCGGTCACACCGTCTACGTCCTGCCGGACGCCACCCGGGTGGTCGCCGTACGGTGGTCGCCCCGCCCGGAACCGGACGAGCGCACGCTGACCTGGTCGATCGACGACTAGCCGCCGCCGGTACCGAACGGGTCACCCAGGTGCGGCGACCGGATGCGCGAATCACGTCCCGCAGAGCGTTGCGAAAGCCACTTTCGCAACGTTGAAGGTTGCGAAAGTGGCTTTCGCAACACCCCCCGCCGCGCCGCCGGGGCCTAGTTCTCGTCCTGGAGGATGCGCAGCGCGTTGGCGAGGTCGTCCGGGTACTCGGATTCGAACTCGACCCAGCGGCCGTCGGCCGGATGCGCGAACCCGAGGGTCTTCGCGTGCAGCCACTGCCGGGACAGTCCGAGTTTGCGCGCCAGCACCGGGTCCGCGCCGTAGGTCAGGTCGCCGACGCACGGGTGCTTCAGCGCCGAGAAGTGCACGCGGATCTGATGGGTGCGACCGGTCTCCAGTTTGATCTGGGCCAGCGACGCGGCACGGAAGGCCTCGACGACCTCGTAGTGCGTGACACTCGGCCGCCCGCCCTGGACGACGGCGAACTTGTAGTCGTGCCGGGGGTGCCGGTCGATCGGCGCGTCGATGGTGCCACGCGTCGGATCCGGATGGCCCTGCACGATGGCGTGGTAACCCTTGTCGACGGTGCGCTCCTTGAACGCACGCTTCAGCACGGTGTACGCGTGCTCGCTCTTGGCCACGACCATCACGCCGGTGGTCCCCGCGTCGAGCCGGTGCACGACGCCCTGGCGCTCCGCGGCACCGGAAGTGGCGATCCGCAGCCCGGCCGCGGCGAGACCGGCCACCACGGTCGGCCCGTTCCAGCCGGGGCTCGGGTGCACGGCGACGCCGACCGGCTTCGAAATCACCACGATGTCGTCGTCGTCGTGCAGGATCCGCATGCCTTCGACGGGTTCCGCGACGACCTCGATGGGCGAGGCCGGGTCGGGCAGCGTCACTTCGAGCAGTCCGCCGGCGGCGAGCCTGTCGGACTTCCCGGCGGGCCTGCCGTCGAGCAGGACCTCGCCGGATTCGGCCAGTTCCGCCACCACGGTGCGGGAAAGTCCCAGTAGTTTCGCCAGTCCCGCGTCGACGCGCATGCCGTCGAGCCCGTCGGGAACGGGCAACATCCGCGCGCTCATTCGCTTGCCGCCTTCTTCTTGTCCTTTATAGACGTTCCGTCGTAGTCCTTGCCCAGCAAGGAAAGAATCACGATGAGTACGCCACCGACGCAGATCGCGGCGTCGGCCACGTTGAAGATCGCCCAGCCCTTGCCGTTGGGGGCGAAGGCGGAGATCATGTCGACGACGTGGCCCTGCAGCGGGCCCGGCGCGCGGAAGAGCCTGTCGGTCAGGTTGCCCAGCGCGCCGGCCAGCACGAGGCCGAGGCCGATCGCCCAGCCGACCGAGCGCAGCCGCCGGGAAAGCCAGATGATGGCGACCACGACCGCGGCCGCGACCAGCGCGAGCACCCAGGTCAGCCCGGTCGCCATCGAGAAGGCGGCACCGGGGTTGCGCACGAGCTGGAAGTACACGAACCCGCCGAGGAACTCGACCGGCTCCTTGCCCGCCAGCGTGGACACGGCGATCTGCTTGGTGAGGATGTCGATCCCCCACAGCACCGCGGCGACGACGAACACCACGCCGACACGCTTCTTCGGCAGCGACGGCGCGGGGGGCGCGGTCTCGGGCTCTGTACTCACTCCCCCATTGTCCACGGAGCGTGTTCAGGTCCCCTCGGCGGCCGTCTTCGGCCTGCTCAGCAGCGCCGCGAACGCCCCGGCGAGCGCGACCAGCGACGACAGCACCAGCGCGAGTGCCCCTTGCGTCAGCACGACCGCGCAGAGCACGTAGGCCGCGGCCACCACCAGCACCAGCACGCTGCGGTCCAGCCACGCGAGCAGGACCAGGCCAAGGGTCAGCAGGACCGCCGACCGCGCGTCGCCGTCCATGTCGAATTCCCAGTAGCCGACCAGGTCGGCCAGCGCGATCGCGACCAGGCCGCCGAGGGCGATCGCGAGCACCTTCCACCACTTCGTCCCGCTGCCCACCCGCCAAGCGTGGACGGCGTAGAAGACCACGGTGCAGAGGTAGACCGCGAGTACGGCGAAGAGCCAGCCGTCGTTCCTGCCCACGCCGGAGAAAGTGACGTCCAGTGAGGTGCTGTAGGCCCTGCTCATGCCGACACCCTGGAGCGTCGCGTAACGGCCGGCGTCCTCGTACGGCGTGTACGCGAACCATCCCCCGGATCGCCCGCCCACGAAAGAAAACGCCACTACCACCAGCTGCGCGAAGCCCAGCAGCGCCAGCGGAAACCAGTAACGCGGTCGCTCGTTCCCCATGCGGGGTGAGGGTAGTGGGTCAGGCGCAGAACGGGGGAAGCTCCCGCGGATCGTGCTCCGGCACCCAGCGGCCCTCCGGCTTCTCGTACTGCCAGCGCGCGCCGCGGGCGACGATCTGGCGCAGCGCCAGCACCAACCGGTCCACGTGCTCGGCGGTGCTGCCGAGACCGAGACTGACGCGGACGGCCTGCTGCCCCTCCGAACCGGCGGCGGCGATCAGCCGTTTGGTCGCGACGTGCGCGCAGAACGCGCCATCCCGCACGCCGATGCCGTATTCAGCGGAAAGGACCGCGGCGAGCCAGCCGGGCTCGAAGCCGTCGACGATGAAGCTCAGCGTGCCGACCCGGTCGACCGGTGCGTCGAACAGCCGCAGTTCGGCGAACCCGGGGATCCCGGCGAGACCGCGCCGCAGTCGCACCAGCAGTTCGTCCTCGTGGGCGACGATCCCGTCCCAGTTCGCGGCCAGCGTCTCGCAGGCGACGCCGAGGGCGTAGACGCCGACGGTGTTGGGAGAACCGGCTTCGTGCCTCTCGGCTCCAGCGTTCCAGACGACGCCGAGGTCTTCGGAGTCACGGGTGACGAGCTTCGTGGCACCACCGCCGGCGAGGTACGGCTGGGCGGCGCGCAACCAGTCGGCGCGGCCGATCAGCGCGCCGGCCCCGAAAGGCGCGTACAGCTTGTGACCGGAGAGTGCGATGTAGTCGACGTCCAGCTTGCGCACGGAGATCTTGCGGTGCGGGGCCAGCTGCGCGGCGTCGAGCGCGATCCGGGCGCCGTGCCGACGCGCGACGGCGGCGATCTCCTTGACCGGCAACAGTTCCCCGGTCACGTTCGAGGCGCCGGTGATGACGACCAGCCGCGGTCCCTGCGGGCAGTCCGCGAGCGCTTCGTCCACAGCGGACACTGCCGCGAGACGCGTGCGCGGCGTCTGGATCCGGCGCACGTTCGGCCCCTTCCACGGCAGCAGCGCGGCGTGGTGGTCGGTGTCGAACACGACGACCGACGTGTGCTTCGGCAGGCTGCGCGCGAGGAGGTTGAAGGAGTCGGTGGTGTTGCGGGTGAACACGACGGTGTCGGTCGATCGCGCGTCGACGAAGTCCCGCAGGATTCCCCGCGTGCGCTCGTAAAGCTTGGTGGAGACCTGCGAGGCGAACCCGGCGCCGCGGTGCACGCTGGCGTACCAGGGCAGGAATTCGTCGACCGCGTCCCGCACCTTGTCCAGACAGGGAGCGCTCGCCGCGTGGTCGAGGTTGGCGTAGGCGATGTCGCCACCGGTGACGAGCGGGACCCGCAGATCGGCACACGCGACGGTCGGGATCTCCTGCGTGGCAACGGTTTCCGCGACAACGGCGGTCTTCGCGACAACGGCGCTGGTGCGTTCGAGAGCAAGAGTCATGATCATCCTCCGGGCCAGGGGACCCGCCGAGGATCCCGCGCTTGCCCGTCGCACCGCGCGACGAGCCAGGTCCTCACCCGGGGCACCCCACCGCGGAAGGAGGGTTGCCGGTCAGCTAGCCGGGGCTTGACGCTGACACTCGTGACCTACGAACGAAGTTAGCGGATGTCCGGGCGATCGAGCCACCCCTTGCCCGCATGTTGAGACGCCGCTCACGTACTCCGCAAGCGAGAAGAACCCGCATTTCGCCCTCTACATGCGGTATTTGTGCGTGCAACTACCGCAAGTAGAGGACGAAACGCGGGAGGTCAGACGCGGAATCGGCCCGGCAGCGGGATCGTCGAACGCGAGGAGACCTCGGTCGCGGTCCCCGAGTACTGATCGGCGCCTTCGGTGAACTGCCAGCCGCCGAAGGTCTTGCCGTTCACCGCTTCGCCGTAGGCGTCGGCGACCTTGGTCGAGACCTCGTCGTAGGAGAGGCCGTTCCAGTTGCCGGCGCCGACCCCGAAGTCACGCGAGTCGCCCTGCGCCGCGGCCGTCGGCAGGGTCCACAGCGTGAAGTGCACGTGGGCGCCGGTGCTGCTGCCACCGCACGGCAACGCGTTGCCGGTCCGGCCGAGGGCGTCACCCGGGACGACCTGCTGGCCTTCGGTGACCGAAATGCCCTCCATGTGGTAATACCCGGTCCGCCATCCGCCGGCGTGGTCGATGGTCACCCAGTCGCCGCCGTCGCAGTGCTGGATCCGGACGGTGCCCGGCAGCGGGGCGCGGACGGTCTTGTCCGCCGGGCTGAAGTCGATGGCGTTCTTCACGCCGGAGGTCCCGTTGTCCGAGTGGATACCCGCCGAATAGATCGACTGGCCGGTATCGAACGGCAGCCCGAAAGCCGGGAATTCACCGGCGGCGGACGCCACCGGCGCCGAGAGAACCACTCCGACGAGAACGGCCGCGGCCCCCAGAACGGCGAACCTTGCCTGAAGCTTCGTCACCCTACGTACTCCTTAACCCGTCACGCTCACCCATTCGATGGAGTCGATTGCGGGGAAAGTAATCCAAAAGGAGTACAAATGGGAAGAAAATTCTGAGATCAACCGACGAACAGCTGGTGCAGGTTCGTGACCTACTGGCCGGATTCGCCCTTCCACCTGGCGAGGCGACCGGCCCGGTCGACGGCCCGCAGGCGTCGTTCGGCCACGTCGCGCGCCTCGGAGGTGGTCACGACGAGTAACTGGTCGCGTTCCTGGAGGCGGGTGTTCTTGTTCGGCGTGAAGCCGGTGCCGTCACGCACGAGGAGGCTGATCGTCGCCCCGATCGGCAGCCGCAGCTCCGCCAGGTAGACGCCGTGCATCTTGGACCCGGTGTTGATGCGGACCTGCAGGAGTTCCGCGCCCATCTCGTCGAGCGGGGCGGAGTCGACATCGATCTCGTGCGGTTCCGAGCCCTGCGCCAGCCCGAGGACCTTCGCGAGCGGCGTCAGCGTCGCCCCCTGGAGCAGGGTCAGCACGATGACCAGCACGAACACCGCGTCGACCAGCTCTTGCGCCCCCGGCACCCCGGACGAAAGCGGGATCAGCGCGAGCACGATCGGCACGGCCCCCCGTAGCCCCGCCCAGGACAAGAACACCTGATCCCGCCACGGGATCTTGAACGGCAGCGCGGAGAGCACCACCGACAGCGGGCGGGCCAGCAGCAGTACGACGGCGCCCGCGACCAGGCCCTGGACCAGGCTTTCGAAGATCCGGCTCGGCGAGGCGAACAGGCCCAGCAGGACGAACAGCCCGATCTGCGCGAGCCAGCCGAGCCCTTCGGCGAAGGAGAGGGTGTCCGACCGGTGCGGCAGCTTCGAGTTCCCCAGCACCAGGCCCGCGACGTAGGTGGCGAGCAGGCCGGAGGCGTGCGCGAGCTGCCCGCTCGAGTACGCCACGACGCAGACCGCGACCGTGGCCAGCGGATAGAGACCGGTCGCCGGGAGCGCGGCCCGCCGCAGCGCGTGCGCGCCGATCCAGCCGAACGCCAGGCCGATCACCAGTCCGGCGGCGAGCTCGTAGACCACCAGCAGCGGCAGCGACCAGTCGACGGTCGTCCCCTCGGCCAGCACGACGACGGCGATGTAGGCCGGGGCGTCGTTGATCCCCGACTCGATTTCGAGCGCGCCGACGAGCCGCTTCCCGACACCAGCCGATCTCAGCACCGAGAACACCGCGGCGGCGTCGGTCGACGCGAGCACCGCGCCCCACAGCAACGCCATCCGCCAATCGAGGCCCAGCAACCAGTGCAGGGCGGCGCCGGTGACCGCGATGCTCACCACGACGGCCACTGTGGACAGTGCGATTCCGATGCCCAGTGAGGGCTTCACGGCCGCCCATCGGGTGGTGAGGCCACCTTCGGACAGGATCATCACCAGCGCGGCGAGGCCGAGCGACTGGGTGAGTTCGGGGTTGTCGTACTGGATGCCGAGCCCGGCTTCGCCGAGCAGGACGCCCATGCCCAGATAGAGCAGCAGCGAGGGAAGACCGACCCGGATCGACACGCGGACGGCGATCACGGCGACGAGGAGTACCGCACCACCGGTACCCAGGATGAGCGGGAGCTGCTCCATGTCGCCTCCCGTCCGGTCGCCGTGAGGGCTCCAGAATAGTGAGGCGGCGATCGTCACTCGATCGTGTACCGGTCGAAAACCGTCCGGATAGCCTGTGTTACAGACTGTCCTTTACGGACTCCGCAGGGACACGAGGTCGACACCGAGTTCCGCGAACGGTTCTTCCGCCGCGGGCAGGACTTTCACCGCGCGATCGCCCTCACGGGACAACCAGCCGGCACTCACTCCGTGAGACAGTAACGCCGCCGGTACCCGGCCCGCCAAATGATCACGGCGGACCGTCCAATCCAGACAGTCGCGCAGCATCGGACGGCGGCTGTCGGCGATCTCCACCCCGAGCGCGCCGAGCACCTCCCGGCCCCGGCCGGTCAGCGTCAGGCCGTCGGATTCGTCGATCAGCCCGGCGGAGAGCATGCCGTCCCGCAACGCCACCCCGACCGTCCCGGCGAGGTGGTCGTAACAGGTCCGGGCGAACTCGAGCCGCTTCACCCGGACCGACGAGCGCAACCCCTTCACCGGACGGTGTTCGGCGTGCTGCGCCAGATGCTCGATCAGCTCCGCCACCCGGGGGTCGGCGATCCGGACGTAGCTGTGCCGCCCCTGCTTGACTCGCGCGACGAAGCCGGCTTCGGCCAGTTTCGTCACGTGCTCGCTGGCCGTCGAAGCGGCTATCTCGGCCGCTCCGGCCAGCTCGGTCACCGTCCAGGCCCGTCCGTCGAGCAGTGCCAGGCACATGGACGCGCGGCTCGGATCGGCGAGCACGGCCGCGACCTCGGCCAAGGCGATCGTCTCCATGCGTTCACCGTAGAAGGCGGACGGTTCGGCGGGCGCCGAAATATCAGCCGGCCAGGAACTTCGCCGCCAGCTGCACCGCGGGTTTGGAGTCGTTGGAGCCTTCGAGCATGACCGCGAAGGCGACGTCGCCGCGATAGCCGACGAACCAGCCGTTGGCGTCGACGCCGGAACCGAACTGCGCCGTCCCGGTCTTGCCGAAGACGTTCCCGCTGCTCTTCAGCGCCTTCGCGGTCCCTGTCGTGCAAACCTCGCGCATCATCGCGCGGACCTGGTTCAGCACACCGGCGGGCGGAGCCTGGTAACCGGCGTTGACCTTGGTTTCCAGCCCCTGCCAGAGCTTCGGCACCACCGGTTTCCCGGCCGCGACGGTGGCCGCCATCAACGCCGCTCCGAGCGGGCTGACCTGCACCTTCCCCTGTCCGATGCCGGCCTCGACCTGTTCGTCGCCGCTACTCGACGGCTCCACCTTCCCGGTCTCCGTGGACAGCCCAGGGATCTCGAAGTCGGCGTTGAGGCCGAACTGGTTCGCGGCCTTCGCGAGACCGTCCTTGGGCAGTTGCCCCGCGAGCCGCCCGAACGTCGTGTTGCACGAGGCGGCGAACGCCGTCTTCAACGAGACGGTCCCCAGGTCGAACCCGTTGTCGTTCTTGAGGGTTCGGGTGCCGATCTGTTCGCTGCCCGGGCAAGCCACCTGCGAGTCGACGGAGACCCCACCCTGCTGAAGCGCCGCCGTCGCCGTGGCGATCTTGAAGGCCGAACCGGGCGCGTACAGGCCGCTGAGGGCCTTCGGCTGGCTCCCGGCCGCGGAGTTCTGCGCGACCGCCAGAAGATCTCCGGAGGTCTTCATCGCGACGATGATCGCCGGTCCCTGGAAACCGTCGACAGCCTTCTGCGCGGCGCTCTGGCTCGCCACGCTCAACGTCGAGACCAGCGGTTTGTCAGTGTCCTGGGCCTTCCCGAAAAGTGTCTCGACCGGTTTGCCCGAGGCGTCGAGCCGCGACACCGTGACGCCGGCCGGACTCCCGGAGCCGCCTTGCTCGGACGCGACCGTGCTCAGCGCGCTCTGCAGCATCGGCGCGACCCCGGCGGCATCCCCGCCGACGAGCGCCTTGCCGTCACGGTCGGCCACGACCGGCTTGGCCGAAACAGGGGCGACGGACAGCTTCTGACCGGCTTCGAGCTTCGGATGGATCACCGACGGCGCCCAGTGGACGACCCATTTCCCGGCGTTCCGGACCAGTTCCAGCTTGCCTTCGTAGGTCCAGACGCTGTTGGCGGCGAGGGTCCAGGAGGCGTGGAAGGTGGCCGACGTGGTGGTCGCGTCGCCGTTCGTCGTCGGGACCTCGCCGAGCGTCGTCTTGACCGAGGCGGGTTTCAGCGCCCCGCGCGCTTCGGCCAACGCGACCGAGGCTCCCGGCGGATCGTCGACCGGCGCCGTGTTCAGGTCACCGGCGTCGAACTGCCGCAGGAACCGGGTCGCGACCTTCGCCGGGCTCTCCTGCGCGGTCTCCCCGGACTCCCCTGGGCCGGTGGCCGCGGGCGCGGTGTCCTCCCTCGCCAGCAGCACCACCGCGGCCACCACGATGGCGACGACGGCCAGCGCGGCGCCGATCAGGATCCCTCTTTTCCGGGCAGGACTCATGGACTCGCTCTCCCCCAGTGCGGCACGGCCTTCGCGCGCCTCGGGTCAGCCTGCCGATTTCCGCCACGCAAGGCCGCCTTCGAGCGAGAAAGCGACGTTTCCGAATCCGTTTCGTGATCCGGTGGTCCAGCCCCTGTCCGGGATGACATGAAAGACCCGTTACTTGCAAATTTTGCAAGTAACGGGTCTTTCATGTCACTTGAGAGGATCAGGCTTTGGCGACCGCCACGGTCACCTTCGTGCCTTCACCGACCGTCCCGGCCGAGCCGTCGGCGACGTCGCCGTACGCCACCGAAGTCGCCAGGGTCTCCGAAGCGATGAACTCCTCGTGCGTCTTCGCGGCCGTGACCACGTCTTCCGGCGCGTCGACGGTGAGCGCGATCCGGTCGGCGACGTCGAGACCGCCGTCACGGCGGGCCTGCTGCACGACCCGGACCAGGTCGCGGGCCAGCCCCTCGGCCGCCAGTTCGTCGGTGACCTCGGTGTCGAGCAGCACCAGACCGGCACCGCCCGGCAGTTCCGCGGCCGCGCCGCCACCCTTGGCGACCAGGCGCCGCTCGTACTCGCCCTCGACGAGTTCGATCCCGGCGGCCACGACGGCGCCGCTCTCCGACGTCGTCCACTCGCCCGCCTTGACGGCCTTGATCACCGTCTGGACGTCCTTGCCGAGCCGCGGTCCGGCGGCACGGGCGTTGACCGCGACCTCGAACCCGCCGTGCGCGGCCACATCCGTGGTCAGCTCGACGGACTTGACGTTGACCTCGTCGCGCAGGATGTCGGTGAACTCGCGCAGCGAATCGGCCTCGTGCGCGGCGACGACCAGCTTGGCCAGCGGCAGCCGCACCCGCAGCTTGTTCGACTTCCGCAGCGAAAGCGCCGAAGAAGCGACCTGGCGCACGCGGTCCATCGCCGTCACGAGCGCCGCGTCGGCGGGCAGGTCGAGCGCGTTCGGCCAGTCGGTCAGGTGCACCGAACGGCCACCGGTCAGTCCACGCCAGACGACCTCACTGGTCAGCGGCAGCAGCGGCGCCACGACCCGCGACGTCACCTCCAGCACGGTGTGCAGGGTGTCGATCGCGTCCTGCTCGCCCGCCCAGAACCGGTCGCGCGAACGGCGCACGTACCAGTTCGTCAGCACCTCCAGGAAGTCGCGGACGGTCGAACAGGCACCGGCGACGTCGTAGGTGTCGAGCGCGTGCTCGACGTCGGTCACCAGTTCGTGCGTCTTCGCCAGCACGTACCGGTCGAGGACGTGCTTCGAATCCGTGCGCCACTTGCCTTCCACACCCTCGGCGTTCGCGTAGAGCGCGAGGAAGTAGTACGAGTTCCACAGCGGCAGCACGGCCTGGCGGACGGCGTCGCGGATGCCCCGGTCGGTGACGACCAGGTTCCCGCCGCGCAGGATCGGGCTCGCCATCAGGTACCAGCGCATCGCGTCCGAGCCGTCGCGGTCGAAGACCTCGTTGACGTCCGGGTAGTTGCGCAGCGACTTGGACATCTTCTGACCGTCCGAGCCGAGCACGATGCCGTGCGAGATACAGGTGCGGAACGCCGGCCGGTCGAACAACGCGGTCGCCAGCACGTGCAGCAGGTAGAACCAGCCGCGGGTCTGCCCGATGTACTCGACGATGAAGTCACCCGGGTAGTGGTGCTCGAACCACTCGGTGTTCTCGAACGGGTAGTGCACCTGCGCGTAGGGCATCGAACCCGAGTCGAACCAGACGTCGAACACGTCCTCGATCCGGCGCATGGTGGACTTCCCGGTCGGGTCGTCCGGGTTGGGCCGGGTCAGCTCGTCGATGAACGGCCGGTGCATGTTCTCCAGCCGCACACCGAAATCGCGCTCGAGTTCGTCGAGCGAGCCGTAGACGTCCGTGCGCGGGTACGCCGGGTCGTCCGACTGCCACACCGGGATCGGCGTGCCCCAGTAGCGGTTGCGGGAGACCGACCAGTCGCGGGCGTTCTCCAGCCATTTGCCGAACTGGCCGTCCTTGACGTTCTCCGGGTACCAGGTGATCTGCTGGTTCAGCTCGATCATCCGGTCCTTGAACTCGGTCACCGCGACGAACCACGACGAGACGGCGCGGTAGATCAGCGGGTTCCGACAGCGCCAGCAGTGCGGGTACGGGTGCTCGTAGGTCTCGTGGCGCAGCAATACCGCGCCCTGACGACCGGCGGAACCGGTGCCGTTCTTGAGATCCTTGATGATGTTCGGGTTGGCGTCGAACACCTGCTGGCCCGCGTAGTCCCCGACGGTCGCGTCGAACTTGCCCTGCGCGTCGACCGGCGTGACCGGCACGATCCCGACGGCGTCGGTGACGGCCTTGTCCTCTTCACCGTAGGCGGGAGCGATGTGGACGATACCGGTGCCGTCCTCGGTGGTGACGTAATCCGCGGACAGCACGCGGTGCGCGTTCTCGTGTCCGGCGAAGTACGGGAACGGTGGGGCATAACGGGTTCCGAGCAGCTCGGTACCGGTGTAGTGCCCGACGATCGTCGGCTCCTCGCCGAGCTCGCGGGCGTACGACGCGACGCGCGCTTCGGCGAGCAGGAACCGCTTGCCCTCCTGCGCCTCGGACTCCACGACGACGTACCGGACGTCGGGGTGCACCGCGGTCGCGAGGTTGGACGGGAGCGTCCACGGCGTCGTCGTCCAGATCAGCAGATAGGTGCCGTCGAGCTCGTTGTCGTTGCCTTCCAAGCGGAAACCGACCGTGACGGCCGGGTCCTGGCGGCTGGCGTAGACGTCGTCGTCCATCCGCAGCTCGTGGTTGGACAGCGGCGTCTCGTCGCGCCAGCAGTAGGGCAGGACGCGGTAGCCCTCATAGACCAGGCCCTTGTCCCACAACTGCTTGAACGCCCAGATGACCGACTCCATGTAGGACAGGTCGAGCGTCTTGTAGTCGTTGTCGAAGTCGACCCAGCGCGCCTGGCGGGTGACGTAGTCCTGCCACTCGCCGGTGTAGCGCAGCACGGACTCGCGGCAGGCCTCGTTGAAGACGTCGATGCCCATCGCGTCGATCTCGGACTTCTCGGTGATCCCGAGCTGGCGCATCGCCTCGAGTTCGGCGGGCAGGCCGTGGGTGTCCCAGCCGAAGCGGCGCTCGACGCGCTTGCCCTTCATGGTCTGGTAACGCGGCACCAGGTCCTTCACGTACCCGGTGAGCAAGTGACCGTAGTGCGGAAGACCGTTCGCGAACGGCGGGCCGTCGTAGAAGACGTACTCGTTCGAGCCGTTGACACCGGGATCGCGGTTGTCGATCGAGGCCTGGAAGGTCCGATCGGATTCCCAGTACGCGAGGACGCGCTTTTCCGACTCAGGGAACGAAGGCTGGGACGGGACGCCGGTCTCGCCGTCCATCTGTGCCTTGGGATACATCTTCGGTGCTCCTCGCGGTTCGTCTCTCTCGTACGGGTTTTCACCCACACGGGGACGAGACGGCCGTTTCCGGCGCGTTCCGCGGTACCACCCCGCTTGCCCCGCCGGTGGTGTTCCGGCTGGGCCGCTCATTCGACGGCTGTGACGGGCCGTACCCGTCCGGTTCTACTGAGGGCGCGAGCCCTGTTCTTCCGGAGGCTCCCCGGTGATGGCCGGATCGGTGCCAGTTGCTTCAAGGGTAGCGCGCGGGGGCAACGGGGTTTGTCGGGGTGGCCGGGATCGCCGCCGGCTTCAGTCCTCGGGCAGGAGCTGGACCACGCCGACCCAGGTGGACTCGCCGTCCGTGTGGATCGCGCGCACCCTGAATCGCCCCCTTATCGATCTCGACGTGCGCCTGCTCCGGTATCCCGCCGGCGGGATACTCGACGCCCAGTTCGGCTCCGGCGGTCACCGGCCGGCCAGCGGAGGAAGACGCGATGCCGGGGCAGGTAGCAGGTGGTGGCCGGATCATCCCCGAGGACGAGCCCTTGGGCTTACCCGACGGGGAGGGTGGCGGCCGGTGCGTTGACCTCACAGGCGCGGTCGTAGTCGTCCCGGACCGTCGGACTCTTCGGCGCTCCCCCTCCACCGCGCCAAGGCCGAGACGGGCACGACGATGAGCGGGCCGCCGAGGGACTCGACCCAGGTGGCTTGCATCTGCGTGATGGTCACGGTGGCAGTGTGACTTGAAGGACCGACGGTTTCCGGTGTCACGATGGGGGGCCGGTTCGGGCCACGTCCATACTGCCGCCATGACGGACTGGGTAGCCGAGCCATCATCGAGGTTCACCGCACTGGTCGGCGAACGCATCGAGGCATGGGCGGGTGTCGAGATGGCGCTGAGGGAGAACGTGGCGGGAAACGGCCCTCAGTTCACAGATCCGGACGTCCCTTGTCTTCAGCTGCTCGAGTTGCAGGCTCGCGTGGGCACCGACACTTCTCTGAGTGTCGGCACCTACCAGAACAACGACCTGTTCGGCCTGTACTGCCGTCCTGCGAGCGAGTTCCGTGACGCAGAGCATTGGGACGGGATCTACCGCTGGAGGTCGCTTCCCGAATTGCCGACCGGCCTGGTCGAGCGGGTGGCCGTGTTCTCGGACGAAGACGTCTTGGCCGAGGCGCACTTACGAATCGGCGGACGGCCGCTGGTCCTGCTCGCAGGCGAACTGGAGGAGCACTACACAGGCGAGTTGATATTCCAGCGGCTCGACGAGTCCGTCCTTGCTTTTCTCGACCCTGCCGCGGCCGATCGACTTCCCTGGAATACTTCAAGGGAAGGATGTGTCGAATACGCCAGCGTGTAGGGCGTTATACAGTCATCGGCCTAGACCCGTACGCATGGTGTTGCGTCTCGATATGCCGGGGGCAAGTTCGTCTTTGGGCGTTGCCGGAGCGTGCTCAGCAGAAGCCGGCCCAGCCCGGCCGGCCCGGTCGGGGTCAGTGCGGGCACGACAACGAAAGCACGCCTTGGACAATCGGCCTATACCTGTAGGTGCATGGTGTTGCGCCTCGGTGTCCCGGTCGGGTCCAGATAGGCCGGTGCGATGAACTCCGGCAACCCATCCTGGGCGATCCGCACTTTCCACTCGCTTTTGTGGATCAACCGGTGATGCTTCGTGCACAGCAGCACCAGGTTGTCGATCTTCGTCTCGCCACGATGGCGCCAGAAAACAATATGGTGAGCCGTACAACGCTGCACCGGCATGTCGCAGCCCGGGAACGCACAGCCACCGTCCCGGATCTTCAACGCGTGTTTCTGCGGTGTGGTGGTGGAGCGGCTGGAGCGGCCTACGTCGAGGGGTTGTCCGGCGCCGGAGAGCACGATCGGCCGGATGCGGGCGTCGCAGGCGAGGATCCGCACATCAGTCGCGGAGATCGGCCCGACCAAATCCAGGAGGCCGTCACCGACCTCGTTCATCAGATCCTCGTAGGCCATGGTGACCAGGATCTGGGTCGACTCCCCGGCCTGGCTGGGGATGTCGGGGCTGGCGGTCTTCATCCGGACGTAGTCGGAGAACGCGTCCCCATAGCGTTCACCTTGGCTGCGGGAGTCTCGAACACCGTCGACGGCCTTGTGCGGTTTGACCAAAGGGTCGAGGTCGGACTTCAACCGCGCATACGTCTCCAGATCGAGAGTCCCTTTCAGACCCAGGGTGCCATCCCGATGCTTGACGAACCGCAACTCCGGCCGAGCATCCTTCGGATCCTCGTTACGAGGCTCTTTACCGTCGGGATCCATGGTGTCCAGCATCCGACGCCCAGCCTTGACGATCTCCTTCGGCCCAGCACGACGAGCCAAGTCGACCAGGATCTTCTCACCCGCCCGCACATCCTCCTCAGGCACGAACGACGGAACCTGAGCCAGAGCACCGATGATCGCATCGATCTGACCGCCACCGATCGCACCCTCCGCAGCAGCCGCAGCAGTCAAAGGCGCCAACGGCGGCACGACGTCACCGCCGACAGACACCCCAGGATGCAAAGCCAACGCCCGATCGGCGCGGGCTGAGGCTTCCTTCTCCGACACATGGAAGTCCTGCAGGATCAACCCCATCAACGTCGAATGCCCATAACAACCACGAATCCCGCGCGTATTGAGTTCCGCGAAGATCGCGTACTGCTCCGCGTCCAACCGGCGTTTCAGGACTTCGATTTCCTGTTTGCGGGCATGCAGCGTCGCAGTATCGACACGCCACCACTCGGTACACGCTGCCTGGGGACTGTTTTCGCTGGCCACGACATCAACGATACCCGACAGTCGAACACCTGTGCTACCAATATCAGCACGAAATGCGAACGAGCACCAATCACCCGACAGGGTTATTGAGGGGCAAGGCAAACATGTCGCGTCTCGGCGGGGCGGCGGCTTGGAGCCGGATCTCGCGTGCTCGGCGCCGCACACCCGAGTTTGGCAGCCAGGCACGCGAATCACGCCTCCAAGCACACGAGATCCGGGTCCAAGTACACGAGTCGCGCCCCTGCGTCCGCCCATAATCCGGACGAACGAGACCTATCCACGACCCGGACACAATGGTCGGCGCCGACCACTCCACCTTTGCCTAGCACCTCAATAAAGGGACCCTAAACGCGACCAGCGGGCCGCATTTAGTCCTCTGAATGCGATCCGCCGGGACTCGGGACAAGAGGCCTCGAGTTGCCGTCCCCGCCATCACCTCTAGGTTGGCGGGTATGCCTGACTTCGAGGTCCGATGAAAGGGCCCGGCCTCCTCATCGTCGTGTTGGTGGTCCTCGGCGGCGTCAGCGGGCTGGGGTTCCTGCTGGGGTTGGGGAACGCGGCCGTCCTCGCGGCGCTGACGGCGCTCTTCTGTCTCATCGCGGCGGTCGGCGGGCCGCTCTGGGCGGATCTGCGGATGCTGGCGTGGTTCGCGCCCGCGCTGATCCTCGCGGTCGGGGTACCGCGGCTGGTGGGCGAGGTCTCGCAGTGGGCGGCGATCGGGCTGCTCGTCGTGATCGTGGTCGTCGCCGGGTTGTTGCCGGTGCTCGGGGCGCGGTTCGTCACGGTCGGCCTGGGGCTCGGGATGGCGTCGCTGTTCGGGTACGGCTTCCAGTTGACCGGGACGGCGTCCGCGGGGCAGATCCTGGGGGCGCCGGCGCTCGCGGTGGGCGTCGTTCTGCTGCTGCGGGTGCTGATGGGCGTCAAGGATCCAGCCAAGCCGACCCGTGAAGCGTTGGCGGACGCGCTCGCCACCGGCACCTCGGAAAAGCAGGAGCGCGCGGCGAGGCTTTGGCTGGCGGACCGGCCTCATCGTTGGACGGCCAGGGTTCTCGGCGGGGCGTTCCGGTACCGCGCGGCCACCGGGTTGCTCGAAATCCGCCGGAAAAGACTGAACAACAACGAAATCGGCGAAACTCTCGAAGCGGCCCAGGAAGAGGCGGTGAGGCTCGCGGAAGCCGTCCGCGCACCGCAGGCACCCGAGGACGTCGAACCGGTGCACCGCAAGGAACTCGCTGGCTTGCCGGGCGCCACGGAGAGGCTTGTCACCGCACTCTGGGACTCTCTCGAAACCGTCCGGGCGGCGGCGACCGATCGCGACGAGTCCCGTGTGGACGTCCCGAAAGGACTCCGCCGGGAACTGCGCCGGATCGAGCTCGGTGGCGCGCTTTCGTGGCAGTCGCCGCAGTTCCGGCACGCGCTCCGCTGCGGTCTCGGGGTGGCGCTGGCGTTGGTGGTGGCGAGTTTCCGGCCCGGCGACCCGCTCACGGTGTCGTTCCTGCTCGGCACTTTCGCCATCATGCAACCGGAATGGCGCGACAGCCTCAGCAAGGCGTGGCAGCGCATCGGCGGCTCCCTCGGCGGCGCGGTCGTACTCGCGCTCGTCCTCTGGCTGCTGCCGCAAGGGTTTCTGCTACCTGTCGGCCTCGTCGCGCTACTCGGCGGATTCTCCGTCATGCAAACGCGTCCGACCATCTTCAACGGCTGCATGGTGCTGATGTCCGTCGGCATGAACGCGACGACCAAACACCTGGACCCGCGTTATGTGCTCGTCGAGTATCTGCTTCTGATGATCTTGGCGGGCGCCATCGCGCTGCTGTTCGGCTTCGCCGCGATCCCTGGCGTGCCGAAACCCGGTCCGGCGGAGCGATTCGGGACCGCCGTCGACGCCACGCGCGCGCTGCTCGGCTCGGTCGGGCGGAAACTGCGCGGCGACGACGTCGACCCGCGGACGCTCGGCCGCGAATTCCGCGCCGCCGCGATCGCGCACCACGGGCTGCTCGCCGCGGAGCCGGGCACGAAGGAACCCGCGCCGGGACAGCGTGACGCACTGGAGAACGCGGCCGAGGCCTTGCGCGGCCTGTCCGTCACCGCTTCGTCGCTGTTGCTGCGCCCCGGATCGGCCGGAGTGGCGGCAGCGGTCGAGGAGGCGGCCCGCGCGCTCGGAACCGAAGATCCGGCGGAAATCCCGGTGCCGGCGGACGCCGACGAGGAACAACGTCTGGTGCTCGACACGATCGCCGCCGACGTGGTCACCGTCGGCGAAGCGGCTCAGACGCTCAAGGACGCCTAGGGCGTGTTTCATAAGTCTGTTCGATGGGCTTCGTGATCCAGGTGGTTCCTGGCGGTGCGGGCGGATCGCCCTCGTACCGGGGGTCGTACTCGGGCGTATCCGCCCGTGCCGTCAGGGGCCGCCTGGGCGCGAAGACCGCGAACCCGACTTGTGAAACACGCCCTAGTCGTCCGCAGTGGACTTGTCGCGGTGCTGCCCGGCGATCTCGGCGTCGGGCTTGCACAGCGCGCACGGGGTGAACCCGAGCTGACGCGCCTCGCCGATGCCGAGCGGAATGGTGTCCCGGGTTTCGAGCCAAGTGCAAGTGGTCACGTGATAGCGCGGGTACTCGTCGACGACGACGATCTCGGTTTCGAGTTCGGAGACGATCGCCACGTCCGCGGGATCGCTCTTCTCCTCACCCGGATCACCGTTGCGCGGGGTTTCCTCGGCTTCGTCCGCCTCGCCCAGCTCACCGGTGGCGGGCATCAGAACGGTCTGCTCGGCGTCCTCGGGCTTCTTCTCGTCGTCTTCTTCGACCGCAGTCTCAGAAGACTCAACGTCCGAGGAGTCCGCGGTGTCTTCGGAGTCGGAATCGACGTCGGAAGGCTCATCGGCGCCGGCCGCCTCGGCGGAGCGCTTCTTCCGACGGCGCAGCCAGTCGAAGACGAGCAGCAGCCCGGCGAGGACGGAGAGGCCGATGGAGATCCAGGCCCACAGCGAGTTGGCGGTGATGAGCGCCGCGACGAGCAGCCCCAGAGCCGCCAGTACCAGTACTAGGACGATGTAGAGCACGGTGAATTACAACACGACGGGCAAGCGAAACGGCCCCGACCCTCCGGAGAGTGCCGAGGCCGTTCCACTGGGTAGAAACCAGTGAAGAAAATCAGCCCGCTTCGGCGCGAGGGCCGAACGAGTAACCCTGTCCGCCACCGCCCGAGGACGACGCCGACTGACCCGAGTTCGACGAAGACGCCGAAGCAGGGGCGGCCGACCCGCGGTCGTCGAGCTCACGCAGCTGGGACTCGAGGAACCCACGCAGCCTCGTGCGGTACTCCCGCTCGATCGTGCGCAGCTCTTCGATCTTCTTGCCCAGCGAGCCCTTCTCCGCGTTCATGTTGTTCATGGTCTCGGTGTACTTGCGCTGAGCCTCGCGCTCCATGGTCGTCGCCTTGTCGCGCGCCTGGCGCTCCAAGGTCTCGGCACGGGTACGCGCGTCGTTCAGCATGGTCTCGGCACGCGTACGTGCCTCGTTCACCATCGAGTCCGACTTGGACCGCGCGTCCGAAAGCAGCTGCTCGGACTTGGTCCGGGCTTCGGCGAGCATGCCGTCCGACTCGGTCTTGGCCTCGGCGGTGAGCCGGTCGGCCATTTCCTGCGCCAGTCCGAGCACCTTCGCGGCCTGGACGTTGGGCTCCCCGTTGTCCGGCACCATCGAATGGGCCTGGGTCTGCTCCATCGCCGACTGCGGCGGCGGCACCGGCGCCAGGCGACGCGACGGCTCGTCGCGCACCTGTGGCGGCGGGCCGACTGCTCCCGCCTTGGCGTTCTCGAGCTCTCCACGGGTGGTCTCAAGCTCGTTGTCGAGCTGTTCGACCTGCTGCCGCAGCTCGTTGTTGTCCTCGATCAACCGGGCAAGCTCGGTCTCCACCAGGTCGAGGAACGCGTCCACCTCGTCCTCGTTGTAGCCCCTTTTGCCTATGGGCGGCTTGCTGAACGCGACGTTATGCACGTCAGCGGGGGTCAACGACATCAGATCACCTCACGCACTCCATGGCCTGCAGGTCCACCCGGGCTTCCCCGAAAATCACCCTGGCGTTGCCAGCTGCATCGCAAAGAACACAACCAACAGCAGCACCATAATCGATAAGTCCAGTCCGACGCCGCCGATTCGTACGGTCGGGATGATTCGTCTGAACAGACGAACCGGTGGGTCGGTCACTGTGTAGATGGTCTCGAGCGTTACCGCAACCCCTCCGGCAGGACGCCACTCGCGAGCGAAAGCACGCACGAGCTCGACGACGATCCGTGCCGTCAGCAGGAGCCAGAAAGCGAACAGCACGTACCAGACGACCAGCAACACAGCATTCACGTAACCACTCTGCCATGCCTCGCGTCAAAAGACGCAGTTGACGGGCCCCGGATGGAGATGAGTCGACAAAATCACATCCGGCTGCGCCCAGCGGTCACGGGGTGATCAGCCGCGCAGGAATAATCCGCCTTCGGCAATCCGCCGACGGTCCTCCGCGGTGACGTCCACATCGGGCGGTGAGAGAAGGAACACCTTGTTGGTGACCTTGTCCATCGACCCTCGCAACGCGAAAGCGAGTCCCGCCGCGAAGTCGACGAGCCGCTTCGCGTCCGCGTTCTCCATCTCGGTGAGGTTCATGATCACCGGGATGCCTTCGCGATAGTGCTCACCGATCGCGCGCGCCTCGGCGTAGCTCGTCGGGTGCAGCGTCGTGATCCGGCTCAGTGGGTCCCTCACGGCCGCGCGGACCGGTTCGGTGACCGGCCGCAGCCTGGCGACGGGCTCGGGCTGGCGATCGATCGCCAAGGCACCGTGGACCGCCGGCTCCGTGCTGGCCACGGAGCGTGACCGAGGCCGCGGCGCGGGCTCGTCGTACGTGTCATCGACATCCCGGTAACGTCCACCCCGCGACCGGGTCGGCGGCTCATCGTCATACTCGTATTCGTCCTCGGCGTAGCCTCGCCGGTAGTCGTCTTCGACGTCATAGCCGTCTTCGTCTGCGGGCACCATCCCGAAGTAGGCCTTCAGCTTCTGCAGCGCGCTCATGCCTCTCCCTAGCCTTAGCCGCTCCCGCACCGTGCTCCCCCGCCCTCGTCGCCACTCCCCGTAGCGACGAGACGGTATTCCCTAAGGCGAGGCTAAACCGCGTCCACCGAGCAACGCGGTTCCGACACGCACACAGGTGGAGCCGTGAGCGATCGCCTGCTCGAGATCATTGCTCATTCCGGCGGAGACTTCACGGGCATTTGGGTGATCTTCCCGAAGACGCTCCGACGCGCGAGCAAGCTTCTCGAACGCCTCTGCGGGGTCTGTACCCAGCGGAGCCACCGCCATAAGCCCCCGGAGGCGAATATCACCCACATGGGCTATTCGCTCCGCCAGTCGGCCTAGGTCGTTCACCCGAGTGCCCCCACGCTTCGGATCGCCATCGAGACTTACTTGAATGAGGACGTCCAACGGGTGCTCACGTTGCCCGGAATCGAGCGCCGACCTGGTCGCCTTCGCCAGCGCGTCGGCGAGACGCTCGGAGTCGACGGACTGGATCTCGTCGGCCCAGCGCACGACCGACTTGGCCTTGTTCCGTTGAAGGCTGCCGACCATATGCCAGCGGATTCCGGCGTCCGGGCGCAGCGCGGCGACCTCTTCGGCCTTCGCACCCGCCTCCTGATCGCGGTTCTCGGCGAGGTCGAGCGCGCCGAGGTCGGCGAGCAGCGCGGCGTCGAGTGCGGGGAAGGTCTTCGTGACCGCGAGCAAGCGGACCTCGTCGCGTTCCCGGCCGGCGGCCTTGCACGCGGCGGCGATCCGCTCTTCCACTTCGGCGAGCGAGGCGGCCAATTCCGCCTTTCGTGCCTCGGAACTCACGACGCGTCCAGCCACGTGATGCCCGCGATCCGGCCGGTGGTGCCGTCGCGGCGGAAGCTGAACAGCGTCTTGTCCTCGTTGGTGCAGCGCGGGTCGACGCCGATCTTGCCGACGCCGAGGTCGGCCAGTTGCCGCCAGAGTCCGGCGCGCAGGTCGAGGCCCGGCGTGCCCTTGCGTGATTTGCAGGCGCTGCCCGGGACGTGCTTCTCGACGTCGGCGGCCATTTCCGCGGGGACTTCGTAGCAGTCGCCGCAGATCGCGGGGCCGAGCAGTGCTTCGGTCCGGCTCGGGTCGGCGCCGAGTGAACGCATCGCTTCGACCGCGGCGGGGACGACGCCGACCCGGGCGCCGACGCGGCCCGCGTGCACGGCGGCGACGACGCCGGCTTCGACGTCGGCGAGCATGACGGGAACGCAGTCGGCCACGAGCACTACGAGCGCGACGCCGGGCTCGGCCGTCACAAGCGCGTCGGTCGCTTCGGCGGCGGAGGTCTCGGAGCCGTCGACGATGGTCGCGGTCCGGCCGTGGACCTGCTCCATCCACGCCAGCTTGTCCTCGGCGAGGCCGAGTTCGGAGGCGAGACGTTTGCGGTTGGCGAAGACGTCGCCCGCGTCGTCGCCGACGTGATCACCGAGGTTGAAGGTGTCGTAAGGCGGGCGGGAAGCCCCGCCGGCCCTTGTCGTGACGACCCGCCGTACCCGCACGCAATTCCTCCTAGACCTGAGTGAAGGCCCCCTTCACTACCTTGAGGGTAGTGAAGGGGGCCTTCACGAAAAGCAGTGACCGGCGCTGGTTACCGCCGCATGAACGGGGGCACGTCGACCTCGTCGTCCGAAGGGTCGTCGTGCACCGGGGTCGCCCGGCCGGGCAGGCTGCCGTGGGTCGAGTTCGACCCGATCGGCGAGTAGCCGCGCGAGCCGCCGCCGGGCTGCGGGAGCCCGCCGGACAGCGAGCCGTTGCCCTCACGGGAGGACGGCATCGGCGAGTGCGTGCGCGGCGGCGCGACCGGATAGCCGTTCGAACCACTCGACGGCGGTACCGGAGTCGCCCCGGAGGGCGGACTCTGCACCGGCGTCGCCCCGCCGCCGTTGACCTGGCCGGCCTGGGCGGACGCGGTCGAGTTCGACCGGGAGCCGAACGTCGACGGGTCGAGCTTCTTGTGGGTCGGCGTGCCGGCGTCGAAACCGGCCGCGATCACGGTGACCCGGACCTCGTCGCCGAGCGAGTCGTCGATGATCGTCCCGAAGATGATGTTGGCGTCCGGATGCGCGGATTCCTGCACCAGCGACGCCGCCTCGTTGATCTCGAACAGGCCGAGGTCCGACCCGCCCGCGATCGACAGCAGCGCGCCGTGCGCCCCGTCCATCGACGCTTCCAGCAGCGGCGAGTTGATCGCCTTCTCCGCCGCCTGGATCGCCCGGCCTTCGCCGCGTGCCGAGCCGATGCCCATCAGCGCGGAACCCGCACCGGACATGACGCTCTTGACGTCGGCGAAGTCCAGGTTGATCAGACCCGGGGTGGTGATCAGGTCGGTGATGCCCTGGACACCCGAAAGGAGGACCTCGTCCGCCGAGCGGAAGGCGTCCATCAGCGAAACGCCGATGTCGCCCAGCTGCAGCAGCCGGTCGTTCGGGATGACGATCAGGGTGTCGCATTCGTTGCGCAGCTGCTGGATGCCGTCTTCGGCCTGCTTGCTGCGGCGTTTGCCTTCGAAGGTGAACGGCCGGGTCACGACGCCGATGGTCAGCGCGCCGAGCTTGCGGGCGATCTGGGCGACGACCGGGGCGCCACCGGTGCCGGTGCCACCGCCCTCACCCGCGGTCACGAACACCATGTCGGCGCCCTTGATGACCTCTTCGATCTCTTCGCGGTGGTCCTCGGCGGCCTTCTGCCCCACCTCGGGGGCGGCGCCGGCACCGAGGCCGCGGGTCAGTTCCCGGCCGATGTCGAGTTTGACGTCGGCGTCGGACATGAGCAGTGCCTGTGCGTCGGTGTTCACCGCGATGAACTCGACACCCTTGAGGCCGACCTCGATCATGCGGTTCACGGCGTTCACTCCGCCGCCGCCGATACCGACGACCTTGATCACCGCAAGGTAGTTGTGCGGGGGCGTCATCGGAGCCGCCTTCCTGATCGTGTGTGCTCGTGCTGCCCGTCGGTCGCTGAGCCTGTGCCGAACCCTCGAGCTGAAGTTCAGATTGAGAGTTATGTCAACTGCCGACGTTGAAGCAGGACGGTATGCACCAGGCAGGCTCGAATCCAGTAGCCACGCCGTGTGTCGCAAAGGTGTTTTGCCACAACATGTTCGCGGGCGCAAGAGCGAGACCCCGTCGCAGCGCCGAACGGCGGCCTGCTAAGAGCGAGGATCAGGCAGGCATCGACATGACCATGACGACGTCTTTGGACGGCGTCCCGGTCGGCGAACCACCGTCCTGTTCCAGGCTCAGCGCGAATTTCTCGGCGCCGGTGAGACCCTGCGCGACCAGCAGCGCACCGTCCTGACCACCGGGGATGAGCCCGGCGGGCTTGGGCGCGGCACCCGGGTACATCAGCCACGCCTGGTACGTCCGGCCCGGCTCGGTCTTCGCCAGCTCCGCCGCCATGAAGACCAGCTTGTCCTTCGAACGCGACATCATCACGGTCCCGCCGCCCCCGACGGACGCGTCGGCGTGCCCGGTCCGGAGATCGGCCGCCGCGAGCACCTCGGCGACCGGGGCGTACCGCGCCGCGTACAGCGCCGACTGTTCTTTGGCGGCGGTGAGCTGAGACCGGCTGTCCAAGGCGATACCGCCGAACACGGCCGTACCGGCGAGCCCCACGATCGCCGCGGCGGCCGCGGCGATCGCCCAGCGCGGGGCGCGCCTGCGGTCCTTGACGCGCTCGCCCGGTTCGAAGCGGGCCTTCGGCGGCTGCTGCCGGGTCGCCATCGCCTGGGCGAGCACCCGGCGTTTGAGATCGGCGGGCGGGTCCTCGGACAGCGCGGCGCCGAGCCGGGTTGCCGTCATCTGCAGTTCGAGCACCTCTTGCGCGCACGACGCGCATTCACCGAGGTGCCGCTGGAAC
>NZ_JACBXD010000040.1 GCF_013870525.1 Amycolatopsis pittospori
CCTTTCGCAACATGTGCGCGCGGCGGACCGTGCTGGCTCGCTGCCGTCACGGTCACGCGAGGCCGCGGCTTCGCAGGCACCCGCGTCAACCCTGGCGTGCTATGAACGGCCCGTTACTTGCAAATTTTGCAAGTAACGGGCCGTTCATAGCGCGCGCGTGGTTACCGAGAGGGCACTTTCGCGACAGGAGCGGGAGCAGCGGAGGCGGGAGCGGGAGAAGCGGGAGCGGAGGCAGCAGGGCGCCGCCGTCGCGTCTGCGCCGGGATCTGCACCCGTCCCAGGGCCGCCTGCACCGCGGATTCCGCCAGTGACGCCAGTTCCCGCCGATCCGATGCCTTACCCGGCGCGATTTCCGGGCATACGTGGACTTCCAGCACCAGACCGCGCAGGGCCGCGACCCGCCGCAGCGAGGCGATGAGCGACTCCGGACCGATGAACGCCGGCTGCGTGGTCTCCCGCCCGTCGGCGAGCCGGAAGCGCAGGGCCAGCGGTCGCACCGGGACACCGCCGTCGATCGCGGCCTGGAACGTCGCCGGGCGGAAGCGGCCCGAACCCTGGCCGCACCAGGTGGTTCCCTCCGGCGTCACGCTGACGAGTGATCCGCCGCGCATCGCGTCGGCGAGTTCGTCCATGGTCGCGGGCAGGCTGCGGAGGTTCTCGCGGTCCAGGAAGATGCTGCCGCCGCGGCGCACCAGGAGCCCCAGCACCGGCCAGGCGCCGACCTCCTTCTTCGCCAGCGCTCGCATCGGCTGGATGGCGTTGACCGCGATGATGTCCAGCCACGAGATGTGGTTGTTCACCACCAGCGCGCCGCGGCCGGGTACGGCCCGGAAACGTTCGGCGCCGAGTACCACGAGCCGCACCCCGAACGAGCGCAGGATGCCGACGAACAGCAGGCGCACCAACCGTTCCCGGGGCATGCCGCGCAGCACGAGCACCAGCGGCGCGGTCAGGAACGCGCCGAAGATGACGCCGATCGCCGCGGCGAACCGCAGGACGCGCCGCGGAAACGCCACCGTGGGCGCCCCCTCGCTCAGGCATCCGTCGCCACACGGCGATTTCGGCATCCAGGCGTGAGTCATCCCTGTACTCCCAGGAAGAACTTGAGGTACCGCTCGTCGACGTTGTGCAGATCCAGGACGACGAAGAAGTCCGCGACGCCGAAGTCCTCGTCGAGAGCGGGCGGGCCGTAGGTCTTCGCGCCCAGGCGCGTGTACCCCTTGATCAACGGCGGCAGGATCGCCCGCCCGGTCCGCTCGACGCCCTCGGTCCGCCACGGGTTCAGCGGCGTGACCCGGAGCGACTCGTCCGCGTAATGCTTGGTGCGCAGGACATCCCAGACGCCGGCCGCGTAACCGCCGCCGTCGGTCAACGGCACGGACGCGCAGCCCGCGAGGTACCGGTGGCCCGCCAGCAGCATGTAGCGCCCGATCCCCGCCCAGACGAGGCTCACCACGGCACCGCTGCGGTGGTCGGGATGCACGCAAGAACGGCCCGTCTCGACCAGTGAGGGACGCAGCGAATCCAGCGCCGTGAGATCGAATTCGCTGTCGGAGTAAAGCTTTCCCGCTCTCACCGCCCGATCGGGCGGCAGCATCCGGTACGTGCCCACGATCTCGCCGGTGTTGTCGTCCCGCACCACGAGGTGATCGCAGAACTCGTCGAAGTAGTCGACGTCGAGGCCGGGTTCGAGCGAATTGAGCTTCGCCCCCATTTCCTCGGCGAACACCTGGTAACGAAGGCGTTGCGCGGCAACGACTTCTTCGTTTCCGTTGGCTACGAGAAGGGAGTAACGCGGCGCGTCGGCCGGGAGTTCGACACCTGCCTGGTCAGTACTGACGAGGAGCTGTGACGTCGTCATAAGCAAGGTCTACCCCTCGGGGGGTACCAACGACAATGCGCCCGATGGCCGAATAGTGCACGTTCAGTTAAATGCGGGTTCTCAGGCTTCTCTCAGGGTGGAACATCACTTCCCGGTAACAGAAAAAGGGCCGCCCGGGACGAATCCCGGACGGCCCCATCTGGGCGAAACTCAGCCCTTGCGCTTCTTGACCTCGTCGGTCAGCTGCGGCGCGACGTTGAACAGGTCGCCCACCACACCGAAGTCGGCGATCTCGAAGATCGGCGCTTCGGCGTCCTTGTTGACCGCGATGATGGTCTTCGAGGTCTGCATGCCGGCGCGGTGCTGGATCGCACCGGAGATACCGAGCGCGATGTACAGCTGCGGCGAGACCGTCTTACCGGTCTGGCCGACCTGGAACTGCGCCGGGTAGTAGCCCGAGTCGACGGCGGCGCGGGAAGCGCCGACGGCGGCACCGAGCGAGTCGGCGAGCGCCTCGACGACGTCGAACTTGTCGGCCGAGCCGACACCGCGGCCACCGGAGACGACGACCGAGGCCTCGGTCAGCTCCGGACGGTCGCCGCCGACGATCGGCTCGACACCGGTGATCTTGGCGGACTTGGCCGGGTCACCGGCGGGGACCTCGACGGTCTCCTCGGCGGCCGCACCGTCGGCCTGGGTCGCCTCGACCGCGCCCGGGCGGATCGAGATGACCGGGACACCCTTCGTGGCCTTGGACTTCACGGAGAACGCGCCACCGAAGATGGACTGGTCGACCGAGCCGTCGCTGTTCACGCCGACGGCGTCGTACAGCAGACCGGAGCCGAGGCGGACCGCGACACGAGCGGACACCTCCTTGCCTTCGGCGCTGGCCGCGACGAGCACGGCGGCCGGGGAGGTCCGCTCCGCCAGCGCGGCGAGGACGTCCACCTTGGGGGTGACCAGGAAGCCGGTGGCGTTGTCGCCCTCGGCGACGTACACCTTGGCGGCGCCGTGCGCGGCGAGGGCTTCCTTCGCCTTGGCGGCGGTGCCGGTCGGGCCGACGACGACCGCGGACGGCTCGCCGAGCTCGCGGGCGGCGGTCAGCAGCTCGAGCGTGACCTTCTTGACTTCACCGTCGACGTGGTCGACGAGGACGAGTACTTCAGCCATTTCCCTATTCCTCCTCGGACCTGTCTCAGACGAGCTTCTGCGCGACCAGGTAGGCGGCGACCTTGGCGCCGCCGTCACCCTCGTCCTCGACGCGCTCACCGGCGGTGCGCGGCGGCTTCGGGGAAGCTTCGAGCACCGACGACCAGGCATTGCCGAGGCCGACCTCGCCCGCGTCCAGGCCCAGGTCCGCGATGGTCAGCGTCTCGACCGGCTTCTTCTTCGCGGCCATGATCCCCTTGAAGGAGGGGTAACGCGGCTCGTTGATCTTCTCGCCGACACTCACCAGCGCGGGCAGGTTCGCCTCGAGGTGCGTGACACCGTCCTCGGTGTAGCGGTCGGCCTTGATGGCGGTGCCGTCCACGGTCAGCTCGTTCACGTGGGTCAGCTGCGGCAGGCCGAGCAGCTCGGCGATGATCGCCGGCACGGCGCCACCGCGGCCGTCGGAGGCCTCGTTACCGGTGATGACCAGGTCGTAGCCTTCGACCTTGCCGATCGCGGCGGCCAGCACCTTGGCGGTGGCGATCGCGTCGGAGCCGTGGAGCGCGGCGTCGGAGACGTGGATGGCCTTGTCGGCGCCCATGGACAGCGCCTTGCGGATCGCGTCGGTCGCGCGGTCGGGACCCACCGAGACGACGGTGACCTCGCCCTCGCCGGCTTCCTTGATCTTCAGGGCTTCTTCGACGGCCTTCTCGTTGATCTCGTCGAGCACGGCGTCGGCGGATTCGCGGTCAAGAGTGTTGTCGGCACCGGAGAGCTTCCGCTCCGAGTAGGTGTCCGGTACCTGCTTGACCAGGACAACGATATTCGTCATGGGTCTACTTCGACCTCCCGTTAGTGGCCGGCGTCGGCCACGGGGCAACAGCTCTACTGGCCGGTAGATTAGGGCCATTTCGACGCCGTGGCCCGGCGAGGTGACCTCATTCACCTGGATGCACGTTTTAGTGGGACCATCGTCCAGGTTTTTCACCCGGAAGTGAGTGTAACCGCCAGACTAACCCGAACGGCCGTACTCGGGGGTACTCCCGGTAGAGCCGAACGGTTAACCTGCCGCACCATGCGTTCCATGCCCGGCCCTGTCGCCGTGATCACGGACTCGACCGCCTGCCTTCCCCCGACGGTCGCCGAACGCTGGGGAATCGGCGTCGTCCAGGTGCAATTGCAGGTCGGAGACCAGTTCGACGAAGAGAACCGCTACGACCGCGACGAGGTCATCGGCGAACTGCGCGCCGGGACACCGGTGAAGACCGCGCCTCCGGAGGTCGCCGCGTTCTTCTGGACGTTCCAGGAGGCCGCGAGCAAGGGCGCCTCGGCGATCGTCAGCGTCCACATCTCGGGACGGATGTCGGAGACGGTGAACGCCGCCCGCGAAGCCGCCCAACAGGTGAACATCCCGGTCCACGTCCTCGACAGCGGGACCACCGGGATGAGCCTTGGTTTCGCGGCGCTGTCGGCGGCCAAGGTCGCCGCGGCGGGCGGGCAGGCCTCACGCGTCATCGACGCGGCCGAACGCCGGTTCCGCGGCAGCCGCGAGATCCTCTACGTCGACACCCTGGAGTTCCTCCGGCGCGGCGGCCGGATCGGCGCGGCTCAGGCGTTCCTCGGTTCCGCCTTCTCGATCAAACCCCTGCTGACGTTGAAGAACGGCGAGGTCGCGCCGCTGACCCGGGTGCCGGGCCAGCGGCGGGCGATCAACAAACTCGTCGACCTCGCGGTGGAATGCGCGGGCGAGAAGGAGGTCGAGGTCGCCATCACCCGCTTCGGCCCGGACGAACGCGACCTCGAGATCGGCGGACGGCTGCGGGCACGGCTGCCTCATATGGTCGACAGCACCCTGGTCGACGCGAGCATGATCCTCGGCGCCCACCTCGGCCCGGGCGCCATCGGCATCACGGTGTCGCCGGTGTAGCCCTCCTCCCGGGGATCAGCAGCAGTACCAGCGGGAGCACCGCGCCCAGCGCCGTCATCGCGACGATGAGCACCTGGTCCACCGGCTCGAAATGCGAGACGTGGCCCAGGTGGTAGAGGAAATGCGGCAGCCCGAAGAGGAAGACGGCGACCGCCGCGAGCCTGGCCACGGCGGTCGTCCCGATCACGGCGGCGCCGATCAGGATGGCGGTCAGCGCGAGATTGAGGCCGCCGAAGTCGCGGAGCAGATGCTCGTTGAAGGGGCCGTCCATCGCCACCCAGCCGGTGCGGAACCCGGGGAAGTCCTCGTAGAAGCCGCGAGGGCTGAGCAGTGGCCAGAGCCCGACCGGCAGTTCGATCAGGCCGAAGACGACGAGCAGTACGCGGGTGATGGTCCGTTGCATGTCTACTGGACCGGGCAGCGCCGCGAAACGTGACACGCAGTCAGTCCTCTGGATGCGGTAGTTGCACGCGCAAGGACCGCGTCCAGAGGACTAACTGCGGCGGAGCGGGAAGTGACCGGCCGGTAGGGTCGCGGCGTGACCACCCCAGCCACCAGGGCCGAAGCGCTGCACCTCACGGGTGAGCGCACCGTGCCGGGCATCGCCGAGGAGAACTATTGGTACCGCCGCCACGAAGCGGCGTATCAAGCGCTCCTGCCCCTTTGTGCGGGCAAGACCGTCCTGGAGGCCGGCTGCGGCGAGGGCTACGGCGCCGGGCTCATCGCCACCGTCGCCGGGCGGGTGCTCGCCCTCGACTACGACGTCCCCACCACCGAGCACGTCGCCCGCCGCTACCCCGGCATCGGTGTGGCCAGGGCGAACCTGGTGTTCCTGCCGCTGCGGGACGCCTCGGTGGACGTCGTCGCCAACTTCCAGGTGATCGAACACCTCTGGGACCAGGGCGCCTTCCTCACCGAATGCCGCCGCGTACTCGCGCCCGGCGGACGCCTGATCGTCACCACACCCAACCGGCTGACCTTCACTCCGGACAGCGACACCCCGCTCAACCCGTTCCACACCAGGGAACTCGCACCGTCCGAATTGGACGAACTGCTGCGTGACGCCGGGTTCGGGGTCGAGACGCTGCACGGTCTCCATCACGGCGAGGGGGTCGCGAAGCTCGACGCCAAGTACGGCGGCTCGATCATCGACGCCCAGCTCGACGTCGTCATGGGGCAGCTGCCCGGGCAGGCGATCTGGCCGCCCGAACTGCTGGCCGACGTCGAAGGCATCCAGGCCGCGGATTTCGCCATCCACGGCGAAGACCTCGACGACAGCCTCGACCTGGTCGCCGTGGCGGTGAAGGCATGAGCGAGTACGAGGGCACGTTCTGCCTCGTCGTGCACAGCCACCTGCCGTGGCTGCCGCATCACGGATCCTGGCCGGTCGGCGAGGAATGGCTCTACCAGGCCTGGGCGCATTCCTATCTGCCGATGTTCGACCTCTTGCGCCGCTTCGCCGACGAGGGCCGCGAAGACGTCCTCACGCTCGGCATGACGCCGATCCTCGCCGCGCAGCTCGACGACCCCTACTGCATCGACGCGTTCCACGACTGGCTCGGCCACTGGCAGCTGCGCGCCTGGCACGCCTCGACGCTCTGGGGCGGCGACCCGCTGCTGCGCGACCTCGCCGCCAGCGAGTACCAGACCGCGGTCAAGGCCTCCGAAGAACTGGAAACCCGCTGGCGGCATGGATTCTCACCGATCCTCCGATCCTTTGTGGACAACGGGACGATCGAACTGCTCGGTGGCCCGCTCGCGCATCCGTTCCAGCCGCTGCTCGACCCGGCGGTCCGCGACTTCATGCTGCGCGGCGGCCTCGCCGACACCGCGCTGCGGATCGGGCGGCGTCCCGAAGGCATTTGGGCGCCTGAATGCGGGTACAACCCCGGCATGGAGGCGGGTTACGCCGCCGCGGGCGTCCAGCGCTTCATGGTCGACGGCCCGTCGCTGCACGGCGACACCTCGGCCGCACGCACCGTCGGCGATTCCGACGTCGTCTGCTTCGGCCGGGACCTCGAAGTCACGTACCGGGTCTGGTCGCCGAAAGCCGGATACCCCGGCCATGCCGCCTACCGCGACTTCCACACGTGGGCACACGAAGTCGGCCTGAAGCCGTCCCGGGTGACCGGCAAGACCATCGAGCCGCCGGACAAGGCGCCGTACGACCCGGCGATGGCGGCGGGCGCGCTCGGCGGGCACGTCCAGGACTTCGTCGACACCGTGGTCGCACGGCTTCGTTCGCTCAAGGCCGAGCACGGCCGCGAGTCGCTCGTCGTCGCCGCGTACGACACGGAACTGTTCGGGCACTGGTGGCACGAGGGACCGGCCTGGCTCGAAGGCGTCCTGCGCGCACTGCCGGAGGCCGGGGTCCGCGTCACCACCCTCAAAGGCGCGCTCGAAGCCGGCCACCTCGGCGGCCGGGTCGACCTCCCGGCGTCGTCGTGGGGTTCGGGCAAGGACTGGCGGGTCTGGGACGGCGAGCAGGTCGCCGACATGGTGCGGGACAACACCGCGCTGCAGCACCGGATGCTCGACCTCGTCGCCGGAATGGACACCACGACCCGCGACGCCGTCCGCGATCAGGCCGTCTCCGAGGCGATGCTGGCGCTTTCGAGCGACTGGGCGTTCATGGTCACCAAGGATTCCGCCGCCGACTACGCGCGGCGGCGGGCACGGGTGCACACCGAACGGTTCGACACCCTCGCCGGGCTGCTCCGGGAAGGCGCGCACGAGCGGGCCCGGGAGACCGCGGCCGCGTTCCGGCGCGACGATGGCCCGTTCGGCCACGTCGACGCCCGTGATCTGCTGAAGAAATGACGAAAGGGGAACCATGGGGATCCACGACATCCCGCTGAAGACGCTCGGCGGCGAGGACACCACCCTCGGCGCGCTCGAAGGCAAGGCGCTGCTGGTGGTGAACGTGGCGTCGAAATGCGGTCTGACGCCCCAGTACACCGGACTGGAGAAGCTGCAGGAACGCTACGCGGACAAGGGTTTCTCCGTCGTCGGCTTCCCGTGCAACCAGTTCGCGGGCCAGGAACCGGGCACCGCCGAGGAGATCCAGACCTTCTGCTCGACGACGTACGGCGTTTCGTTCCCGCTGTTCGAAAAGCTGGACGTCAACGGGGAAACCCGGCACCCGCTCTACGCCGAACTGACCAAGACGGCCGACGCGGAAGGCGCGGCAGGCGACGTGCAGTGGAACTTCGAGAAGTTCCTCGTCGCCCCGTCCGGTGAAGTGGTGGGACGATTCCGCCCGCGCACCGAACCCGAGGACGACGAGATCACCAAGGCGATCGAAGCCACCGTCGGCGCCTGAATTCTCGTACACGGGCGGGTTTTCCGGATCACTCCGGGAAACCCGCCCTTTTGCTTTTCCGCATCAGAAGGGACCAAAGTCCCTAAAACGCCTCGCCTACTTCGGCAATGACCGGTGGATCGATCACAAAGCCTTGCCGCGCAAGGGAAACACCGGCACTCATGGGTGAAGCGGTGTACCCGATTGCACTATGGCGCGGTCCCTCGCGCAGGGGAAGACTCGTTCGTCGGGGCTCCCGCACTTAAGTGAGGCTAAAGGTTGCGAAAGCCACTTTCGTCCCGCCTCTCGACAAGTCAACGACGACAACCGGAAAAGTGTGGCCGACATGATCGAAAACAATATGATCCCGGACGAATACCTCTCCCTCGCGAGCGTGCAGGCGGCCGAACAGGACGCACTGCTCGACCGGCAGAACGTCGTCGGTGTCGCGCTCGGCACCAAGTGGTCGAACGGAGTCGACACCGAGGAAAAGGCGATCACCGTTCTGGTCGATACGAAGATGCCGCACGAAATGCTCCGCGAGGAGGATCTCGTTCCCGCGACGCTGGCCGGCGTGCCCACCGACGTCCAGGAAGTCGGTGTACTGCAGGCGGGCCGCAGCATCGCGGCCCCGAAGGCGAACGGCTCCCCCACCATGCTCGACGAGCCCCCGTCCCCGACGCTCAGCCGTCCCGACGAACTCGCCCGTGAGCAGGTCGGCCCGTTCACGCTGGCCAAACGGTTCCGCCCGGCGTTCGGCGGGCTGAGCGTCGGCCACTTCAAGATCACCGCCGGCACCTACGGCACGGCCGTCTACGACGCCACCGCACTGCCCGGGAAACCGGCCAGGTACTACATCCTGTCCAACAACCACGTCCTGGCGAACTCGAACGCGGCCGCCATCGGGGACCCGATCCTGCAGCCCGGCCCGTTCGACGGCGGCGTCGTCCCCACCGACGTCATCGCCAGGCTGACCCGGTTCGTGCCGATCAAGTTCATCCAGGCCGGCCAGGCCGTCCCGTTGAACTTCGTCGACGCCGCCATCGCCGAAGGCCAGTTCCACGACCTCGACCGGCGGATCTTCTGGGTCGGCGACCTCAAGGGCACCAACGTGGCGCCCGCGGTCGGCACGGTCGTGCAGAAGACCGGCCGGACGACCAACTGGACGACCGGACGGATCACGAACATCAACGCCACCGTCGACGTCAACTACGGCGGCGGCCGGGTGGCCCGCTTCGCGCAGCAGCTGCTCACCACCGACATGTCGGCCGGTGGCGACTCGGGCAGTCTCGTCGCGGACCTGAACGAGAACGCCGTCGGCCTGCTGTTCGCGGGTTCGCCGGTGGTCACCGTGGTCAACCGCATCACGCTCGTCGAGGCCTCGCTCGGGATCCGGGTGCATCCGTAGATGGCCGGGACGGACGCTTCCGACGTCGAAGCCGCGCTGGTCACGGCGTCGCGGTGGCTCGATGACGTCCCCGGCGTGGTGGGCGTCGGACAAGGCGAGGCCGAGGGGGCGCCCACCATCGATGTCTGGGTGACCTCCGGGCTCGACCCCGAGCGACTGCCTTCGCAGTTGCTCGGGGTGCCCGTCCGGGTCCGGGATTCCGGGGGCCCGGTCCGGGCTCAGCCCGACTGACCGGCCTCGATGACCGCGCGGTTGCGGGCGGCGACGATCGCGAGATCCGCCTTCATCACCCGCCGGTCGTAAGTGAGCAGTCCGTTGACCTCGTTCTCGACGTCGGTGGTCTGCGTGTAGATCGCGCCGGAAAGACCCGTGGTGGCGATGAGCCGTTCCAGGGTCTCGCCGACCTCGGCATAGCGCTTGGTCAGCTGTGCCGAGGTCGGCGTCATTTCGTAGGCCTGTGGTTTGCCGGGCCAGCGATGCTCGTCGAGCACCAGGCCCAGCCCGCCGTACTCGCCGTCGACGATCACCCGGTGGTCCTTCACCGCCGGTTTCCCGGGCCCGACGTAGGTGTGGTCGTCGTAGACGTCGCCCGCGCCGCTGTCCGGCCGCGAGAAGCAGCAGTTCACCCCGCTGTTGGCGACCACCAGCCGGGCCGGGTCGAGGTCCTTCACCAGGCCTGCGATCCGGGCGGTGTCGAACTCGCCCCAGCCTTCGTTGAACGGCACCCAGCCGACGATCGAGGTGACCCCGCGCAGCTGCTCGATCATCTCGGTCAGTTCGGCCTCGAAGCGCGCCTTCGCTTCCGGTACCGGGTCCGGCGCGGGCCCGGGCGGACCGTCGAAGGAGACGGTGAGCGACGGCATGTCCTGCCAGACGAGCAGCCCCAGCCTGTCCGCCCAGTGGTACCAGCGCTCCGGCTCCACCTTGACGTGCTTGCGGACGAAGTTGAAGCCGAGTTCCTTGGTCTTCTCCAGGTCGAAGCGCAGGGCCTCGTCGGTGGGCGCGGTGTAGATCCCGTCCGGCCAGTAGCCCTGGTCGAGCGGGCCGTGCAGGAAGGTGATCCGGCCGTTGAGCGCGATCCGCGGCCTGCCCTCGGCGTCCGTGACCGTCCCGATCGTACGCAGCCCGGTGTAGGACTCGACGGTGTCGAGCACGTTGCCGCCCTCGTCGAGCAGCCGGACCTTCAGGTCGTAGAGGTACGGGTCCTCCGGCGTCCACAGGCGCGGCGAAGGCACCTCCGCGCGCAACGGGCTTCCGGCGTCCCCTGCGACACGGGTCACCTCACGACCACCGGGCTCGCTGACGATCATCTCGACCCGCGCGCCGCCTGTGACCTTCGGCACAACCGTCACCCCGGTGAGGTCCGGGACCGGCTGGAGATCTTCGACCCGCGCGGACGGCACCGGCTCCATCCAGACCGTCTGCCAGATACCCGACGCGGCGGTGTAGAAGATCCCCTTCGGATGGTTCCGCTGCTTGCCGACGGAGTGTGTGGAGGCGTCCGTGCGATCGATCGCGCGGACGGTGAGTTCCTGCGATCCGGACGGCCTGAGCGCGTCGGTGATGTCGGCGCTGAAGGCCGTGTACCCGCCTTCGTGGACCGCGACCTTCTGGTTGTTCACCCAGACCGTCGCCGACTGGTCGACAGCGCCGAAGTGGAGCACCACGCGCTCACCGTCCCATCCGGACGGGACCTGGAAAACCTTGCGATACCAGAGGGTTTCGTCATGCCGTCCGATACCGGACAGCGCCGATTCCGGCGGATACGGCACCAGGATCCGCTCGCCGTAGCCGTTCCGGCCGGGCGAACGGTTCCCCGCGTACTCCCAGACGCCGTTGAGGTTCAGCCAGCGTTCGCGGACCAGCCGCGGGCGCGGGTACTCCGGCAGCGCGTTGCCCGGTCCGACCTGCGCGGACCACGGGGTCGACAGCACCGGTTCGACGGGCTTGAAGGCCGGTTCGGCCGCGTTCACCGAGGACGTCATCAATCCGATGGTGGCAAAGATCGCCGTTCCTGTCGCCCTCGCGAAGACCATGATCGACTCTATCGCCGAGGGTGATCGCCCCGTCCCGGTGACGACCGACTCACGAGTAACCTCCACCCATGCGCGTGCTGATGTTGTCGTGGGAGTACCCACCTGTGGTCGTCGGCGGACTCGCACGGCACGTCCACGCCCTGGCCAGGCACCTCGCCGGGCAGGGGCACGACGTGGTCGTCCTGTGCCGCCACACGGCGGGCACCGACGCCGAGACCCATCCGCGGACCGATCGCGTGGTCGAGGGCGTGCGGATCATCCGGGTCGCCGAGGACCCGATGCACGTGACCTTCGAACGCGACCTCGTCGCCTGGACGCTCGCGATGGGGCACGCCATGGTCCGCGCCGCGACCGACCTGCTGCGCGGCTGGCAGCCGGACGTCGTCCACGCGCACGACTGGCTGGTCACCCACCCCGCGATCGCCATCGCCGAGGCCGCGCGGGTGCCGCTGGTCGGCACCATCCACGCCACCGAGGCCGGACGGCACTCCGGCTGGCTCTCGCATCCCCTCAATCAGCAGGTTCACTCGGTCGAGTGGTGGCTCGCGAACCGCTCGGACGCGCTGATCACCTGTTCGCAGGCCATGCGCCGCGAGGTGGCGCATCTGTTCGAAGTGGACGGCGACGCGGTCACCGTCATCCACAACGGCATCGAGGAACGCACCTGGCAGGTCCCCGAAGAAGAGGTGGCGCACGCGCGCGAGGTCTACAGCCCGTCCGGCGCGCCGCTGCTGCTCTACTTCGGACGGCTGGAATGGGAGAAGGGCGTGCAGGACCTGCTCGCCGCGCTCCCCCGGATCCGCCGCAGCAAGCCGGGTACGCGGGTGGTCGTCGCCGGCAAGGGCAGGCATCTGGAGGAACTGGTCGAGCAGGCGCGGAAGCTGCGCGTGCGGCGGGCCGTGGACTTCGTCGGGCATCTGTCCGACCGTGAGCTGCGTGCCGTCCTGGCCGCGGCCGACGCCGTCGTCCTGCCCAGCCGGTACGAACCGTTCGGGATCGTCGCGCTGGAGGCGGCCGCCGCGAAGGCCCCGCTGGTCGCGTCCACCGCGGGCGGGCTCGGCGAGGTCGTCGTCGACGGCGAGACCGGCCTGGCCTTCAGCCCCGGCGACGTCGACGCGCTCGGGGACGCGGTGGAAGCGGTACTGGACGACGAGGTGGCCGCGGCGCGGCGGGCGCTGACAGCGCAGTCCAGGCTGGCCGCGGACTTCGACTGGGGCCGGATCGCCGAAGCGACCGTCGCCGTCTACCGGCGGGCCCGGATCGGCGAGCCGGTGGAACTGGGCCGGCCGAAGATCGCGACCGGCAACGCCTTCGAGCCGTGATCGCGCCTTCGCGTTCAGCGGACGTTCGCATTCAGAGGACTAAATGCGGCGCGGGGGGGTGGACAGGGATCCGGGATGTCGGGGTTCCCGGATCCCCCTCCACGAGAGTGGGCACCCGCGGGTCGCGAGGGGCGCGACCCCGGGGCTGCACTAGGTGACGAAGATCAGAAATGGCAGGGCCGGACGCAGTCCGGGCTCGCGGCGACCGTCGCCGACACGGAAACGGCCGGTGCGGCGAGGACGACGGCGAGGACTGCGAAGGTCGCGGCCAAGAGGGTTCTCAACTGCTTCTTCATGGTGGCTCCTCGGGAATTCGGGCGGAAGGTGCACCCGGGCCCGAGCATCCGCGCGACCCGGCGCGGAAACAACGGGGGTATCACTAGGTACCCCTACCTATTCGCGGTCCGTGACCGGTTCATCCCCTTCGCGCGGTCAAGATCCGCACGCGGACAGGCTCCACGAAGGGCGCGTGCGGTGAGACGGCCACGCTGAGCCGCTTCTCGAATTCCGCGCGCTCATGGGGTTTCGGCAGCAGATCCTCCGGCGTCGCGGAATAGACCGCGCCGATGACATGGTCGAAATCGATCTCGTCCTCGTACTCGACGACGGTCTCTCCCGCGGTGAAACCGGCCGCTTCCAGGCTCGCCCGATAGCGGTCCTGTTCCTCCTGCTCGGCCCCGAAGGTGCGCACGAGCGGCTTCCCCAGCCAGCCGGACAGATATTCGCGCAACGCCTTCGACCACGGGCTGTCGTGCTGCCACATCGGCGCGCCGTTGGTGATCACGGCGACCCCGCCACCGGGCCGGACCAGGGAACGCAGCGCGGGGAACAACGTATCGCGGTCCATCCAGTGCAAGGCCTGCCCGATGGTGACCACGCCGAGCTTCTCCTTGCCCAGCAAGGCTTCCAGGGCCGGGACATCAGTGTCGGCGCCGACGAGCCAAGTCGCGTTGGTGATCCCGGTGGCCGCTTTCCTGGCCTGGGCGAGCATGTCCGGCTCGGGGTCCATGCCGACGACCGCACGCGTCCGGCCGGCGAGCGGCAAGGTCAACTGTCCGGTGCCGCAGCCGAGATCCAGTGCCACGTCCTCGGCGGTGAGCCCGAATTCCGCCACCAGCGCGTCCAGGACTTCGGCCGGATAGCCGCGGCGATAGCGCTGATAGAACCCGGCGACCTCGCCGCTGAACTTGAGGATCGTCATACCGTGATGATGACCGGGCCCGCACCGTTCCACCGCCGCTTTCGCCGTCGGCGGAACGCGGAGGCCCGCCCACCGGGGTGTGACGGTGGACGGGCCTCCGCGAACGACGCGCGCCCGACAGGCGCCACCGGAGGGGCGCGCGCGTGAATCGGGTCCGGCGGCGGGGAGCCTCCGCCACCGGACCCGGTGGGCCACACCGTCCCAAACCGGTGTGGAACCCGGCCGCCCCGCGTCAGGTAGGGGCGGCCGGAGCCTTCGTCAGTGCGTGGTCAGGTACCGCGCGTACGCACCGGTGGTGAGGAAGCTCGGCAGCTTCTCGCCCAGCGCGGTCTCGGTGAAGATCTCGTAGGCGTCGCCGAGGCGGTTGTCCTCGCCCAGTTCGGCCCGCACCGAAGCCAGCTCTTCGTCCAAATAGGACACGGTGAGCTCGTGGGTGAGCGCGGTGCCGTCTTCGAGCTTCGTGCCGTTGCGGATCCACTGCCAGATCTGGCAGCGCGCGATCTCGGCGGTGGCGGCGTCCTCCATCAGGTTGTGGATGGCCGCCGCACCGGTGCCGCGCAACCAGGCGTCGATGTAGCGCAGCGCCACGTTGATGTTGGCGCGGACACCGGCTTCGGTGACCTCGCCGCCGGCGCTGGCGACGTCGAGCAGGTCCTCGGCGGTGACGACGACGTCTTCACGGAGCTTGCCGAGCTGGTTCGGCCAGCCGCCGAGCACGCCGTCGAACACCTCGCGGCAGACCGGGACGAGGCCGGGGTGCGCGACCCACGAACCGTCGAAGCCGTCGTTCGCCTCGCGTTCCTTGTCCTGGCGGACCTTCTCGAGCGCGGTCGCGTTGATCTCCGGGTCCTTGCTCGGGATGAACGCGGCCATACCGCCGATGGCGTGCGCCCCGCGCTTGTGGCAGGTGCGCACCAGCAGTTCGGTGTAGGCCCGCATGAACGGGACGGTCATCGTCACCTGCGCGCGGTCCGGGAGCACGAAATCCGCCCCGTGCGAGGAGAAGTTCTTGATGACGCTGAAGATGTAGTCCCAGCGGCCGGCGTTCAGCCCGGCGATGTGCTCGCGCAGTTCGTAGAGGATCTCCTCCATCTCGAACGCGGCGGTGATCGTCTCGATCAGCACGGTGGCCCGGATGGTGCCGCGCGGGATGCCCAGTTCTCGTTGCGCCAGCAGGAAGACGTCGTTCCAGAGACGCGCTTCGAGGTGGTTTTCGAGCTTCGGCAGGTAGAAGTACGGGCCGCTACCGCGGGCCAGCAGCTGACGCGCGTTGTGGAAGAAGTAGAGGCCGAAGTCGACCAGGCTCGCCGACACCGGGCGGCCGTCGATGCGGATGTGCTTCTCCACCAGGTGCCAGCCACGGGGACGGGCGACGATCGTCGCGGGCTCTTCGCCGATCGTGTAGCGCTTGCCGCCCGCCGACGTACTCCCTCCCGCGGAGGCGGCATTGGACACAGTGGTGGTGAAGTCGATGTTGCGGCGGATGGCGTCGAACAGGTTGAGCTGGCCGTCGACGACGTTGTGCCAGGTCGGCGAGGTCGCGTCCTCGAAGTCGGCAAGCCAGACCTTGGCACCGGAGTTGAGCGCGTTGACCGTCATCTTGCGGTCGGTCGGGCCGGTGATCTCGACGCGACGGTCTTCGAGACCGGGCGCGGCCGGGGCGACCGACCAGCTGCTGTCGTCGCGGATCGAGCGCGTCTCGGGCAGGAAGCCCAGCGGCTTCTCACCGGACTGCAGCTCCTCGCGGCGCAGACGGCGGGCGTCGAGGAGTTCGCGACGACGCCCGGCGAACGCGTTGTCCAATTTGGCCACGAAGTCCAGTGCGGCCGGGGTGAGGATCTCGTCGAACCGGTCACCGGCGGGTCCGCAGACGTCGATCCGGTAGTTCAGCTTCTCAACCATGGTGTGCCTCCGCTGGGCTTCGCGAAAGAGAGATAGAAGGGAAGGGTCATGGGCGGGCCGGGCCGGGGTCGTGAGTGGCGATTCGGGTTAGAACACGAATCGCCACTCACGACCGGCTGTACCGGCACCTACTTGCGAGGGATCAGAACTGCTCGGCCTCGGTGGAACCCTTGAGCGCGGTGGTCGAGCTCTCCGGGTTCAGCGCGGTCGCGACGTTGTCGAACCAGCCGGTGCCGACCTCACGCTGGTGCTTCGTGGCGGTGTAACCGCGGTCCTCCGAAGCGAACTCGCGCTCCTGCAGGTCGACGTACGCGGTCATGCCTTCGCGGGCGTAGCCGTGCGCCAGGTCGAACATCGAGTAGTTCAGGGCGTGGAAGCCGGCCAGCGTGATGAACTGGAACTTGTAGCCCATGTGGCCGAGTTCGCGCTGGAACTTCGCGATCGTCGCGTCGTCCAGGTGCTTCTTCCAGTTGAACGACGGCGAGCAGTTGTAGGCCAGCATCTGGTCCGGGTACTTCGCCTTGATGGCCTCCGCGAACTGGCGGGCGACCTCGAGGTCCGGCTTGGAGGTCTCCATCCACAGCAGGTCGGCGTACTCGGCGTAGGCCAGACCGCGGTCGATGCAGGGGTCGATGCCGTTGGTGACGTTGTAGAAGCCCTCGGCGGTGCGCTCGCCGGTGACGTACTTGCGGTCACGCTCGTCGACGTCGCTGGTGATCAGCGTCGCGGCCTGGGCGTCGGTGCGGGCGACGATCAGCGACGGCACGTTCAGCACGTCCGCGGCGAGGCGGGCGGCGTTCAGCGTGCGCTCGTGCTGCTTGGTCGGGATCAGCACCTTGCCACCGAGGTGACCACACTTCTTCTCCGAAGCGAGCTGGTCTTCCCAGTGCACACCCGCGGCACCGGCGGCGATCATGCCCTTCATCAGCTCGAAGGCGTTGAGCGGGCCACCGAAGCCGGCCTCGGCGTCGGCGACGATCGGGGCGTACCAGTCGGTGTCGGTGTTGCCCTCGGCCCAGTTGATCTGGTCGGCGCGGCCCAGCGCGTTGTTGATGCGGCGGACGACGGCGGGCACCGAGTTGGCCGGGTAGAGGCTCTGGTCCGGGTAGGTCTGGCCGGAGAGGTTGGCGTCGGCGGCGACCTGCCAGCCGGAGAGGTAGATGGCCTTCAGGCCGGCGCGGACCTGCTGCACCGCCTGGTTACCGGTCAGGGCGCCCAGCGAGTGGACGTAGTCCTCGGTGTGCAGGAGGTCCCACAGCTTCTCGGCACCGCGGCGGGCGAGCGTGTGCTCCTCGACCACACTGCCGCGCAGCTTGACCACGTCAGCCGCGGAGTACGACCGCTTCACGCCCGCCCAGCGGGGGTCGGTCTCCCACTGCTTGGCCAGTTCAGCGGCCGCCTGCTCCAGCTGCTGCGCGTGCTGAGTCATCGGATTCTCCCGGTGTTGCGAAGTTTGCGAGTGATCGCCTTTCCTGATCCGACCCTGACATGACAGGGGAAATCCGATCCAGGCCTCCAATTTGCCAATTTCTGCGAAGCTTCCGTAGCATCTTGCAAAGGTTGCGAATCGCAGGTTCGCAAGCTGAGCGAAAATCCACGTGCTTGACCGTTCACTGAATCGTTCAGGCCCGGAAACCTTGCGGACAGAGAGGCCTGAGTGGACAAAACCTTCGCCGGAGCGAAGCTTCGGCATCTGCGCGAAAGCCGGTCGATGAGCCAGGCGGATCTCGCCCGTGTGCTGGAGATCTCACCCAGTTACCTCAATCAGATCGAGCACAACTCTCGACCTTTGACCGTCCCAGTGCTCCTTCGCATCACCCAAGCGTTCGGAGTGGACACCGAGTTCTTCGCGAACAACGACACCGCGCGGCTCGTCGCGGATGTGAAGGAAGCGCTGCTCGACGAGGTCCTCGGCGTGGACGTCACCACCAGCGAGCTGAACGACCTCGCCACGAATCTCCCGACGATCGCCCAGGCCCTGGTCAAACTGCATCGCAGCTACCGCAACTCGGTGGAGAACACCGCCGCGCTGACCACGGAGAACGGGCTGGGCATGCACGGCAGCGCGGCCACCGCCCTGCCGCACGAAGAGGTCCGCGACTTCTTCTACGAACGGGAGAACTACGTCGCCGAGCTGGACGAACGCGCCGAACGGATGGCGCACGACATCCCGCTGCAGCGTGGCCAGGTGCTCGCGGCGTTGAAGGAGACCCTGATCCAGCGCTACGGCGTCGACGTCACCAGTGAGGGCATCGACGAGGTCAACGGCGAACAGCACCGGTACGAACCGGGGCCGCGGGTGCTGAGGCTGGCCCCGAGCCTGCGCGTCGGGCAGCAGGCGTTCCGGATGGCCTCGCAGATCGCCCTGCTCGAATACGACGACCTGATCACCGAACTCGCCGATTCCTGGGCGTTCTCCGGCCCGGCCGCGCGTTCACTGGCGCGAGTCGGACTGGCGAACTACTTCGCGGGCGCGCTGATCCTCCCCTATGGACCGTTCCTGTCGACCGCGGAACGCTTCCGCTACGACATCGAGCGGCTGTGTGACCACTTCGGCGTCGGTTTCGAGACCGTCTGCCACCGGCTCTCGACGTTGCAGCGGCCGAAGAACCGCGGCGTGCCGTTCTCGTTCGTCCGCGTCGACCGGGCCGGGAACATGTCGAAACGCCAGTCCGCGGCCGGATTCCACTTCTCCCGCGTCGGCGGCGCCTGTCCACTGTGGAACATCTATGAAGCGTTCACCCAGCCGGGCAAGATCCTCACCCAGATCGCGACCCTGCCGGATGGCAAGAGCTACTTCTGGGTCGCGCGGGCGGTGTCGCGCAACATCGGCGGCTACGGCAGTCCCGGCAAGACGTTCACCGTCGGTCTCGGCTGCGAACTACGGCACGCGAAACGGCTGATCTACTCGACCGGGCTCGACCTCGACGACCGCGCCGCGGCCACCCCGATCGGCATGGGTTGCAAAGTCTGCGAACGCCCGGCCTGTTCGCAGCGCGCGTTCCCGACGATCGGCAAGCAGCTGACCGTGGACGAGAACACCAGCAGCTTCGTCCCGTACCCGGCGGTGCCCAAGGCGCCTTGAGCCGGGTAGATCTCCCTGGCAGGGTTCAGTGCGACGGCCGCCGCCTGTGACGGCGGCCACCGCACTGGGGAGAACAGAATGATCTTGGTGACCGGAGCCGGCGGGAACGTCGGCTCGGAACTGACCGGAATCCTGGCGCGCGGCGGGCATCCCGTCAGAGCGCTGGTCCGCACTCCACGTTCGCTGCCCGACGGCGTCGAAGGCGTGCCGGGCGACCTCAACGATCCGACGAGCCTGAAACCCGCGCTGGACGGGGTGCGCGCCGTCTTCCTGCTCGGCGGCTACGAGGACATGCCCGGCGCGCTCGCGGTGATGCGGGACGCGGGCGTCGAGCAGGTCACGCTGCTGTCGTCGCGGTCGGTCGTCGGCGGGCACGCCGGCAACGCCGTCGCCGGCATGCACATGGCGGCCGAGGCGGCGGTGCGCGTATCCGAGCTGGCCTGGACGTTCCTGCGGGCGAGCGGCTTCATGTCGAACTCGCTGCGGTGGATCCCGCAGCTTCAGGAAGGTGACGTCGTCCGCGAACCGTTCGCGAACGTGCCGGTGGCGACGATCGACCCGTACGACATCGCGGCCGTCGCGGCGGAATCCCTGACGACGCCGGGCCACGAAGGACGCGCCTACCTGCTCACCGGACCGGACTCCCTCCGGCCCGCCGACCGGCTGCGCGTCCTCGGCGAACTACTGGGGCGGGAGCTGCGGCTGGAGCCGCTGTCGGACGACGAAGCGCGCGTGACGATGAGCGCCGAGATGCCGGAGAAGTACGTCGACGCCTTCTTCCGCTTCTTCGCCGACGGCGAGTTCGACGACTCCGAGGTGACTTCCGTCGTCCACGACCTCATCGGGCGGGAGCCGCGGCCGTTCGCCGACTGGGCGCGTGCACACCTCGGGGCGTTCCGCGAACCCCGCATTTAGAGGACTGAATGCGGTAGTTGCACGCGCAAGTACCGCATTCAGTCCTCTGAATGCGGAAGGGGCCGGGGGTCACACCAGGAAGTGGAAGAGCGGGCTGCCCGGTTCGACGCGTTCGACCTGCAGCGGGCTGACCTCCAGCCGGTGCAGCAGCCCTTCGAGGTCACCGGCCCGCGCGAGTTCGATGCCGATCAGCGCCGGGCCGGTCTCCCGGCTGTTGCGCTTCACGTACTCGAATCGCGTGATGTCGTCGTCCGGGCCGAGGACCTCGTCGAGGAACCGTCGCAGCGCGCCGGGCTCCTGCGGGAATCCGACCAGGAAGTAGTGCTTCAGTCCTTCGTGGATCAGGGACCGTTCGATCACTTCGCCGTAGCGGCTGACGTCGTTGTTGCCGCCGGAGATGACGCACACCACGATCTGTCCCGGGTCGATCTTCACCGTCGAGCCGAGCGCGGCGGTCGCGAGCGCGCCCGCGGGTTCGGCGATCACGCCGTCGGACTGGTACATCGCGAGCATTTCCGTGCACACCGCGCCTTCAGCGACGTCGGTGAGTTCGACGCCGCCGTCGCGGATCAGCGGATACGTCACCGATCCGGCCAGCGCGACCGCGGCACCGTCCACGAAGGTGTCGACACCTTCGAGCCGCACCGGCTCGCCGGCGGCCAGTGCGGCCGCCATACAGGTCGCGCCCGCCGGTTCGACGCCGACGATCCGCATCTCCGGCGCGCGTTCCGCGGCCCACGCGGCGATCCCCGCGAGCAGTCCGCCGCCGCCGACCGGCACCACCATGACGTCCGGGATGAAACCGAGTTGCGCGACGACCTCCATCGCGACGGTGCCCTGTCCGGCGACGGTCTCGGGCGCGTCGAACGCGGGGACCAGCGTCGCGCCGGTGCTCTCGGCGTCCCGCTTCGCGGCGGTGAAGGCGTCTTCGTAGGTCTCGCCGACGACGATGACCTCGATATGCGCGCCGCCCAGCGTCGCGATCCGCTCGCGCTTCTGCCGGGGGGTCGTGCCCGGCACGTAGACCCGGCCGGTCGCGCCGAGACGTCGGCACGCGTACGCGACGCCTTGCGCGTGATTGCCCGCGCTCGCGCAGACGACGCCGCGCTCCCGGCGCTCCGCGTCGAGCTGGACGATGAAGTTGTAGGCGCCGCGGACCTTGTACGAACGCACGGTCTGGAGATCTTCGCGTTTGAGCCAGACCCTGGCGTCGACCCGCGTGGAGAGCCGCTCGTTCGGTTCGAGCGGCGTGCGGGTCACCACCCCGGCCAGTCGTTTCGCGGCCTCTTCGACCGTTCGGGCGCTCACCGTTTCGATCCCTTGCACGAATGCTGAATGTACTGACCGCCTCCGGCCACGGCGGAGAGTGGTCCGAGTCCAGTGCACGGGTTGTCGGGGGTCTGTGGTCCACTGGTCGCCATGGTGAGCAAGGTCGACGGAGTCCGGAGTCTCGATGCGTTGCGCGAGCTGGTCCACAGTGGCGCGGAGCCCGAGTACCAGCTCTTCTACGGCCACACCCCGCTCAAGAGCGGCCGGGTCAACGCGGCCTGCCTGAGCCAATGGTGGCTCGCGCCGTTCACCGCGGGCGGCGAGCGGTACCCGACCGCCGAGCACTACATGATGGCGAGCAAGGCCGAACTGTTCGGCGATCACGAGGCCGCGCGCACGATCCGTGAGGCGCCGGACCCCAAGACCGCCAAGATCCTCGGCCGCGAGGTCTCCGGTTTCGACGCGGATCTGTGGGAGCGGCACCGCTTCGACATCGTCGTCGACGGCAACCTGGAGAAGTTCCGCCAGCACGCCGACCTGCTCGAGTTCCTGCTGAGCACGGGCGACAAGGTGATCGTCGAGGCCTCGAAGATGGACCTCGTCTGGGGTAGCGGCGTCGCCCGCGACGACAAGAACGCCACACGCCCCGACTACTGGCGCGGCCAGAACCTCCTGGGCTTCGCGCTCATGGAGGTCCGGGAGCAGCTCCGCGGCTAACCGTTTGGCCGATCACGCCTGCCGTCCCTCTGATCACGCCTGCCGTCCGCCCGATCACGGGTGCCGTCCACCTGATCACGGCGGTGCGGTGGTACGAAACGGACGGCACGCGTGATCAGACGGACGACTCATGTGATCAGACGGACGGCACGCGTGATCAGGCAGACGGCACGCGCTCAGGAGTCGACGCCGAGGGTTTTCTGAAGTGCCTTGTTCGCCTTACGCGCCATGTCCGCGACAGCCTCGCGACGCGCGGCGTCGGCGGCGTAGTCGTCCTGGCGGTTCCGGACGACGCGGGCGGGCGAGCCGACGGCGATCGAGTAGTCCGGGATGTCGCCCCGCACGACGGCGTGCGCGCCGAGGACGCAACCCCGGCCGACGCGCGTGCCCTTGAGCACCGACACCTTGGTGCCGATCCAGGTGTCCGGGCCGATGCGCACCGGCGACTTCACGATCCCCTGGTCCTTGATGGGGACGGTGATGTCGGTGGTGACATGGTCGAAGTCGCAGATGTAGACCCAGTCCGCGACGAGCGTGGCCGCGCCGAGTTCGATGTCGAGGTAGCCGTTGAGCACGTTCTGGCGTCCGAACACCGCTTTGTCGCCGATGCGCAGCGAACCCTCGTGGCAGCGGATCGCGTTGCCGTCGCCGATGTGCACCCAGCGGCCGATCTCCAGGCGCCCGTAGCCGGGACGGCAGTGGATCTCGACGTCCTTGCCGAGGAACACCATGCCGCGCAGGACGATGTGCGGATTCGCGACCCGGAACTTCAGCAGCCGCCAGTACCGGACCAGGTACCAAGGCGTGTACGCGCGGTTTCGCAGCACCCAGCGCAGTGAGGCGCGCGTCAGGAACTTCGCCTGCCTCGGGTCGCGACGGGCCTGGCCCCAAGCGCGGAGCCTCGACAACGCGGGCGCACCCCACATGGACGTCATACCGGTGACCGTAACCTGTGATCAGGCCGCCGACCGCAAAGGGGAGCACGCGCATGGGCACCAAGCTGATCATCGACACCGATCCGGGGGTCGACGACGCCTTCGCGCTGGCTCTGGCCACGCAATCCGAAGACGTCGACCTGCTGGGTGTGACCACGGTGTTCGGCAACGTCCCGCTGAGCCACACCACCTCCAACGCCCGGCGCCTGCTGCAGCTTTTCGGCCGGGACGACGTCCCCGTCGCCGCCGGTGCGGCGCGGCCGCTGGTCTACGACAACGCCGAACCCGCCGGATTCGTGCACGGCCAGGACGGGCTTTCCGGCCACGCGGGGACGTTGCCCGAAGCGAAGCGCCCGCTCGACGAACGCGGCGCCGTCCGCCTGCTGGTGGATCTGCTCGAAGCCGCCGACGAACCGGTGACGATCGCCCCGATCGGCCCGCTCACGAATATCGCGCTGCTGCTGGCCGCGCATCCGGAGATCCGCGAGAAGATCGGCCGCATCGTCATCATGGGCGGCGGCGTGACCAAGGGGAACTCCACCACCGCCGCCGAATTCAACGTCTGGAGCGACCCGGAGGCCGCGCGCCGGGTGCTGGTCGACGGGGACATCCCGACCGTCCTGGTCCCGCTGGACATCACCCACCAGTGCTCGGTCGACGCCGCCTGGCTCGGCAAACTGGCCGCGTCCGGCCCGCTCGGCGCGGCGCTCGAAGCGCTCACGCCCACCTACGTCAAGCACTACAGCCCCATCCTCGGCTTCGACGGGATGGTCATGCACGACGCGGTCGCGGTGGCCGAGGCGATCCGGCCGGGCATCCTCGACACCGAGTCGTACCCGGTGGACGTCGAGTGCGGCTTCGGGCCCGCGCGCGGCGCGACACTGGTCGACAGGCGAAGGCTGCGAAGCACCGATCCGCAGGCCGTGCCGGGCCGCACCATCGACGTCGCGCTGACCACCGATGTCGACGCCTTCCGCGAGTTCGTGCTCGGCCGCGTCATCGGGGGTCTCTGATGGAACAGGAAACCTCGCGCCGCCGCAGACTTCCGGTGATCGCCGCCGCCGTCGTCGTGGCGGGCGCCGCCCTGGTCGCCGCGATCACCTTCGCGCCGAAGGGCGACGGGAAGCCGGAAGCCGCCGCCGTCCAGTCTTCGGTGCCGCCCGCGCCGCCGACGTCGTCCGCGCCCGCCGAAGTCCCGAAGGAACAGCCGAAGGTCCCACAGCAGCAGGGGCAGGAGTTCGACGCCTGGGTGTCGAAGACGAGCGGCTGGCTCGACATCCCGCTGCGCGCGATGACCGGGTACGCGAAGACGACCGTGGCGCTGAGCAAGGAAACGCCGGGCTGCCGCCTGTCCTGGGTGACGCTGGCGGCGCTCGGGAAGATCGCCTCGGACCACGGCCGCGCCACCGGCTCGGGCCTCAACGCCGACGGCGTGATGACGGTGCCGCTGGCGACGGTCGAGGTCCGCGACTTCTACAACAAGGTCGTGTCCGTCCCGAACGCGAGCGGCCCGCTGCAGCTGGCGCCGTCGGCCTGGAGCCGGTTCCAGGCTTCGGCGAGCGGCAAGAAACCGGATCCGCAGAACATCGACGACGCCACCCTGACCGCGGGCCGCGCCCTCTGCGCGGGAGGACGCGACCTCGGCCAGGGCCAGACTTGGTGGAACGCGGTGAGCACGCTGCAGCCCGCACCGCTGCTGATGCACCGCACGCTCGCGACGGTGAACGTCTACGGCACCGTCGGCCAGAGCCCGCAGGCGCCGAACGCGGCGGCGCTGAGCGCGGTCAACTTCGCCATCGACAAGATCGGCCTCCCCTACGTCTGGGGCGGCAACGGCACCGGCGGCGGCGACCCCGGATTCGACTGCTCCGGCCTGACGACGGCCGCGTACGCCAGTGCCGGCGTCAAGCTCATGCGCACCGCCCACACGCAGTACCACAGCGTGAACAAGGTGACCGATCCCCAGCTCGGCGACCTGATCTTCTACGGCGAGCCGAATACGAAGATCCACCATGTCGGGCTCTACATCGGGAACCAGCAGATGATCGACGCCCCGCAGACCGGACAGGCGGTGCAGGTGCACACCTACCGGAAGCAGGGCGACGACTACGCCGGCGCGGGCCGCCCGACGGCCTGAGCCGCTTGTGGTTTCCACGTGCACTCGATGGTCACGAGGCCGGCGTCGCCTTCTTGAAGATCTCGAACACGGCCAGATAGTTCTTTCCGCTGTAGCCCTCGGCGATCGCCCGTTCGGCGATCTCCTCCATCAGCCGCGGCTGGTCGGAGTGGACGCCTTGTTCCACGCATGTCCGGGTGATGTGCTCGAGCGCGTTCAGGTTCATTTCCATCGTGCCGAGGTCACCGGGGTAGTTGCCCTTGTCCAGGTCGGGCGCCTGCGCGGCCAGGGTCGAGTCCACCACGGAGGGCATGAACCAGCCCAGCGCGAGTTTGGTGAACTCCACCGCCGAGACGTTCGCTGAGCCGACCAGGGCGGTGGCGTGCAGGAAGCCGTTCATGGTCGCGTACATCATGTCGAGCAGTGCCGCGTTGTACAGCACCGCCAGGCTGGGATCGGCGCCGAGGTACCGCGGGTCCCCCATGCTCGCCAGCGCCACCCCGGCCTTGTCGAAGACGCCCCGCGAACCGCTGTACAGGAAGACGGACTCGGGGTGTCCGACGAGCGGCGGCGGCACCATGATCGCACCGTCGAGGTACTCCGCCCCACGCTCGGCCGCCCAGTCGAGTGCCCCGCGCGCCTCCGCCGGCGTGCCGGAGTTGAGGTTCACCAGGACGCGGCCTTTCAGGGCGTCATCGGCGGAGTCGAAGATCCCGTACGTGGTCTCGTAGTCCTTGAGGCAGATGATCGTGACAGGGCTCGCGGACACCGCGTCGGCGACGGTCTCCGCGCGGCGGGCCCCCCTGGTGACGAGATCCTCGGCTCTGCCTGGCGTGCGGTTCCACACCGTCAGAGGATGTCCCCGCTTCAGAAGCACCTCGGCGAGGGCCGTGCCCATGGGGCCGAGGCCGATGACGGTGACCGGGTTGCTGTGCGGGCTGGTTGGCTGCGGTGTCGTCATGAGCGCCACGTTAAAGTCTCACATCCATGTGAGAGTCAACTCGGAGAGGTGTGATGATCGGCACGGGCGTGTCGGAACCAGGGATTGGCCCCGACATGCTTCCCGACCTGTATCGCGAACGTGAACGGACACTGCCCGGCCATTACCGGTCGGCCGCGAGGAAGGGCGTCAGCAGGCGGAGCAGTTCCTGGGGCCGGTCCAGCGGAATGATGTGGCCGCAATCCTCGATGAAGTGACCGGTGAGGTCGTCGGCGACGGGGCGCAACTGCCGTTCCAGCGCGCGGCCGACCGGATGGGCGCCGATCGCCATGGCAGGCATGGTGAGCCGGCCATCTGCCACGGCTTCGCCGATCTGACGCGCGGTCGTCGGCATGGCGCGGTAGTAGGAGAAGGCGCAGCGCAGGGCGTCGTGTCCGGTGTAGGCGCTGACGAAGGCGTCGCGGATCTCTTGCGATACACCGCGACCGCGGGTGCCCGCGGCGAGGAACCAGTCGAGGTACTCCGCCTCGTGTCCGATCAGGACCGTTTCGCCCAGACCGGGCACGGAGTGGAAACCGAACCACCACGGTGGGCCGCCGGCGAGGAAGTCCTCGGCGCCGGGCAGGGAACCCAGCAGCGACTCCATCACGACGAGTCGACGCACCAGCTCCGGCCGCCGCAGGGCGAGCAGGAAGGCGACCGGGGTGCCGGCGTCGATGGCGACCACGGCCGCGGAGGGTGCGCCGAGGGCGTCGAGGATGCCTTCGGCGTCGGTGGCCAGCGTGCCCGCGTCGTAGCCCTCCGCCGCACGGGTGCCGGCGCCGAGCCCGCGCAGATCCGGGGCGATGACCCGGTGGTGCTCGGCCAGTGGGCCGATGATCTCGGTCCACACCCGCCAGGTGTGCGGAAAGCCGTGCAGCAGCAGGACCGCCGGCCCTGAGCCGGCGACGGCCACGTTGGCTTCGATGCCGTTGGTGACGATCCGCCGCAGCGCGATGTCGGGTGTTGTGGCGGGCAAGACGCCTCCAAGGTGGTTACCATCGGTTACTTGGAAACGCTAGGTAACTTCGCTGGTGCTGCCAAGACGGCACTTTCCCCACAGGTGGTGAGCTCCAGGTGACCTCCCGACCGGCGCGCGGTGACTTGTTCGATCCGCGGTGCCCGACCCGCCGGCTGCTGGACCGCATCGGTACGAAGTGGACGTCGATGGTGGTCAAGGTCCTCGCGGAGGCGGCCCCGCACGAGGTGCGGTTCGCCGAACTGCGCCGGCGGATTCCCGGCGTCTCACAGAAAATGCTGTCGGTGACCTTGCACAGCCTGGTCCGCGACGGCCTCGCCGTCCGCCGGGTGGAGCCCACCGTGCCGCCTCGCGTGCACTACCGGCTCACCGATCTGGGCCTGTCGCTCGAGGTCCCGCTGGCGGCGCTCCGCGGATGGGCCGAGGAACATATGGCCCGGATCGACCACGCCAACGCGATCAGCGACGCCCGAACCGATTCCGCGGGCAGCGGATGACCGGTCACCCGCTGCCCGCGCCGCCGAATCAGCCGAACCAGCGGGAAAGCCGGTCGTCCAGGCTCCGCTGGTCGTCACCGATCCACGCGACATGGCCGTCGGGCCGGAGCAGGACGCCCGGGACATCCAGTGCGGCGGTGGGGTCCCCGAGATAGTCGACCCGGTCCGCCCAGCCGCCGACGGTCAGGCGTTCGGTCCGGTCCAGCAACAGGCCACGGCCGCGGTGAAGCAAGCCGTAGAGCCGCCCCTGCTCGACGTCGATGTCGCGCAGACGCCGGCCGAGCAGGTCCGGGCCTTCGCCGAAGTCGTAGCGGATGTCGATCGCGGTGATCTTCTCGATCAGACGGCGGTTCACGTCGTCGAAGGCCATCAGTTCGGTGAGCAGCCTCCGCACGGCTTGCGGGCCCGGCTCGGCGGACGAGAGCTCCATCTGGGCGCGGGTGTTGTCCAGCACGCTCTCGGCGACCGGATGCCGTTCGGACTGGTAGGTGTCCAGCAGCTTTTCCGGTGCCCAGCCGCGGATCTGTGCGGCGAGTTTCCAGCCGAGGTTGAAGGCGTCCTGGACGCCCAGGTTGAGCCCCTGCCCGCCGAGCGGCGGATGGATATGCGCCGAGTCGCCCGCCAGCAGCACCCGTCCGACCCGATACCGCTCGGCCAGCCGGGTCGCGTCCCCGAAGCGGGACAACCAGCGTGGGGAGTGCACGCCGAAATCGGTTCCGGCGATGGTGCGCAGCTCTCGCTTGAAATCGTCGAGGGTGGGCGGCTCCGCGCGATCGCCGACTCCAGCCGCGGGAACCACGACGCTGTAGACCTTCTCGCCGACGGGCCTGAGCCAGAACGACCTGTGGGTCCCGCCGAGTTCGGCCATCTTGGCGGCGATCTCCTCCCGCGACACCCCCACTTCCATCTCGCCCATCAGCGTCTCGTTCCGCGAGGGCTCGCCGGGGAAGCCGACGCCGAGCAGTTTGCGCACCGTACTGCGCGCGCCGTCACAGCCGACGAAATAGCGCGTACGCAGCTTTTCGCCATCGGCCAGCTCGACGGTCACACCCTCGTCGTCCTGCTCGAAACCGGTCACCGCGACACCGCGACGAACCTCCGCGCCCAGCTGGACGACATGCTCCTCGAGGAGCTGGACGATGACCGGCTGCGGGATGCCCAGCAGATAGGCGTGCGCGGTGTCGAGATCCTGGGGCGCCGGTTGGGGGATGGCGGCGAAGAATCCGCCCGCCGGACGCTTTCTGCCGTGTTCGAGAACGCGATCCAGCAATCCGCGCATCGCCATCAGTTCGAGGCTGCGCACATGCAGGCCGACGATACGGGCGAACGAGACAGGCTCGGTTTCCTTCTCCAGCACGAGTACTCGTACATCGTGCAGCCGCAGTTCGGCGGCCAGCATCGCGCCGGTCGGGCCGCAGCCGGCGATGATCACGTCGAATTTCGGGGATTCCACAGGTGTTGCCTTTCGGGAGTGCCTTGATGGCGTGGCGCTCCCGGCGACAACTACGTCAATCGCCCGGCCGTGACTGAAGGGGGAGCACCCACATCGCTACAGCGTTCATGGGTCTCACCTCCTCGGGCGGTGTCACGGTCAACCGCAAGCTACAAGCTCGGGCGGCAGCACGTCCACTCCTTTCCGCCGAAGTGATCACTTCGGCGGAAAGGAGGGCCGGGCTTCGGGTCAGAGAAATTCCGCGTATGAAGGTGAGACCTTTCAGCGCTCGTGGTTCCTGGGATCCCGGCCAGCACAAAGGGCGGCCCCGGTCGCTATTTCCGCTCGCCCGCTTCGAACAGGTCGGCCAGTTGCCGAGGGACGTCGTCGCCGAACAGACTCTCGAGAAGGAACTCGTCGTCGGCGGGCGTTTCCCAGCGGACGAACATCGCCTGCTCGTATTCGACGAGGGCGGCCTCGACGTCGCCGGGATGCGCGGCGAGGGCCTTGCCGAGCTCCGCGCCGTCCAGCATGGCCAGGTTGGCGCCTTCCCCGTTCGGGGCGCCGAGGTGGGCGGCGTCGCCGACGAGGGTCGTCCCCGGCACTCGTTCCCACCGCTCGACCGGCAGGGCGTAGAAGGGACGGTGGATCGGCGCGATGTCGGTTTCGGTGATCAGCGCGGTGAGTTCCGGTGCCCAGCCGCCGAATTCGCGCGCGATCCGCGCGGTGGCCGCTGCGGTGTCGGTGAAGTCGATGGCCGCGAACCATTCCAGCGGTTCGGTGACCTCCACGTAGGAGTGCAGGGTGCCGCCCCGTTCGCGGTGCGCGTTGATGCCCTTGCCCGGGGTGGAGCCGTTCCCGAACATCGACCCCCCGCCGACGGCCTTCGCCGCGGCGACGTGCCGGGTGTCGGAGTCGTACAGATAGGTCTCGACGATGGACGTACCGGTGTATCCAGGGGTGCCGGAGGTGAGCAGCGGCCGGATCCGTGACCACGCGCCGTCGGCGCCGACCAGGAGATCGGTGACGACGGTGGTGCCGTCCGCGAACGTCACCTCGTGGCGTCCGTCGTCGAGCGTCCTGGCGCCGACGGCCCGGCGGCCCCACCGGACGGTCCCGTCCGGGAGCGAGTCGAGCAGCATCCGCCGCAGCTCGCCGCGGTACACCTCGGGACGGCCACCCGTGCCGTCGTCGCCTTTCTCGAACAGGACGGTCCCGTCCGCGCTGAGGACCCGCAGCGCCTGATGTCCTTCCAGGATGAGGCCGCGGAACTCCTCCATCAGGTCGGCCGCGTCGAGGGCGAGCTGCCCGTTGTAGTCGTGGATGTCGAGCAGCCCGCCCTGCGCCCGCGCCATCGGCGAGGACTCGCCCTCGTAGACCGCGGCAGGGATTCCGTGGACGTGCAGCACGCGGGCGAGGACGAGACCGCCGAGGCCGGCGCCGACGATGGTGACCGGGGTGTGCGATTGGAATGTCATTCCATGATGGTGTCGGCGGCCGCTGGCAGACGTCGCACACCGCACTGGCACCGACCTGAGACGCCCTGTCAGCCGAAGTACGCGACCGCGTCGGACCAGGCTTCCCCGGTTTCGGCGAACGCGACCCACGAGCAGGCCGGTGGCTCCGCGCAGCCACGGTTCGTGGGCGACGTCGAACACGAACGGGGATCGTCATGACAGCCTGGTACTTCTCGGCTGTCCATAAAGGACGCATTCGGGGGTGGCCGCCCGGCCGCGTGGCGGGTGTTGCGAAAGTGCCTTTCGCAACACCGGAGAGCGGTTGGGCGAGCGGGTCGTGGGTGGTAAGTCGCGTGAGAACGACACTTGCCACCCACGAACTCACCGGTCCGTTCAGGTCCTGCGCCGTGGGTCCCGTGCTGCCCTGGCAGGCGAGTGACTCTCAGGCCTTGTCGTGGACGGTGACCGCGTAACCATCCGGGTCACTGAAGGCGAACGTGCGGCCGAAAGGCCCGTCGAACGGCTCCGTGAGGATGGTGACGTCCGCGGCGGCCAACCGGTCGTGCAGCGCCTGGGCGTCGTCGGCGTGCAGCCACAACGCCACCCCCGCGCCCGGCCCCGGCGAGATGGCGTCCAGATCCATGCCGGGCAAGGGTTCCCGGACCGCGAACGGGATCGGCTCGGTGCCGAACACCACCGCGTGGGGCGGGGAAACGGGCAGCCTGCGCAGGCCGAGGTGGGTCTCGTAGAACCCGGCCGCCCGGTCGAGGTCGCGGACCTGCAGCGAAAGGAAATCGAGTCCGGTCACGGTCATGTCGTCCTCCAAGTATGTCAACGTGCTGACATCTCGAAGGTATGTCATGATGCTGACATGAGTCAAGGCGAGACGGTCGGACCGTTGAATCGATCGGTCGGGTACGCGCTGAAACGAGCGGCGACGGCACTGCGCGTGGCCATGGAGACCGCGCTGCGGCCCCTCGATCTCACCGTCCCGCAGTACTCCTGCCTGGAAGTGCTCTCTCAACGACCGGGCCTGTCGAACGCGGAACTGGCGCGGGCGGTCTTCGTCACCCGGCAGTCGATGAACCTGGTGCTGCGCGGGTTGCAGGACCGCGGACTGGTCACCCGCCCGGCGACCGCACCCCAGGGCCGCGCCCTCCCCAGCACGCTGACCCCCGCCGGACGCGCCCAGCTCCAGACCGCCAGCGGCCTGGTGCGAACGGTCGAAAACCGGATGCTGGCGCCGTTTTCGGCGGCCCAGCAGGACAGGCTGCTCCACGATCTGGCCGCCTGCGTCGACGCGGTCACCGAATAGGACTCAGGACCTCGTGTTCACCAGCGTCTCCGGTTTGAAGCCGTACACGGCGCCGTCCTTGACGAGCACGTGCCATTCGCCGCAGACCTTGTCGGTCCGGCTTTCCTGACCTTGCGGCCACCATTCGGCGGCCAGCGTCGCCGGCTGTGTCGAGGCCGCTCCGGGCACGCAGTTCGCGGGCAGATCCCCGCCGGTGAACCGCAGGATCCGTTCCGAACCCGTCGTCCGGATGACCTCGGTGACCGAAGTCGCCCGGTCCGACACCCAGTCCGGCAGCCGGACGTCCTGATCCCGTTTGCCTTCCGCGCCGGTCGCGTAGGCGACCGTCTTGACGTGGCCGTTCGCCTTCTCGGTCAGGCCTTCTTTGAGACCGCAGCCGGTCATCGTGACCGCCGCCGTCGCGGCGATGACCGCCACCGTCGTGATTCTCCTGCTGGTGTTCATACGATCGAGTCAACCGTCCGGAAGGCGTCGCGGGATCGGCCTTTCGGTCGCGGCGCGAAACCATCCGGCCGATCTCCACGACGGATAACCGCCAGCGCTCACGGGAAACTCACTCCAAAGTGGTCGGCATGTCCCCCACGATCGACGCCCTGTCCGTACTCAAAGGCATGTACGCGGCCGAAGCCGAGTACCTCGCCGCGGGCGGCCCGGGAGAGGCGTCCTTCGCGCCGCTCGCGCCGTTCTTCTCCCCCGACGTCGTCCTGCATCAGGCGGATTCCTTGCCCTACGGCGGAATCTGGCGTGGGCACGAAGACATGGAGCGCTTCTTCGTCGCCATGAGCGACGCCTGGGACGTCTTCGACATGCTGGAGCAGAGCTTCCTGAGCGTGACGAGCCCGCTGGTGGTCCTGACCCGGGTGCACGTCCGGTCCCGGGCCACCGGCCGCGAACTGGACTTCCCGATCCTGCAGACGATCACGGTCGAAGACGGGCGCATCACCGAGGTGCGGCCCTTCTACTGGGACACCGCGGCGATCGCGGCCGCCTGCACGAACTACCATTCCGATGATGACCGCCTACCACGATCTTGACGTGTTCGAGGAAGCCGCTTCCCTGCCGGATCGCCAGCAGCGGATCCTGGCGACGATCCGCGATTGGGTCGTCGAGCACGGATACTCGCCGAGTACGCGCGAGATCGGCGAAGCGGTCGGCCTGCGGTCGACGTCGTCGGTGTCGAAGCATCTGGCGGCCTTGGAGGAGAAGGGTTTCCTCCGCCGCAGCAGTTCGGTCTCCCGGCCCATCGACGTACGCGCGTTCCTGCACGGCACGGCGTCGCGGGAATCCACAGAGGACTCCGTGCCGGTACCCGTCGTCGGTGACATCGCCGCGGGAACGCCGATCTCGGCGGTCGAGCACGTCGACGACGTGATGACCCTGCCGCGTGAACTCACCGGCCGCGGCAACGTCTTCGGACTGCGGGTCCGCGGTGACTCGATGATCGACGCGGCGATCTGCGACGGCGACATCGTCGTGGTGAAGCAGCAGAACGAGGCGCATTCGGGCCAGATCGTCGCCGCGATGATCGACGAAGAGGCGACGGTCAAGGTGTACCGGCGCCGCGACGGGCACGTGTACCTCGAACCGCGCAACCCCGCCTACGACGTCATCGACGGCGATCGCGCGGCCGTGCTCGGCGTCGTGGTCTCGGTGCTGCGCAGCGTCTGACGGTTCTTGTCGGTGGGCCGGGGTAGGTTCCGGCCCATGTACGAAATCGACTTCGTCGAGTTCCCGTCGAGTTCGGCCGCGGACTCGAGCAAGTTCTTCGAAAAGGCCTTCGGGTGGTCGGCGACGCCGTACGGCCCGGCGTATTCCGACGTCCAGAGCGGCGGCACGGTCTCGTTCGGCTTCCAGCAGGACGCGGCGCAGCAGACCGCCGCGCCGCTGGTGACGATCCGCACCGACGACCTCGAGCGGGCGAGGGGGTCCGTCGAGGCCGCGGGCGGTGTCGTCACGGTCGAGCCGTTCTCCTTCCCCGGCGGACGCCGGTTCCACTTCCGCGAGCCCGGCGGTGCCGAACTCGCGGTGTGGCGCCCGGACGCCTGACATCAGGCGGCGAAGTAGAGCACCAGGGAGGCGGCGACGGGAGCCATGTACATCAGCGGGAACGCGACGTGCGACGGCCAGTGCGCGCGGAGCACGGTGATCACGGCGCCGGCGAAGTAGAGCACCAGGCCGATCCCGGCCGCGACCCCCAGCACGGGGATCCAGAGGCCGGCGATCAGGCCGATCGCGCCCGCGGCCTTGGCGACCCCGAGCGGGTTCCACCAGGAGCGAGGAACGCTGTAGTCGGCCAGCGGCTGCACGACCCACTTGGCGCGAGTGAAGATCGAGACGGCCGAGAAAGCGGCCATCAGGGCTCCGACGATGGTGACGATGACGTAAGCGGTCGACATTCCGGTTTCTCCTTCGGTTCTTGGTGGTACGCCGGGTTGACCCCGCCCGCCTGAACGATGTGACAGCTCCGCACGTGAACCGGGTCACAGGGTCCACCTCGGTTTTGGAGCAAGCGCTCTGTTACTCTCGGCGCCATGGCCCGGCCCCGCGTCCACGACCTCGAAAGGCTGCTCGACGTTGCCGAGCGCCTCGTCGTCGACGTCGGCCCGCGAGGCGTCACCGTCCGGTCCCTCGCGGTCGCCGCGGGCGTCCCCAACGGCACGATCTACCACGCCTTCGGCTCGCTCGGCGCGCTCCTGGCCCGTGTCTGGCTGCGCGCCGCGACCGACTTCCTCGCCTTTCAGACGGAACTCACCGACCAAGAGGAAGATCCGGTCGAAGCCACGGTGGCCGCGGCCGACGCGCCCGCCGCGTTCGCCGGGCGAAGGCCGGCCGCGGCCCGGCTGCTCCTCACCGTCAAGAAGGAACAACTACTCGGCCCGCAGGTCCCCGACGACCTCGCCGGCGCCCTCCTCGCACTCGACAAACGCCTGGTCGCGCTGCTGATCCGGCTCGCCGCGAGACTTTGGGACCGACACGACGCCCAGGCTGTGGAAGTGCTCACGACCTGCGTGGTAGACCTGCCGACGGCCTTGTTCCGCCGCGCTCTCACCGTGGGTGAACCGATCTCCGAAGACTCACGTGTACGGCTCGCGACAGCGGTCCGCGCCGTACTCCTGCTCCCGCCCTCACGAAAGGACTGACAATGCCGACTCTGCGCTACGACGCGCCGGTGTTCCTGCTGGACCTCGGAGAAGACGAAAACCGCTTCTCACCCTCGTGGCTGAAGACCGTCCATTCACTGCTGGACACCGTCGTCGCGCATCCGGATCCGGCCGTACTGGTCACCGTCGGCGCCGGGAAGTTCTACTCGAACGGCCTCGACCTCGAATGGCTCACCAGCAACCCCGCCCAGGCCGCGGAGTACGTCGGCGAAGTCCACGAACTGCTGGCCCGCATGCTCACCCTCGGCGTGCACACGGTCGCCGCGGTCAACGGGCACGCCTTCGGCGCCGGGGCGATGCTCGCGATGGCGCACGACTTCCGGGTGATGCGCGCCGACCGCGGGTACTTCTGCTTCCCCGAGGCCGACATCAACATCCCGTTCACGCCGGGGATGGCCGCGGTGATCCAGGGCAAGCTCACCCCGGCCGCCGCGATGGCCTCGATGACCACAGGACGCCGATTCGGCGGCACGGACGCGCGGGATCTGGGGCTGGTGGACGCCGTCGCCGAGAAATCCGCACTGATCGAGTACGCCGCCGACCTCGTCCGCCCGCTCGCCGGAAAGGACCGCGGCACGCTGTCCGCGATCAAGACGACGATGTTCACCCCCGCCGTCACCGCACTTCGCGCCAAGTAAGGGCACAATCATCGACTGTGAGCGAAGATATTTTGCGAGCCGAGGACCCCGACGTCGCCGAAGCCCGCAACGGGGATGACGCGGCGTTCAATCGCCTGGTCGAGCCGCTGCGCCGCGAGTTGCACGCCCACTGCTACCGCATGCTGGGCTCGACCCACGACGCCGACGACGCCTTGCAGGACGCGCTGCTGAGGGCCTGGCGGGGGCTGGAGCGTTTCGAGGGTCGTAGCTCGATGCGCACCTGGCTCTACACCGTCGCGACCCGCACCTGTCTCGACACCGCGGCCGCCCGCGGCAAACGCGCCCTGCCGATCGACCTCGGCCCGTCGAGTGAGCGCGCCGTGCTGGAACACGCCCCGGTGACCGAGGTCGCCTGGCTAGGCCCGTATCCGGACGCCGGCCTCGGCCAGCGTCCGGCCGGACCCGACACCCGGTACGAACAACGCGAGGCCGTCGAGCTGGCGTTCGTCGCCGCGTTGCAGCATCTGCCGGGCAACCAGCGCGCGGCGCTGCTGCTCTTCGACGTCCTCGGCTTCTCCGCCGCCGAGATCGCGTCCACAATGGACACGTCGGTGGCGGCGGTGAACAGCGCGCTGCAACGCGCACGGGCGATCGTGGCCGAGAAGGTCCCGTCGCCGAGCCAACAGCAGACGCTGCGGAAGCTCGAAGACGCGCGGATCCGCGAGATCGCCGCGGACTTCGCCTCGGCCCTGGACCGCGGCGACGCGGACGCGCTCGTGGCGTTGCTGACCGAAGACGTCACCTGGTCCATGCCGCCGCTCACGCACTGGTACCGCGGCATCGAGGCGGTCGCCGACTTCGCCGTCGAGGTCCCGATCGGCCGGTGCCCGAGCTGGCGCAACGAGATCATCACCGCCAACGGCCAGCCGGCCGTCGCCTGTTACGTCGGCGAATCGGCCGACGCGGTGCATCACGCCTGGTCGATCAACGTGCTGTCGCTGCGCGACGAGCAGATCTCCGAGATCACCTCGTTCCTCGACCCCGAGCTGTTCGAGCGGTTCGGTCTCCCGCCCACGAAACCCTGATCGGTGCTTCACTCCTCCGCATGACAACGGCGGTCTGACCGGCGGCGGGCTGCCACGATGGCCGCCATGCGAAAGATCGATCCGGTGTTCAAGGCCATCGCCACCGTGCTGACCGTGGCGATCGCGGCCGGGCTCGGGCTGTGGCTGCACGCAGCCGACCGGACCGCCGGTGACACCGGGCATTGGGTCGGCACGCACGACCCGGACCGGATCGAGGTCACCGCGTCCGTGCTCAAGGTCGACGCGGCCGCGCGGGAGGCCGTGCTGCGTGTGCTGGTCATCCCGCTGGGCAGGTACGGCGAGGACGACGGTGTCGCCCCGTCCGGGGAACTGCGGCTGCTGAACTCGTCCAGCCTCCGCGGCGACCACGTCTTCCCCGCGCACCAGCGGATCTCCAGTCTCGACCTGCCGATCGCGCTGACCGGCGGCGCCGTCACCGACTACCCCTTCGACGGCTACGAGGCCCGGATCGAGTTCGCCGCCCTCCACAACGGGGAACTCGCCCCGGTGCTGTTCACCCTGGACAAAGTGGACAGTCTGTTCTCCTTCTCCGTCAAGGACTATCGCGCCACCGACGGTCAGGGCGGACTCGACGTCCGGTTCGGCCGCTCCACCAGTGTGCTGGTCTTCGCCGTCTTCATGATGATCACCATGTGGGGCCTCGCCATCGCCGTGTTCTTCGGCACGCGGCACCTCGTCACGCGGCGGCGCGGCCTGGTCTGGCCGTCGTTCGGGTTCATGGCGGCGACGCTGTTCGCGCTCGCCGGATTCCGGAACCTGGCGCCCGGTTCGCCACCGATCGGCTCGTTACTGGACTACACGGCGTTCCTGTGGGCGGAAGTCGTCATCGCGCTGTGCGTCGTCGTCGCGGTCGTGACCGGTGCGATCACCGAACACGGCAAGAAGGACGCATGATGGAGGGATGCGCGGGAAGGTGTTGATCGGACTGACGGTGGCCGTCATCCTCGTCGGTGTGGTCTTCGGTGGCGCGTTCGCCTTCCAGCGCAAGCTGATCTACCTCCCCGAAGGAGGTCCGCTGCCGAACGCCGCCGAGGTCCTGCCCGGCGGACGGGACGTCACCCTCACCACGTCGGACGGCCTGAGCATCGCGAGCTGGTACTTCCCGGCCGCCGACGCGAAAGCGGCCGTGCTCGTCGCGCCGGGCAACGCGGGAAACCGCTCGTATCGCGTCCCGCTCGCCCGTGCGCTGACCGCACGCGGACTTTCGGTGCTGCTGCTCGACTATCGCGGCTACGGTGGCAATCCCGGCGACCCGTCCGAGGACGGGCTGAAGCTGGATGCCCTCGCCGCGCACGAGTTCCTGCTGCGCGAGGCGCCGGTTCCGCAGGTGTACTTCGGGGAAAGCCTCGGCTCGGCGGTCGTCACCGCACTGGCCCTCGAACGTCCACCGTCCGCGCTCGTCCTGCGCTCGCCGTTCGTCGATCTCGCGTCGGTCGGGCAACGGCACTACCCGTTCCTGCCGGTCCGCTGGCTGCTGAGGGACGAGTTCCCGACCCGGGACAACGTCGCGCGGGTGAAGGCGCCTGTGTCCGTCGTCTACGGCTCCGCGGACTCGATCGTCCCGGCCGAGCAAAGCCGAGAGGTGGCGAAGGCGTCCGGTGCCACGACGGTCGAAGTCGCCGGGGCCGATCACAACGACCCGGCGTTCTCCGACGGTAGTGAGCTGGTCGACGCCATCGTGCGCGGCGCCGTCCGCTGACTCAGGTTCGCGTGCTCCGATGCGGTGACAGGGAGTGCCCGGGGTTGAGTTTGCGGCCGAGGCGGTCGGCCTTCGGCCAACGGACATCCGTGGCCCAACCCGCCTTCTCGAACAACCAGATCAACCGCGCCGACATATCGATCTGACCGCGACGGACACCATGCCGAGCACCCGTGGGATCAGCATGGTGGGAGTTGTGCCAGGACTCGCCCATCGACGCGATAGCGAGCGGCCAAAAATTCGCCGACTTGTCGCGGGCAGCGAACGGACGGTCACCGATCATGTGACACAACGAGTTCACCGACCACGTCACGTGATGCAGGAGCGCGACACGGACCAGACTCGCCCAGAAGAACGCCGTCACCGCACCCCACCACGACAACGTGATCACACCGCCGAGCACGGCGGGCGCGAGCAGCGTGACGACGGTGAGCAGCGGGAACATCCGATCGATACGGGCAAGATCACGGTCGGCGAGCAGGTCCGGGGCGAACCGCTGCGCGTTCGTCTTCTCCCGATCGAAGAGCCAACCCATGTGGGCGTGCCAGAAACCACGGGCCAACGCGGCCGGGCTGGTACCGAACCGCCACGGGGAGTGAGGGTCGCCGTCACGGTCGGAGAACGCGTGGTGGCGGCGGTGGTCAGCCACCCAGCCGATCACCGGGCCCTGCATCGCCATACTCCCGGTGACCGCCAACGCGATCCGCAGGGCGCGGTTGGCCTTGAAGGAGCCGTGGGTGAAGTAACGATGGAAACCCACCGTCACACCGAGGCCGGTGAGGAAGTAGAAGCCGGCACCGATGGCGATGTCCACCCACCCCAGACCCCACCCCCACGCGAACGGGACAGCAGCGGCCAACGCCAGCAACGGCACCACCGCGAACAACTTCACCAGCAGGTTTTCAGTGCGGGACTGCTCCCCGGACAACATCGGCTGCGGAGTCTGCCGTTCTTCGGTGTCCGGGGTTCTTAGAACTGAGGTCATGTCACCGTTTCTTGTCGATGGCCAGAGCTGGTTTCAGCTTCTGTCACGACGCGGCGCACGAAGGCGACGCCCGCGACGAATTCTGCGCGAGCGTGCTTGGACAACACGACACCCAAAACGTTGGACCATCTCGTACAACGACGGGTGGCGGCCGAAAGTTCCGGCGGGTGCCCCGGCGGCGAAAGCCAGGGCACCCGTCCCCGGTCAGCCCGGCGCCGGTGCGGTCACGTTGAGTGCCGCCACGACGGTTTTCTCCTCATAGGCGAAATGTGCTTCGAGCTCGTCCGCGAGTGCGCCGAAGTCGTCGCGCAGCCGGACCGGATCACTCTCGCCGTGGACGTACCCCTCGACGAGCTCACGGATCCGCTTCTGCAACGCCGCGACGACGACGTGGTCCTCCCCGAGCTTCGTCAACGCCGGCGCGAGCGCGGGAAACCGTTGCGCCAGCATCGGAAACGCCCCTCTGTCTTCGCCGGTATGATGCTTGGTCAGCGCTTCGCAGAACGAAACACAGTGTGCGCGCAGGGATTTCTCCATGGTGAGCGAATCCGCGCGACCGGCCACGATGTCGTCGACCCCCTTGCGCAGTGTCTTGAGTTCGTCGCGCAGCCACTCGTGGACCTCCACCAGGAAGTCCCCCATCCCCCGCACCCGGTCGTCGAGGCGATGCAGGATCACGACGGGCAGCTCCCGCGTCGTTTTCGCCTGATACTCGGCGAATCCCGGGTCCTTCGCGACGACCTTCGCGAACAGTGCGTCCCGCTCCGCACCAGACGGAATGGCCGCGACCGCCTCGTAGGTCTCGGTGCCGGTCTCGATCGTCACCCGCTGGTCGTGCCGGATGTTGTGGTACCACCCCGGATGCCCGGAGGCCCCCATATTCGAGGCGACGACGACGGTCTTGCCGTCGATTTCGAGGTACCCCAACGGATTCGTGCGCCGCTTGCCACTCTTGGCACCGGCGGTGGTGAGCAGGATCAACTCCCACCCCTCGAACATTCCGCCGAGCTTTCCCTTGTTCTGCCTGAATTCCTCGACAACCTGATCGTTGAAGCCGGTCAATGCTTTCCTTTCCCGTCGCGTTTTCAGCAGTCGAACAGTCGACAGGAGGGCGGAACCATCACCGGAAAAGGGCATGAAGACAGCACCCCGAGCCTTTGGCGCTTATGCTTCGACGTGCGCACCACAAAGAGGCGTCATCCCACTGACGAGGGGATGCGGAATGCGAGAGACGGTCTGCGCCGATCTCCGGTGGCTGAAGTAGCCGCTACCTCCATGCGTAGGCCCATACGGGGCTCAGGAACGACGTTAGCACAAGGGCCGCCGGCCGCGCACCTCCCTCTTTCGTCACCTACGACCATCTCGCCGACGCGCTTCGCAGACTTAATACGCGAAGCGACCTTCGACGGGCGTAGCACGGCTTAAAGCTTTGACTTTGCATCATTTTGACCCTGTCGGGTTATTTCGTGTCATAAATATTTTACTAGCACAGGTGTTCGACTGTCGGGTATCGTTGATGTCGTGGCCAGCGAAAACAGTCCCCCGTCGGCGTGCACCGAGTGGTGGCGTGTCGATACCGCGACGCTGCATGCCCGCAAACAGGAAATCGAAGTCCTGAAACGCCGGTTGGACGCGGAGCAGTACGCGATCTTCGCGGAACTCAACACGCGCGGAATCCGCGGTTGTTATGGGCATTCGACGTTGATGGGCCTGATCCTGCAGGACTTCCACGTGTCGGAGAAGGAAGCCTCAGCCCGCGCCGATCGCGCTCTTGCCCTGCATCCCGGCGTAGCTCTCGGTGGCGACATCGTGCCCCCGCTGGCACCGTTGACCGCCGACGCCGCCGCCGAAGGCGCGATCGGTGGCAGCCAGATCGACGCGATCATCGGCGCCCTGGCCCAGGTCCCCTCGTTCGTGCCTGAGGAGGATGTGCGGGCGGGGGAGAAGATCCTGGTCGATCTGGCTCGTCGTGCTGGGCCGAAGGAGATCGTCAAGGCTGGGCGTCGGATGCTGGACACGATGGACCCCGACGGTAAAGAGCCTCGTAACGAGGATCCGAAGGACGCTCGGCCTGAGTTGCGGTTCATCAAGCACCGGGACGGCACCCTCGGGTTCGCCGGAACCCTCGACCTGGAGATCTACGCACGGTTGAAGTCCGACCTCGATCCTTTGGCGAAGCCGCACAAGGCCGTGGACGGCGTCCGGGACCCTCGTACCCAGGGTGAACGCTATGGGGATGCGTTCTCCGACTATGTGCGGATGAAGACCGCCAGCCCCGACATCCCCAGCCAAGCCGGGGAGTCGACCCAGATCCTGGTCACCATGGCCTACGACGACCTCATGAACGAAGTCGGCGACGGCCTCCTGGATTTGGTCGGCCCCATCTCCGCCACCGATGTGCGAATCCTCGCGTGTGATGCCCGGATCCGGCCCGTCGTGCTCTCCGGTGCCGGGCAACCGCTTGATGTGGGCCGCTCCAGCCGGTCGACCACCACACCGCAGAAACACGCGTTGAAGATCCGCGACGGTGGGTGCGCGTTCCCCGGCTGCGACATGCCCGTGCAACGCTGCACCGCACACCACATCGTTTTCTGGCGCCATCGCGGCGAGACGAAGATCGACAACCTGGTGCTGCTCTGCACCAAACACCACCGGCTGATCCACAAAAGCGAATGGAAAGTCCAGCTCGCCCAAGACGGACTCCCGGAATTCATCGCACCCACCTACCTCGACCCCACCGGCACACCGAGACGCAACACCATGCACCTCCGGGTATAGGCCGACAACCTGACTTCACCACCTACTAGGACTGGTCGTGGCACGCCCCAGCTCTCATGCCCGCACGCCGTTGCCCGGCAACGTCAGCCGCCCTACCCCTGTACCGACTCAGCTCCAGGCGGGGTCGTGAGTGATAAAGGGGGTTAGAACGACACTTATCACTCACGACCCACCCGCCGACCCGCTCTCCGGCATCATCGAGCCATGCCGATCATCACCGGTCCCGAGCCGCTCACCTCGGACACCGTCATCCGCCCGGCCGAGCCCGGCGAAGAGGACACGATGCTGGACCTCCTCGCCGAGGCCGCCGCGTGGCTGGCCGGACGCGGAATCCAGCAGTGGCCGCGGCGTTTCCCCACGGAATCCGTTCGGCGCCCGATAGAAGCAGGCGAAGCGCTACTGATCACCAGGAACGACAAGCCGATCGCGACCTGCGTGGTCGCCGAAGCGGATCCGGTGTTCTGGGGCATCAATCCGGAATCGGCCTACTACCTCGGCCGTCTCGCGGTGGCACGCGAAGCCGCGGGGATCGGGCGGCTGATCGTCGACTGGGTCGGTGAGAGGGCAGCGGAAGCGGGTAAATCCTTCATCCGTCTGGCGACGGCAAGCGACAATCCGACGTTGCGTGGCTTCTACGAACGCGCGGGGTTCGAGCATGTGGCCGATCCGCCCGCGGCGAAATGGCCCACCAGCCTCTACCAGAAGAAGGCTAAGCAGGACGGCCGAAGTTGACCGCGTCCCGGACCAAGGGCGGCGTCTTCGCGACGAGTTCCCGGTCGGGCCGGACGCCGAGCGCGTCGTTCACCGTGGAGAAGGCCAGACGGAACGCGATCAAGGTGGTCGCCTCGAAGATCTCGCGATCACTGAAGCCTGCCGTACGTAAACCATCCACATTGGACTTCGAGGTGGCGTTGGGGTCGCCGACGACCACGCGGCTCCACTGGGCGAGGGCGGCCTCGCGTGCGGAAAGATCCGCCTCCTGGCCTTGGATCACTTTCGCGGCGGTGTGGTCGTCGGTCAGGCCGGCCAGTTTGGTCCCCCAGGCCAAGGCGCAGTAGGAGTCACCGCGTGCGGCGGCGGTCGCGGCGACGACGGTCGCGACTTCTCGGGCGGTGAGCGTCGAGTCGGCGAGCAGGCCGGCGCGCAACTCCTGGAACGAGGTCAGCACATCCGGTCGCCACGACCAGAGCCTGGTCAGGTTGTAGACGTAGCCATCCGATTCGAGGTCGTCGTCGTAGGCGGCGGTTCGCGCCGGCTCGGCGAGGAATGAGGGCTCCATGGTCGCCAGTATGCTCTCGGCCGAAAGCGGCGAAAGATCACGAAGTCCTTGTCAAACCGAGATTTTCCGGCCGCGACGCGTATTTGCGCCAGTAGTGCGCGGGATCCGCGACCAACCGCCGCCGGTCGAGGTCCAGCAATCCGGAAAGACTCTCGACCTCCGCCACCACGGCACCGTCCGGGGTCAGGAATTCCTGGACGACCCGTGACACCTTGCCCGGCTCCCAGGCGAACCGCGTCAAGACGTCGATCCGGGCGCGGGCTCGAAGCTCGCGACGGAAGCGAATCGTCGTTTCGAGGTTGACGGGTCCGAGGTTCTCGGCCTTGAGCACCAGCGGATCCACCCCGGCCGCCGCTACGCATTCCCAGCGCGCATGGTCGGCGTAGGCGAGGTAGGCGGGCCCTCGCACGTGGCCGTTGACGTCGAGATCGTCGGTCCGGATGTCGATGGTGACGCGAAAGGGTTCAAGCACTCCCCGATCTTCACCGCGACCGGCCGCTCAGTCTGGAACGTTTCGGCCAACCTGCCGGGCCCAGGACTTCACCAGCGCGCCGGGCGAGGCTCCGGCCAGCCGTCGGCTCTCACGCCCTAGGTGGGACTGATCCGCGTATCCGGACTCGGCCGCGACGTCGGCGAGGGACGACTGCGCACGCGCCACATCTCCGACGCGCTTCAGGAAGCCGGTGAACCGAAGTACCCGCTGCAACTCCTTCGGCCCGACGCCGACCTCGTGCCGTACGTGGCGCCGCAGCCCACGTTCGCTCACACCGAGGTCCGCCGCGACCTGGGCGGCGCCCGCTGCCGGCGAACGCAGTGCGCGGACGGCCGCGACCGACAGCCCGTCCAGTTCCACCCCTCGCCGCAACCGCTCGAAGATCAACGACTCCAGCACCCGCCGTGCCTCGGCCGGCGTCGGGGACTCGGCCAGCTCGGCTTCCGCACGGCCTGCGCTCGCGCCCCACAGCTCGCGCAACGGCGTCGCTCCCGTCTCCAGCTCCGTCATCGGCAACCCCAGCACCGCACCGCCGACGCCGCAGCGCAGCCGCAGCCCCACCGTCCATTCCGACGCGGGCAGGTCGTGCCGCAGCACTCCGCTCACCGTCGTGACCACGGCGAGGCCTCGCCCGTCCCAGACGAGATCCGCGCAGCCGTCCGGGAACACCCGCAGAGACCGGCCGCAGCCCACGCGCCCCGTCCAGGAGCTTTCGACCACGGCGCCGACGCCTGGACCCGGTTTGCTTTCGCGGTACACCGAACGGCCCGAACGACGACGCAGCGGAACACCCACGCTTCGCAGTATGCCCCGGACCCCCGACAAGATGCGCGCCACTTGATCTTGCTGAAGACTGCCCACCGTGATGCGGCCGTCCCTCGACCCGTCCCCCGCCGAGTGGATCTCTCCCCGACTCGGCGGGGCTTTCGGCGCGGCCTCCCGCGCGGTCCCGCGGGGCTACCCCGCTTACGCCCGCATCTGCCATCCGGCCGAACGCGACCGCGGAGGCTGGGCTGGCTGGCACGAGGCCGCGGCCGAAACGGGACGGCGTCCGCACGGCGCCATGCAGTGGCACGCGCTCGTGGGCTCCCCGGATCCGGTGAACCTCACGGGATCACTCTGGCGAGGCTCTCCGCCGGACCGGGGCAATCTGCCGTCGCATACGCTCACCGCCCTGCTGCCCGTCCTCGCCGACCATACGTCCACTTCGGACACCTGGTTCTGCCTCTGGGAGGGCTACGCCTGGGTGGACGAGGCCACGCTTTCGCGAGAACACCTCGACGCGCCGCGCCTGCGGCATCCCGGCCGTGACTACCTGCTGTTCGCCGGTCCGCTGACCTCGGCGACCGAACTCGGCTGGCGGCCGCGACCGGCCTGGTTCGAGGCGCAGTCCCCCAACCTGTTCTGGCCGGACGACCGCGCGTGGTGCGTGGCGACCGAGGTCGACTTCGACTCGACGCTCGTCGCGGGCGAGGAGGCCCTGGTCGACGCGCTGCTCAAGACACCCGGCCTGGAGGCGTGGCGGATCGAACCCGACACCTCGCTCGCCGCCGACGCCGACCGGGTCAACCACGTTCCGTAACGGCTACCCGCAATCCAGGAGAACCCCTCCGCCTCACCCCAGCGTGCTATGAACGACCCGTTACTGGCAAATTTTGCCAGTAACGGGTCGTTCATAGCACTACGCGGGGGCCGGTCAGCGCTCTTCGATCGCGTCGACCTTCGCCGGGTAGAAGGCGACGTGGTCCTTGATCTCGGCGACCGCGTCGTGCGGCGCCTCGTAGGTCCACACGGCGTTCTCGGCGACGCCGTCACCGGTACGGATGCTGTAGTACGACGCGTCGCCCTTGAACGGGCAGTACGTCGAATGTTCCGTCCGCTCCAGCACACCGAAGTCGACGTCGGCGCGTGGGATGTACTGCGCCGGCGGGTAGTTCGACTCCTGCAGCGTCAGCGCGTTCGCGCTGTCCGCCACGACCTTCCCGCCGACCGTGACGACCACCCGCGCCTTGTTCGGCGCCACCGTGATCGGGTGGTTCGCGCTGGGCTTCAGCACCTTCTTCTCAGGCATGGATCAGCTCCCTAGAGGGTTTCCGATACCGGGGACAGCAACGTCGCCCGCGCGGATATTCCGTCAGGGGAGGTAGTACATCGGGTTCGGCAGCTTCACCGGCGACTCCGCGTAACCGCCTTCGAGGTCACTGAACTGATCGCCGAAGTTGGCGAGGATGGTCGCGCCGGTCGAGGCGATGTGCTTCCGGGTGCCCGCCTTGTACTGCACGGTGGTGCAGGTCAGGCCGCACGGCAGGTAGTCGGGCGCGGTGGTCTTCGGCTTGAAGAACGCGCCCGCGGGCGCCGGGTAGCCCTCGTTCGCGAGGTTCTTCAGCGACTGCGGGCCCTGGAACTCGTTGCGCCCGGTCAGGAAGTAGATCTTGACGCCGCGCTGCGCCGCCCAGTTCGCGAGTTCCAGCACCGGCTTGTTCGCGACGAACGTGCCCTTGTCGATCGCCTCCTGCTGCTTCACCGGGTCGAAGCCGAAGTCGTTGTCGGCCTCCCAGCCGTAGGTGACCTCGGCGGTGTCGTCGACGTCGAACACGACAGCGGGGTTCTTCACGCCGTGGTCGAGCCTGCGCTGGAGGTAGCGCTTCGCATCGGAGACCTGGCGCTTGGTGTCGGACACGAAGCGGCTGTTCTCGGAGTACTGGTGCTTGCCGTCGGGGCCGACAACGTCGCCGTAGTAGGCCTTGACGTCGAGTTTGACCTGGCCGATGTTGGCCGGTTCATGGCCGCGGCGCCAGGCCGCGTCGTCCTGGTTCGCGACGGCGGACGCGCCGCCGGCGAGGACGGCTCCGGCGGCCGCGGCGGCGGCCAGTTTCAGCAGCCCGGTGAACCTGCTCATGAAGTACTCCTCACGTGATCTGTGCGCGGCACAGGAACGCTACTCCAGAACGGCCGATTCTGGTCAGTACCAAAGTCGCTTCTTCACCGCCGCGCGGCTTTAGCTTGCGCCGCAAGGCATCCGGATCGATATCCAGACCACGGACGAGGATCTCCAATCGCCCGACATCGTGTTTTTTCAGTAGTACGCGAAGATTCTTCTCACTGTACGGTCCGTACTCGAACACCCGGAACGCCCGAATTCCGGGCGGCGGAACGTCTCCGGTCAGGTACGCGATCCGCTCGTCGAGCTGCCACAAACCGTGCCGCGCGGCGTAATGCCGCACGAGTCCCGCCCGGACGACGGCGCCGTCGGGGTCGATGATCCATTCACCGGGCTCACGACCGGGGATATCGTCGGAATCGGCGTCGGTGATCGACCATTGTGCACCGTCCGAACGCAGCACGGTCGCGCGCCGCGACACGGTGGATCCGACGCCGCGCCACAGGCAGGCCTCACGGACCTGACCGTCCAAAGAGACCAGTTCGACCTCGTCCGCCCAGGGCGCGATGGAGAAATCGAGGCCCGGCGCGCATTTGACCGAGAGTTCGCGCCCCGCGTAGGCCTCGACCAGGCCGTCGAGCGGAGGCAGGAAATCAGCGGGCTTCCAGGCCCGCCGGCCTGCCGAGTCACGCCGAGCCGGATCGGCGACGACGACGGAGGACCGGCTGACCGGTTTCACCGCGTCCGCCCGTATCAGTACCGGCGAAACACCGGCCTCGGCGCAGTTGTGCCGCGCCATCGCCAGCCGGACCTCGTCCAGATCCGAACCTATCGTCCGGGCGGCGACGCGGGCGATCTCGACGAGGTCCGCGCCGACGGAACACGTCACGTCGTGGACGTCGCGACCTGCCAGCCGCGAGGCCCGGTGCCGGGCGACGGCGGTGGCGCTCGCCTGCTGAAGGGCATCTCCGGTGAACAGCCACGAACCCGCCGAGTCCAGTTTGGACGACGACTTCCGCCGTAGTACCACCGTTTCCAGCACCGCGGCCGCGTGGTCCGGAGCGATCCGGCGGACGGCGGCGACGTCGGCGATACGGGTCTTGTCGGTCAGCGGCAGGGACGAGCATTCGGCGATCGCCGCGCTTCCCGCGCCGGAGCGCAGGAAGGCGACGTCGTCGAGGGTGAACTGATACGGCAACCTAGGATCGCTTGGTACCGGTGATCATCACGTTGTAGAACAGCTCACGCGGCAGCACCTTGGCGAGCAGCTTCTTGTCCAAAGCGGACAGACGCAGCCAGAGCCGGTATGCGAACAGACGCCAGCGCAGAGTCAGTTTCTCCTGCGGCACAGCGGCTTCGAAGGTCCGGATCGGCCAGCCCGCCAGCGCGGCGGCGAACTCTTCGGTGACCGCGCGGACGTCCTGCGCCCCGGCGCCCCGTGCCATCGACTCGAGGTCGGACGGGTCGAACGTGTGGATGTCGACCACGGCTTCGAGCGCGGCCGCCCGCGAGGACTCGTCGAGTTCCTCCTGCGGACGACGCCAGCCGTTGAGCACCGGCAGCTTGGTCAGGTTCGTGGTGAGGAACCAGGTGAACTGGCCGAGCTTGCGGGCGTAGAGGTCACCGACCTTGGTCGGCTCGCCCGCGAACACGAACCGGCCGCCCGGCTTCAGCACGCGCAGCACCTCGGCGAACGCCGCGCGGACGTCCGGGATGTGGTGCAGCACGGCGTGTCCGACGACGAGATCGAAACTGTTGTCCTCGTAGGGGATGCGCTCGGCGTCGGCGACCCGGCCGTCGACGTCGAGGCCGAGGTTCTCGGCGTTGCGCAGCGCGACCTGGACCATGCCGGGCGAGAGGTCGGTGACCGACCCCTTCTTGATCACGCCGCCCTGCATCAGGTTCAGCAGGAAGAAACCGGTGCCGCTGCCCAGTTCCATCGCGGTCGGGTACGGCTGGCCGTCGTCGTCACCGGCGACGGCGTTGAACACGTCGGTCGCGTAGGAGATGCAGCGCTCGTCGTACGAGATGGACCACTTCTCGTCGTAGGTCCCGGCTTCCCAGTCGTGGTAGAGCACGTTGGCGAGCTTGGGGTCCCCGAAGGCGGCCTTGACCTCTTCGGCGGTGGCGTGCGGGTTCGGCGCGGGGTCGTTCACCTGGGTCACTTCGCTACTTCCCCTCGAAGGTGGCCTTGCCAGGGCCGTTCTCGATGAACGACTTCATGCCGTTGCGCTGGTCTTCGGTCGCCCACAGGGCGGCGAACAGGTGGGATTCGAGCTTGAGTCCGTTCGCGAGGTCGGTGTCGAGACCGCCGTCGATCGCGGCCTTCGCGGCGCGCAGCGCCACGGCCGGGCCGTTGGCGAACTGGGCGGCCCACTTGTGCGCGGCGGCGTAGACGTCGTCGGGCGCGACGACCTCGTCGAGGATGCCCAGCGCCAGCGCCTCTTCGGCCTTGACGAACCGGCCGGTGAACACGAGGTCCTTGGTCTTGCTCGGGCCGATGAGCCGCGCAAGGCGCTGCGTGCCGCCCGCTCCGGGGATGACGCCGAGCTGGATCTCCGGCTGGCCGACCTTGACGTTGTCGCCGGCGATCCGGCGGTCGGCGGTCAGCGCGAGTTCGAGGCCGCCGCCCAGCGCGTAGCCGGTGATGGCCGCGACGACCGGCTTCGGGATGTTCGCGATGGTGGCCAGCGACGCCGTGAGCGCCGCGCCGAACTTCGCGATCTCCGGGTAGGTGCGCTCGGCCATCTCCTTGATGTCCGCGCCGCCCGCGAAGGTCTTCTCGCCGCCGTAGAGGATCACGGCGCGCACGTCGTCGCGCTCGGACGCCTCACGCGCCGCCTCGGCCAGTTCGGCCTGCACCTGGTTGTTCAGCGCGTTGACCGGCGGGCGGTCCAGCCGGATCGTGCCGACCCCGCCTTCGACCTCCAGGCTTACGAACTCTCCCACGCCGTCCTCCTTAACCGTCCAAGACAGAGTGCAGGCTACCGGTCAGTACGACAGGTCAGCGGCGACGGGCGAAGAAGCGATCACCGGACCGTTCGAGCAGAAGGTCCTGGTCGAACGTCTTGGACAGGTTGTCGCTGGTCACGACGTCGTCGACGAGGCCGGAAGCGACCGCGCGGCCGTCGCGCAGGAGCAGCGCGTGGGTGAACCCCGGCGGGATTTCTTCCACGTGGTGGGTGACGAGCACCATGGCCGGGGCCTCCGGGTCGAGGGCCAGTTCGGACAGGCGCGCGACCAGGTCCTCACGGCCGCCGAGGTCGAGACCGGCGGCGGGTTCGTCGAGCAGCAGCATCTCCGGGTCGGTCATCAGCGACCGCGCGATCAGGGTCCGCTTGCGCTCGCCCTCCGACAACGTGCCGAACGTGCGGTCCGCCAGATGCGGGATGCCGAGCGCGGTCAGCAGTTCCCGGGCGCGGTCGGTGTCGAGGCTGTCGTATTCCTCACGCCAGCGGCCGACGACGGCGTATCCGGCGCTCACCACGACGTCGAGGACGCGTTCCTCGCCGGGCACGCGCTGGGCGATCGCGGCCGAGGTGAACCCGATCCGCGGGCGCAGCTCGAAGATGTTGACCTTGCCGATCCGGTCGCCGAGCAGGTCGACCGTTCCCGAGGTCGGGTGGAGTTCGGCCGCGGCCAGCCGGAGCAGGGTGGTCTTGCCCGCGCCGTTCGGGCCGAGCACCACCCAGCGCTCGTCCAGTTCCACGGTCCAGTCGAGGTCGGCGAGGAGGTCGTTGCCTGTTCGGCGGACCCCGACACCGGTCATCCTCACCACGAGGTCGTCAAGTTCGCTGGGCTGGATCGGCTCGCTCACGCGCCCATTGTGTCCGCACACGCGCGCGCGTGTGCACCGGGCCGCCGGTCTTCGGAAAGCGGCTGGTCCAGGGAGTGGGACAGAGCTCCCTGGAATAACCACGCGGGTCACGGCTGTGGCACGATCGAAGGCGTGATCAGGTCCGTGTCCGCCGCCTTCCCCGTCATCGGGGGCTCTTTCTGGCGCCGTCGGACGATCGACCTGCTCCTCGTCGCCTCGTCCGGGTGTACCACCGCGCGACACGGCTGAGTCTTCCCTTTCACCGGCACCTCTCTCGTGTGCCGTGGCCCCGTGTCGCGCCGTGTTCGGCCCCTGCTTCCGAGCCCGCGAACCTTTCACGAGGAGCCTTACGGTGACCACGTCCCTCTCGCCTCACCAGGACATCGAGATCCACCCGCAGCTGATCGACCCGCTGCTCCCTGAACTGCTGCATCCCGAGCGGCTGCTCTGGACACCCCGGGAACTGGCCGATCTGACCTCCACCGTCACCACCGAGCTGACCTCCGGCCTGCGCGGCCTGCTGCGGTTCGACGAGGACCGCCGGTGGTGGGCGCGGCTCGCGCTGACCGACGGCGTCGAGCTGTGGCTGCTGTCGTGGCTGCCCGGCCAGCAGACCAAACCGCACGACCACGGCGGCGCGTCCGGTTCGTTCACCGTGCTGCAGGGCGAACTCGGCGAGGAGTACCGCTACCCCGGCGGCCCGGTCCGGCGCCGCACGCACGTCGCGGGCGAAGGCATCGGCTTCGGCGCGGGGCGCGCGCACCAGGTGACCGGGATCGGCACCGAACCCGCCGCCAGCGTCCACGCCTACTCGCCGCCGCTGGTCGCGACCCGTGAATACGTCACGCTCGCCGACGTTCCCGCCGAGATCCCCTCGCTGGCCCCGATACTGGGCGCATGACCGCCATCGACGAACTGCTGGCCGCCGCCCGGTCCGGACTGGACCGGGCGGAGCCCGCGCGGGCCCAGCGGCTACAACGCGACGGCGCCTTGATCGTGGACATCCGGCCGCATGTCAACCGGTGGGAAGAGGGCGAGATCCCGGGCTCGGTGGTCGTCGAGCGGATCCACCTCGAATGGCGGCTCGCGCCGGACAGCGAGTGGCGGCTGCCGGAGGTGAAACCGGACTCGACGGTGATCGTGGTGTGCAACGAGGGGTACTCGTCGAGTCTGGCCGCCGCCGACCTGCAACGTCTCGGGCTGCCCGGCGCGACCGACCTCGAAGGCGGGTTCCGGGCGTGGCGTTCGGCGGGCCTCCCGATCCGGGAGGGCGGAACCCCCGCCGTCCCGTGAGACGTCAGTCGCGACACCAGTGAAGCAACATCGCGTCGCTGAGTTGCTGGAGTCCTCGGTCGAACTCGACACGGTTCGTCAGGACCTGCCCCAGGACCAGACCGGACTCCGGCGGAGCGAAGGCCGGCTCAGGCTTCGGGGTCGGCGACGGCGATGCCGGGGCGAGCCGCGGAGCACGGGCCTGGTCGAGGTCGTCGAGCGTCTCGCGCAAGGTGGACAGTTCGTCGCTCGCCTCGGTCAAGGCGAGCGACGCCCGCGCGGCCGCTTCACCTCGCTGGCTCGCCAGCCGTTGCACCAGCGAAGAGTCCGTCGCGTACTGCGCGCTCCTGGTCAGCTGCTCCAGGACGGCGACGTAGTCGTCCAACGCCCGCGCCGCGCTCGCGTGGGTCTCCGCGACCTCGCGGCACCGGGCCGCCAGCTTGGTACGCCGTCCGGCGAACGCGTCGTGCGCCCGGCCGGACCAAGCCCCGGGGTCGACCTGGCGCAGGTCGACCGCGAAGTCCTCCAGGGAGCGGGAGAGCGCGCGCACGCGTTCCGCCTCGCTTCTGAGGACGCTGATCGTCCCCGCCGTCCACGGCGGACTCGCGCCGTCCGGCTGTTCCGGCTCCATCACCTGTCCTGTCCGGTCAGCCGAGAACGGCCTTGATGACGTTGGTGTCGAAGACGGCGACCGCCGGGGGAACGTTACTTTCCGCGGGTTCGATCATCCCGACGTTGTCGAGCGCCTCTTCCTCGATCAGCAGGTAGCGGCGCGCGGCCTCGTCCAGCCGGTCACCGAGTCTCCGCGCGTCTTCGGCGAGCACGGCGATGCTGTGCGCCGAAGCCTGCTGGAAGCTCCCCAGCGCCTTTGTGAGCACGGGATCCCCGGCTTCGCTCGCCGTGGCCCTGAACCCCAGCGCGGGCTGTCTCGTGAAGATCTCCACGAGGTCCTTGACCTGGTGTCCTGCCCGCGTCAGCCGCGCGGGGACGGCTTCGAAGTCAGCCATGTCCGGCGTCCTCGTGCGGCGGCCGTCGGTCGAGGGCGAGCCGCGCGATCTCCGCCGGCGGGAGCGGCAGGGCCGCGTCGATCCCCGAACCGCGCACCGGACTCGGATTGACCAGGACCCCGGTCGGCCTGATCCGGCCCGCGGCGGCGCGCACGACCTCACGCCCGGACCAGCGGCCACTTCTCGCCCAGCCCGCCCTGGTGGCCTGGCGGTAGGCCACCAGCAGCCGTTCGTCGGTGAAGACGCAGAACCAGTCGCCGTGGGCGCCGAGACCGGCCACGAGCGGGCCGCCGGAGCCGTCCGAGGGGCCGTGGACCCGGCCGTCCAGGAACATCCGCATGACCGAGGGCACGGGATCGCGCAGCCCTCGGATGGCGGTGGACAACCCGTCGGGAATCGCGTCGGGAGCGGGCTCGTCGGGTCCCGGCCGGACATTCCCGGCCAGCCACTTCGAGGCGAGTTCGAAGTCCTTCCCGGTGAAGTCCTCTTGAAAACCGTCGAGACTGTTTTTGACTCCCGCGAGGAATTCGTAGAACCGGCGGGTGCAGGTGCGTTCGGAAACCTTGACCCGGCCGCGGCGGACCATGGCCTTGAGCCTGCCGACCATACCCGCGTCGGCGTCCTCCGGATCCACGCCGAGGTTGTAGGCGGTCCAGACGATCTCGGGCATGAGCGGGTCGGCGAACTGGCCGAGGACGCGGTTCAGTCGCAAGAGGACGATCTCCCGCACCCGGCCCGGTTCGGCGTCGTCGGCGATACCCCAGATGGCACGCAGTTCGGGGCCGAGCGCACGGCCGAGCGCGTCCTGCCGGATCCCGGCGCGGGCATGGATGTGATGCAGCCGATCCTTGGCTCTGCGCGACATTTTCGTTTCCTTCGCCGAAGTCACTATTCCTCCCCTATGCGACCTCAAGAACGAAGATCCTATTCGACCGCAATTCAGGACGAGAGCCGACCCTGAATACGCGGAAACCGCCGGGATTCCCACATTGTCAGATCTGACAAAGTGGGTTTCACCTGGGTTTTTGTCATTCTTCGGCCAATCACGAAGATCAGTTTTGTCGTTTGTTCGCCACCGGCTTGACAACGACTCGCCATTGACCAACTGGTGACCAAAATAAACCGTACGTACGTCCCATGACCACTTCCTGACCAAGGCGCGAACGGCCGTGCGCGAAGACGATCACCGCACTTAGCGTCGTAGTACCGGCCGTGATCGACGCGGCCCGAATCAAGGAGTGCGGAATGGAACTCGCCGTGATCGTCGTGCTGGCGATGGTGGTCGGAGCCGGGGTGACGGGTCTGGTCCTGAGCCGATGGCACCGGCGGCGCGAGGCCGAACTCGTGAGGCTCGCCCAGGTGTGCTGGGAGCACGCGAAACTCGCCGAGTACGTCTCGGCGCACCGGCCTCTGCCGCGCCCCGGGCCCTAAGCGTGGACGACGCGCGCGAGTTCCGCCGGCGTCGCGAGTAGACGGTGCTTCGGCAGCACCCGGACCGTGTAGCCGATGGAGCCCGGGTGCGGCAGCTTCAGCCGCGCGGCGAACGCGCCGATCCCGTCGCCGGACATGGGGACGGTGACGGGGTCGCTCAGCTCGTCCCCGTCGCCGACCTTCCCGACCACGGCCTGGACGTCCACTTCGGACGGGTCGAGGCCGGCGAGGTCGATCCGCGCCCGGATGGTCACCTCGGTGCCGGTGACCATCGGCGCGGCGTCCTCGACGAGCAGTTCGGTGTCGAAGATCCGCACCCGCGGCCACGCGACGTCGAGTTTGGTCCGGTAGTCGGCCAGGGACAGCGCGCCGCGGTAGGCGTCGCCCGTCGCCTCCGCGACCATCCGCGACGCGGGCAGGTAGCCCGACTCGACGTACTCCCGCACCATCCGCGACGCCTGCACGCGCGGCCCCGTCGTCTCCAGCGTGTGCCACACCATCGACAGCCAGCCGCCGGGCACACCGCCGGGATCACGGTCGTAGAACAGCGGCGCGATCTGGTGACCCAGCAGGTCGTAGAGCGCCGCGGCCTCCAGTTCGTCACGCCGCAGCGGGTCGGTGACGCCGTCCGCGGTCGGGATCGCCCAGCCGTTGCTGCCGTCGTAGCACTCGTCCCACCAGCCGTCCCGGATGGACAGGTTGAGCCCGCCGTTGAGCGCCGACTTCATCCCCGACGTCCCGCACGCCTCCAGCTGCCGCACCGGCGTGTTCAGCCAGACGTCGCAGCCTCGGTAGAGATAGCGCGCCATGGACATGTCGTAGTCCGGCAGGAAGACGATGCGGCGCCGGACCTCGGGATCGTCGACGAACCGGACGATCTGCTGGATCAGCTGCTTGCCGCCCTCGTCGGCCGGATGCGATTTGCCCGCGACGACGAGCTGGATGGGGCGCCGCTCGTCCAGCAGCAGCGCGCGCAAGCGCTCCGGGTCGCGCAGCATCAGCGTGAGCCGCTTGTACGTCGGCACGCGGCGCGCGAAGCCGACGGTCAGGACGTCCGGATCGAAGACGGTGTCGGTCCAGCCGAGTTCGAGCGCCGACGCGCCGCGCTGCATCCACGCGGCCCGCACCCGGCGCCGCACCTCGGCGACCAGCTTCTCGCGCAGTTCCCGGCGCAGCGCCCAAAGCTGCTCGTCGCTGACGCCCTCACGCAGTGGTTTGCCCTGGTGGCCGTCGAGCCCCCACTCCTCGTGGTTGCGGCCGAGGAGCGCGCTCAGCTCACGCGCCACCCAGGTCGGCCCGTGGACACCGTTGGTGACCGAGGAGACCGGCACCTCGTCGAAGTCGAAACCCGGCCACAGCCGGGAGAACATCCGCCGCGACACCCGGCCGTGCAGCGCCGAGACGCCGTTCGCGCGCTGCGCGAGCCGCAAACCCATATGCGCCATGTTGAACAGGCCCGGGTTGTCCTCGGCGCCGAGCGCCAGCACGCGGCGCGGGTCGACGTCCGGGACCAACCTGCCGTCGGTGAAGTACCGCTGGACGAGGTCGACCGGGAATCGGTCGATCCCCGCGCTCACCGGCGTGTGCGTGGTGAACACGGTGCCCGCGCGGACGGCGGGCAGGGCCTCGTCGAACGCCAGCCCGTCGGCCTGGATGATCTCGCGAGCGCGCTCCAGCCCGAGGAAACCGGCGTGTCCCTCGTTGGTGTGGAACACCTTCGGTTGTGGATGCCCGGTCAGCTCGCAGTAGCGGCGCACCGCGCGGAAGCCGCCGATCCCGGACAGGATCTCCTGCCGGATGCGATGGTCGGCGTCGCCGCCGTACAGCCTGTCCGTGACGGCGCGCAGGTCTTCGTCGTTGGCCTCGGTGTCGGTGTCCAGCAGCAGCAACGGGATCCGGCCGACGCGGGCCTTCCAGATCTGCGCGTACAACGTCCGCCCGGCGGGCATCGCGACCTCGACCAGCACCGGTTTCCCGCCGTCGGTCAGCAGTTCCAGCGGGAAGGCGTTGGGGTCGATCACCGGGTAGTGCTCGACCTGCCAGCCGTCGAGCGACAGCGCCTGCCGGAAGTATCCGGCGCGGTAGAGCAGCCCGACACCGACCATCGGCACGCCGAGATCCGACGCCGCCTTGAGGTGATCGCCGGCCAGCACGCCGAGACCACCCGAGTAGTTCGGCAGCGCCTCGGTGACGCCGAACTCCATCGAGAAGTACGCGACGGCCGACGGCAGCTCGGCGTCGGCCTGTTTCTGATACCAGCGCGGCTCGGCGAGGTAGCGGTCCAGATCGGCGACCGCCTCGCGGGCGCGGGCGAGGAAGGTGTCGTCCACGGCCAGCTCGTCGAGCCGGGCGGGCGGCAGGGCGGTGAGCATCCGCAGCGGGTCGCGGACGCGGTTGAACAGCTCCGCGTCCATCGACGCGAACAGGTCGCGCGTGGGCGGGTGCCAGGTCCAGCGCAGATTCGTGGCGAGGTCACCCAGGCCGGCGAGGGACTCCGGCAGGCTCGCGCGGACGGTGAACCGGCGGACTGCTCTCATGAGGAGCGACCATATCGGCCGGGACCCCACCCCGCTCAAGACCCACTTCGGGGATTACCTGCACGCGGGCCATAAGCGCTGGGTAGGGTCCGTGCTTGCCGGTGTACGCGGCCCAGGTCGGGGCCCTGACGACAAGCGAGTGAACATGATCCAAGGGGGAGTGCGGGGCATACGTCGCCCGGCTCTGATCGCGATCGTGGCGGTGCTGGCCCTCGGGCTGAGCGCGTGCAACGACAAGGGCGGCTCGTCGGCGGGCAAGCAGGGCAGCCAGCCGGGCGCCGGGGACATCGCGGGGCTGCCGGTCACCCACTTCGAAAGCGGGCTGAAGCCGGACGCGCCCAAGCCGGACCTGCAGGTCCGCAACGAGGACGGCTCCGAAGACGACCAGCTCGCCATCGCCGCGATCGCCGACTCGCAGACCTACTGGGCCGAGGTCATGCCGCGCGACTTCGGCCAGCAGTACGAGCCGCTGAAGGGTCTGTTGTCCTACAGCGCGAAGACGGACGACGAAGAGACCGAATGCGGCAGTGTCAAGAAGCTCGTCAACGCGTTCTACTGCCCGCCGGGCGATCTGGTGGCGTGGGACCGAGGCGTGCTGCTGCCGATGTTGCGGGAGCGGTTCGGGAAGATGGCGGGAGCCGTCGTACTCGCGCACGAGCTCGGGCACGCCGTGCAGTACCGGCTGGGCGAGAAGGCCAGCATCAAGAAGAACACCCCGTCGATCGTCAAGGAGCAGCAGGCCGACTGCTTCGCCGGTGGCTACTTCCGCTGGGTCGCCGAGGACAAGAGCAAGTTCTACCGCGTCTCGACGTCCGAAGGCCTCAACCAGGTCATGGCGTCGCTGTTCCTGATCCGCGACCAGGCGGGCACGAGCGCGACCAAACAGGGCGCGCACGGCACGGCGTTCGACCGCACGTACGCGTTCCAGGTCGGCTTCGAGAAGGGCCCCAAGGAATGCGCGGCGATGAACGAGGAGAACATCAAGGCGCGCATCACCGAGCGCCCGTTCGACAAGGGTGACAAGGGCAAGGGCGACGCGAAGCTCGACGCCGAGATCATCGGGATCCTGAAGAAGAGCCTCGACGAGGCCTTCAAGGGCGCCGGCGTCCCCGGCCCGGAGATCACCGAAGACGGCAACGGCAGCTGCTCCGGTGGCCCCAGCACCCCGCCCGCGTCGTACTGCCCGTCGAACAACACCGTCAGCATCGACATGGCCAAGCTGCGCGAACTCGCCCAGCCGGTCGACCAGCAGGCGGAATGGGAAAGCGGGCACAGCGAGGGCAAGGGCGACTTCGCCGCGTTCTCGGAAATCGCGTCCCGCTACGCGATGGGCATCCAGAAGGGTGTCGGCGCGTCGATCGACAACCCGAACGCCGGCCTGCGCACCGCCTGCCTGGTGGGCGCGTGGGCGAAGGCCAGCTCTGTGCCCGGCGCGACGCTGCGGCTCTCGGCCGGTGACCTCGACGAGGCCATTTCCGACCTGCTGAGCCCGGAGAGCCTCGTCTCGGCCGACGTCAACGGCAAGCGCGTCGACAACGGCTTCGAGCGGATCGAAGCACTGCGGAAGGGCTACCTGGAGAGCTCCTCGGTCTGCTCGACGCAGTACGGCTGATCGGTCCGGTCACGACTCCCTGAAGTGCCATGAACGGCCCGTTACTTGCAAATTTTGCAAGTAACGGGCCGTTCATAGCGTCCGGGGGTGGCGAACAGAGCCCGCCGAACCTCAGTACAGAGCGCTCGCGAGGTCCCGCCGCGCCTTCATGACCCGCTCGTCCACCGGGTCGAACAGTTCGAACAGCGCCACGAGGTGCTCCCGCGCCTTGTTGCGGTCGTCGCCCGCGGTGCGGCGCACGACACCGATCAGCCGCGCGAAGCCCGCTTCGGGCTCCTGACCGGCGACCTCGAGGTCGGCGGCGGCGAGCTGGGCGTCCAGGTCGGACGGGTCGGCGTCGGCCTTCGCGATCGCGTCCGGTCCGGCGGCCTCGGCACGCGCGGTGAACTTGACCTGCGCGAGGGCGGTCTTGGCCTCCTCGTTCGCCGGCTCGACGTCGAGGATGCGCTCGTAGGCCTCCTGCGCCGCGGCGAAATCACCGCGTTCGAAGGCCTCCTCGGCCTCGGTGAAGCGCGGGTCCTCGGGCTGTTCGACGCCGCCGCCGTTCTGCTCGGCGGCCTGGATGCCGGGCAGCCGGTCGCGCAGCGCGTCCAGCAGCGACCCGAGCCATTTGCGGATCTCGGGTTCGGGCAGGGCACCCGAGAACGCGTCGACCGGCTGGCCGCCGCCGATGGCGATGACCGTCGGGATCGACTGCGCGCCGAAGAGCTGCGCGATACGCGGGTTGGCGTCGACGTCCACCTTGGCGAGCACCCAGGCGCCGCCGGACTCGGCGGCGAGGCGCTCCAGCACCGGGCTGAGCTGCTTGCAGGGCCCGCACCATTCGGCCCACAGGTCGACGACGACCAGCTGCTGCATGGATCGTTCGACGACTTCGGCCTGGAAAGTGGCTTCGGTGACCTCGATCACGGCACCGCCCGCGGCCGGCGCGGGGCCGGGCGCGGCACCGTCGGACGGGGGCCGGGGTGGCGCCGGGGGCTGTTTCTGAGGCGCTTCGGCACGTGCCTTGAGCGCGGAAAGGTCGACCGCGCCGGAAAGCGCGGCGGACAGGGCCGCCGACTTCGCTGCTGATCCGCGTGGGTGTGTCACGGTTCCATCCTGGCACGCATCCCCGCGCGTTTCACCGCAGGTGCCCCCGGCTGCCCGCTTGGCAGGACGGGCCCGTTCCGGCAGGCTCGCTGCGAGGGGGTGATCGACATTCCGACACGCAGGACGGCAACGGTGGCCGTCGCCATCGCCGTCGCCGTCGTTTGGGTGAGCGTCATCACGGTGTTGATCGCTCATCAGCCCGACCCCGGCGTCGGCAGTCCGGGGCAGCTCAGGGAGGACCTCGCCGCCGCGCTCAACCGGCACGACTCCGAGGCCCTCTCCGAACTCATCGACTACCCGCCCGCGTCGGCGGGCGATTTCGCGAAGTCCTACATCGACACGCTGGTGGGCCGCGGCGCCCACGACGTCACGGTGAAATTCGCGCCGGACGACGTCACGCCGACCTCGGCGACCGTCAGCGGGAAACTGGGTGACGGCAGCCCGTTCGGCTACCCGGTGGCGATCGCGGTGAAGGACGAGTTGTGGCTGGTGTCGTTCACGCCGCCCCTGCCCTAAGCGCCCAGATGCTTCTCGACGCGCTCCACCTTCGCGGTCAGCTGGCCTTCGTAGCCCGGCCGGATGTCGGCCTTGAGCACCAGCCCGACCCGTGACGAGCCCTCGCCGGCGGCCTCGACGGCACGTTTGACGACGTCCATGACCTCGTCCCAGGAACCCTCGATATTGGTGAACATGGCGTTGGTCGAATTGGGCAGGCCGGACTCGCGCACCACCTTCACGGCGCGGGCGACGGCCTCGCTGACACCGCCGTCCTCTTCGGCGGCGGACGGGCTGACACTGAAGGCCACGATCATCTTCTGCTCCTCGTTCAGACGCTTTTCCCACGCATAACACCCGGTCGTGCGGCGTGGCACGGGTACCCGCTGGTAACTTCGATCGCCATGAGCCGTCCGTTGCCGTTCGACCCGATCGCCCGCGCGGCGCAGCTGTGGGAGGCCCGCATCGGGCCGTCCGAAACCATGGCCGCGGTGACCGGGATCATGCGCGTGCAGCAGATCATCCAGTCGGCTGTGGACGGCGCGTTGAAACCGCACGGGCTGACCTTCGCCCGGTACGAGGCGCTGGTCCTGCTGACCTTCGCCCGCGCGTCCCACCTGCCGATGCGCGTGATGGGCGAGCGGCTGCAGCTCCACCCGACGAGCGTCACGAACATCGTCGACAGGCTCGAAAAGGACGGTCTGGTCAAACGCGTCCCGCATCCCACCGACCGCCGGACCACCCTGGTCGAGATCACCGACCTCGGTCGTGCGCGCCGCGAAGAGGCCACCGCGGCGGTCACCGAGATCGACTTCGGGCTGACCGGGCTCACCGGGAAGCAGACCGAGCAGCTGACCGATCTCCTCACGAAGGTCCGCAAGGCCACCGGCGACTTCACCGAATAGGCCGCGAGCACTGAAAAGGCCCCCATCCAGCGGACGGGGGCCTTTTCGCGGGGAACCGGAGATCAGGCGGCGGCGGGTTCCGGCGTCTTGCCGACGAACAGGCCGACCCCGCCGTGCGACAGCCGCTGCGGGCCGTCGAGCTTGCCGTTGCGCAGCGCCCAGGACTCGAACAGCCAGGTGAACAGCGGCGGGAGGCTGGAGAGCAGCGCGAGGATCAGGGTCTTCGGGCGCCAGCCGAGCGGCTTCGCCACGGAGAGGGAGACCAGCACGTAGAGGACGAACACGACACCGTGCACCATGCCGAGGACGGGAACGCCGCCCTCGCCGAGCTTGACGGCGTACTTGAGGAACATCCCGACCAGCAGCCCGGCCCAGGAGAGGGCTTCGGCTACCGCGGCCACGCGGAATACTAGAGCGGCCTTGCTGGACACTTTCTCCTCCTGTGGGGTCTCACCACTACGTGTGTCTACATGACTACGTCCGACGAGCACTGTCCAAGGCGGACTCGCCAGGGACGTCAACAGCGCTGTCGGACGTGGTAAGACCAGTGTGAGGCGTGACGGCGCTCACCGGAACACCGGGGGCCGTGATGCTTCTCACGACCCCCGGTCAGAACCGGTCTAAACCACTCGGATCACCCGGCGCACGGGGATTTCGGCGCGCCTTCGGGCCCGGTCGCCCACGTCGCCTTCGCGGCGTCGTCAGTGAGCCGGAAGTCCACTGTGGTCCCCCGCGTCAGTTGTTCGAGGCCGACGTAAGCCCGCTGCGAGCCGGATCCCAGCCCTTGGACGTACTGGAGCTTCGACGGGTCCGCGCCGTCGGCCTTGATCGTGATGTCGCGGCCGTTCTCCAGATGCACCACCGACTTCTCGAACCTCGGCGCGTTCAGCACGAACTGCCCGGTGCCCGGCACCGCCGGGTAGAGGCCGAGCGCGCTGAAGACGTACCACGCCGACATGGTCCCGAGGTCGTCGTTCCCGGTGACACCGTTGGGCGCGTTGGTGAACAACGTATGCGCCGCGCGCACCACGGCCGACGTCTTCCACGGCTGCCCGGTCAGCGTGTACATCCAGGGCGAGTGCAGATCCGGCTCGTTGTTCGGGTTGTAGCGGAACTGGTTGTAGTAGTTGTACGGGCCGACGACCCATTCCTCGCGCACGGTCTTCGCCGGGTCCTTCAACAGATCCCCGTAGGCGAAGAAGTCGTCGAGCCGTTTGCCGACGTTCTCCTTGCCGCCCATGCGTTCGACCAGACCGGGGACGTCCTGCTGCGTCAGCCACTGGTACTGCCACGACGTGCCCTCGTGGAACCCGTCCTGGCTCTGCGGGTCGAACGGCTTGCCCTCCGGGCTGAACCACGCGCCGCCTTCGACCTTGGGCCGGTAGAACCCGGTGAAGCCGCGGTCGGTCACACTCGGATCCCACAGCGTCCCGTACGAGCGGGCCTTGTCCGCCAAGGCTTTCGCGTCCGCCTTCTTACCGAGCGCGTCGGCCATGATGGACAGTGAGCAGTCGGCGAGCGCGTACTCCAAAGTGGCCGAAGCGCCGTGGTTCGGGTCGGTGTCCTGCCCCTTCTTCGGGAAGTCGGTGTCGTACTGGACGAAACCGTCCTTCTGGTAGCTCGCGTTGCCGGAACGTCCCTGGAACGGCGACGACGCGGGCGGGATCTCCCGCGAGTTCCGCAGAAGCGCCTGGTACGCCTTCAACTCCTGTCCGGACAACGCGCCGAACCGCCACAGGTCGACCAGGAACGGCGTGACCGGGTCGCCGGTCATCGTGTTCGTCTCCTGGTTCGCGTACGCCCAGCGCGGCAGCCAGCCACCCTGGTCGTGGATGGCGAGCACGGACTTCGCGACGTCCTTCGCGCGAGCCGGACGCAGAAGTGCGAGCAACTGGTTCTGGGTGCGATACGTGTCCCACAGCGAGAAGAACTCGTAGTAGGTCCAGCCCAGCGCGCGATGGATCTTGTCGTCGAACCCGCGGTAGCGGCCGTCGGCGTCGTTGCCGGTCAGCGGCTGCAGCAGCGCGTGGTAGAGCGAGGTGTAGAAGACCGTGCGGTCGTCCTTGGCCCCACCCTTGATGTCCACTGAGGACAGTTCCTTGCGCCAGGCGCGCTGAGCGCCGTCGCGGACCGCGTCGAACGAACGCCCCTTCTCCGCGGCCAGGTTGAGCCGGGCGCCGAAAGCGTCCACATGGGAAATCGCCGTCGTCGAGGTGACCTGCCCCTCGCCGAAGGTCAGCCAGGCGCCGCGCAGACCCTCGCCACCGGCGGACTCCTTCGAGCCCGGGGTGCCGCCGGTCGGCGACCAGGTGCCGAAGGATTTGAACGGCTTGTCGAACGTCGTGGTGAACCAGGTCTTGTACGGCTTCCCGCCGCAGAACGCCTGCGACTCCACCATTCCTTCGACCGTCCGGTCCCCGACGACGCGGATCTGGCTCGCCGTCACGGGTTCCTTGTCGTTCGCCTGCCCGACGTTGACGAAAACGTTCGAGTCCGCGGATTTCGCGAAGGTGTAGCGCTCGACGCCGGTCCGCGTGGTCGCGGTGGTCTCCGCGTCGACGCCGCCGTATCCGGTGAGCTTCACCTTGTAGTAGCCGGGTTTCCCGACCTCGCCTTCGTGCGTGTACGGCGAGGCGTACTTCTTGTGGTCGAAGGTGTCGGGTCTGGTCGTGTCGAACGCCGCGCCGGGACCGACCGCGCCGGTGGTGGGCAGGGACGACACGAGGCCGCCCTGCTCCCAGCACCCCGCGCCGGACAGGAAGAAATGCCCGAAGCCGCGGATCGCGGTGTCGTCGTAGCGATATCCGGCGTAATGCGTGGAAATGGGGCTCACCTGCGTCATCCCGAAAGGCGCCGAAGCGCCGGGGAAGGTGTTGCCGTCGTCCTTGGTGCCGATGAAGGTGTTGACCGCGTCCACGGGGTCGCCACCGGGTGCCGCCGCCGCGACGGGCGTGAGGAGCCCGGCGGGAAGGACAAGCGCGGTGAGCAACCCGGCGACGCGGGTCGAAGTACGTGCAGGCATGAGAAGGCCGCCTCCTGACAACGTTGTCGCTGCCTGCCCACCTTCGACAAGAACAGACCATCCGGTCAAGAGGTCCGCCAAACCCTGTCCAGTTCAAGACAGCGGCAGCACGAACGCCGCGACGCGGACCGAGCCACTCCCCGACTGCCGCAGCCCCTCCAGCACGATCTCCGTCAGGTCGCCCTCGACGTCCAGCTCGACGACCTCGCGGGACACGTCCTCGCTCGCACCCAGCTCGGTGGCCAGCCACTCGCCGTCGACCAGCAGCCGCACCCGGCCGGTCGTCCCCGGCCCGGCGACGGTCTCGATGATCAGCCGCACCTCGCCGGGCGTGACGAACGCGCGCAGCAGCGGCTCCCACCTCCTCGATTCCGTGCCCGGCCAATCCGCGGGACGGGCGGGCGCGAACGGCTCGCTGAGCGCCAGCCCCGCGGGCACCGGCCGGTAGAACTCGCTCATACCCCCAGTATCGCGGCCGCCGGGCCGTAACGGTTCGAACTCGGAAAGCGTCTCCGCGGTAAACCGGGCATTGACATCACCGCGTCGCTCGCGTTCAATTCCCGCCACTATGACAACGTTGTCTTCCAGCGGACCGGACAACGGCCACCGCACCACCAGCCGGCGGGCCACGATGAGCGACGTGGCCCGGCTCGCGGGCGTGAGCATCAAAACCGTCTCGCGGGTAGTGAACGACGAGCCGGCCGTCCATCCGGACACGGCCGAGCGCGTCATGGCGGCGATCGAGCAGCTCGGGTTCCGGCGCAACCTCGGCGCGCGGAACCTGCGGCGCGGCTCGACGACCGGGACGATCGGCCTGATCGTCGAAGACGTCGGGAACCCCTTCTACTCGGAGCTGAACCGCGCCGTCGAACGCATCGCGACGTCGTTCGGCCGCCAGGTGCTGACCGGGTCCTCGGAGGAGAACTCCGACCGCGAACGCGAACTGGTCCTCGAGTTCTGCTCCCGCCGGGTCGACGGCATCCTCGTCGTCCCCGCCGGGATGCAGCACGGCTACCTGGTGCCCGAGATGCGCGCCGGCACGCCCGTGGTGTTCCTCGACCGGCCTGCCGGTGACATCGTGGCCGACACGGTGCTCGTCGACAACATCGGCGGCACCATCGAAGCGGTCGCCCACCTCGCGAAACACGGCCATCGGCGGATCGCGTTCCTCGCCGACAGCCCGGACATCTTCACCGCGGGCGAGCGGCTGCGCGGCTTCCGGGAAGGCTGTGTCCGCAACGGGATCCCCTACGACGAGAGCCTCGTCGTGATGCGGACGCCGACGGCCGAGGGGGTCGGCGACGCCGTCCGCCGTCTGCTCACCGGCGCCACGCCCGCGACCGCCGTGATCGCGGGCAACAACCGGGTCGCCGTCCACCTGCTGCGCGCGCTCGCGCACGCCGAAAAGCGGCCCGCGATGATCAGCTTCGACGACTTCGAACTGGCGGATCTGCTGGATCCGCCGGTCTCCGTGATCGCGCACGACGTGAGCGCGCTGGGCCGGGCGGCGGCGGAACTGCTGTTCGCCCGCGTCCAGGGAGATCAATCCGCACCGAGAAAGGTAGTTCTGCCCGTGCATCTCGTAGCCCGTGGTTCCGGGGAGGTCGCGCCTTCATGAGCGGTCACCTCGAACCGATCCGCCTGCCGGCGAACCAGCCGCCGCAGTTCTACCGCGGCGGCGACGCCATCGCCGCGCTGCGGGGCGCCACCTCCGAGTCCAAGTTCGGACCCGAGGACTGGGTCGGCTCGGCCACCACGATGTTCGGCCAGGAGACGAACGGCCTGACCAAACTCCCCGACGGGGTCTGGCTGCGCGACGCCGTCCGCGAGAACCCGTCCGCGTGGCTCGGCGCCAAGCACGTCGAAGCGCTCGGCGACTCGACCGGCCTGCTGGTGAAGCTGCTCGACGCCGGCCAGCGCCTGCCGGTGCACTTCCACCCGTCGGACTCGTTCGCGAAGCGGCACTTCGATTCGCACTTCGGCAAGACCGAGGCGTGGATCGTGGTCGGCACCTACGGCGACGACCCGCGCGTCTACCCGGGGTTCAAGGAGACCGTCGACAAGACGACGGTCAACGAATGGGCCCGCACGCAGGACGCCCCGGCGATGCTGGAGGCGCTGAACAGCGTCGCGGTCACCCCCGGCGACACGGTCTACATCCCGGCCGGGCTGCCGCACGCGATCGGCGAGGGCGTGTTCGTCGTCGAACTCCAGCAGCCGACCGACTTCTCGCTGACCCTGGAATGGCGCGACTTCCTGGCGAACCCGGAGAAGGCGCACCTCGGGATCGGGTTCGAAACCGCCATCGAAACGCTCGATACCTCGGGCTGGGACGAAGAGCGGCTCGGCTCGATCGTCAAGCGCACCGCGGGCGACAACGGGTCCACTGTGGACCTGCTCGCCGACGGCAGTGACGCGTTCTTCCGCGCCGATCAGCTCCGCCCGGCTGTTTCCGGTGGGACGACAACGTTGTCACTCGACCCTTCGTTCGCGGTGCTGGTCGTCATGGACGGTTCGGGCACGCTCCGCACCGAACACGGCGGCGAGTACGCACTGCGCAAGGGCGAGACCTACGTGGTCCCGCACGACGCCGGCCAGGCAGAGGTGGAGGGCGACGTCACGGTCATCCGCTGCAGGCCGCCGGCACCGGAGAAAAGGGAGCGGTCGTGAGCGAACTCCTGCTCGACGCACAGAACCTGGTCAAACGGTACGGCTCGGTGGAAGCGCTGCGCGGCGCGTCGTTCCAGGCGCGGGCCGGTGAGGTCACCGCGCTGATCGGCGACAACGGCGCAGGGAAGTCCACTTTGGTCAAATGCCTGTCCGGCGCGGAGCAGCCGACGTCGGGCAAGATCCTGCTCGACGGTACCGAGGCGCACCTGGACTCCCCCACCACCGCCCGGCGGATGGGGATCGAGACGGTGTACCAGGACCTCGCGGTCGCGCCGGAACTCGACCCGGCCGCGAACCTGTTCCTGGGCCGGGAAATCCACCGCAAGGGGATCCTCGGCAAACTCGGCATGCTCGACAAGGCGGAGATGCGCCGCCAAGCCGTGGAGGAGTTCCAGCGGCTCGGCGTGACCCTGCAGAGCACCGACGTCCCGATCGGCTCGCTGTCCGGTGGACAGCGGCAGAGCGTCGCCGTCGCGCGTTCGGTCGTCTGGGCCTCGAAGGTCGTGTTCATGGACGAGCCGACCGCCGCGCTCGGCGTCGTACAGCGCGAACGCGTGCTCGACGTGATCAAGAAGGTGCGGGACAAGGGCATCGCCGTCGTCCTCATCAGCCACAACATGCCCGAAGTGCTTTCGGTGGCCGACCGCATCGAGGTGCTGCGGCTCGGCAAGCGCGTCGCCCGGTTCGAGGGCGACGGCACGAAGCTCGAAGACCTGGTCGCCGCGATGACCGGGGCCTTGGTACAAGAGGAGGCGGCGTGACCGTGTCCACACCCACGAAGAACGACCCCGAGATCCAGACCTCTGTGGACGGTGGCTTCGGCAAGCGTTCGATCGGCCAGCGGCTGATCGGGGCCAACACGTTCTGGATCGCGCTGGTGCTGCTGGCGCTGATCATCGTGTTCACCGCGATCGCCCCCGCCGAGTTCGCGACCCTGTTCACCTTCCAGACGCTGCTCATCGAAACCTCGGTGCTGCTGGTGCTCTCGGTCGGCATGACGTTCGTGATCATCACTTCGGGCATCGACCTCTCGGTCGGTTCCGTGCTGATCTTCGCGGGCATGGTGGCAGGCAAGACGATGGAGGCGCTGAGCCCGGACGGCGACGCGACCAAGGCCGGCTGGGGCGTCATCACCGCCGGGCTCGTGGCGGCCGTCGTCGCGGGCACGATCTGGGGCCTCGTCAACGGTTTCCTGATCGCGGTGGCCAACATCCCGCCGCTGATCGTCACCCTCGGCACGATGGGTGCCGCACTCGGTGCCGCGTACCTGCTGAACAACGGGTCCGACGTGCGCAGCGTGCCGACCGAGCTCAACAAGACGCTCGGCTACGGCACCTCCTTCGGCGGCGTGCCGAACCTGGTGCTGGTGGCCGTGGTGATCACGCTCATCGGCGCGTGGCTTCTGCACACCACCAAATTCGGCCGCTACACCTTCGCCGTCGGCTCCAACGCCGAGGGCGCGCGCCGGGCGGGCATCGGCGTGACCGCGCACCTGCTGAAGGTGTATACGCTCACCGGTTTCCTCGCCGGTGTCGCCGGGTTCCTGTCGCTGGCGTACTACGCGTCGACCACGATTTCGGCGCACACCACCGACAACCTCAACGCCATCGCCGCCACCGTGATGGGCGGCACGAGCCTCTTCGGCGGCGTCGGTTCGGTACTGGGCACGGTGATCGGCGTGTTCATCCCGGCCGTGCTGAAGAAGGGCTTCAACATCACGCAGGTCCAGGACTTCTGGCAGATGATCGCGGTCGGCGCGGTGCTGATCGCCGCGGTCTGGTTCGACCAGCGGCGCCGTCGTCGCCGCAACTCTCGCTAAGTTCCCTACGCACAAAGAGGTGCTATCCCCATGAAGAAGACCCTGCTCGCCACCGGTGCCGCCGTGTCCGCCGTCCTCCTGCTGACCGCCTGCGGTGGCGGAACGGTCGGCGAGTCGCCCTCCGGTGACTCCGCCGCCAAGACCAACAACAAGAAGCTGTCGCTGATCCCGGGTGTGCAGGCCGAGCCGTTCTACATCTCGATGCAGTGCGGTGCCGAGGCCGAGGCCAAGAAGGCCGGCTACGAGATCACCACGCAGGCGCCGCAGAAGTTCGACGCCGCCATGCAGACCCAGCTCGTCAACGCCCTGGGCTCCAACCCGCCCGCCGCGCTGCTCATCGCGCCGACCGACGCGCAGGCGATGCTCGCGCCGATCCAGCAGGTCAAGACCCGCGGCGCGAAGGTCATCGAGGTCGACACCGCGCTGAAGGACACCAGCGTGGCGGAGTCGTCCATCTCGTCGGACAACGCCGAAGGCGGCAAGCTCGCCGCGAAGACGATGTCGGAACTGGCCGCGGGCAAGACCGGCTCGGTGCTGGTGCTCGACACCATCGCGGGCACCTCGACCACGAACACCCGCGCGAAGGGCTTCGAGGACGAGCTGAAGAACTACCCCAACCTGAAGTCGGCGGGCGTGCAGTTCACCCAGAACGAACCCGACCAGGCCGCGTCCAAGGTGACCGCCGCCCTGGCGTCCACCCCGGACCTGATCGGCATCTTCGCGACCAACCTCAACACCGGTGAGGGCGCCGCGACCGGTCTGCGGAACGCGGGCAAGATCGGCGCCGTCAACCTGATCGGCTTCGACGCGTCGCCGTCGGAGATCGAGGGCCTGAAGAAGGGCGAGTACCAGGGCCTCATCGCTCAGGACCCGGCCGCCATCGGGCAGCAGGGCGTGCAGCAGGCCATCGCGGCCCTGGAGGGCAAGCCGGTCACGCGCAACCTGACCGCTTCGCTGCACTCCATCACGAAGGCGAACATGGACGCTAACGCGCAGTACTTCTACAAGCAGAGCTGCTGATCGCGGTCCCTGAGCGCCTGGGTACCCGCTCACTCCCGCAACTCGATCAGCTCCCCTCGCGTGAGAGGAAGGGGTCGTGTTGGTGAAAAGTCCGTGAAGGCCTCCTTGAGGGACCCTAGGTCCCTCAAGGAGGCCTTCACGGACTTTGTCAGAAGCGGCCCGCAGGCACTCACTCCCGCAGCTCGACCACCCCAGCGGGAGCGAAACGACCGAGAGCCGCGTAGAGCGCAGCACCCCCACCCAGGTGACCCAGCGCGTACGCGTACTCGTCACCCTCCCGTAGGAAATCCGGCCCGGAATCGGCGGTCCACGAGAGCCGGTAATGCCACCAGTGCATCCACCGTCCCACCCGCCGCTTCTCCCGGTATACGCGCACCAGCGTGACCTCGGTCCACCGGACCTCGAACCGATCCGCCACCGAGAACCCCGAAGCGGAAATCACCAGAGAAGCGGCCGACCGGCGGAGTCCAAGAAGGACCAACCCCGCGAAACCCACGCTGAGCAGGCCGAACAGCACTCCGTACAGGGTCTGCGAGAACAGCAGCACGACACCGCCCACGCCGAAGACCACGAGACCCGCCAGCGCGAGCCGGCGCATCACGACGTCGAGGCGGAGCACGACAGCATCCCCAGGGACCATGCCCGGAGCGTAACCGCCGAAACCACGTACCGACGTTAGGATCTAGCCCTCGACGACGCGGAGGAGGCCGATGACCACCCGTCTGCCTTGGCGCACCGCCGCGAGCGCGGATCCGGTGCCGGTGCTCGCCGCGGCCCAGCGCGTCTCCGACGATCTGATGGACGGCCTCGCCGGTCCCCGCGTCCGTCACGCCACGCACGGTCTCCGCCGTCTGTTCGGGGTGCCGGGCCTGGGGCTGACCGATCTCTCCGGCTCGCTGATCTGGTCCGGCCGTCCCGCCGCCGACGACATCGTCATCGCCGCCCTGGACGAGGTCCTCCATTCCGAGACGCCGGTGTCCGAGCCCGGACTGCTGGCGTTGCCGCTGCACGTCCACGACGAACTGGCCGGGGTCCTCCTGGTCACCGAAAGCAAGACCGCCCTGGCCCGCCAGGCCGCCGACCTCGTGGTCCACGCGCTCGAACGCGGACGTCTGGAAGCGTCGGCCGAACAGGCGGCGGAGGCGGAACTGCGTGCGTTGCGCGCCGAGATCTCCCCGCACTTCGTCTACAACGCGCTCACCGTGATCTCGTCGCTGGTCCGCTCCGACCCGGATCGCGCGCGCGACCTGATGCTCGACTTCGCCGAGTACACCCGCTACAGCCTCGCGCGGCACGGCGAGTACACGATGGTCGCCGAGGAGTTCCGCGCCGTCGAGACCTACTTGGCGTTGCAGCGCGCGGTGCTCGGCGAACGGCTGCGAGTCCAGGTTCGGGTGGCGCCGGAGGTGCTGGCCGTCGCGGTGCCGTATCTCGTGCTGGAACCGTTGGTGGAGAACGCGATCCGGCACGGGATCGAGCCGAGGTCCGAGGCGGGCTTCATCCAGGTACAGGGAATGGCGGAAGGGAACGACTGCGTGATCAGCGTCGAGGACGACGGGATCGGGATGGACCCCGCGCGGGCGGCGGCGATCCTGGCCGGTCGCGGCGACGACGGCGGCGTCGGTCTGGCCAATGTGGACAGGCGACTGCGCAACGTCTACGGGCCCTGGTACGGCCTGACGATCGAGACCGAGGTCGGCGCGGGCACCCGGGTCGTGGTGCGCGTGCCCCGATTCCAGCCGGGGGTGCTGCCGTGACGAACGGGCTGCGGGTGCTGGCGGTCGACGACGTCCCGCCCGCCCTCGACGAGCTGTGCAGCCTGCTGCGCGAGGCCCCGGAGGTGACCGAGGTCGTCGCGGCAGGAGACGCGCTCAACGCACTGAAGATGTTGCAGGGCAGCCACTTCGACGCCGTCTTCCTGGACATCTCCATGCCCGGCCTCGACGGGCTCGAACTCGCCTCGCTGCTGGCCCGGCTCAACGAACCGCCGGTGATCGTGTTCGTCACCGCGCACGACGGCCACGCCGTGGCGGCCTACGGGATCGGCGCCGTCGACTACCTGCTCAAACCCGTCCGCGCCGAGCGGCTCTCCGCCGCACTGTCCAAAGTGGTCCGGATGGTGGGCAACCAGGCCGACGAGCCGAAGCCGGCGCCGGACGCGATGTCCGCGCTGCCGGTCGAGTCCGGCGGGCGCACGCGGTACGTCCGGCGCGACGACGTCCAGTTCGTGGAGGCGCACGGCGACTACGTCCGGCTGCACACGAAGTCCGGGGTCCACGTCACGCGGATGCCCATCTCCCGGCTCGAAGAGTATTGGGAGGGAACGGGTTTCACCCGCGTGCACCGGGGTTTCCTGCTCGCCGTCGACGCCGTTCTGGAACTGCGCAGCGACACCACGGGCGGCCTGCTCGCGCATACCGAGGCCGGCGACGTCCCGGTGAGCC
>NZ_JACBXD010000041.1 GCF_013870525.1 Amycolatopsis pittospori
AACGCGACCGCCGTCCCCGCCAGGAGGGCGGCGGCGTCAAGCCGACCCGTCAGCTGCCGATCGGCGAGCTCCCCGAGGAAGAGGCCATGCGCCGCTCGGAGAAGATCGGCGCGAAGCAGCCGAAGCCCGAGTCCAAGTTCATGGAGCGCGCGGCCACCCAAGACGTCGAAGAGGACGCGGAGCACATCCGCCGCTACGGCGTCGACGACAAGGACCTGTTCACCGACGAACGCATGGTTTCGCCCGACGTCATCGGTGACCACGGCAACCGGGAAGCGCGCTGACCCTGTGCCGAACGACACCGGCAGCCTGGTGCTGTCCGCCCTCGAGTTCGAGATGCTCTGGGAAGCCGAACGGCTGCCCCGCCGCCATGTCGCACTCGACGTGCCGAGCCCCGGAACCACCCATTCGGAGCGGGCGGCCCTGATCGAAGAGGCCTGGGGATCCCTGCGCGAGCGCGGTCTCGCGCGGGGACACCAGGCGTCGAGCGAACTGGTCGACATGCTGAACCTGTTCGCGCACCCCCGGCTCGCGATCGACGTCTGGGTGTGGACCGACCGCGAGATCAAGGGACAGGCGGTCAGCGTCGGCAACCAGGCACTGCTCGGCGTGATCGACTCCGGCCAGGTGTGGCTCATCCCCGCGCGGGAAAGTTCCCTGGCCGAGGCCGCGGTGTCCGTCGCCGGCGACCTCGGCCCCGGCGTCGGCCAGTCGATCAGCATCCCCCATGACGTCCTCCGCGATGCCGACGCCGCCGCCCGCGGCGACGCGAAAGCACTGGTCACCGCCCTGGAAGACCTCGACGTCCCACTCTGGCAAGCCCAGGAAGTGGCGGGCATGCTGCTCGGCCAGGAGGCACGCGGCCAGTTCGGCATCGAACGCGCCGGCCGCGACGGCCGCCCGCGCCGCGCCGACAACGTCGTCGCCTTCTACGACACGGACGCCGGCCGGTACCTGTTCCAGGTCGCGCGGAACCGCGACGGGCGGGACTGGGCGACCATCACGCCCGCCGACAATCAGCTACTGGCGACGCGGATCCGGGAAGTGGCCGACTTCTGAGTTACGTCCGACTTAAGAAGTTTCACCCCGATTCGGCCGTTTCACGAAACCGATATCGGCGGGGTGGAAGTTGGCGTGGAACCGCACACGGCCCGCTGTCGAGGTCTTACAGTATGCGCGGGAACCGTCCTGATCGGCTGCGCGTCTGATCGGGCGGACACAAGTTTTCCGTGAAGGGGATGACGAATCGTGCCTGTGTACGACCCGGATTCCATGGGGATCGCCGCCGGTCAGGTGGAGAAGCTCAAGGACGAGTTCGAGAAGACCAAAAAAGGCGTCACCGGCATGGATGACGAGAAGGAAAGCCCCTTCGGCGGAGTGGACGAGCACGGCGATGCGCATGGCGCCGTCGGTAAGTTCAAGCAGGGCGTCCACAGCGAATTCGATTCGGCCGGTCAGCTGATGGAGGCCACGGCCTTTGTGCTGCGAAAGGCGGCAGGGCTGATCGAGGAGACCGAAGCGGTGCACGTGGACAACCTGAAGGTGCACGGAGAGCTGTGACGATTCGGCCGGCCTGGGGGCCGTACGGCAAGGGGGCTTGAGCAGTGGGTTTGAACGGTGTCGGCGCCGGCACTCCGGACGGCTGGGGTGAACTCGTCAAGAAGTCCGACCAGGTCGCCAAGGTGAACCTGGACGCCATTCACAATGCTTCGGTCCAGTTCAAGAAGGCCGCTGACAACGCCGGTGACCACAGTGCGGCCTTGACTCGGTCGACGGACGCGCTGAACGGCGGCGTCTGGAACGGACCGGCGGCGGACGCCTTCTTCGAGTACGTCAAGTCCATCACCAAGGCCGGGCAGAACGTCGAAGCCCAGCTCGGCAAGGTGGTCGACGACCTCGATCGCGTCCACACCGATCTCGGCAACATCAAGACCCAGGTCGCCGACGCCTACAAGGGTGCGGAAGAAGCCGTCAACGAGCGGAACACCCGGGCGGAGGCGGACAAGAACGCGGCGGTTCAAGCCGCCGCACAGGCCGAAAAGGATCACAAGCCGGCGCCCAGTCCTTCGGCCGCCGAGATCATCCAGAAGGCCAAGACGGACATCAACACGATCACCAGCAATGCGGACACCCGGGTCAAGGGCCTGCTCGACCAGGCCAACACCATGATCAAGCAGTCCCAAGACCTGATGAAGAAGGACATCGAGGGCGGCTACTCCAAGGTTCCCATGCCCGGTAAGGACGGCTCCGTCCCCAAGCGCACCGGCGGTCTCCACACCGGAGGTGGCGGTGGAGGAGGAGGCGGCGGTGGCGGTGGTGGGGGCGGCGGCCTCGGGCCGAGTGGCGGTCCGCCGTCGACGACGCCGCCGGGGAACGTCCAGCAGTGGATCCAGGAAGCCATCAAGATCCTGCAGGCGGCCGGTATCCCGGTGACCGAGGCCGACATCAACAAGATCTGGACGATCATCGAGAAGGAGTCCGGCGGTAACCCCAACGCCATCAACAACTGGGACTCCAACGCGGCGAAGGGCACTCCGTCCAAGGGGCTGATGCAGTGCATCGACCCGACCTTCAACGCGCACAAGCTTCCCGGGCACGACGACATCTACAACCCGATCGACAACATCATCGCGGGCGTGCGGTACACGTTCTCGCGGTACGGCGGGTTCGAGGGGCACCCGGGTCTGAAGTCGATGGCCGGTGGCGGCGGCTACCAGGGCTACTGAGTCGTGAGTGGTAAGGACGGTTCCAACCCAATGCCACGTAGCTTGAGTTGATCTTGGGTGGGTCTCGATCGTCACCATGGAGGTGCTCGGCTGGGTGGTGAAGGCCTCCTTGCCTACCTTGAGGGTAGTGAAGGAGGCCTTCATGGACGCGCGATCCGACATGCCATGTTCGCCCAGTCGCACCCCGGGTTCGATGCCGGCGACTCATCCAGCTCGAAAGATCGACTCAAGCTAGGTGGCATTGCGTTCTAACCGTCCTTACCGCTCAAGAGTAATCCTTCAGTGCCAACGCGTTCGAGGCCTCGGTCAGCGGGCGCATGGCCGCCTTCATCACCCGCGATCGGAACGGCAGATAACGCAGCGCCCGCAGGGACTGGATCTGCCTCCACTGCGCGAACCTCGTCTGCTTCCGCTGGTTCAGTGACGCCAGCGCTTGGTTCTGTAGCACGAACGGCCGGATTTCCCTTTCGTACGAGGCAAAGGCCGAACGATGGTCGCGAGTGGAAGCCAGTGATCCCGCGAGCACATAAGCTCCGACGAGCGCCAAACTGGTTCCCTGTCCCGAAAGCGGCGACGGGCCGTAGCCGGCATCGCCGACTAGGGCGACCCGTCCTTCGGTAAAGCGGTCCATCCGGATCTGCGTCATCGAATCGAAGTACAGCTCACTCGACGTCATTTCCCGGAGCAGTCGCGGCACTTCCCAGCCCTGGTCCGCGAACAGATCGGCGATCAGTTTCCGTTGCTGCTCGACGTCATGGCGGTCGAAGTCGAGTTCCGGCGACTGGAAGCCGAGCATCGCTCGCGCCTCCGTGTTGCCTCGCGCGCTGTAGACGCCGGCCATTTTCCCGGGCGTCATATGGAAAGTCTGCCAGTGGTCCAGGTCCAGGAAGTTCGGAATGGTGAACACCGCCAGGTAGGTGTCCAGGTAGTGCGAAAACTGTTTCTCCGCACCGAAAATCAGTGACCGGACGGCTGAATGCTGGCCGTCCGCGCCGACGACGAGGTCGAAGTCCCGGGCTTCGCCGCGAGCGAAGGTGACCCGTGTGCCGTCGGCATCCTGCGTGATCCCGGTGATCCAGTCGCCGTAGACGTACTCGACGCCTTCCTGTGCGACGGACGCCAGTGTGTCCGTGAGGTCGTCCCGCAGGATCTCGACGTCGTCGCTGTCGGTGAGACCAGCGGTCAGCGTGTGTTCGGTGACCTTCACCAGGGTCTTCCCGGCCCCGTTCACGAAGGACATCCCGCGCATGTCCGTGCTCAGTTCCCGGACGCGCCCGAGCAGGCCCATCCGGTCGACGACGCCGAGCGCCGTGCCGCGGATGTCGACGGCGTGCCCGCCGGAGCGCGGTTCCGGGGCGCGCTCGACGACGGTCGGCGCGAAGCCGTGGCGACGCAGCCAGTAAGCGAGCGTCGTTCCGGCGATCCCCGCGCCCGAAATCAGCACCTTCTGCATGTGAACTCCCCTGTGTACGCTGTTTTGAAGCACTGCGTACAACGTATGAGTGCTGCGGCAACACCCCAGGAAAACAGGCTGGAAAACTCGACTGCACTAGTGCGATCGGCCGGGAAAACCTGCTTCGGTCGGACGAAGAGGGCAGAAGTGCACTAGGGCAGGAGGAGGCGTCATGACCGATCCGCCCTACCTACGGATCGCTACGGAGATCCGCCGCCGGATCGCGGCCGGTGAGCTGCGCGAAGGTGAGAAGGTGCCGTCGACGCGTCAGATCGTCGCCGAGTGGGGTGTCGCGATGGCGACCGCGACCAAGGTCCTCGCCACCCTCAAACAGGACGGCCTGGTCGTCGCCAAATCCGGCAAAGGCACGGTCGTCGCGAGCCGCGGCCCGAAAGCGGCTCCGAAGGCCGCGCCGAAGACCGAGGCCGACCTGTCACGAGAGCGGGTGGTCAAGGCGGCGATCAGGATCGCGGACGCCGAGGGCATCCGTGCGCTCTCCATGCGCCGCATCGCGTCCGGTCTCGGGGTCGCCACGATGGCGCTTTATCGCCATGTCGCCGCGAAAGAGGAGCTGATCCTCGAGATGGCGGATGTCGCGCTCGGTGAGATCCGCTTCCCGGCCGATCCGCCCGCAGGCTGGCGGGCGCAGCTGGAGCTGATGGCCAGGGCCCAGTGGGCGTTGTTCCGGCGGCATCCCTGGCTCGCCCAGGCGCTCTCGGTCACTCGGCCCCAACCGCTACCGAACCTGCTCCGCCACGCCGATTGGGCCACCCGCGCACTCGACGGCCACGGCCTTCCGGCGTCGACGATCATGTACGCGCACATCACGATCTTCAACCACGTCCGCGGGATCGCGCTCAACTTCGAGGCCGAGACCGAGACCGAAGCGGGGACGGCGAGTTCGGTCGAGGACTGGCTGGCCCGGCAGGAACCGATCCTCTGGGACCTGGTCTCCGACGGGCGCTTCCCGAACTTCGCCGGCGTCGTCAGCCGCGCTCCGTTCGACTACGACCTCGACACGCTCTTCGAGTTCGGCCTTCAACGCCTCCTCGACGGCTACGCGGTTCTCCTCGCGAAGGCGAGTTAGCCTCACCCCATGTCGTTTCCCGGTCCCGCCGCTCGGTCCGACGTCCCGCCGTTCCATGTCATGGACGTCCTTTCGGCCGCGCAGGCAAGGCAGCGCAGCCACGGCGATCTGATCCCGATGGTCGCGGGCCAGCCGTCCGCGCCCGCGCCGCGGCCGGTGCTCGAAGCGGCACAGCGCGCGCTGAAGGACCAGAACCTCGGCTACACCGTGCAACTCGGCATCCCCGAACTGCGCGAAGCCGTGGCGGCGCATTACAACCGCACGTATCCGGTCGACGTGAGCCCGCAGGACGTCATCATGACCACCGGCTCTTCCGGCGGTTTCCTGCTTTCGTTCCTCAGCGCGTTCGAGGCGGGCGACCGCGTCGCGATGGCGCGTCCCGGTTACCCGGCCTACCGCAATCTGCTGAAGGTGCTCGGTTGCGAGGTCGTCGAGTTCGCCACCGGGCCCGAGACGAACTTTCAGCCGACCGTCGCACTGCTCGACGAACTGGGCCCGGTCAAGGGACTCATCGTGGCCAGCCCGAGCAATCCGACCGGCACGGTCCTACCACCGGGTGAACTCGCTGCGATCAGCGGCTGGTGCGCGTCACGCGGGGTGCAGTTGATCAGCGACGAGATCTACCACGGGATCTCCTACGGCAGCGAGCTCGACTGCGCGTGGCAGTACGGGAACGAAGCGCTCGTCCTCGGCTCGTTCTCCAAGTACTTCGCCATGACCGGCTGGCGGCTCGGCTGGATGCTCGCGCCGCAGCGGCTGCATCGCGCGATCGACGTCCTGACCGGCAACTTCACCATCTGCCCGCCCGCGGTCTCCCAGCACGCGGCCGTGGCGGCGTTCACCCAGGAGTCGTACGCGGAGGCCGACGGACACGTCGAGCGCTACCGCGAGAACCGCGATGCGCTCTTCACCGGCCTCAAGTCCATCGGCATCGACAATCTCGCACCCGCCGAAGGCGCCTTCTACGCTTACGCGGACGTCTCCGCGTACACGACTGACAGCCTCAGCTGGTGCCAGCGTCTCCTCGCCGACACCGGTGTCGCGATCGCTCCCGGGATCGACTTCGACCCTGTCGACGGAGGCAAGTTCGTGCGGTTCTCGTTCGCGGGCGCGCGTGAAGAGATCGACGAAGGCGTCCGCAGGCTCGGCGACTGGCTCGGCTCTCAGGGGGAACCCGGAATTCTCCCTGAACGTTAGGCAGAACGAAGGCGATCAAGAGCTCAGCCTGACAACCTGGACTCACCGGGCCCGCATGGGCCACGGTGAGGCAATCGGAGGAAGCCATGTTCTGGAAGATCGTCGGAGGACTGATCCTGGCGTGGGTGGCCTTCATGGTGCTCGGGTCCGTGCTCGGTTTTCTCGTGAAGGCCGTCTTTTGGATCGCCGTCATCGGCGGTGCGGTCTTCCTCGGCACGGCCGCGTACGGCGCCATCAAGGGCAAGAAAGCCCCGAAGCAGCTTCGCTGAGCAGCGAAAGCTAGGGCTTGCGCGCCACCCCGCCGAGTGACGTGAGGTTCACGGGCGAGAGCGGGGTGAAGCGCGGGCCGTCCGGCCACCACAGGTGCGGGTACGTCAGCCCGGGGTCGACGAGTTCGAGTCCGTCGAAGAGCGACTCGATCTCCTCGCGTGTGCGGAACATCGTGTCGAGTCCCGTACCGCTGAAGCGCTTCTCGAGTGACGTCGCGACGTCGGCGGCTTCGGAGCCGTCGGCCGGGTTGTGCTGGTGAAGCAGCACGACGAACGAGCCCGGGGCCAGCGCGTCGACGTAGGTGCGGACGATCTCGCGTGCCTCGTCCAGGTCCTGGATGTGGTGGATGATCGCGCACAGGATGAGCCCGGCGGGCCGGTCGAAGTCCAACCGGTGGGTGCGGGAAAGGTCCTCGATGACCTTGGCCGGCTCGGTCAGGTCGTAGCCCGCCATATGCGCGAAGTCGTTCGCCGCGAGCACGGCGCGGCCGTGTGCCTGGACCACCGGGTCGTGGTCGACGTAGACGACCTCCGCCTCGGGGTTGTACCGCTGCGCGACCCGGTGCGTGTTGTCCACGGTCGGGAAGCCGGAGCCGAGGTCGAGGAACTGGTCGAGCCCGGCCCTGTCGGTCAGGTAGCGCACGGTGCGGACCAGCCAGTGCCGGACCTCTTTGGCCATGACCTGCGCCTCCGGCGCGAGCTCCAGGATCTGCCGCAGCACCACCCTGTCGGCCTCGTAATTGTCGTGCCCGCCCATCAGGGCATCGAAGACCCGCGCGATGCTCGGCCGGTCGAAATCGACGGGCACGATCGGACGCCGCTCGTCTAAACCTGGCATGGACACCTACCGGGGTAACTCGGTTCGGGACGCTTCCACCTTAGGTCATCAACTTCACCGCGTGTAAGCGGATGAGCGGCGAGGGTGAGATCTCCGCCCGATCAGCCGAGTGCGGATTCGGCGGTTTCCACGCCCAGCCAGCGTTCCGCCTTCATCCCCACAGCTCGCGCACCGTCCACATTGGACTGCCGATCGTCGAAGAACAGGCAGTCGGCCGGATCGGCGCCGAGTTCGCCGAGCAGGATCCGGTAGATCTTCGCGTCGGGCTTCAGACAGCCGAGATCGCCGGAAAAGAGCTTCACGCGGAACAGGTTCGCCCATTCCTGCTCGCGGACCCAGCGGCCGAAGGTCGACGACGCGTTGGAGAGCAGCGCGAGCGCGGCGCCTGCCTCGTGCAGGCCTTCCAGCAGTTCCATGACCGCCGGTTCGAGGTGCGTCCAGCCTTCGACGTCGATCCGGGTCAGTTCGTCGGCGAAGGCCTGGTCGACGGGGACGTTCAGGGCGCGTCCCACGCTCTGCCAGTACTCGAGGTCCGAGCCGCCGGAGTCGTAGCGGACCCGCTCGGCCCAGTAGTGCGGCTCGAACTCGGCGAGGTCGAGGCCGAACGCCTCGGCCAGTTTCGGCTTGGCGTCGGTGTGCTCGCTGATGACGTCGCCGTAGTCGAAAACGATCCAGTTCATGGTCGGCCCCCGGTCTTGACGCGGTGAAGGGTCTCTTCGATGTCGGCCGCGGAGAGGTCGCGGTGCAGGACGAACCGGACCCGGCCCGCCATCGGCAGTGCGCGGATCCCGAGTCCGTTCAGCCAGGTCAGACGGCCTTCGAGATCGGGAACCGTGGCCAGCACGATGTTGGTCTCGGGTGCGTTGACCTCCCAGCAGAGTTCGGTCAGCCCGGCCGCGAGCCGCGCCGCGTTCTCGTGCGACTCGGCGAGCTCGTCGATGCGGTCCAGCGCGATCAGGCAGGCCGCGGCCAGCACGCCGCCCTGGCGGACCCCGCCGCCGAGCATCTGCCGCATCCGCCGCGCCTTCTCGATGAACTCCGGGCTGCCCGCGAGCACCGAGCCGACCGGCGCGCCGAGGCCCTTGGAGAAGCAGGCCGAGACGCTGTCGACGCCGACCGTGAGCGCCGCCGGCGGGACCTGCAGCGCGACCGCCGCGTGCCAGAGGCGGGCGCCGTCGAGGTGCACGGTGAGTCCGGCCTGCTTGGCCACCGCCAGCAGCTGGGCGTGTTCGTCGGGCGGGGTGATCGCGCCGCCGGCCGCGTTATGCGTGTTCTCCAGGCACAACAGCGAGGTCCGCAGCGCGTAGTACGGCCCGCCGGGGGCGCCGATCGCGGCCGAGAGCGCGTCGGGCGTGGGGCGGCCGGGTCCGGCGTCGTGTTCCAGCGGGTCCGGCATGCCGCCGGCCAGCCAGGCCGCGGAGCCGAGTTCGTTCGTGAGCACGTGTGCGCCACGCGGCGCGAGGAAGCGGTCGCCGCGCCGCAGGTGGACGCTCAACGCGATCAGGTTCGCCATGGTCCCGCTCGGGGTCCACAGCGCCGACGGCATGCCGAGGAGTTTCGCGGCGCGCTGCTCGAGCGCGGCGACCGTCGGGTCGGTGCCGATGACGTTGTCGTCGACCTCCGCGTTCGCCATGGCCTGCCGCATGACGCTGTCCGGGCGGGTCACCGTGTCGGAGCGGAAATCGATGGCCGAGCTGGGGCTGAAGGTCACGGTAAGATCACATCACATCCTCCCGCTCACCATCAATCGCCTCCCCGGCTGGTCCGCCGCGCCCGCTCATGCAACCGTGGACGCCCCCGGTTCCGTCTTACCCACCGACGAAGCAAGAGCGGAGACAACAACCGCGTGAACCAGCGCGACGAACAAGAGTTCGCGGAGTACTTCGCCGCGAAGCGCGAATCCGTGCGCAGGACCGCTTACATGCTCTGCGGTGACTGGCATCGCGCGGACGACCTCGCGCAGACGGCGTTCGTCGCGCTGCACCGGAGGTGGAAGAAGATCAGGGAACGGGCGGCGACCGACGCCTACGTCCGGAAGACGCTGGTCAGGGCGGCCATCGACGAGTCGAGGCGGCCGTGGCGGCGGGAGTGGCAGACCGAGGTGCTGCCCGAACCGCCGCAGGACGGCTTCGACCTCGGCGAACAGGTCGTCACCAGGGAAGACCTTCTGGCCGCGCTGCGCGAAGTGCCCCCGAAACAGCGGGCTGTGCTGGTGCTCCGGTTCTTCGAAGGGCTGGACGTCGGCGCGGCCGCGAAGGCGCTCGGCTGCAGTGAAGGCAACGTCAAGAGCCAGACCGCTCGCGGGCTGGCGAACCTCAGGCAGGTCATGGAGAAGGAGGAGGTGGCACGGGATGGACGAGAATGAACTGAAGGCGTTGTTCCGTGACGCCCCCGGCGACACGCCGTCGTCGACCTTCGACACCGCCGACGTCGTTCGCGCTTCCAAACGCGCCACCGCTCGACGCCGAAACGGTATCGCGGTGGCCTGTAGTGCGGTGGTTTTGGTCTTGGGCGGAGTGGGCATTTTCGGCGTGCTCGGCGACGTCGATCTCGGATCGCCGACGGCGGCGAAATCCGACAACGAGGCCGCGGCCCCGGGGCAACCCGGCGCGGCGTCCGCACGTCCTCTTGATAGCGGGGAGTCCACGAACTTCTCGAACCCGCCGCCTCAGCAGGGGGGCGGCGGGCCAGAGAAGACCGGCCAGATGTCGGCCGAAGGCACCTACGGGTGCGACCAGGTGGATCGGGAGCTCGCCACCGCCCTCGCTGGCGAGCTCCCGGTCCCCGTGGATGTCGCCCAGGCGACGCCCGGCGACATCTGTACGACGGGGGCCAGGTCCGCGGGGTTCCAGGTGCCGGGCGGAACGGTCGCGGTCGCGGTCTTCCCCGCCGGTTCCTCGGTCCCTCCGGTGCCCACCGGGGCTTCGAGTGCGCAGCGGACCACCGCCAAGGGCTCGTTGGTGGTCGTGGTGAGCCTCGGCGACGGCTCGGGCAGGCCCGCGTTCGGGGAATCCGACGTCGACCGCTTCGCCGGTGTGCTCGCGGCTCGTTACTGAACGCGCCTGGCAAAATAGCCCGTCATGACCGCCGCAGCGACAACGCCGAAGGGTGAGCGACGGCGCGCCGAGCTCATCGAGTCCGCCGCGTCGCTGCTGGCCGAGGGCGGGTTCGACGCCGTGCGGCACCGTGCGGTCGCTGAACGCGCGGGATTGCCGCTTGCCTCGACGACGTACTACTTCGACTCGCTCGAAGAGCTCATCACGGCCGCGGTGGAGCACCACTCGAACATGGAACTGGAGACCGGACGTCACCGGCTCGAAGAGCTGGCGACCCGCAACCGCGGCGTCGAGGCCACCGTCGACCTGGTGCTGGACATGCTGCTCGGCCCGGTCCGCCCGGATCGCGAGGCCGACGCCGAGGCCGTCCTCCTGCGCTACGAACGTCTGGTCGCCACCGGCCGTCGCCCCTACCTGCGGCCGCTCATGCGGACGCTGTCCGCGCAGCTGTACGAACTGCTCCACGAGATCTTCGCGCGCTCCGGCACCCCGGTGGACAGCGCGGAACTGGAGCGGCTGGTCGCCTTGGTCGACGGCGCCGTGGTCAACGCGCTGATCGAGGTCGACCCGGAGCCCCGCGCCGCCGCCGCCCGCATGCTGCAGACCGCCCTCGCCTGACCCCGGGGTTGGGGTGGCACCCTCGCATTTCGTCCTCTGAACGCGGTAGTTCGTGTTGCCAACTACCGCGTTCGGAGGACGAAATGCGGTGGTTCGTGTCGCCGACTACCGCGATCAGAGGACGAAATGCTGCGGGCTAGTCTGGCCGCGTGACGGACAAGCCCTCCATTCCCAACGTGCTCGCCGGCCGCTACGCCTCGCCTGAGCTGGTCGAACTGTGGTCCCCGGAACACAAGGTCGTGCTGGAGCGCGAGCTCTGGCTCGCCGTGCTCCGCGCGCAGGCCGACCTCGGCGTCGAGGTCCCGGACGGCGTCGTCGCCGACTACGAGCGCGTGCTGGAGCAGGTCGACCTCGGGTCGATCGCCGCGCGGGAGCGGGTCACCCGTCACGACGTGAAGGCCCGGATCGAGGAGTTCAACGCACTCGCCGGACACGAGCACGTCCACAAGGGCATGACGTCGCGTGACCTCACCGAGAACGTCGAGCAGCTGCAGGTGCGGCGCTCGCTGGAGCTGATGCGCAGCCGCGTCGGCGCGGTGCTGGCCCGGCTCGCCGCGATCGCGGTGGAGCACTCCGACACGGTGATGGCCGGCCGTTCGCACAACGTCGCCGCGCAGGCCACGACGCTGGGCAAGCGCTTCGCCACCGCCGCCGACGAGATGCTGGTCGCGTTCGAGCGGCTCGACGACCTCATCGGCCGCTACCCGCTGCGCGGTATCAAGGGCCCGGTCGGCACCGCGCAGGACATGCTCGACCTGCTCGGCGACGAGTCCACTTTGGACGAACTGGAGTCGCGGGTCGCGAACCACCTCGGCTTCGAGCGGGTGTTCACCAGCGTCGGCCAGGTGTACCCGCGTTCGCTCGACTTCGACGTGCTGTCCACCGTGGTCCAGCTGGCCGCCGCGCCGTCGAGCCTGGCGAAGACGATCCGCCTGATGGCGGGCAACGAGCTGGTCACCGAGGGCTTCAAACCGGGCCAGGTCGGCTCGTCCGCCATGCCGCACAAGATGAACACGCGTTCGTGTGAGCGGGTCAACGGGCTCGCCGTCGTGCTGCGCGGCTACCTGTCGATGATCGGCGAGCTCGCCGGCGATCAGTGGAACGAAGGCGACGTCTCCGATTCGGTCGTCCGCCGGGTCGCGCTGCCCGACGCGTTCTTCGCGCTCGACGGTCTGCTGGAGACCTTCCTCACGGTTCTGGCCGAGTTCGGGGCCTTCCCGGCGGTCATTTCCCGTGAGCTCGATCGCTATCTGCCGTTCCTCGCGACCACGAAGGTGCTCATGGCCTCGGTCCGCGCGGGCGTCGGGCGTGAAACCGCTCACGAGGCCATCAAGGAGAACGCGGTCTCCGTCGCACTCGCCATGCGGGAGCAGGGGCTCGCGGAGAACGATCTCCTCGACCGCCTCGCCGCCGACGAGCGCATCCCGCTCGACCGCGGTGAGCTGGACAAACTCCTCGCCGACCGGATCTCGTTCACCGGTGTCGCACCGCGTCAGGTGGCCGCGATCGCGTCGCGCGTCGAGGACGTCCTCAAGCGTTTCCCGGAGGCCGCGGCGTACACGCCGGCACCGATCCTCTGACGTGTGAGCAGCCCCACCACGGGGCGTTCACAGAGTGGGACGAAGTTACTCGATCGGGCGAAATGCCTAATCTCGATCGCTGAACCCGGAGCGCCAGGCCGCCCATGAGGCGGCCTGGCGTGCTTGTATCGCGCCTTGCGCGCCGAAACCCTGGAAGAAGCGATGAGATCCACGCTGTCGAAATTCGTCGCCGTCGTCACGGCGGGTGCGGCCACCCTCGCCCTCGCCGCCTGCGGCTCCGGCGAACCCGCCGCGAGCGGCCAGAAGCTCCGCGTCGGCACCCTGACCGACGCGCCGCCGTCGATCTACCTGGAGAACGGCAACTTCACCGGCTACGACAACGAACTCCTCCGCGACATCGCCAAACGTGAGGGTTTCGAGGTCGAGTTCGTCGGCACCGAGTTCGCCGGTCTGCTGGCGTCGGTCGCCACCAACAAGTTCGACATCGGCAGCTCCACGATCTCCACCACCGAGGCCCGCAAGAAGACCGTCGCGTTCAGCAACGGTTACTCCACCGGCTTCACCACGATCGTCACCAAGAAGGGCGCGAACCTCAAGGACGTCGCCTCCTTCAGTGGCAAGCGGCTCGGCGTCGTGCAGGCGTCGGTGCAGGACGATTTCGCCACCGGCAAGGTCCCCGGCGCCAACGTCGTCCGCTTCCCCGACTACAACGCGGGTTTCGCGCAGCTGAAGGCCGGCGGCCTCGACGGCTGGGTCGTGCCGAAGGACATCGGCCACAAGTACCTCGACCAGAACCCGGACGTGCCGCTGGAGTTCGGCTACACCGTCGAGACCAAGGACACGCCGTCCGCGTTCGCCGTCCGCAAGGACAACAAGGATCTGCTGAAGAAGCTCAACGACGGTCTCGCGAAGGCCGTGGCGGACGGCACCGTCGCCCGCCTGCACGCTCAGTTCTTCAAGAACGAGCCGCTGCCGAAGGAACTCGAGCAGGGCGGCCCCGGCCTGCCCGTGCAGAACCCGGGGGTCTGAACATCATGAAGAAAATGTTGATCGCCACGCTCGCGGCCGGTCTCGTCGCCGTGCTCGCCGCCTGCGGTGGCGGGGACGCCGCCGCCGACAAGACCCTCCGCGTCGGCACGCTGAGCGACGCGCCGCCGAACATCTACGTCGAGAACGGCAACTACACCGGGTTCGACAACGAGCTGCTGAAGGCCATCGCCGCCAAGCAGAACCTGAAGCTCGAGTTCGCCTCGACCGACTTCTCGTCGCTGCTGGGCCAGGTCGCGAACAACCAGTTCGACATCGGCAGCTCGGCCATCGCGCAGACCGACGAGCGCAAGAAGAACGTCGACTTCTCCAGCCCGTACAACTTCGAAGTGATGAGCATCCAGACCAAGGACGGCTCGCCGATCACCGAAGAGAAGGCCTTGTCCGGCAAGCGGGTCGCGGTCATCCAGGCGACGGTCGGCGACAAGTGGCTCACCTCGACCGTGCCGGACGCGCAGGCCGTGCGGTTCCCCGGTTACGCCCCGGCGCTGGCCGCGCTCAAGAGCGGCGCCGTCGACGCCTACATCCTCGACCAGGCGATCGCCGAGACGAACGTCAAGGACAGCGCCGACGTGAAGCTCAAGGTCGTCAAGTCCTTCACCACCGACGTTCCCCATGGTTTCGCGGTGAAGAAGGGCAACACCGAACTGCAGACGAAGATCAACGAGGGCCTCAAGCAGGTCATCGCCGACGGCACCTGGGTCAAGCTGCACGAGCGGTTCCTGCCCACGGCACCGGTTCCGGACCAGTTCAAGGCGTGAGGATCACGATGAAGAAGTCACTCGCCGCCGCTGTCACCACCGTCCTCGTGGCGGTGCTGGCGGCGTGCGGCGGCGGCGAGGAAGCCGGCGCGGGCACCTTGCGCGTCGGCACCCTCAGCGACTCGAAGCCCAACGCGTATCAGGAAAACGGCGTGTTCACCGGGTTCGACAACGAGCTGCTGAAGGCCATCGCCGCGAACCAGAACCTGAAACTCGAGTTCGTCTCCACGGAGTTTTCGGCGCTGCTGAGCCAGGTCGCCACCGGCAAGTTCGACATCGGCAGTTCGGCGATCTCGCAGACCGACGAACGCCGCAAGACCGTCGACTTCTCGGCGCCGTACAACTACCAGTCGCTCGGTATCGAAGCCCGCGAAGGCACCGGTATCACCGACGAGAAGTCCCTGTCCGGCAAACGGATCGGCGTCGTCCAGGGGACCGTGTCGGACAGTTGGCTGGCCTCGAACGCGCCCACCGCGCAGGCCGTGCGGTTCCCGCAGGACGCCGCCACGCTGGCCGCGCTGAAGACCGGTGCCATCGACGGCGCGATCTTCGACCAGGCGACCGCCGAGGACTACGCGGCGAAGAATCCGGACGCGAAACTCAAGGTGGTCAAGGCGATCACCACGACCATCCCGCACGGTTTCGCCGTCAGGAAGGGCAACACCGAACTCGCGGGCAAGATCAACGCGGGTCTCAAGGCGGTCGTCGCCGACGGGACCTGGGAAAAGGTGCACCAGCGGTTCGAACCGAACGCGCCGGTGCCCGCGGACTTCAAGGCCGGGCAGCGATAAGTGAACGACTTCCTCACCACCTTCCTCAACTGGGACTACATCTGGGAGGTCTTCCCGGATCTGCTCGGGACCGGACTGCTGAACACGCTGATCATGTCGGTGTTCTCGGCGCTGATCGGCACCGTGCTCGGCATGCTGCTGGCCACCATGGGCCTGTCCAGCAAGGTGTGGCTGCGCTGGCCCGCCCGGGTGTACACCGACATCTTCCGCGGTCTGCCTGCGATCCTGACCATCCTGGTGATCGGGCAGGGCGGCGGGATCCTGTTCCCGTCGATGGCGCGGAACACCTACCCGCTGGGGATTCTGGCGCTCAGCCTGATCGCGGCCGCCTACATCGGCGAGATCTTCCGCGCCGGCATCCAGAGTGTCGAAAAAGGACAGATGGAGGCCAGCCGCGCGCTGGGTATGAGCTACACCAAGGCGATGGCGCTCGTCGTCATCCCGCAGGGCGTGCGGCGCGTGCTGCCCGCGCTGGTGAACCAGTTCATCGCGCTGATCAAGGACTCCAGCCTGGTGTACTTCCTCGGCTTCCTCGCCGAACAGCGCGACCTGTTCCGCATCGGGCAGGACCTCGCGGCCAACACCGGGAACCTGTCGCCGCTGGTCGCGGCCGGCTTCTTCTACCTGGTGATCACCGTGCCGCTGACGCATCTGGTCAACTACATCGACAAGAAGCTGCGCACCGGCAAGAAGGTCCGGGCCGATGACGACGGTGGCGACCTGGAACTCCTGAACGCCGGAAAGGTGCCGATGTCATGACGACCCCCGCCGACGTACGTTCTTCGAGTGTCGAACTCCGCGACATCCACGTCTCCTTCGGCACTCTCGAAGTCCTGAAGGGCGTCGACCTCAAGGTCGAGAAGGGCCGCACGACCTGCATCATCGGGCCGTCCGGTTCCGGCAAGTCGACGCTGCTGCGCTGCGTGAACCGCCTTCAGGAGCCGGATTCCGGCGACCTGCTGCTGGGCGGCGAGAGCGTGATCTCGTCCGATCCGGACGTGCTGCGTCAGCGGGTCGGGATGGTGTTCCAGCACTTCAACCTGTTCGGGCACCGCAGCGTGCTGGACAACATCACGTTGCCGCTGCGCAGCGTGCGGAAGCTCGGCAAGGCGGAGGCGGCCGAGATCGCGCACGCCCGCCTCGCCGAGGTCGGCCTCGCCGACAAGGCGCCGTACCGGCCGAGCGCGCTTTCGGGCGGCCAGCAGCAGCGGGTCGCGATCGCGCGGGCGCTCGCGATGGAACCCGAGGTCATGTTGTTCGACGAGGCGACCAGCGCACTCGACCCGGAACTGGTCAAGGGCGTCCTCAACCTGATGGCCGGCCTCGCGGAGCGCGGGCTGACGCTGCTCGTGGTCACCCACGAGATGGGCTTCGCGCGTGGCGTCGCGGACGAGGTCGCGTTCATGGACGCCGGGAAGATCGTCGAACATGACGCTCCGGAGGCGATCTTCGACGCTCCGCAGAGCGACCGCCTGCAGCGTTTCCTGTCCCAGGTGCTCTGACGCGGAGGACTCGCTAACCTGCGGATATGGCGAGAGTGGCGAGGCTGGTCTATTACCCCGTCAAGGGCTGTGCGGGGACGTCGGTCGACACGGCCGACGTCACCCCGGCGGGGCTGAGGTTCGATCGTGCCTGGATGGCCGTGTCCCCGGAGGGCGAGTTCCGCAGCCAGCGGAAGCATCCGGTGATGGCCGCGATCCAGGCCGAGGTACTGGACGACGGCGCCCGTCTGAGGCTCGCCGCGCCCGGCGTCGAAGACCTCCTGGTCGAGGTGGTCCCGGACGGGCCGCGTCACCCGGCGTCCACGTTCACCTGGCAGGGCAAGGGCATCCACCAGGGCGAGGAGGCCGCGGAATGGTTCTCCGCCGTCCTCGGCGTCCCGTCGGTGTTCGTCGGGGTCTCGCCGGAGCACGAGCGCGTCACCAACGGCGAGATCCCCGGCACGGCAGCCTTCGCCGACGCGCACGCGATCCTGCTCACCTCCGAGTCCTCTTTGGACGGTCTGAACGAGCGGATCGCGTCACGCGGGGCCGAGGCCGTGCCGATGGATCGCTTCCGTCCCAACATCGTCGTCGCGGGCTGGCCGGAGCCGCATCGGGAGGACGACGTCCGCTCGCTCACCGCGGGCGGTCTGGAGCTGGGTTACGCCAAGGTCTGCATCCGCTGCACGGTGCCGATGGTCGACCAGGAGACCGGCGAGAAGGCCGGCCCCGAGCCGATCCGGTCGCTCGCCGACTACCGCCGCGAACCCGAGGGCGGCGTCTCGTTCGGGATCAAGATGGCCGTGACGCGGACGGGTCAGGTCGCCGTCGGCGACGAGGTGATCGTGCACTCCTGAGCGGGGCCGAGCCCGAGTACGGCGGCGGCCGAGCCGCCGTTCACGGCGACCGCGAGCCGTCCCGCCGAGTCGGTGTAGAGCACGTTCGATCCTGGCGGCACGGTGCCGAAGGTGTCACCGATCAGTGCCTTCACGAGCACGCGTTCGCTGCTGACCGAGACCGTGCCGGACAGGCCGGCCAGCGCGAGATCGGCCGGGCTCGCCGACAGCTGGACGTTGCCGAAATGGTCGACCGTGAGCACCTCGGTCACCAGCTTGCCCGGGAACACCGCGACGAACGGATCCGGCAGCCGCACGAGGTTTTCGACGCACGGTCCGAAACTCTCCGGCGGAACCCCGAGTGCGAGATGTGCCGCCGCGGGAGCGAAGACGTCCCTTCCGTGGAACGTCGACGACGTCACCGGAAGGCGGTAATCCGGGGCGATCAATTCGTAGGCGGCTTTCACTCCGCCGAGTGCTTCCGCCGCCGGGAGGAGAAGTCCGTTGTCGGGGCCGACGAGGATTCCGCGCCCGGCGACCACCACGACGCCGCGCCGCGCGGTGCCGACGCCCGGGTCGACGACGGCGAGGTGCACCGCGTCCGGCAGGAAGGGCGCCGTCTGCGCGAGTACTTCGGCCCCGGTCCTGACCTGCTGTGGAGGGACTTCGTGGGTCACGTCGATCAGCCGGACCGACGGCGCGATCCGGGCGATCACACCGTGGCAGGCGGCCACGAAACCGTCGCTGAGCCCGTAGTCGGTCGTGAACGAGATCCAGTGGATCGGCATGATCAGCCATCATCCTTGATCGCTAGGGTGCAGCCGTGACGACGCTCGAATACCAGAAGATCGCCGCCGGCAAGGTCCGTGAGCTCTACGCCGTCGATGACGAGCATCTGCTGCTCGTCACCTCCGACCGGATCTCCGCCTACGACGTCATCTTCACCACGCCCATCCCCGACAAGGGGCGGGTGCTCACCGCGATGAGCGTGTTCTGGTTCTCCCAACTCTCCGATGTCCTCCCCAACCATCTGGTCTCCTACGACGACGAACGCATCCCCGCCGAGGTCCGCGGCCGTGCGCTTCTGGTGCGGCGGCTGGCGATGCTGCCGGTCGAAGCCGTCGCCCGCGGCTATCTCACCGGCACCGGGCTCGTCGATTATCGCGCGCGCGGCACGGTCTGCGGCGTCGAACTCCCCGGCGGTCTGACCGAATCCTCCCGGCTCCCCGAACCGATCTTCACCCCCGCGACCAAGGCCGATCACGGCTCGCACGACGAGAACATCGCGTTCGCCGACGTCGTCGGGCAGCTGGGCCGCGAGCGGGCCGAAGAGCTCCGCGAGGCGACGCTGGCGGTGTACCGCCGAGGCGCGGAATTCGCCGCCGAACGCGGCATCCTCCTCGCCGACACGAAACTCGAATTCGGCGTCGATCCGGCGGGGAACCTCGTGCTCGCCGACGAGGTCCTCACCCCGGATTCCTCCCGCTATTGGCAGGCCGACGGCTATGCGGCGGGAAGCCCGCAGCCGTCGTTCGACAAGCAGCCGCTGAGGGACTGGCTGACCGGCCCCGCGTCCGGGTGGCACCGCCTGGAGAGACCGGAGCCGCCACCGTTGCCCGACGAGATCGTCGCCGCCACGCGGGCGAGGTACATCGAGGCGTATGAACGCATCACCGGCCGGTCGCTCGACGACTGGCCCGCCTGATTCGCTCGGCTGACCAGCGGCGTTTACTCAGTCGTCAGTCCCACGCAAGTCCGGTATGGCCCAATGGGGAACGTGGACGCACGTTTGCTGGTTTCCCTGTCCGGCGTGACCACCCGGACGTTGCACCGCTGTGCCGACCTCGCGGCCGAACTCGACCGGCGCAAGGTCCCGTTGTCCGTGCTCTACGCCGCTCGAACCGGCGAGGGCCCGGTGACCGAGTGGGTACGGACGCGCCGTGATCGCGGCGACTCCGTCCTCCTCCACGGATACGACCACCAGATCACCCCCACCCACCGAGCCGTCTACCTGGGCAAACGCGCTGAATTCGCGGCACTTCCCGCGCACGAGGCGCGGCTGCGGCTGATCGCGGCGAAGGCGGCGCTCGACGCCAACGGCATGGCCGTCGACGGTTTCGCGCCGCCGCGCTGGATCGGGTCGGAGGGCACCGTGCAGGCCCTGCGCGAGCACGGGTTCACGCTGTGCGCGGACCTGGTCTCGGTGCGGGACCTGGTGACCGGCCAGGTCCGGCGCGCGCGGGTCCAGGAGTTCAGCGGGCCTTCGCAGCGGACCGAGACCGTCCGGTGCTTCGCGCTGGTGCTGGCCGCGGCCAGGGCCGCGCGGCGCGGCGGGCTGGTACGGCTCGGCATCGACGCCACCGACCTCGCCCGGCCGGGGCTGCGGCAGGCGTTCCTCGACGCCGTCGACGTCTCGTTGGAGAACCGCGCCTTCGGGACCACTTACGGCTCGCTGCGGACAGTTGTCACAACTTGATGGGCTGACCCACGTCGAGAACCCTGACCTCGGTGCCTTCCGGGGCGAGGTTGGCGAACAGGCCGTAGTGCATCTGCGGTCGCGCGAGCACGGCTTCGTGGATCGGCACGGCCAGGCGCGGAGAGACCGCGCGCAGGTAGTCGACGGCTTCGCCCGCCTTGAGCCACGGGGCGCCGGTGGGCAGGCCGAGGACGTCGATCTTCTGCTCGGGCACGAAGAACGAGTCGCCCGGGTGGTAGAAGGCGCCATGGTCGACGATGTAGCCGACGTTCGGGATCACCGGGATGTCCTCGTGGATCGTCGCGTGCTCACCGCCGACGACGTTGATGCCACTGGACCCGATGCCGAAGGCGTCGCCGGGGTTCGCGATCTGGAATTCGGCGCCGAGTTTCCGGACCGCGTCCGCGGAACCCGGGTCGACGATCAGCTGCGCACCGGGGTTCGCCTCCAGCAACGCGGGCAGCCTGTCGACGTCGAGGTGGTCGAAATGCTGGTGGGTGATCAGGATGGCGTCCAGCTCACGCTCACCCTCGAAGCCCGCCGAGAAGGTGCCGGGGTCGATCAGGATCCGCGCGCCCTCGGTCTCCAGAAGTGTGCAAGCATGTCCAAAGTGGACAATACGCATGGAATTCTCCTTCTCGGTCGGTCATTTCCAGCCTAGGCCGTGTCCTGTAAGTCTGTTCGATGGGCTTCGTGATCCAGGTGGTTCCTGGCGGTGCGGGCGGATCGCCCTCGTACCGGGGGTCGTACTCGGGCGTATCCGCCCGTGCCGTCAGGGGCCGCCTGGGCGCGAAGACCGCGAACAGGACTTGCAGGACACGGCCTAAGCCCGTAAGAGGGCGTCGCCAAGTTCGGTGCGGAGGTAGCGCACCTCGCGGCCGCGACGCCGCGTGTCGAGCAGGCCGGCCGCACGCATCGCGGTCAGGTGCTGGGAGACCGTCGGCGCCGAGAATCCCAGGCGTCGCGCCAGTTCGGTGGTGCTCGCGGGCTCGTTCAGTGTGGTGAGCAGCGCGGCCTTCGTCCGCCCGAGCACTCCCGCGAGCGCGTCGGACGGGCGTTCGGGGTCCGACCACAGCTCGGCGACGCCGCGGGCCGGGTAAAGCAGCGACGGTTGCCACGGCTCCATCGTGATCACGCCGACCGACGGCCACGCGAAGACGCCCGGGATCAGCAGTAAGCCACGCCGGTCGAGGTGGATCCGGCTGCGCTCCTTCATCTCGATCACGAGGACGTCGTCGACCAGCCGGACGCGAGGGTGGATGTCCTCCAGCACCAGCGCGATGCCGCCCGCGGCCAGCCGTCGCGAGCGCTCTTCGATGTCGGCGACGAGGAACCGGCGCATCCGCGGCCAATGCGGTTCGACCAGCTCGGTCCAGGCGATCTCCATCTGGTCGGCGAGCAGATCCCTGGCCTCGGCGGGATCTTCGGGGAAGCCGGCCAGATCGGCGTCCACTTTGGACAGTTCGCGCGCGACCTGCTCCGGTGGCGTACGGCGGATTTCGGCGAGCTGGGCGGACGCGGTGGTCTCGGGGCCGCTCGGCGGCGGGCTGAGGAAGTCGGTGATGTAGTGCCGCGCGCTCATTACCTTGGCGAAGGCCTCGATGGGAAGCGAGGGCAGCTTCGCCGCGGCCTCGCGCAGCCAGGGCAGATGGCTCGGATGCCCGCGTCGCCCGAGCAGGGTCTGCATCGCGCCCATCGTCTCGTCGAGCGGGGAGATGCCGAAGCGGACGCGGTTCGCGCTCTCGGCGGTGAGGACCAGCTCGATCATCTGATTAGGCTATTCCCTAATCAATGGTCTCGGCCAGTCGGTTTTCGGCAGTGTTCGAGATATGACCTTGCTCCGTAATTCCGGGTATTGGCGCTGGTCGGCGGGGGTTCAGCTGAACCGGCTGCCCGCGACGATGGCACCGCTGGCCTTCACCGCGCTGACCACCGCGACGACCGGTTCGTACCGGCTCGGCGGCGTCATGATGGCCGTCTTCATCGCCGCCGAGATGGTCGGCGCCGTACCCACCGGACGGCTGCTCGACCGCGTCGGACCCACCCGCGGCCTCGTCGTGATGCTGACGCTGGTCGCCGTCGGCCTGTTCGCGCTCGCCGCCGTCGCTTCGGCCGGCGTCCCGGATCTGGTCCTCCTGGCTCTGGTGATCCCGCCCGGCCTGGTCGCGGGCGGACTGAACGGCGGTTTCCGGACGCTGCTCGCGGGGACGGTGACCGAAGCGGAACTGCCGCGGGCGGTCTCGATCGACGCGATGATCCTCGAAGGCGTCATCGTCGGCGGGCCACTGCTCGTGGCGCTCCTGGCGACCTCCGGTCCGGCCGTCCCCGTCGTCGCGATGGCCGTCGTCGCCCTGCTCGCGGCCTTGCTCGTGCCGCGACGCGCGATCACCGCCAGTCCACAAAGGACGACCGAGCGGCAGCCGATCCCGGTCGCCGCGTGCGTCCCTTGGCTGATGGGGCTGTTCACCGTCGGCCTGCTGCTGTCGACCATCGAGGTCGGCCTGCTGCCGCTGGTCCAGCGGCTCGGCGCCCCGGATTCCGCGACGGCCGTCGTCATCGTCGTGCTGTGCGCGGCCAGTATCACCGGCAGCGCGCTGTACGCGGCGCGGGGGAAGGTCGGCGATCCGCGGCTGTTCCTGGCCGGTTTCGTGATCGGCGGGATCGTGGTGTCGACAGGCCTCGGCTGGGCCGGGCTGCTCACCGGGGTCGCGCTGGTCGGCCTCTGCACCGGCCCGTTGATGGCCGTCTCGTCGGTCAACCTGCAGAAACTGCTGCCGGAACGCCGTCGCTCGGAGGGCTTCTCGCTGGCCTTCACCGTGCAGGCGTCGGGATTCGGTCTCGGGTCGCTGGCCATCGGGGTGCTGCCGGTGTGGCTGGCGCCGCTCCTGGGGGTGGGTGCCGCGGTGGTGGCGGGGATCATGCAGGTCCGCACGGTCGCGCACGCCCGATCGCAACCAGTCCTCTGAATGCGACGCCCTTGTCACTCCCGTCACCTGTGGAATGCTGGTGGGCACGCCCCAGGCGAGTCAGTGAGCTATTGGCACGCCGTCAGTAACGTCGTAGCCTGGGCTTTGAGCCGAGACACGGGAGAAGTCGATGACCGCAGTCCAGCCGAAGCCGACCGCGCACAGCGTGGGGGAGACCTTCGATTCGCTCAGCCCGGCGACCGACGAGGTCGTCGGCACGTACCCGGTGCACACCAGGGAGGACGTCCGCGCCGCTGTCGCCCGCGCGCGGGACGCCGCCGAATGGTGGGCGGGGCTCGGCTACGACGGTCGCGCGGAACGGCTGCGCCGCTGGAAGGGCGTCATCACCCGCCGGCTGCCGCAGCTGTGCCAGGTGGTGCGCGACGAGACCGGCAAACCGCTCGCCGACGCCCAGCTGGAGAGCGTCCTCGCCATCGAGCACATCGCGTGGGCGGGCAAGAACGCTCGCAAGATCCTCGGCAAGCAGCGTCGCGCCGCCGGGCTGATGATGTCGAACCAGGCGGCGACGGTCGAGTACCAGCCGCTCGGCGTCGTCGGCGTGATCGGGCCCTGGAACTACCCCGTCTTCACCCCGCTCGGCTCCATCGCCTACGCCCTCGCGGCCGGCAACACCGTCGTCTTCAAGCCCAGCGAATACACGCCGGGTGTCGGCAAGTGGCTGGTCGACGCCTTCGCCGAGGTCGTCCCGGAGTGGCCGGTGCTGCAGCTGATCACCGGTTTCGGTGAGACCGGCGCGGCGCTCGTCGGCGCCAACGTCGACAAGCTCGCCTTCACCGGCTCGACCGCCACGGGCAAGAAGATCATGGCCGCGGCCGCCGAGACGCTGACGCCGGTGATCATCGAGGCGGGCGGCAAGGACGCGGTCCTGGTCGACGCGGACGCCGACCTCGACGCGGCGGCCGACGCCACCGTCTGGGGCGCGTTCTCCAACTCGGGCCAGACCTGCATCGGCGTCGAGCGCGTGTACGTCCACGAGAGCGTGCACGACGACTTCGTCGCGAAGGTCGTCGAGAAGTCGAAGGACGTGCGGGCCGGTTCGGACGAGGCCGCGCAGTACGGCCCGGTGACGATGCCTTCGCAGCTTTCGGTGATCAAGCGCCACATCGCGGACGCCATCGAGCGCGGCGGTAAGGCGCTCGTCGGCGGCGTCGACGCGGTCGGCGACCGCTACGTGCAGCCGACGGTGCTCGTCGACGTGCCCGAAGACTCCTCCGCGGTCCAGGAAGAGACGTTCGGTCCGACCGTCACCATCGCCAAGGTCCGCGACATGGACGAGGCCGTCGACAAGGCCAACGACACCAAATACGGCCTCGGTTCGACGGTGTTCTCGAAGTCGCGCGGCCTCGAACTGGCCGGCCGCCTGCGCACCGGCATGACGTCGATCAACGCGCCGCTTTCCTTCGCGGGCATCGCTTCGCTGCCCTTTGGTGGCGTCGGCGACTCCGGCTTCGGGCGCATCCACGGCCCCGAAGGATTGCGCGAGTTCGCCCGGCCGAAGGCCATCGCGCGCCAGCGCTTCACCGCGCCGATCGTGCTGACCTCGTTCTCCCGCAAGGAAAAGACCGACGCCCTGGTGGCGAAGCTGATCACCGTCCTGCACGGGAAGCGCTGACCCGTCAACCCCCGCGTGCTATGAACGGCCCGTTCCTTGCGAAATTTGCAAGGAACGGGCCGTTCATAGCAATGCGGGGGAGCGTGAAAGTGACGGTCACGCGCCCCGGATGAGGTCCGCGGCCTTCTCCGCGACCATGATCGTCGGCGCGTTCGTGTTCCCACGCGGCACCACGGGCATCACCGAAGCGTCCACGACGCGCAGGCCGTCCACCCCGCGCACCTTCAGTGACGGGTCGACGACGGCGTTCTCGCCCGTTCCGATCGAGCAGGTCCCCACCGGGTGGTACAGCGTCTGCGTCTTCTCGCGCACGTAGTCGGCCAGTTCGGTGTCGGTCAGGTCCTGGCGCTCCGGCAGGAACGGCTTGTCCAGGAACCGCGCCAGCGGACCGGACTTGCCGATCTCGATCAGGGCGCGCAGCCCGGCCAGCATCTTCTCCATGTCGATGGACTCAGCGTAGTAGGCCGGGTCGATTTCGGGCTTCCACAAGGGATTCCCCGACTTCAGGCGCAGCCGTCCCCGGCTCGCGACGTCGACCAGCGTCGCCGCCGACGTGAAGCCCGAGACCGTCGGTTCACGCATTCCGTTGTCGTAGAACAACGTCGGCGCGACGTGGATCTGCATGTCCGGCGGCGAAACGCCGTCGGCGGCCGGGAAGAAGGCGCCCGCCTCACCGATGTTCGAGGACAGTGGACCGCGTTTGGTGATCTGGTAGCGCACCAGACCGCCCGGCGTCGCCGCGTCCACCAGGTCGGTGGTGCCGCGGGTGGACCAGATGATCCCGCAGGCCGGATGGTCGTGGAGGTTCTCGCCGACGCCGGGCAGCGCGGCGACGACGTCGATCCCGTGCTCTCGCAGGTGTTCCGCCGGGCCGACGCCGGAAAGCATCAGCAGCTGCGGCGAGTTCACCGCACCGCCGCTGAGCAGGACCTCGGTGGAGGCGCGCGCGATCGTCTCGACGCCCTTGTCCAAATAGGACACTCCGACCGCGCGCGTGCCTTCGAAGACGATCCGCGTCGCCTGCGCGTGGGTGCGCACCGTGAGGTTCGGTCGCGCCAAAGCCGGCCGCAGGTACGCGTCGGCCGTCGACCAGCGGCGGCCCTTCTTGCACGTCACCTGGTAGACGCCGGCGCCTTCCTGTGTCTCGCCGTTGAAGTCGTCGGTGCGCTTGAGGCCCCACGCGACGGCGGAATCCACCCACGCGTGGGAAAGCTCGTGCGTGAACCGGCGGTCCTCGACGTTCAGGGGGCCGTCGGTGCCGTGCAGCGGCCCACCGAGCCGCTGGTTGCCCTCGGCCCGCTTGAAGTACGGCAGGACGTCGTCGAAACCCCAGCCCTCGGCGCCGTGCCCGTCACGCCAGCCGTCGTAATCCGCGCGGTTGCCGCGGATGTAGATCATCGCGTTGATCGACGAGCAGCCGCCCAGCGTCTTGCCGCGTGGCCAGTACGTGGTCTTGCCGGTGTGCTTCTGCTCGACCGTCTCGTAGTTCCAGTCGAACTTCGTCTTGAACAGACCGGGGAACGCGGCCGGGATGTGGATCTCGTCGGCGTCGTCCTCGCCACCGGCTTCCAGCAGGAGGACCCGAGCTGACGGATCCTCGCTCAGCCGGTTCGCCAGTACGCATCCCGCGCTGCCCGCGCCGACGATGACGTAGTCGAAGGAGTCCTGATCGGCCACGGTGCCTCCTACTGCTGCTCACCCGGTGTTGGCGCCCCGCCAATGGGCTCATCTTGGCCCAGCGCCGCGCTTCGAGCATCCCCCAGTCGAAGGATTGGGGCGAGCTCAGTCGGAGTCGGGTGAAAAAGACGCGACGCAGGCGCCACTCGTCGCCGCGTCGTCGGTCTCGATCCTGCCCGGTGCCCGTGTCCCGTCGACTTCGCCGGTGAGGTGCAGGATCGTCTGCTCGGCGGTGGTCAGGACGTCGGTCTTGTCGACGGTGTACCTCGCCTCGCCGTGGATGATCTGCTGCACGCCGTCGCGGGTCGTGTCGGGCACCGTCTCGCACAGCACGGACAACGCCGCCGGGATGTCGCGTGCGTTGATCGCGTCGACGAACTTGTTCCCCGCCTCCTCCCCGGTCTTCACGGCGGGGCGAGGCGCGGGCCGCGCGTCGATACCCGGCAGCGGCTCGGGCTCGCCGCCGACCTTGGCGTCGCGCACGCACCAGCCACCCTCGCCGGGGATCATCGCGATCCCGACGGTCTGCCCGGCGGTGGTGAGCGCGGCCGAGTACTCCTGCGCCGCACGCTGTCGCGCGGGTGTGCTGAGCTGTGCGCCGTCCGAGACGGCCATCGTCTGCTCGAAGGCGTAAGACCGTTTCGAGCGGATCGGGCACCACAGTGAGCTCAAGCGGTCTTCGGCGACACCGTTCACGAAGGACTGACTCAGCTGCTCCGGCGTCCCACGCGACTCGGTGTCGGGGTCGGCCTTGAAGAACCCGGGCGTCACGAAGCCGGTGAAGGCGACCCCGCCCAGGATCAGGACGAAGACCAGCACGAGCGTGATCCAAAGCCAGGTCTTCGACTTCTTCGGCGGAGCGCTGTACCCGTACTGGGGTTGCCCGTAGGTCATGCGGTAACCGTAGTGAAGTAGGCTCGGGCGGTACCCACGACCTGCGTGAATAAGGAGCAGCCTGCCGTGGCCCGAGTCGTCGTCGACGTCATGCCCAAGCCCGAAATCCTCGACCCGCAGGGCCAAGCCGCGCTCGGTGCGGCCGGTCGTCTCGGCTTCACCGGGATCACCGAGATCCGTCAAGGCAAGCACTTCGAGATCGAGGTCGACGACTCCGTCGACGACGCGACGCTCGAGAAGATCGCCGAGGGCTTCCTCGCGAACCCGGTCATCGAGCAGTGGACCATCAAGCGGGTCGACGCGTGAGCGCCCGCATCGGGGTCATCACCTTCCCCGGCACGCTCGACGACGGTGACGCCGCCCGCGCGGCCCGCTACGCCGACGCCGAAGCCGTGCCGCTGTGGCACGCGGACGAAGACCTCAAGGGCGTCGACGCGGTCGTCGTCCCGGGTGGCTTCTCCTACGGCGACTACCTGCGCGCCGGCGTCATCGCCCGCTTCGCGCCGGTGATGTCGTCGGTGATCGAGGCCGCCCACAAGGGCATGCCCGTGCTGGGCATCTGCAACGGCTTCCAGATCCTGTGCGAGGCCGGGCTGTTGCCGGGCGCGATGATCCGCAACGCGGGTCTGCACTTCATCTGCCGCGACCAGTGGCTGCGCGTCGAGAACAACGACACCGCGTGGACCACCCGGTACGACAAGGGTGCCGAGATCCTCATCCCGATGAAGAACATCGACGGCTGCTTCGTCGCCGAGCAGGCCACCCTCGACGAGCTGGAGGGCGAAGGCCGCGTGGTGTTCCGCTACGTCGGCGGCAACCCGAACGGCTCGCGCAACGACATCGCCGGCATCCGCAGCGAGAACGGCCGCGTCGTCGGGCTCATGCCGCATCCGGAGCACGCCATCGACGCCCTCACCGGTCCTTCCGATGACGGCCTCGGCATGTTCTACAGCGCCGTGGACGCCCTCGTTTCCGCTTGAGCGCGTGCTATGAACGGCCCGTTACTTGCAAAATTTGCAAGTAACGGGCCGTTCATAGCACTTCAGGACGCAGCCGCGACCAGAGCCGCGTAGGGCCCACCCGCCGCGAGCAGCTCCGCATGCGAACCCAGCTCGGTCACCCGGCCGCCCTCGATGACCGCGACCCGGTCCGCGGCGGCCGCGGTGTGCAGCCGGTGCGCGATCGCGATCACCGTCCGGCCTTCGAGCACCGCGGTCAGCGACCGCTCCAGCTCCCGCGCCGAACCCGTGTCCAGCAGCGACGTCGCTTCGTCCAGCACCAGTGTGTGCGGGTCGGCCAGCACCACTCGCGCCAGCGCGAGCTGCTGCGCCATCGCCGCCGGGACCGCCGTCGCTCCGGCCCCGACCTTCGTGTCGAGCCCGTCCGGCAGCCCGGCCACCCACTCCGAAGCGCCGACCGAGGCCAGCGCGGAAAGCAGCTGCTCGTCGGTCCAGTCACCGGCGGGCAGCGTGAGGTTGTCCCGCAGCGTCCCCGCGAACACGTGGTGCTCCTGGGTCAGCAGCAGGACCTCGCCGCGCAGGACGTCGTCCGGCAGCTTCGACACCTCGGCGCCACCGATCCGCACCGATCCCGACGTCGGCACGGACATCCCCGCCAGCAGCCTGCCCAGGGTCGACTTACCCGCGCCGGACGGTCCGACGATCGCCAGCCGCTCGCCGCGCGGCACCCGCAGGTCGATTCCGTGCAGGACCTCGCGGCCCTCGGTGTAACCGAATCGCACGTCGCTGACCTCGATGTCCTGCCCCCGCGGCGTCTCGGAAACAGCGGTCGTGGACGAGGGCGGGCGCACGCCCAGCAGCCGTCGCAGCGACGCCCCGGCGACCTGCATGTCCGCGAGCCAGAACAGCGCCTCGTTCAGCGGACCGGTCATGACCTGCGAGTACAGCAGCATCGCGGTGATCGTGCCGAGCCCTTCCCAGCCGTTCGAGTAGGCGAGCAGACCCAGCCCGAGCATCACCGGCACCGGCAGTACGTAGCTGATCTCCAGCGACGGGATCCACCGCATCTGCATCGCCCGGATCTCGCGTTCGCCCAGCATCGCCGCGTCGAGGCCGTCGTGCCCGGCGCGGACACGGCGGCGAGTGAGGCTGAGCGCCTCGGCCGTCCGCGCGCCCTCCGCCGTTTCGTGCGTGGCTGACTGCAGTACCGACCACTTGTCCAGCATCCGCCGCAACACGTCCGGGATCCGCCGCTGGTACCAGATGTTGACCGGGATCAGCAGTGGCAGCGCGATCAGCAGGCCCAGCGCCAGGAACGGGGAGGTGATCACCATCGCCGCGACGGTCAGGACCACGGTCACCGCGGCGATCAGGATCTCGGGCGCGCCATGGCGTACGGCATGGTCGATCCGGTTGACGTCGGTGGTCGCACGGCTGAGCAGGTCACCGGTGCCCGCCGCTTCGACCGTGCCCAGCGGCAGGTCCAGCGCGTTGCCGACGAACTCCTCCCGGTTGTGCGCCAGGATCCGCTCGCCGAACACCCGCGCGCGCAGCCGCGCCAGGCCCTTGAGCCACGCCTGCACACCGAGCACCACCACGAACACGATCGCGAGCACGGTGATCGTGGTGGTGGTCGTACCGCCGACCACCTCGTCCACCAGCGCACCCAGCAGTCGCGGCCCGGCCAGCCCGACCGCGGTCGCGACGCAGAACAGGCCGAGCATCACGGAGAACTCGCGTTTGTTGGCCCGCGCGGTCTCCTTGATCCATCGCCGAACGTCTTGTTTGTCCGCCAAAGGCAGCTTTTTCATGCCGGTACTTTCGTACTCACGACCACGTCGGCCACGTGTGTCCATAGTGGACTCTGGCTGAACACGACGGTGGTCTTGCCGCGCCGCAGCTTCGCGACGCGTTCGGTTATGCGAGCTTCGGTATGCGCGTCGACGGCCGAAGTCGGCTCGTCGAGCAGCAGGACGTCGGCGTCGGTCGCCAGCGCCCGGGCCAGGTTCAGCCGCTGCCGCTGACCGCCGGAGACCTCACGGCCGCGTTCGCCGATCACCTCGTCGATGCCATCGGGCAACGCGTCCACGATGTCGTCGGCGTCCGCCGCATACAGCGCTTCGGTGATCTCGACCTCGCCGGGTTCGGCGGGGGTGACCTGTTCGCGCAGCACCCCGGAGAACCAGATGTCCTGGTTGTGCGCGTAGACCACCCGGCGTCGCAGCTCATCGAGGGCGACCCGGTTCACCGGGACCCCGCCTGCCAGGGCGGGTTCATCCGAATCGGTGAACCGCGCCATCCGGGACGCCACCGCTTCGGCTTCGGCGCCGACGTCGATCACGGTCAGCTTCCCGGCTTCGGCCCGGAACCCGGACGTCTCGTCGTACAGGTCCAGCGGTCCCTCCGGCAGCGGCACCGGGTTCTCCGGTTCGGCCAGCGTGCGTTCGGTGGACAGCAGTTTGCACACCTTCCGCGCCGAGACCACCGCCGCGCTCAGCACCCCGGCGAACTCGGTCGCCGTCGTCACCGGCACCACCAGGAACACCGAGACGCCGTAGAACGTGATCAGCTCGCCGACGCCGATGGTGCCGTTGATCGTCAGCTGCGCGCCCAGCCACGTGATGACCACCGTGACCAGGCCCGGCAGCGCGATCTCCGCCGCCGCGAGCCACGCCTCACTGCGCCCGACCTCCACACCGGCCACCCGGACCCGCTGGCTGGAGCGGCGGAAGCGGTCGAGGAACTGCTTCTCACCGCCGACACCGCGAAGGATCCGCAGGCCGGAGACGATGTCCGCGGCCAGCGCGTTGACGTCGGTCTTCTCCTCGCGCTGCTTCGTCTGGCGCTTCTCCAGCGGCTTCAGCAGCGGGCCGATACCCACCACGGCCAGCGGGACACCGACCAGCGCGACCACACCGAGCAGCGGGGACGTCGTCAGCAGCGCCGCCGCGCACACGACGAACGCGATCAGCGAGCCGAACGCCCGGCCCAGCACCTCGAAGGAGTCGCCGATCGGGTTGATGTCGCTGGTGGTGATCGCCACGACGTCGCCGGTGGTGGTCGTGTCCCGCAGGTTCACGCCCAGTTTCGCCGCGTGCTCGGTGGCGAGCCGCTGTGTGACGCCGGCGCCGTGGATCCAGCAGCCGTACGAGGCGAAGTGCTGCACCGTGCCCGCGAGCGTCTGCGCGATCCCGAGCCCGGCCGCCGCGAGACCCCAGAGCCAGACGGCGTCGCCGTCGCTCCGGCTGATCGCGTCGATACCGCGGCCGATCGCGACCGGCAGCAGCGCGATCGGCAGTGACCACAGCGCACCGCTGATCGCCGAGACGGCGAGCAGTCCCGGACGCGCGAGCATCATCGCGATCAGGTAGCGCCAGGCGGTCGGCTTGGCGGGCAGCCGCAGTCGCGGAAGGGGATATGTGGCGGAAAGCACGATTATCGACGGTAAGCGGATCACCACCCTCGGCGCGACCGATTTATCCGTGGGCGACCGCGAGCCGCCCCCGGCGCTCACCTACTCTTAGGGCCGTGGCGAACCCTGATGTGGACACCGTGACCAGCACCGTTGACGTCCCAGTCATCCCAGTCGACACCACCGCACTTGCCGAAGCGACCCCGGAACAGACCCAGCCGTACGTCGAGCTCGGCCTCGCCGACGACGAGTACGCCCGGATCCGGGAGATCCTCGGCCGCCGTCCGACCGACGCCGAACTGGCGATGTACTCGGTGATGTGGAGCGAGCACTGCTCGTACAAGTCCTCGAAGAAGCACCTGCGCTACTTCGGTGAGACCGCCACTCCCGAGATGAAGGAGAAGATGCTCGCCGGCATCGGCGAGAACGCCGGCGTCGTCGACATCGGCGAAGGCTGGGCGGTCACCTTCAAGGTCGAGAGCCACAACCACCCGTCCTATGTGGAGCCGTACCAGGGCGCCGCGACCGGCGTCGGCGGCATCGTGCGCGACATCATGGCGATGGGCGCGCGCCCGCTGGCCGTGGCCGACGCGCTGCGCTTCGGCCCGGCCGACGCCCCCGACACCCGCCGTGTGCTGCCCGGTGTGGTCGCCGGCGTCGGTGGCTACGGCAACTGCCTCGGCCTGCCGAACATCGGCGGCGAACTCGTGTTCGACCCGAGTTACTCCGGCAACCCGCTGGTCAACGCCCTGTGCGTCGGCGCGATGCGCGTCGAGGACCTGCACCTGGCCTTCGCCTCCGGCAAGGGCAACAAGATCATCCTGTTCGGCGCGCGCACCGGCCTCGACGGCATCGGCGGCGTGTCCGTGCTCGCGAGCGACACGTTCTCCGGGGACGAATCCTCCGGGGGCCGCAAGAAGCTCCCCAGCGTCCAGGTCGGCGACCCGTTCACCGAGAAGGTGCTCATCGAGTGCTGTCTCGAACTGTTCGCGCAGAAGCTCGTCGTCGGCATCCAGGACCTCGGCGGCGCCGGGCTCTCCTGCGCGACGTCGGAGCTCGCGGCCGCCGGTGACGGCGGCATGCACATCTACCTCGACCGGGTTCCCCTGCGCGCCACCGGGATGACCCCGGCGGAGGTGCTCTCCAGCGAGTCGCAGGAACGCATGTGCGCGGTCGTCTCGCCGGAGAACGTCGAGGCCTTCATGAAGGTCTGCGAGAAGTGGGACGTCATCGCCACCGACATCGGCGAGGTCACCGACGGCGAGCACCTGGTCATCACCTGGAACGACGAGGTCGTCGTCGACGTCCCGGCGCACACCGTGGCGCACCAGGGCCCGGTGTACGACCGCCCGATCCAGCGACCGTCGGGACAGGACGCGCTGCAGGCGGACACCTCGGCCAAGCTGCCGCGTCCGTCCACTTCGGACGAACTGCGGGCGGACATCCTCAAGCTGATCGCGTCGCCGAACCAGGCGTCGAAGGAATGGGTGACCTCCCAGTACGACCGTTACGTGCGCGGCAACACCGTGCTCGCGCAGCCGTCGGACTCCGGCGTCATCCGGATCGACGAGTCGACCGGCCGTGGTGTCGCGGTTTCGACCGACTGCAACAGCAAGTTCGTCTTCCTCGACCCGTACGAGGGCGCGAAGCTCGCGCTGGCCGAGGCGTACCGCAACGTCGCCACGAGTGGCGCGAAGCCGGTCGCGGTGTCGGACTGCCTAAACTTCGGAGCGCCGACCGACCCGGGTGTGATGTGGCAGTTCGAGCAGGCCGTGCACGGTCTCGCCGACGGCTGCGTCGAACTCGGCATCCCGGTCACCGGCGGGAACGTCAGCTTCTTCAACCAGACAGGCGACGTGGCCATCCTGCCGACGCCGGTGGTCGGCGTACTCGGCGTGATCGACGACGTCACCCGCCGCATCCCGACCGGCATCGGCGCGGAGGCCGGGGAAACCCTGCTGCTGCTGGGCGAGACCCACGACGAGCTGGACGGCTCCGCGTGGGCGCGCGAACTGCACGGCCACCTCGGTGGACGTCCGCCTCGCGTTGATCTGGCGCGCGAGAAGCTGCTCGCCGACATCCTCATCGCCGGTTCGCGCGACGGCATGATCTCCGCCGCGCACGACATCTCCGACGGTGGACTGATCCAGACCCTCGTCGAGACCGTCCTCATCGGACAGTGCGGTGCCCGGGTCTTCCTCGACTCCGAGCAGGACCCGTTCGTTCAGCTGTTCTCGGAGTCCGCGGGCCGGGTGCTGGTCGCCGTGCCGCGCACCGAGGAACTGCGGTTCACCGAGATGCTCACCGCGCGCGGCCTGCCGTGGCGCAAGACCGGTGTGGTGGACCCGGAATCGGGTTCGCTCGAACTCCAGGACATCACCGAGTTCACCCTGGACGAGCTTCGGGAGCCCTGGGAGCGCACGCTTCCCGCGCTCTTCGACTGAGCCTGGGTGGCCGTTCGGTACAGCTGGTCGTGAGTGGCGATTCGGGTTCTAACCCGAATCGCCACTCACGACCGGTGAGGTCGATCCGGTTCCGAACCGGGCCCCCGCCAGGGCCGGCCGCTCCACGAAGGTGGCGGCCCCCAGGTCGACACTGGTCTCGACGACCAGGCCTTCCAGCAGAACCTTCCGTTTGAAGGTCGCCCCGGTGACCCTGAGCTCGCCGTGGATCGTCGCGTGGTTGAGCGAGAACTTCCCGGCGAGTTCGGCGTTCTCGAGGTCGAGGTGATGCAGCACCTCACTGCGGTCCGCGCCGAACCAGCCGACCCGCCTCGCCGTCAGTTCCAGCTTGTCGATCCGCGCGTCGCTGAGGTTGAGCCCGAACGTGGGGCCGGTGGTCCCGGCGTGCGGCAGGACGTCGCGGATCAGCCGTTCGGCCGCGCGCCGGACCAGCCGCTCACGCTCCGCCTCGGCCTTGGTCTCCTCGTCCCATTCGACGTCCTTGCTCGCGGTCGCGTCGAAACTCGGATGCCTGAACGGCCGCCGCAGGTACGCGCACAGCACGTCGAGCACGGTCTGCCGGTAATCCGGACGCGTCCTGGCCAGCCCCGCGAGCGAATGCATCGCCCCGACCCGGACCTGATCGGCGTCGTTGCCCAGCAGTTCGATGGATTTGGCGAACCGCTCGTCCGAGATCCGGCTGCGCTCGATCTCGTGCCGATCCTCCTCGGTCCGCCTTCGCCGATCGTTGAGCCACAAACCGTAGAGCGCGGCGACCGCCCCGCCGGCGAGGGCGCCGGTCTTCAGCGCGTCACCGCGGCTCGTCCGCGGATCCGCGAGCAGCCAGACGGTGACCCCGATCAGCACCGCCGCCGAGCTGAGCAACGTCCACGTCAACGGCGAAGTCAGCAGGCGTTTCATACGTCCTTCATCGTGAGCCTGGCCCGGCCGTCGGACAGGGTCTCGACGACCCAGCCCTCCGGGAGTACGTGGTCCTTGGCCGGTTCCACCGTCGTGTTGTACAGCGAAACCGAAGCCGGTGCCTTACGGAACTTCAGGTCGCCGAAGCCTTCGAACCGGGCACGCCGCAGATCGAGCGACTCCGCGAACTCGGCCTCGCCGAAGTCCGCGCTCTTCGCGAAGAAACTGTCCTTAAAGGACGCTTGGCCCTTGAACACGCTGCCGTGGAATTCGGCGTCCTCGGCGAACCGCACCCCGCTGAACCACGCCCGCTGCTCGAACTTCGTCCCGTTGCACCGGAAGTAACCGATCCGTTTTTCCACGGCCGTACCCGCGCCGGTCAGATACACCGGGCCGAGGAACACGCAACCGGACAGATTCGTGCTGCTGTACAGCCCGCCGTAGCGGAGCAGCAGCTTCCCGACCTTCCGGCCCGACAGGTCGAAGTACTCCAGCACCGCCCCGGTCAGGTCGAGGTCGTACCCCTTCGTGTCCTCGGAATCCGCGGCCGGGAGCAGTTCCCCGATGAGCCGTTGCGCTGTCTGCCGCACCTGGAGTTCCTGCTCCTGCTCCGGCTTTCCCTTCGCGGGCAGCGTGTTCCCGGGCCGCTTGGCGTCGTCGTTGTACCGCGGATGCTCGAACGGCCGCCGCAGGTACGCGCACAGGATGTCCAGCACCGTCTGCCGGTAGATCTCGCGACCGCGGGCCAGCCCGGCCAGTGCGTGCAGGGCTCCCACCCGCACCTGGTCGGCGTCGTGCCCGAGCAGTTCGACGGCCTTCGCGAACCGTTCGTCCGAGATCCGGTCCCGGTCCTGGTCGGCCCGCCGCAGTTCGAGTTCCTGCCGCTGCCGCTCGGTTTCCTGCCGCCGCTCCTCGACGCGGCGCCGCCGGTCGTTGAGCCACAACGCGTAGAGCGCGACGATCGCGCCACCGGCGATACCGCCGGTCTTCAACGCCTCACTGCGGCTGGTCGCCGGATCGGTCAGCAACCAGCCGCCGACGGCGAGCAGCAGGACGAGCGAAGCGATGAACGTCCAGAGCAGAGGCGAGCGGAACAACCGCTTCATCGGCTCAGAAGACGAAGAAGTTGCGGACGCAGAAGGACTTGTCCGGGTTGTCGTCCGTCGAGATCCCCGACCCGCTCACCTTCTTGCCCTTGACCGTGCCCTCGATGTCACCGGAGACGAAACCGTCGCCGATACCGGAGGTCGAGGTGATCGTCAGCTGCGCCGGCGCCGGGGTCATGATGTCGATCGACTGGGCCAAGCTCGCCTTCGTGTCCGCGCAGGCCAGCGACAGTGCCCCCTCCTTGTCACCGGCGCTCACCTTCGCGAAGAAGTCCTTGAGGTTCTGGGCGCCCTTCGGGTTCCCCTCGGAACCGGTGCCGCCGCTCTCGGTGGACTTCGGGCTGCTCTTGGGAGCGCTCGACTTCGGGCTGCTCTTCGGCGCGGAGGTCGGGGCCTGCTCGGAAGACGACGCCGGCGGCGGCGCGGCCGTGTTGCCGCCCTCGTCCTTGCTGAGCAGGAACCCCGGCGCGACGAAGCCGGTGACACCGAAGGCGATCAGCACGACGAGGCCGATGACGATCCCGATGATCAACCCGGTCTTGCTCTTCGGCGGCGGCGCGGGCGGACCGCCGTAACCCTGCGGGTAGCCCGGGTTGTTCGGATCCCAGCCCTGCTGCTGCGCGTTCGGATCCCAGCCACCCTGCTGCGGATACTGCTGGGTCTGGTCCCAACCTTGCTGCTGACCACCTTGCGGGTACTGCTGGGTCTGCTCCCAGCCCTGCTGCTGGCCGCCCTGCGGCTGGCCCCAACCACCCGACTGCTGGGTCTGGTCCCATCCACCCTGCTGCGGATAGCCGCCGGGCTGCTGTCCCTGGGGGTCCTGGCCGTAGGGCTGGCCGGGCTGGGGTGGGTAGGTCATCGCGTTCGCCTTCCGTGCTGGGGCCTGAGGCTCCGATCAGACGGACGGCGGTCAGCCGTGGTTCCGGATCCGCCCGTACCAGGAGTTTCAGGAGGCATTCTGCTCGGAAAGGTACCTGCCGCGCGAAAGCGGCTCCCGGCCGCGCTCGTCCGACGAGAACGAGCGGGCCGGAAGCCGGTTTCCCACGGAATGCGCAGCTCAGCCGTTGGCCAGTGCCTGCAAGCGGTCGTACGCGCCGTTGAAGGTGTTCTGGTCGAGCGGGGTGGAGGTGTACTGCCACACGGTGTAGAAGCCCCAGCCGTACGGAAGCGCCCCCACCGAGGAGGAGTAGCGGGCGATCCACAGCGGGACGGTGCCGCCGAAGTTCTGCGACGACCCGACGCAGGTGTTCCACCAGCTCGTCGACGTGTAGATGACGGGCCAGCGGCCGGTGCGGGCCTGGTAGCGGTCGTGGAACGCGCGGATCCACGCCCCCATGGCCGACTGGCTCAGGCCGTAACAGGTGGCGCCGTACGGGTTGTACTCCATGTCCAGCGCGCCCGGCAGGGTCTTGCCGTCCTTGGACCAGCCGCCGCCGTTGTTGACGAAGAAGTCCGCCTGCGCCGCGCCACCCGAGACGTTGGGCAGGGCGAAGTGATACGCGCCGCGGATGAAGCCCTGGTTGTAGGAACCGTTGTACTGCTGGGCGAAGTACGGGTTCTTGTAGCTGGTGCCTTCGGTGGCCTTCGTCCACACGAAGCGCTTGCCCTGGCCCCACCAGTGAGCCCAGTCGACGTTCTGCTGGTAGCTGGCGACGTCCATGCCCGCGACCGTCGCGAGCACACCGGCTTCGGGCTGCGGCCGGGCGGCCTTGTCCCTGGACTCCGGGGTGGAGGTGTCACCTTCCACACGCCGGATCTGCGATCCGATCGTGTGGTCGTTCTGCTGGAGATCCTGTTCGATCGACATGATCTCCGGGGACGGGGCGGCCGACGCCTGGACCGTGCTGCTGAGCAGGAGCAGCGCGGAGCCGACGGCGATGGCGATTCTTCGGGAAGTGCGCATACGACAATCCCTTCACGGATAACCCTCGCTGAGGACGACTAACTGCAGGTGGTAGCCGTCCGGGCACGATTGTTGACGACGAGTGCCGGGTTTGTCACTAACTTCCGTGAAATTGGTACTACGCGTGGGTGATTTTCATTTCCATGTTGACGGTGTTCTGTGATCTTGTAACACCCGCTCGGATGGGCTCAGCCCAGTGACAGTGCGCGTACGCGATCGACCGTGCCGTTGAACCAGTTCTGGTCGCCGGGCAGGCTGCCGTTGTTCGAGAACTGCCAGATGGTCTGGGTCTTCCAGCTGGCGGGCAGCTCACCGATCTCCGTGTTGTAGCGCGCCAGCCACAGCGGGTTCTGCCAGAAGACGTTGCTGTTGCCGGTGCAGCGCTTCCACCAGCTCGTCGACGTGTAGATCGCCGGATGCCGCCCGGTCCGCCACAGGTAGGTCTCGGCGAACGACGCCATCCACGCGACCATTTGCGCGGGCGTCTTGCCGTAACACGTTTCGCCGTAAGGGTTGTACTCGACGTCGAGCGCGCCCGGCAGCGTCTTGCCGTCGCCGGACCAGCCGCCGCCGTTGTTGACGAAGTAGTGCGCCTGCGAAGCACCGTCCGAGATGTCGGGACGCGCGAAGTGGTAGGACCCGCGGATCAGGCCGACGCCGTAGGAACCGTTGTACTGCTGGGGAAACCGGGGATTGACGAACCCGGTGCCCTCGGTCGCCTTCACGTAGACGAACTTCGCGCCGGTCCTGGCCGCGGCGGGCCAGTCGACGTCGCCCTGATGGCCGCTGACGTCGTGGCCCAGCGTCTGGGCTTCACCGCCGTAGAGCGGACCGATGGCCGCGCTGACGCCTTCGTGCAACGCGATCTGCGAGCCGGCGTAATGCTCCTCGGCCCCGTCGTATCTGGGCCCCGCTTCCTTCGCGACGGCAGGGGTCTGCGCGAGCAGCAAGACCCCCGCCGCGAGGACGGCCCCCCAGCCTTTCGAACACTTTCTGCGACTCTTCACGTCGCCACGATCCCCCGGGATAAGGGAATCAGCGACTCGAACATCACCCGAAAGAGTTGCGTTCAGGCTAAATAAATTGGGCCGAGTGGGTTAATCGGCCACTAACGGCGCTCGTCCAAAAGGGCTTTGTCGAGGTGCTCCGACGGGACGATCGCGGTGAGCCGGTCGTGCGGATTGATGGTGACCGGGTGCCCGGCGAGCAGCGGCACCATGTCCCGGCCCAGCACCGCGCGGGCGTGCGGCCATTCGCGCGGGACCAGCGACTTCGCCGTATAGGCGGGCACGAGTACCTGGCCGTCGGTGTTGTGGAAGCCGATGACCGTCCGCTGGACCGGCGAAAGCGCGTAGACGAACAGCGTCGAGTCGAGAAAGACCCGCGGCAGGTCGGCGACCGGGCGGTGGTTGGTGCGCACCAGCTGGAGCAACTGCTCGAGCTCGTTGCGCGGCTCCGGGAAACCGAGCGCCTTGGGCGAGGGCCGGTAGCGGTCGTTGGGGTGGAAGTCCTCGACGATCTCGCCGGCACCGTTCACCGGGTACGCGCCGACGACCGCCCAGGACGGCACCGGGCCGTTCGGGTCGAAGGCCTCGTCGATGACGTACAGCCAGCTGTTCGGATTGGCCTTGGCGTTGGCCCGCATCTCGTCGGTGATCTTCGGCTTCTGTTTGCCGCGCTTCCCTGCAGGGCTCGACGCCAACCGATCCGCCTCGTCCCGCTGCGCCATCGCCATCCCCACGTTCCGGGTGCCTGAAGGTTTGTTCGCGCTCACTCTACTGTTCTCCCATGGCCTCTTCGCGTTCGGTCGACCCCGCTGAGTTACGTGCCGCGATCACGGCGATTTCCCCCTGGTTGAACGGATCCGGCCCGGAACCGGCCCGGCCCGAACTGGCCGCCGCGGTGCGGCTGAGCCTGCGGACACTGGCCGCGGACGCGCCAGGGAAAAGTGTCGAAGTGCGGGTGCCGCCGTTCGCGGCGGTGCAGTGCGTCGAAGGTTTGCGGCACACGCGCGGGACGCCGCCGAACGTCGTCGAAACGGATCCGCGCACGTGGCTGGAACTGGCGACCGGGCTGCTCGGCTGGGCCGGCGCCGTCGAATCGGGGCGGGTCACCGCCTCCGGGAGCCGGGCCGATCTGGCCCACTGGCTGCCCCTGGTCCGCCTCTGATCCTCGGCTCGCGCGTGCAATGAACGGCTCGTTCCTTGCAAATTTCGCAAGGAACGAGCCGTTCATTGCAGCTTGAGCGAGGGGGAACTACTACTTCTTCCGGCCGATGCCACCCGAGATCGTCCGCTGCGCGGTGTTCAGCGCCTTGATCCGCGGGCCGTCCGGCCACCAGTCGGCGCACAGGGTGACTCCGGGGTCGACCATCTCGAGGTCGTGGAACAGCTCCTCGATCTCGGCCTTGGTGCGGAAGGTGCCCGAACCCATCGGGCTGTGGATGAAGAAGTCCTCCATCTTCCGCGCGACCTCGGACAACTCGTCCTGCGGGTCGGAGAAGTGCGAGATCGCCACGTACGAGCCCGAGGGCAGCGCGTCGATGTACTTCCGCATGATCTGAGCGGGCGCTTCCTTCGGCCCGTTGAAGTGGTGCAGGGTGCCCATCTGCAGCAACGCGATCGGCTGCGTGAAGTCGATGTGCCGCCGGACGTCGGGGTTCTCCAGGATCCGCTCCGGCTCGAAGATGTCGTCGGAGACGAAGTGCGTGTTCTCGTTCTCTTCGAGCAGGGCGCGCCCGTGGGCGAGCACGACCGGGTCGTTGTCGACGTAGACGACCTTGATCTCCGGGTTGATCCGCTGCACGACCTGGTGCGTGTTCTCCGCGGTCGGGAGGCCGGATCCGAGGTCGAGGAACTGCGTGATGCCCGTCTGGCTGGCGAGGAACCGGCAGGCGCGGATGAGGAAGCCGCGGTTCTCGGTCGCCAGGTCCTGCGCTTCGGGGGCCGCCTGCTGGACCTTGCGCAGCACCTCCCGGTCGATCTCGTAGTTGTCCTTGCCGAGGAGGAAGGCGTCGTACACCCGGGCGATGCTGGCCCGCGTCGGGTCGACACCCACAGGCACTCGTTCCGTCCGGGTCGGGGCGTCGGGCATCTTGAACCTCACAAAACTGTGTCGGAAGTCTCGGGCTCTACGTAGAGTAGAACCACGTGCGCGACGGGTAAACCGAGCCATGCCTGTCGTGTCGAGGTCCAAACGTGTACTTTCAGTAATCGGCTAGTTCCCCTGGCGAGTGTCGTCGTACGAAAGGTCCCCGGTCGATGAACGCGGTCACCCCGCCCGGCGGTGAGCAGTCCCTGGGTCCCACCGCGCGCCGGATGATCCTCGGTTCACAGCTCCGGCGGATGCGCGAGGACGCGGGCATCACGCGCCAGGAGGCCGGCTACAGCATCCGCGGTTCCGAATCGAAGATCAGCCGACTCGAACTCGGTCGCGTCGGCTTCAAGGAACGCGACGTCGCCGATCTGCTGACGATGTACGGCATGACCGACACCGAGGAGCGGCAGCAGTTCCTCGACATGGTCAAGGAGTCGAACGAGCCGGGTTGGTGGCGCCGCTACGGCGACCTGATGCCGAGCTGGTTCAACGACCTCGTCGGGCTCGAAGAGGCCGCGGCGCGGATCCAGGTCTGGGAGCCGCTGTACGTCACGGGTCTTCTGCAGACCGAGGCGTACGCGCGGGCGATCATGAGTCACGGCCGTCCGGACATGGTGAACGAGCAGGTCGACCGCCGGGTCGCGCTGTGCATGCGGCGGCAGAAGATGCTTTCGCGGCCGGACGCGCCGCGGTTGTGGCTGGTCATCGACGAGTCGGTGCTGTTCCGGCCGATCGGCGACCGAACGATCCTCAAGGGCCAGATCGACTACCTGCTGGAGATGATCCAGCAGCCGAACATCTCGGTGCAGATCCTCCCGTTCGACCGGAGCGGGTACTCCGCGGACAGCGCGTTCTCGCTGCTCAGGTTCGCGGAAGAGGAATTGCCGAACATCGCCTACACCGAATACCTGACCGGCGCGCACTACATCGACAAGCGCGACGAGATCGAGCGGTACAGCCGGGCGCTGGACATGCTCGCGGTCGACGCGGAGACGCCGGACCGCAGCCGCCAGATGCTCATGAAGCGCCGCGCGGAAATCTGATCCACTCACCGTTGTGGGTTTCCCGCCGTCTCGGTGACGGCCGGGGTTTCCTTGCGGGCGCGCAAAAACCCTGTCACGACTGGTAGCTGTTCACCCGTTCGGGGAGGGTGACCTCACGCTTTGGTGGTACGCACAGGGTCTTAAGTCCTCACTGCACGCGAATTCTGCAGAAACTTCTGCACGTGCATTTACCGCTGCAGCCACACGTGCTAACTTCGGATCACAGGCAAATGCACATGCAGATGCATCGCCCGAAGTCTTTAGTCGGGGAAGGTGGGGACCATGGCTGAACAGTTCGACAACGGCATCCCGGCCGATCGTCTTACCGGTGTGCGGTGGCGCAAGGCGAGTTACAGCAACGCGATCGGCAATTGCGTCGAGGTGGCTCCGCTGGTCAACGGCGAGATCGCGATGCGCAACTCGCGCTTCCCGACCGGTCCGGCTCTCGTCTATACCCAGGCTGAGATGGCCGCGTTCCTCGCGGGCGCCAAGGACGGCGAATTCGATGATGTTCTCGGGTGACACCATCACCGCGGAAATCACCGACATCGAAACCGGCCTGCAGGAACTGATCCACCGCGGATACCAGTTCGTGCACCCGTGCGACGCGAACGGCGAGGTCCTGGCCGTGGTCGGCGTGCGAGTCCACGACAACGTGGTCGACGTGGTCCGGCTCAACGCCGAGGACGACGTCGTCGCGACCCGCATGCCGGGCACCGAGGAGGACATCCTCGAGCCCGAAGTGTGGCTGTGGCGGTCCGCCGGCGACGCGGCGACGGTGCTGACGGCGCTGCTCGCGCTCCCGGACGAGCGGACACCCGGCTCGCTGTACCTCCCGGAGACCGCTTCCAACGGCTGCTGGGTCCCTGGCCGCGGCGGCACGTCCAAATGGCTCGCCGCCGGTTGATCCACGACACCTCAAGCACAGTCGACCGCCTCTGTCGAGGGGGAGCGGTCGGCTGGTCGGGGGTCGTGAGTGACGGGTCTTGAACCCCGCCCGTCACTCACGGTCATTGCCCGAAGCGTGTCCAGTGCCACGTCGTACGAGGCGTTGATCGACAGTCCACCGTTTACACTGGTGGCGGCCTGCCCTCTTCTCCCTGGGAGCACCTCGGTGGTTTCCGACCCGTCCCTCGCCGGACAGCCCGTGACCGACCAGCCCGATCCGGAACCCCGCGAGGAATGCGGCGTCTTCGGTGTCTGGGCGCCCGGAGAAGAGGTCGCGAAGCTGACCTACTACGGGCTCTACGCACTTCAGCACCGCGGCCAGGAAGCGGCCGGCATCTCGGTCTCCGACGGCTCGCAGATCGTCGTCTTCAAGGATCTCGGCCTGGTCAGCCAGGTGTTCGACGAGCAGGTCCTGCAGTCGCTGCAGGGACATATCGCCGTCGGTCACTGTCGCTACTCGACCACCGGCGCGACCATCTGGGAGAACGCGCAGCCGATCTTCCGGACCACCGCCACCGGTAGCGGGTTGTCCTTCGCGCACAACGGGAACCTGGTCAACACCTCCGAGCTGCGCGACCGCACGGTCGCCGCCGGCCTCAAGCCGCACGCGGGTCTGACAGGTTCCTCCAGTGACTCCGACCTGGTGTGCGGGCTGCTCGCGGCCAACGCCGCCGACAAGGGCATCGAAGCCGCCGCGCTGGAACTGCTGCCCACCCTCAAGGGCGCGTTCTGCCTGGTCTTCGCCGACGAGTCCACCCTCTACGCGGCCCGCGACCCGCATGGCGTGCACCCGCTGGTGCTCGGCAGGCTCGAACGCGGCTGGGTGGTCGCGAGCGAGACGGCCGCGCTGGACATCTGCGGCGCGTCGTTCGTCCGCGAGGTCGAGCCCGGTGAGCTCATCGCGATAGACGCCGAGGGCCTGCGCTCCTCGCGGTTCGCGAACCCCGAGCCCAAGGGCTGTGTCTTCGAGTACGTCTACCTCGCGCGCCCCGACACCTCGATCGCCGGTCGCAGCGTGCACGCGACCCGCGTCGAGATCGGCCGCAAACTCGCCGGCGAACATCCGGCCGACGCCGACCTGGTCATGCCGGTGCCCGAATCCGGCACCCCGGCCGCGATCGGCTACGCGCAGGGCTCCGGCATTCCCTACGGCACGGGCCTGGTGAAGAACGCCTACGTCGGCCGTACCTTCATCCAGCCGTCGCAGACCATCCGCCAGCTGGGCATCAGGCTGAAGCTGAACCCGCTGCGCGACGTCATCCGCGGCAAGCGGCTCGTCGTGGTCGACGACTCCATCGTCCGCGGCAACACCCAGCGCGCACTCGTCCGCATGCTGCGGGAGGCCGGCGCGCTCGAGGTGCACGTCCGGATCGCCTCGCCGCCCGTCCGCTGGCCGTGTTTCTACGGCATCGACTTCGCGTCCCGCGCCGAACTGGTGGCCAACGGCGTCGACCTCGACGGCATCCGCCGCTCCATCGGCGCGGACACTTTGGGCTACATCTCCCTGGACGGACTGGTCGCGGCTTCGGAGCAGCCGAAGTCGCGCCTGTGCACCGCGTGCTTCTCCGGCGAGTACCCGATCGCGCTCCCCGAGGACGCCCTGATCGGGAAGCACCTGCTGGAAAGCCTAGAGTCCGCCAATGGCGCGGCGAAGCCCGTCAGCCCGGCCGGGTACGGTGCTGAAGACGCCATCCGGCGTCCCTAGTCCCTTTCCTTTCAGAGTTGGAGTCCGCTTCCGTGAGCGAGTCCACGAGCGCCACGTACGCCTCCGCCGGGGTCAGCATCGACGCCGGCGACAAAGCCGTTGAGCTGCTCAAACCACACGCCGCGAGGGCCAGCAGGCCCGAGGTGATGGGTGGGGTCGGCGGTTTCGCCGGACTGTTCTCCCTGAAGCTGGACAAGTGGAAGGAGCCGGTGCTGGCTTCTTCCACCGACGGCGTCGGCACCAAGATCGCCGTCGCCCAGGCGCTCGACAAGCACGACACCGTCGGCATCGACCTGGTCGCGATGGTCGTCGACGACCTGGTCGTCACCGGTGCCGAGCCGCTGTTCATGCAGGACTACATCGCGGTCGGCAAGGTCGTGCCTGAGAAGATCGCGGCGCTGGTCGGCGGCATCGCCGAGGGCTGTGTCCAGGCGGGCTGCGCGCTGCTCGGCGGCGAGACCGCGGAGCACCCCGGCCTGATGGGCGAACACGACTACGACCTTTCGGGCACCGGCATCGGCGTCGTCGAGGCGTCGAAGGTGCTCGGCCCGGAGCGGGTCCGCCCAGGTGACGTCGTGATCGCACTCGGCTCGTCCGGCCTGCACTCCAACGGCTACTCGCTCGCCCGGCACGTGCTGCTGGACATCGCGCGCATGCCGCTCGACGGGCACGTCGAGGAGTTCGGCCGTTCGCTCGGCGAGGAGATGCTGGAGCCGACCAAGATCTACGCGAAGGACTGCCTGGCGCTGGTCGCCGAGGCCGACGTCCGCACGTTCGCGCACATCACCGGCGGCGGTCTCGAAGCGAACCTCGCCCGCGTCATGCCGCGCGGTCTGGTCGCGAAGCTCGAACGCGGCACCTGGACCCCGGCGCCGGTGTTCGCGCTGATCGGGCACCGCGGCAAGGTCGAGCGCGCCGAACTGGAGAAGACGTTCAACATGGGGGTCGGCATGGTCGCGATCGTCGGCCCCGACGACGTCGACCGCGCGCTGGCGATGCTGACCGCGCGGCACGTGCCGGCGTGGATCCTCGGCGACGTGCAGCCGGCGGAAGACCCGGACGGCCCGCGCGCCGTGCTGTCCGGCGACCACCCGCGCTTCTAATAATCTCTTTCCCCAGGTGAGACACTGGGCTCGTGGCTGATGACGTGGTGATCGGCACCCGGTTCGTGATCCCGGGTGCCGAATTGAACGAACGGTTCTCCCGGTCTTCGGGTCCGGGTGGGCAGGGCGTGAACACCACGGACTCGCGGGTCGAACTCTCCTTCGACGTGGCCGGTTCCGCTTCGATCCCGGATCATCTCCGGGCCCGGATGCTGGACCGGCTTTCGTCGCGTCTGGTCGACGGCGTCGTCACGATCGCCGCTTCCGAACACCGCTCGCAGCTGATGAACCGGGAGGCCGCGCGGGCGCGGCTGGTGATGCTGCTGCTGGACGCGTCGGCACCCCCGGCCGCCAAACGGCGTCCCACCAAACCCTCGCGGGGCTCGAAGGAACGCCGTCTGGCCTCGAAGAAACGCCGCGGCGAGGTCAAACGAACTCGCCGCGGCGGTTACTCAGACGACTGACAGGTGCACGCATTCGGCCGCGGTCTTGAATCCGACCCGGCCGTAGACGCGCTCCGCCTGCCCGGCGCCCGGCGTCAGGAACACCGACCGTCCGCCGCGAGCGTGAGCCTCACGCGTCAGGTACTCCGTCATCGCCGCCGCGATCCCGCGGCTCCGGTATCCCTCGAGCACGCCGACGCCCGCGACCTCGGTCGCACCGTCGAGGATCGGGGTCGCCACCCCGCCGCCGACGATCTCGCCGGCTTCGCTGACGGCCATCACCGAGATGGTCTCGCCGCTCAGCTGGTCCGGAGACGGGTCGAGGTGCTGGTCGGGGTCGGTTTCGCCGAACGCCAGGTTCTGCGCCCGGATCATCTTCCGGAGCTCGTCGGCCGTCTTCGGGGTGACCAGGGTGATCCCGGCCGGTTTCGGCTGCTCGACGATCTGCTCCGGAGTGCAGATCATCAGCGGAACCCGCCGCTCCAGCGTGTACCCGCATTCGACGAGCACCGCTTCGGCTGCCGGAACCGCCTCGCTCAGGAACTCCAGGCGCGGCATGAGCTCACGCTCGCGGAACGCCTCGGTGAGCGCGTCGATGTCTTCCTTCGTGGGGACGGCACCGTCGTCGGGGATCGCGTAGTTGAGGAAGGGACTGTTGGCCTCGAGGTAGTACGTGGCCAGGAACGGCCCGATCCGCTCGGTTTCGCGGAACCTCGCCGCGGTCGTGCGGATGTAGGACTGCAGAGAACGAATCGTCTCGGAAAGCACTGGTCGATATGCCTTTCGGGCAAGAAGAGGGAACGCACGGGATGACCCGCGTGCGTGGTGGAGCTGGCATGGGCGCCGGCTAGCTCGTGCCGACGCCGCTGAAGGCGTCAGGCATGAGGCATCCCTCTTTCCCGATACGTAAGGCTTTTGCGATCACTCTCGCACGGCGGTCAACCGAATTACCGACGCTGCGGGTGCGCGATGCTCGAATAGCGCTCGTCCCACACCGACCTCGGCACCCGCAGTCGTACGGGGGCGTCGCAGACCCGCCGGACCTGCGCCGGGATCCGCACCGGCGGGCGGACGTCCAGACAGCGCCACACCCGTTTGCTGAGTACGGCACCGATCACGGCCCCCAGGGTGTTCAGGAGGATGTCGTCGGCGGACGTCACGCGGCCCGACTGGATCAGGAATTGCGTGCCCTCCACCAGCACCGACAGTGTCAGCGCGCCCAGTGCGATCCGGCCGAGCGAACGAAGCCGCCGGGACCGCAGCGGGAGCAGTGCGCCGAGCGGACTCAGCATGAGCACGTTGCCCAGCACCTGCCAGAGATTGGCGCTGTCGCTCAAGGCGAGGCGCAGGTCGGTGAAGGGTTCGAGATTCAGCCTGCTGCCACCCTCCCCGGCCACGGGCATCGTGACCAGGCATAACACCAGGAAGCAGGCCAATCCCAGCGTCATGTCCACGGCGGCCGTCGCCGACGCGGAGAAGCGGTCGGCTTGTCTTCGCCGCCGGTGTGCCGCCAGCAGCGGCCAGCCGATGAATGCGTACGGAATCGCGGTGATCGTCAACGGGATCATCGCGCCGAAAGCGCGGAGCAGCTCTCCCATGGCCCTTCCTTTCCGGAGCGCCCAAGATCACCTTCGCATCACAAGATCGACTCGGCATGACGGAGCGACCTCACAAAGAGGTGATCTTTTCCGGTAGCGGAAAAGGCTTTCCCGTGCTTGGGTCCGAGGGGCGACTGTCCACAATGGAGCCTGTGGACAAACCTGTGGATGATTGCGAAGTCGCAGGAAGAAGGCGTTATCGCATAAGGAAAAGCCTTGTGGGTGACCTGTGTACTACTTGGCGTGCCCGGCCAGTTCGCGCGCGCGTTCGAGGAGCTTTTGCAGGTGCAGGCCGCGACGCACGTCGCAGGGATGCGTCGTCGTTCCGCAGGCCGCCATCGCCGCGAAATCGTCCAAAAGCGCGGTGAACGATTCACCGGCGGAACCCGGTTTCCGCCCTAAAGTGCGATAACCGTGCTCGCCGTAAACGGCCACTTCGACGACCGTCGGCTGGATCGGCAACCGCAGCGACAGGGTTGCCGTACTGGTCGCGCCACCCGCGTGGGCGAACAGGAGCTGCCATAGATCGTCATCGGTCCGGTTCGCGGCGAGCACGTCGGTGATCTCGCCGAGCGCCGCGTCGAGCAGATCGAAGGCGTGCGGCCCGATGTCGAAGAGTGCGCCGGAGTCATGCCGCCACGCCGAATCCTGGTACTGCCCACCGAGCAGGGCACCCGAAAGCCATCGCGCCCCACCACCGCGCCAGCCACCCGCTTCGGTGATCCCGGCGAGCCAGTCCCGGGTCATCGGCGAGAAACGCAAGGTCAGGACCACGAGCGCGGCCACCCCGGCGGCCTCGACGGCGTCCACGAGCCGCTGCGCGCCGTCGAGATCCGCGGCGATCGGCTTCTCCAGGATGAGGTGCTTGCCCGCCTCGGCGGCCTTGACCGCGAGCTCGGCCTGAACGGCGGGCGGGACCGCGAACGCGACGGCGTCCACCTGGTCGAGGAGCTCCTCGAAGCTCCCGACGGCCTCGGCGCCATGCGCCTCTGCCAGCTCCTTCGCGGCTTCAGGACGCCTGGTCCAGACCGCGCTCAACGTCGTGCCGGGGTGATCGGCGAGGCCCGGCGCGTGCACCGTCTTCGCCCACGGACCGGCACCGATCAGGCCCGCGCGCAGCTGTCCCTGTCCCACGGCCCCGAGTCTAGGTGTGCTGCCCCGCGTTTAGTCCTCTGGATGCGGTCCTTGCGTGTGCAACTACCGCATCCAGAGGACTAAACGCGGAGGAGGGGCCGGGCCAGGCGGTCGTAGAGGTCAAGGAGGTCGCCGAGCTTGGCCGAGGTCGGGACGTGTGCGGTGTCGAGGTCGAAGACCCGGAACCGGTTGCGAGGGGTGCGCGCGTCCGCCTCCCGGATCATCCGGTCCTGCAGCGCGAGCGGGTTGATGTTGTCGCGCAGGTGCCGGACGTACACGCGCGGGATGCGGCCCCAGGTGCGCAGGTCGCCGCGCGAATCGACGGCGCCCTTGCCGGCGAGCTCGTCCGGCATCATCGAGTTCAGGAACGTGTGGAACTCGGAGTCGGTGCTGTCGCTCATGAAGGCCTCTTTCGCCTTCGCCAGGCGGGCCGGGTCGGCGATCCGCCAGTTCGAGCGGAACGCCCCGATCACCCGCGGGTCCCCGGCCATGAACTCCAGCAGCACCGCGGCGTGCGTCGCCTTCCCCTCCTCGGTGGAGAGGTACTCGTCGGGCGTCGCGAGTTCGCCGCAGCAGAACGCGGTGTCGTAGACCAGGAGGTCGATCAGCTTGGGGACCTGGTTCGCGATGAGGCTGATCGCGGCGCCGCCGATGCTGGCGCCGACGAGGACGACCGGGCCGAGCGCGGCCGCCCGCCGGACGGTCTCCACGGTCGCGGCGATGTGGTCGGCCACGGTCACCTCGGCCAGCGGCGACGGTTCGGTCGCGAACGCCGCGAGGTCCTGCGGTGCCTGGTACGAAAGCCGGAACTGGGCGTCCGTGGGCAGCTGCCCGGGGAGGTCGACGCCGACGCAGCGGTAGCCGCGCAGCACGAGTTCGTTCGGGACGCTGGAGACGCCGTTGGCGCCCGCCGCGAACACGAACGTCGGCACGCCTCGGCGTTCACGAGCGGATGCCGAGCCCGCGGTGGCGAGTCCGGTCAGTCCGGTGAGGCCGGTCAGTCCGGCGACGGTGAGTGCCCTGCGACGGGTGTGTTCGTTCATGCCGTCCATGCAACCGGGGACGCCGGTTGCACGGACAGCCGAAGAAGTGGTCGTCCGCCGCTACGAAAGTTGCGGATCAGGAGTAGCTGTAGAACCCGCGACCGGTCTTCTTGCCGAGCAGGCCGGCGTCGACCATGCGCAGCAGCAGCGGCGGCGAGGAGTACAGCGGCTCCTTGAACTCGGCGTACATCGAGTCCGCGATCGCCTTGATGGTGTCCAGGCCGATCAGGTCCGACAGCCGCAGCGGGCCCATCGGGTGCGCGGTGCCGAGCTCCATACCGCGGTCGATGTCCTCCGCCGAGGCGAAGCCCGACTCGATCATCCGGATCGCCGAAAGCAGGTATGGCACCAGCAGCGAGTTCACGATGAACCCGGCGCGGTCCTGCGACCGGATCACCGTCTTGCTCAACGCCGTCGTCGCGTGCTCCTCCGCGCGGCGGGCGGTGTCGTCGCTGGTCAGCAGCGAAGGCACCAGCTCGACGAGCGGCAGCACCGGGACCGGGTTGAAGAAGTGGATGCCGACCACCTGCTGCGGGCGGTTGGTGGCCATCCCGAGCTTCATGATCGGGATCGACGACGTGTTGGACGCGAACACCGCGTCCTCACGCTCGACGATCTTGTCCAGCGACCGGAAGACCTCGACCTTGGCCTGCTCCTGTTCCAGGATGGCCTCGATCACGAGGTCGCGGTCGGCGAACTCGCCGATCTCGGTGGTGAAGCGGACTCGTCCGAGCGCCGCGTCGGCGTCTTCCTGCGAGAGCTTCCCGTTCTTGACGCCGCGTTGCAGCGACTTCTCGATCCGCGCCCGCCCGGAGTCCAGCGCCGGCTGGTTCACCTCGGTGACGATCACGTCCAGACCGGCACGTGCGTGCACTTCGGCGATGCCGGAGCCCATGAGCCCGGCTCCGATGACACCTACTCGCGATACGTCGGACATGGCACCTCTTCCGTATTTTGGGCAGCACGCGACACGCGAGGGTGGACCACGGAGATCACTCCGTGCCACCCTCGCGTGTCACGCCTGCTCAGCGGCGGTATTCGTCGTACCCGTCGTACGGGTCGTCGTCATCCCGCTTGTCGTCCTCGTGCCCGTAATCCGAGGAACTACTGGACAGCTCGCGCTGCAAAGCATCGAAGTCGGTTTCGTGCGAGCTGTACTTGAGCTCGCGCGCCACCTTCGTCTGCTTGGCCTTAGCCCGGCCGCGCCCCATGGCTCGACCCCCTCGCACAGGGGCGGGGCGGCCGGGGGAATCGGCGGCCCCGCATCGTCTCGACAATTCTTTCCTGCTGACACCGTACCGTGTCCAGGGGGTTGGATGCGACGTGGCACGGTGTGCCGGTCGCGACAGTGTTCCCCGAACGCCGGTTACCGGCCGGTCGGTGGCGATCGTCGCAGGTCGGCGTGCCACGATGCTCCTGTGCCCCGTCCGTTCTCGGCTTATCTCCGCGTGTACGAGCCCCTGCTCGCGCTGGGGGATCCGCCGGACGAACGCCTGCTCGAGGCCGTCGAAGCGGCCCGGCTCGATCGTTCGGCCGCGGGGACGCGCGAGCAGGCACTGTGGCTCAAGTCACAGCACGTCGGACGGCTGCTGCCCGCCGAGCTGGCGGACGGCCGCGCCGCCCCCAGCCTCATCACCGACGTCCTGGTCCTGGACCCCGAAGACGTGCCGGAGGGTGAGCACGGCGACGCGGGACCGGGGCCGCTCGTCTGCCCGATGGAGATCCGCGCGCGCTCGGCCGCGGCGTTGGTCACCTTCCTCGGCGACGCGCATCCGGCGCTGAAGAACGCGGTGCTCGACGCGGGCGGCGGCGGTATCGACGCGATCCGAACGCGAGCGAAGTCGGCCATCGGCGATCTGTCCGCTTCGGCCTCGCACACGCTCTCGACGACGTGGACGATCCCGCTCCCGTGGTTCGTGCTGTTCGACCCCGGGATGCGCCGGGTCAAACTGGGCAAGGGCCGCGACGACCCCGAGCGTGAGGTGTCGTGGCGGGTATCGATCGCCGACGCGCGGCATCGCGCCCGCGAAGTCGGTGACCTGCTCGAAGCGACCTTCGGCGATTCCGGGCCGGGCCGGGTGCTGCTCGAGACGCGTCGCTGGCTCGACGCCTTCCATCCCGGCTCCGCGGTCGAGCTCGACTACGGCGGCCTCGTGCAGCTCTTCGCCGACTCGATCCTGCAGGCCGACACGACCGCCGAAGAGGTGCACGACATCCTCGACGCGCTTCGTACCGGCAACGTCGACGAGCTGGCCGAACTGTTCGCCGACCTGCGGGACTTCTGGGGCGACCTGGCCGCGCGGGAACGCGCGAACTAGTCGAAGAGGCCGGCGGCGACGCGCAGTTCGCCGACCGGTTTCCCGCCACCGAGGACGGCCGACTTGGGCAGATCTCCCGCCTCGTCGCCGGGGTCGATGCCGAGGTGGCGCAGGGTCGCGAGCAGCAGCGGGATCCGCGCCCGCGCGGCGCCGTCGTCGATCTTCAAGGCCAGCGCCGTGCCGTCGGGCAGAGCGAACGCGTGGACGCCCTCGGCGCCGCCCTTCGAGAGCAGACCGTCGACGTTCCGCATCAGCACGGTGTCCTCGCGGCCGGTGCCCGCGACCTGCCACGGATGCGCGCGGACGGCGTCCGCGACCCGGCGTTCCGGGCCGCCCATGGTGGTGACCAGCCTGCCGAAGGACCGGGCGAGGCCGGTGAGGGAGAACGCGAACAGTGGGGCCCCGCAGCCATCGACGCCGACCGTCTCGATCGGCTCGCTGGTGAGGTCGGCGATGGTGCTTTGGATGACCTTCTGCAGTGGATGAGTCGCGGCCGCGTAGTCCTCGGTGGCCCAGCCGAGCTGCGTGCAGGTCGTGAGCATCGCGGCGTGCTTGCCCGAGCAGTTCATGGCCGCACGTCGTTTCCCGGCCGCGGCGACGGCGAGCATGCTCGGCTCATGCAGCGGGAACGCGGGCGGGCAGGCCAACGCGTCCTCGGTGAGGCCCGCGCGGGAGAGCATCGACAACGCACCCTCGACGTGGCCGGGTTCGCCGTTGTGCGAACCGCAGCCCAGCGCGAGGTCTTCGTCTTCGATGGTGAGGCCGGCGCGGAGCATCCCGACGGCTTGGAGCGGCTTGTTGGACGAGCGCGGATAGACCGGCCGCTCGATGTCGCCGGCGGAGAACCGCACCGACCCGTCCGGGGCCGTGATCACCAGCGCGCCGCGGTGCGTGCTTTCGACGAAACCGGAGCGGACGACCTCGACCAGGACGGGATTCGTCACTCGGGCCCGCCGCGTTCGGTGTCCAGCAGGTCGTCGACCGACGCGGTGCCCTTGCGGTAGCGGGTCGCGATCTCGGCGTTGATCGTGTCCATCACGCCCTGGACCTCGCGACGGTACGAAGAGACGGAGACCTCTTCGTCGGCGTAGCGGTTGAGGGCGTTGGCCAGCTTCTCGTTCGACAGGGTGCTGACGTCGGAAAGGTCCGTGTCGCCGATGAGCGCCTCGGCGAACCGCCGGTGCTCACCCGCCCGCGACGGCTCCAGCCGCTGATGCCTGCCCGAACCCGTGGCCGGGCCGATCGCGTTGTCCGCCAGGATCGCGGCCAGCCGCTCCACCACGCTGCTCTCGCCGCCCGAACTCCGGCGCTCCTGCTCCGCCCGCACGATGTCGATCCGCGCGTGCAACAGCCGCCGCAGGTACGACAGGTCGGTCTCCTCCTGCGCGGCCTCGTCACGGCGCTCGCGCAGCACGGAAAGGGGCAGCTCGCCGAGGTCGCCGAGATACCCAGGGCCGAGCACGCGGTCGATACGACGGCGACCACCGGGCCGGACTTCGATCACCGGGCTAGCTTAACGCGCGCCGAGCGAAATGTTCCGCGGGGAGCGATACCACAAAGATCTTCGCCCCTCCCGGCCACCTGCCCAGTCCTGCCCGGTTCTCGTTGCGCCCCCATCGCTCTTTCGGTTCCTTCCAGAGCGCGCCCCCCACCCGTCCCGGGGGCGGCCCCTGGTCCAGTCTACCGGGGGTGGCGGGGGAAAAGGGCTGGTCAGCGGAGTTGTCCACAGGTGGGGCGAGTTGTGGACAACTGGTGTGGATGGGCGTGGTGAAGGTGCCTTCGTCGTCTGAGCCGGGGACGGTGACTGTGTGGATTTTGGGACATCTGACGTCCCAAAATCCACACAGTCCTGCGAGAACGTCCCTGTCAGGAGGGGGTGTGCGGAAAGAGGGACACTCAACGTCCCTATTTCCACACGCCCGCCCGTCAGACCCGAAGCCCGTCAGACCTGAAGCCCGTCACGCCCGAAGCGTGTCCAGACCCGGCGCGGCTCAGCCCCGCAGGCGCTGAGCGGCCTCCCGGCCGGGAGCGGGTGCCTCACCGGGCACGGAGTCCGGATCGATCGCGGCCTGCACGACGCGGTCCTCGGCACCGGCCAGCAGTTCGGCACCCGGTTGCGTCGAGCGTTTGACCAGCGCCAACGCGATCGGTCCCAGCTCGTGGTGCTGCACCACGCTGCCCACACGTCCGATCGTCCGCTCGCCCAGCATCACCGGGTCACCGGTCTCCGGCGTGATCTCCGGCGAGCCGTCCAGGTGCAGCAGCGCCATGTACCGCGGCGGCCGTCCGACGTTGTGGACCTTCGCGACGGTCTCTTGCCCGCGGTAGCAGCCCTTCGCCACGTGCGCGGCGGAGTCGACCCAGTTCACCTCGTGCGGGATCGTGCGCTCGTCGGTGTCGAGGCCCAGCCGCGGCCGCAGCGACTCGACGCGCAGCGCGTCGAACGCCCAGCTGCCCGCCGGTCGCGCGCCCGCGTCGGTGAGGCGGCGCCACCAGTCGGCCAGTTCGGCGCGGGGGACGGCCAGGTCGACGCTGTTGCGTCCTGGCCACGGCATCCGACGCGCGAAACCGCCGGGGATCGCCACCACGGTGTACGGCTCCGCGTCCAGCGTGACGCCGACGGACGCCAGCACACGGTCCGCGTCGGGGCCCAGGACGGTCAGCAGTGCCAGCTCTTCGCCGACATCGCGGATGTCCACTTTGGACCAGAATTTCATGGCTTCGAGGTAGTCGCGCAGCGTCTGCTTGCCGCCGGACGGGAACGCGCTGGTGGCCACGGCGCCGGGATCGCTGTCCAGCCACACCGTGCCGTCCGCGTGCGCGACCACCATGTGGGTGTCGACGCGGCCGTGGCTGTCCAGGACGAGCGCCTCGGTGCCGGTGCCTTCGGCGAGCCCGGTGACGTGCTGCGAGATCACCAAATGCAGCCAGGACAACCGTTCTTCCCCGGTCACGGCCAGGATCTCGCGGTGCGAACGGTCGATCACGACCGCGCCGCGCGTCGCCGTCCGTTGCTCGGCGAAGGGGTCTCCCCAATGCCACGGGACACCCTCTTCAGGATGCCCGTCTGGTGCCGCGATCGGTCCGGGAAGGTCGAGCAAGGGGGAGCGGTAGGGCATAAAACCCATGCTAGTGAGTACCGTGTGAGTATGCGCGTGCTTGCCTTTCTCGATGGGACCCTGGCCGACCCCGAAGCCGCTCACCTGCGGGTGGACGATCTGGGACTGCTTCGCGGCGACGGCGTGTTCGAGACGATCCTCGTGGTCGACGGGCGACCACGCGAGCTTCGTCCACATCTCGACAGGCTGGCCCGCTCCGCCGCCATGCTCGACCTTCCCGAGCCGGACCTCGCGGCCTGGGAACGCGCCGCGCGGGTCGTCATCGAGAACTGGTCCGGCACCGCCGAGATGGCCCTGAAACTGGTGTACACCAGGGGAATCGACGGCGATCCGGAGGCGAAGCCGTTCGGGTTCGCACTCGGTGTGGAGATCGACGAGAAGGTGCTTCGCGCCCGTGTCGAGGGCGTCGCGGCGGTCACCCTGGAACGCGGGATCGAGCCCGAACTGGCGGACCGCGCGCCGTGGCTGCTGCTCGGTGCGAAGTCGATTTCGTACGGGGTCAACATGGCCGCGCTGCGCGAGGCCGCCCGCCGTGGAGCGAGCGATGTGATTTTCACCGCCGCCAACGGTTCGGTCTTCGAAGGACCGACTTCGACGGTCGTCCTCGCGAAGGACAAGACGCTCTACACGCCGCCGGCGAGCATCGGCATCCTGCCGGGGACGACGCAGGCGGCGCTCTTCCGCGGGGCCGAGCGGGCGGGCTGGTCGATCAAGGTCGAGCCGCTCCAGGTTTCGGATCTCACCGGGGGCGAGGGGCTGTTCCTGGCCTCGTCGGTCCGGAAGCTGACCCGGGTGCACACACTCGACGGTGTCGCGCTGGGCGACTCCAGCGCCATCCACGCCGAACTGGTCGCCGCTTACGAGAGCGAGTACGCGATCAGCTGAGCGCGCTGATGATCAGCAGGTGCGGCAGGATCGCCTCTTCGCGATAGGCCGCGATCTTGTGGTGCCCGTCGAGGATCACCGTCGCCTCACCGGTTTCCAGGACCACGGCCACCGGCCGGTGCCCGGTCTTGATCGCCGTCCGGTAGTAGCCGACGCGGGAGACGTCGGCGGGCGGCCAGTCGGCGCTCGGGGTCAGAAAGCGGTCCTCGGTCAGTCTTTCGGGGCCGTCGACCTGGTACTCACCGTCGGCGAAGAGATCGAGAAGCGGGCGAAGCGTATCGCCGAGCGGACGTCTCATCTGCCCGGTCGCCAGTGCGATCCGCAGCGACTGCGGCAGTTCGGGTTGGGCCGGGACCGAATTCGTGTCGATGACACCTGTGCCACCGTCGACCTTTACCTGTTCCACACCCTCGTGGACGAGTGGAAGCGGAGAAGGGTTCCGGGACGGGCCTGCGCGAGGGCCGGGAGTGACGCCTGTCTCACCACGGCGGCCACCGGATAACCACCGGTAGTTGGATGATCCGCCAAGAACACGACCGGCAGCCCGTCCGGTGGCACCTGCACGGCGCCGGTCAACAGGCCTTCGCTCGGAAGTTCCTTCTCGGCGTAGTCGCCTTCGCGGGTTAGCGGAGTCCCATCGAGCCGAAGGCCGACGCGGTTGGACTCGGCCGTCACCGTCCAGGTCTTCGCGAGACCGGCTTCCAGGCCTTCGAACCAGTGCGCCCGCGGACCCGGCTCGACCGGCACCACCAGTTCCGCCGCGGCCACCGTGGGCACCACGACGTCGGCGCCGCCGGGCACTCCGGACGGAGTGCCGAGCGGGAGGACGTCGCCCGCCCGCAGTGGCGCGGGACCGATCTCCGAGAGGACGTCCCGCGAGCGGCTGCCGAGTTCGGCGTCGACCGCGATTCCGCCGGAAACCGCCAGGTAGCAACGTAATCCGGTGGCGGGCGCGCCGATCGTCACGACCTGACCCGGCGCCAGCCACAGCGCCGCATGCGATCCGGCCGCGCGGCCGTCGACGTCGACGGGCACCGCCGGCCCGGTCACGGCGACGGTGCAGGACGCCGTCGCGCGCAGCCGAAGTCCGCCGAACAGGCACTCGACGCCCGCGGCCGCTTCGTCGTTGCCGACGAGTCTGTTGGCCAGCTTCAGCGCCGGGACGTCCAGCGCGCCGGACGGCGGGACGCCGAGATGCGCGTACCCGGTCCTGCCGAGGTCCTGGACCAGCGCGAGCGGACCGGTGTCGACCACTTCGAGGGCCCTCATCCGGCACTCCGGAACCGCACGCGGTCGCCGGGGGCGAACAACGCGGGCGGATCGGCGCGCGGGTCGAACAGGACGGTCCGCGTATGACCGATCAGCCGCCAGCCACCGGGTGAGACGCGCGGGTAGACGCCGGTGAACTCCCCCGCGATCCCGACCGAACCGGGTGGGACGCGGGTGCGCGGCGTCGAGAGACGTGGCTGCCGGAGCGGCTCGGGAAGTCCTGTGAGATAACCGAAACCGGGTGCGAAACCGGTGAACGCGACCGTGTAGACGGCGTCGGTGTGCAGCCGGACGACGTCCTCGATGGACACTCCGGCGTCTTGTGCGACGAGTTCGAGGTCTTCACCGTCGTAGGTGACGTCCAGGGTGATCTCGCGGGGCCGGCCGCCGGGTGGGTGTTCGAGATCGGCGTCGGCGAGGAGTTCACGAACGGCCGCGAGTGCGCCCGATCCCGGCGTTTCCACCACGAGCAGGCTGCGGGCGCCGGGGACGAGTTCGGCGACGCCGTCCGGACGCGAGGCCGCGACCGTGGCGTGCGCCGCGATCGTCTGGGTCAGGGAATCACAGTCGAGCAGGGCGGCGTGCTCGCCGTAGGCACGCCACCGCACGGGAAACGGTCAGCCCACCACGCGACGCAACAGCGCCGACGTGTGCGGCTGAAGTTCCTGGCCCATCATGGCGCGTTCCTCGACGTAGCCGAGTTCACCGTTGACGATGCCGTAAAGCCGCTGGGACGCCGTGACGTCCTTCGCGGTCGAAGAACGGACGACGGCGTCGGTGCCGAGTTCCCAGGCGGGGACCGACGCCTTGCCGCGCGGCTTGCCGTAGAAGAGCTCGATGATGCCGGTGTTGTGGGTCAGCAGCAGTTCGATCGTGTCGTCGGCCTGCGGGCGCCAGAACCCGGACTCGCGCGCGGCGGGACGGATGACGTTGCCGTCGTCGTCCAGCAGCCAGGCGCGCGATTCGTGCGTGAGGAAGGGGCGGCCGTCGTGCGCGATGGTCAGCTGCATGCCGAACCGGTACGGGCCGTCGATGGTCGGGTAATCGACCTCGCCTTCGCCGCGCCACACGCCGACGAGCGGCAGCAGCGCCAGGCAGGCGTCATTGAGGTTCGGGCCTTCGCGCAGGTTCGCCGTGTCGCCCGGGATGGGCAGGTCAGGAAGGGTGCCGTACGGAGGGAGGTTGCGTTCGCGCGTTTCTTCCGCGCGCTTCTCCGCGGCCTGGATGGCCTCGTCGCCACTAGCCGTCATGGGTCAGCGCTGGTCGGCGTACAGCCGGTAGACGACGTACACGGCGAACCACGTGATCGCGACGCCGGCGAGGACCAGCAGTGTCGTAAACAGGATCTCCACGACACGCACTTTAGTCGCTACCTGCTCAGACGGCCTCGCACAGGGTGCGTGGCAGTGCCCACAAGTACAGGAAGGCCCCCTTCCTTGCGTCCAACGCAAGGAAGGGGGCCTTCCTGTACTCGAGTGGTCAGGCGACGGAGATCGCCAGCTGGTGCACTCCGGGGCCCTGCGCGGTGACGGACGCCTCGCCGTTGCCGGAGCGGTGCAGCGCGCGAACCGTCCAGTCGCCGGGAGCCGCGTAGAAGCGGAAGTCGCCGTCGGCCGACGAGACGACCTCGCCGGTGAAGTCGCCGCCGCCGTCCAGCAACCGGACGAAGGCGCCACCGACGGGCCCTTCCGCACCGGTCACCTTGCCGGCCAGTACGACCTGGCCGCGGGTGTCGTAATCGGCGGGCGTGGCCTCCTGGACCGGCGCTCCGCAGCTGTCGTCTGCCGCCATCACTTAGCTCCCAACTCGACCGGCACGCCGACGAGCGAGCCGTATTCCGTCCATGAACCGTCGTAGTTCTTGACGGCGTCGTAGCCGAGGAGCTCGTGCAGCGCGAACCACGCGATGGACGAACGCTCACCGATCCGGCAGTACGCGATCGTGGACTTCGACTCGTCGAGGCCCTCGTCGGAGTACAGCTCCTTGATCTCTTCCTCGGTCTTGAAGGTGCCGTCCTCGTTGGCGACCTTCGCCCACGGGACGTTCAGGGCGCCGGGGATGTGGCCCGGGACCTGGGACTGCTCCTGCGGAAGGTGCGCCGGGGCGAGCAGCTTGCCGGAGAACTCGTCGGGGGAACGCACGTCGACGAAGTTGCTGGCACCGATGGCCTGGACGACCTCGTCGCGGAACGCGCGGATCGAGAGGTCCTGCTCCTTGGCCTGGTAGGTGGTGGCCTCGCGCTTGACGTCCTCGGAGTTCAGCTCGCGGCCGTCGAGCTCCCACTTCTTGCGGCCGCCGTCGAGCAGCTGCACGTTCTCGTGGCCGTAGAGCTTGAAGTACCAGTACGCGTAAGCGGCGAACCAGTTGTTGTTGCCGCCGTAGAGGACGACGCGGTCGTCGTTCGAGATGCCCTTCTCGGAGAGCAGCTTCTCGAAGCCCTCCTTGTTGACGAAGTCGCGGCGGACCCCGTCCTGCAGGTCCTTGCGCCAGTCGAACTTCACCGCACCGCGGATGTGTCCGTTGTCGTACGCGGTCGTGTCCTCGTCGACCTCGATGAACACGACACCGGGGGTGTCCAGGTTCTCCTCGGCCCACTGGGTGGTGACCAGGACGTCTTCACGGCTCATGGAGCTGACTCTCTTTCTGGGTTAGGACGCGCGCGGGCTGGGGCTGAAACGCTTGATGAGCAGGAACATCTCGCAACCGAGACAGAAGTTGAACGCCGCGTTGAGGAAGGCCGCGAACAGCGCGAACGCCGTCGCCACGAAGCCGAGCGCGGTCAGGCCGGCGGCGAACCCGATGGTGCCGACGACGGCGAAGACGAACCCGACGGCCTGCGCGAACCGCAGTGGGGCGGCGTCCTCGCGTTCCGTCGTCGGGCCGAGCCGGGGCGCGACCAGATAGCGGTAGACGAGCGAATAAGGCGCCGGCTTCAGGCCGATGAAGGCACCGATCGCGAACACCACCGCCTGCGCCGCGAGCAGTGGCCACCACTGGGTGATGAGCACGACCGCGAGCACGATCGTCGTCAGGATGGCGGCGAAACGAGGACCACGGGGGTCGACGGCCGGTCCTGCGGACATGGATCCTCCTGCGAACGAGAGGGAAGAGGTGCGTGCCGGATCGGCACGCGCAGGCATGAGGGCGTGGTTCAGCGAACGCCGGGCCGAGCCGGACACAGGCTGCTGCGAACGCGGCACAGATCCACTGCGCGGCGCTGGGTCAGCAAGGTTCGGGGCAGCCTGTTCACGGGTGCGAGGGTACGCAGAGCTCCCTCAGGTTGGGAACCGTGTTCACACCTTGGGACGCTTCCCAAAATTCGGGATCAGACGTTCGTCAGGTGGGGCTTCAGAGCTTCGAGAAGCTCCTGACCTCGGGGAACGCCGCCGACGCGGAGCAGCTCACGGCCGTCGGGCGTCAGGGCGAGCGTCGTCGGAGTCCGCAATACCGAAAGTGCCTGGGCGACTTCCGGGGTCTCGGTGACGTCGAGATCGACGTGGGTCAGCCCGCCGGTCTTCTCCGCGAGGGCCGACAGGATCGCGCGGGTGTGGCGGCACGGCGCGCAGAACGTGGTGGAGATCTGGACCAGGGTGACGCCTTCGGGCGCGAGCGCGCCGGAGACGCGGTCCGGGAGTGTGGGCGCGCCGGACTTCGCCGCCCGGATGCGGCCGTTGCGCGCCTGGAGCAGCGCGCCCGCCACACCGCCGAGCACCAAGACCCCCAGCAGCACCCACACTCCGGTCACTTCGAGATCACCCCTGTGTCAGCTCAACCCTGTGGCTTCGCTCCGCTGAAGGCGACGTTCTTGCCTTCGCCCTTGATGGTCACCGTGCCGCTGTTCACGCGCACCGACGTCGGGGTCACCGAGAACGGCATGGCACCGGTGTCGATGGTCGCGTTGAAGTTCGGCAGCAGCGCGTCCTGCACCGCTTGGGGAACGACGGTGGTCTCCTTGTCATTCCCGAACTGCAGTCGCTTGGGCTCGATGCTGATCTTCTGACCGTTCAGTTCGATCATCGCGAAGCAGAAGATCTCCACCTTCTGGCCCGCGATCTGCACGTTGCCGGACAGCCGGATGCCCGCACTGGAGCTGTCGATCGGCTCGCCCTGCGCGTTGGTCGTGGGCGGGGTCGTCTCGCCCTGGCCGCTCTCGCCGTTGCGGACGTAGTCCTCGGTGACCGGCTCGATCTTCAGGTTCTCGATCTTGTCGAGCGGAGCCTGCTTCGCGATGTCGGCGGCCTTGATGGTCACCTCGCCCTTGAGCGTCGCGATGCTGATCGCCTTCGTGTTGCCGTTCATCAGGTCCGAAAGCGGCGCCGTGACGTCGCTCATGTCGGCGTTGAAGTCCACATCACGCAACTTCGGCGGAACGGCGACGCCCTGGGCGTTCACGGTGATGTGACTGTAGTCACCGGAAAGGGCCTGGGTGAGGAACGGGAAACCGTGCACCGTGACCGCCGGATCGTTGGCCAGGTTCAGTTGTTCACGGGCCTTTTGGGAGATCGTGTGCTCGGCGAACGCCGCCGCCCCGAAATCGGCCCCGACCAGCAGCACCACCAGTACCGCGAGGGCGATGAGCCAGCCCCGGCCACGTCGCTTCGGTCGCTTGGCGGGCCGCCCCGGAGAAGGTCGTCCGTCATGCGCCACGGGCCTGCTCACCATCGTGTCGAATCTCCTTCGCGTACCTCTTTGGCCAGGTGTGATCGATCCAGCACGGGGTAGGTGTCCGGCTGTTCACCCGCTATTCTCACTAAGCACCGGCTGTAGCCACGTTCGAGGCGACTACAAGTGAGGGCGGTGCGGCGATGAGCCTGGACCTGTTGGTATTGACTGCGGAACCCGATGCGACCGCGGTGCTCCCCGCCCTGGATCTGCTGCCCCACACCGTACGCGTCCGTGCTCCGGAAGTGACCGCGCTGCTCGACGCGGGCCACCGTGACGTGATCTTGCTCGACGCCCGCACCGATCTGGCCTCCGCGAAGAGCCTCTGTCGCCTGCTCAAGGGCGCCGGTGAGGACGAGGCCACGACGCCGATCATCGCCGTCGTCGGCGAAGGCGGTCTGGTCGCGGTCAGCGCGGAATGGCGCACCGACGACATCCTGCTCCCGACGGCCGGTCCCGCCGAGGTCGACGCCCGGCTGCGGCTGGTCACCACCCGCGACGGTGCCGCTTCGCAGGTCGAAGCCGAACTCCGCGTCGGCGAGCTCGTCATCGACGAAGCGACGTACACCGCGAAGCTCCGCAAGCGCACTCTCGAACTCACGTACAAGGAGTTCGAGCTCCTCAAGTACCTCGCGCAGCACGCCGGCCGGGTCTTTACCCGCGCCCAGCTGCTGCAGGAGGTCTGGGGCTACGACTTCTTCGGCGGCACGCGCACGGTGGACGTCCACGTGCGGCGCCTGCGCGCCAAGCTGGGCCCCGAGCACGAGCAGATGATCGGGACCGTGCGCAACGTCGGCTACAAGTTCGAGCGGCCCGCCAAGGGTGCCGCGGCGAAGCAGCAGCCTCAGGCCATCGCCCCGCACGCGAGCATCTACGAGCCGACCGAGCTTTCCTCGCACTGAATCCCGTCCCTTCCTGTCTGACAAGACGTCCAGGCGTGGATCGGGTTCCCGAGTAGGGTCGGTTTCATGCTTCATCTGGCTTGGACCGGTGACCCGGACACGGAAGAGATCCGCCGCTTCCTGCTCGCCGTGCGCGAGGCCGACGGACGCCCTGAGGACACCGGTTTCGCCGGTGGCCGGCACCTTTCGGGGCGCCTCGACGGCGAGCTGGTCGCGTACGCGCATCTGGACACCGAAGGCGATTCGCACGGCAACCAGGTCGCCGAACTGTTCGTCCACCCGGAGCACCGGCGGTCCGGTCACGGCAGAGCGCTCGTCAAAGCACTCGTCGAACGCGTCGACGGGAAGCCGCTGCGCGTCTGGGCGCACGGCGATCACCCCGCCGCCGTCCACATCGCCGGGACCGAAGGCTTCGAACGAGCGCGAGAGCTGCTGATCCTGCACGCGGACGTCGAGGCGGCCGACTGGCCGGAACCCGTGACGTGCGAAGGGGTCACGCTGCGCACGTTCGTTCCCGGTCAGGACGAGGAGGCGATGGTCCGCGTCAACGCGCGCGCCTTCGACTGGCATCCCGAACAGGGTGCGCTGACCGCCGACGAGGTCCGCGCGACCGAGAAGGAAGCCTGGTTCGACCCCGAGGGTTTCTTTCTCGCCGAAGAGGACGGTCAGGTCATCGGCTACCACTGGACGAAGGTCCACGAGGCAGTCCCCGGCCGCTTCGGCGGCGAGCCCGCCGGTGAGGTCTACGTCGTCGGCATCGACCCCGACGCGCAAGGCGGCGGACTCGGGAAGGCGCTCACGCTCGCCGGCCTGAGGTATCTCCGCGATCGCGGACTGGGTCAGGTGATCTTGTACGTCGAGGGCGACAACGCTCCCGCGCTCGCCGTCTATACGAAGCTCGGCTTCACCCGATACGAGGTCGACGTCCAATACGCTCGGTAATCGCCCTCCCACTTGGGGCACTTGGTCGGTCACAGAGAGCAGACGCCCAGGTCACGGGCGGGACACGGACCCCGTTCGGGCTAGTCACGCTGCTCACATCGACGGCCTTGTTCACTTGCCGTTCACCCTTTGACGGCCACCTGTCCACTGTCAGTGCTTAGTGTCCGGATCCGGCAGGAACGTTCCCGTTCCACCGATCCGGCGAAAGTCTCCCAGTGGAGGAAATGCAGTGAAGATCATGCGGCCCGCGGGCGCGATCGGCATCGTGGCTAGCGCCGCCCTCGTGCTCGGCGCCTGTGGATCCGACCCGGCGGCGACCAAGCCCCAGAGCTCGGGTGCCGCGTCCGCGCCCAGCGGCACGGCCAACGTCGAATGCGGTGGCAAGAACCCGCTTTCGGCCGAGGGGTCTTCCGCGCAGAAGACCGCGATCGACATCTTCGTGCAGCAGTACGCCGCCAAGTGCTCCGGCCAGAAGGTGAACTACAACCCGAGCGGTTCCGGCGCCGGCATCAAGCAGTTCAACGCGAACCAGGTCGACTTCGCCGGTTCGGACTCGCCCCTCAAGGACGGCGAGGAGGCCGAGAAGGCCAAGGCCCGCTGCGCCTCCGACGCGTGGAACCTGCCGCTCGTCATCGGCCCGGTCGCGGTCGCCTATAAGGTCTCCGGGGTCGACAAGCTGACCCTGACCCCCGAGGTCACCGCCAAGATCTTCAACGGCGGCATCACCAAGTGGAACGACGCGGCCATCAAGTCGGTCAAGGGCAACGAGAGCGTCAACCTGCCGGACAAGCCGATCCAGGTCATCTCCCGCACCGACGAGTCGGGCACCACCGACAACTTCCAGAAGTACCTGAAGGCGGCTTCGAAGGGCGCCTGGACCCAGGGCGACGGCAAGAAGTTCAACGGTGGCGTCGGTAACGGTGCCGAGAAGTCCAACGGTGTGGCCAGTGCGGTCAAGGCCACCGACGGCGCCATCACCTACGTCGAGTCCGCGTTCGCGAAGGACGGCCTCAACGCCGCCCTGATCGACAGCGGCTCCGGCGGTGTCGAGCTGACCGCGGCGAACGTCGCCAAGGCCCTCGACGCGGCGAAGTTCAAGAAGGAAGGCACCAACGACCTCGCGCTGGACCTGAACGCGATCTACTCCAGCAACGTCGCGGGTTCCTACCCGGTCATCCTCGCCACCTACGAGATCGTCTGCTCGAAGTACGCCGACGCCGAGGTCGCCAAGGCCGTCAAGGCCTTCCTGACCGTCGCCGCCACCGACGGCCAGAAGCCGCTCTCGGACAAGGGCTACGTGCCGATCCCGCAGAGCCTGCAGGACAAGGTCCTGACCGCCGTCAAGGCCGTCGCCTGATCCTGCAGAGACAGGCTGGACAGAAGTAGTCGATGAGCGATTCATCTTCGACCCGAACGCCCACCGGCGACCCCGGTGGGCGTTCTGGTGTCCGCGAGACCTTCACGGAGGACCCGATTTCGGAGCAACCTGCCGCGTCACCGCCCGAGAAGTCCTCGGTGCAACTCGCGAGCCCCAATTCCCGGACGGTGCGACCCGGTGACCGCATCTTCCAGTTCCTGACCACCGGAGCCGGCGTCTTCGTCGTCTCGCTGATCGGCCTCATCGGGCTGTTCCTGCTGGTGCAGGCCATCCCGGCGCTCCAGGCCGACAATGTGAACTTCCTGACCAGCCAGGTCTGGCAGACCGATCCGAGCGACATGAAGTTCGGCATCATGGGCCTGCTGCTGGTCACGATCTACTCGGCGCTGCTGGCGCTGATCATCGCGATGCCGATCTCGCTCGGGATCGCCCTCTTCCTCACCCAATACGCGCCGAAGCGGCTGGCGAAGCCCTTCGCCTACGTGATCGACCTGCTCGCCGCGGTCCCCTCGATCATCTACGGCCTGTGGGGCCTGATGGTCTTCGCGCCGACGATCGAGCCCTTCTCCCAATGGGTCAACGACACCTTCTCGTGGATCCCGGTCTTCGGGGCGGGCAACGTCTCGCCGGACCTGCGCGGCACCATCTTCACCGCGGGCATCGTGCTCGCCGTGATGATCCTGCCGATCATCACCTCGCTGTCCCGCGAGGTGTTCGAGCGGACCCCGACCCCGCATATCGAAGGCGCGCTGGCGCTCGGCGCCACCCGCTGGGAGGTCATCCGCACCACGGTGCTGCCGTTCGGCAAGGCCGGGTACATCGGTGCCTCGATGCTCGGCCTCGGCCGTGCGCTCGGTGAGACGATCGCGCTCGCGATCATCCTGACCGGCGCGGTGGGCCGCGAGTTCACCTGGAGCGTCTTCGACGGCGGCGCGACGTTCGCCTCGAAGATCGCCGCGGACTACGCGGAACTCAACAACGAGATCTCGGCGGGCGCGTACATCGCGGCCGGCCTGGTCCTGTTCCTGCTGACGTTCGTCGTCAACTTCGCCGCGCGATCCATCATCGCCAAGAAGGGGGACTGAGCATGTCCACCACGCTCGAAAAGACCCCCGCCATCACCCCGGCCTTCCAACAGGTCAGCCTGGCGCGGAAGACCAAGAACGGGCTCGCGACGGTCCTGATCTGGCTGTCGTTCCTGATCGCCGTCGTGCCGCTGGTGTGGCTGCTCGCGACGGTGGTCATCAACGGCGTCAAGCGGATCCCGTACAGCAACTGGTGGACCGAGGACTTCGGCTCGGTGCTGTCGGACGAGGTCGGCGGCGGCGTGGTGCACGCCGTCATCGGTTCGGTGCTGCAGGGCCTGGTCTGCGCGATCATCGCGGTCCCGATCGGCATGCTGGTCGCGATCTACCTGGTCGAATACGGCCGCGGCAAACTCGCGAAGATCACGACGTTCATGGTGGACATCCTTTCCGGTGTCCCGTCGATCGTCGCGGCGCTGTTCATCTACGCGCTGTGGATCACCACCCTCGGCCTGCCGCGCAGCGGTTTCGCGGTGTCGCTGGCCTTGGTACTGCTGATGATCCCGGTGGTCGTGCGTTCGTCGGAGGAGATGCTGCGGATCGTCCCGGACGACCTGCGCGAAGCCTCCTACGCGCTCGGCGTCCCGAAGTGGAAGACGATCATGAAGATCGTCCTGCCCACCGCGTTGTCCGGCATCATCGGCGGCATCATGATGGCGCTCGCCCGGGTCATGGGCGAGACCGCGCCGCTGCTGGTGCTCGTGGGTTACTCCGCCTACGTGAACTGGGACATCTTCGGTGGCGAGCAGGCCGCTCTGCCGCTTCTGATGAACAACGAACGGGTCAGCAACCCGTTCGACGAAGGGACCGTCGCGTTCGACCGGATCTGGGGTGCCGCGCTCACCCTGGTGCTGATCATCGCGATCGTGAACCTCCTCGCCATGCTCTTTGCCCGTCTTGTCGCCCCGAAGAAGAAGTGAGCTGTTTGAGATGGCCAAACGAATCGACGTCAAGGACGTGGACATCTACTACGGCAAGTTCCACGCCGTGGACGGCGTCACCCTCTCGGTGCCGCCGCGGAACGTCACCGCCTTCATCGGCCCGTCGGGCTGCGGCAAGTCGACGGTGCTGCGCACGCTGAACCGCATGCACGAGGTCATCCCCGGCGCCCGCGTCGAGGGAGAGGTGCTGCTCGACGGTGAGGACATCTACGGCGCCGGGGTCGACCCGGTGCAGGTCCGCCGCACCATCGGCATGGTGTTCCAGCGGCCCAACCCGTTCCCGACGATGTCCATCCGGGACAACGTCGTGGCCGGCCTCCGCCTCGGCGGCACCAAGGGCAAGAAGGAACTCGACGAGGTCGCCGAGCGCGCCCTGCGCGGCGCGAACCTCTGGAACGAGGTCAAGGACCGGCTGAACAAGCCGGGCGGCGGCCTCTCCGGTGGTCAGCAGCAGCGGCTCTGCATCGCGCGGGCGATCGCCGTGCGGCCGGACGTGCTGCTGATGGACGAGCCGTGCTCCGCGCTCGACCCGATCTCGACGCTCGCCATCGAGGACCTGATCGGTGAGCTGAAGAAGGAGTACACGATCGTCATCGTGACTCACAACATGCAGCAGGCGGCGCGGGTTTCGGACCAGACCGCGTTCTTCAACCTGGCGGGCGTCGGCCAGCCGGGTCGCCTGGTGGAGCTCAACGACACCGAGAAGATCTTCTCGAACCCGGACGAGAAGGCGACCGAGGACTACATCTCGGGCCGCTTCGGCTGAGCACTATTCGCGCGTGAAGGCCCCCTTCCCTCGGTTCGGCCGAGGAAAGGGGGCCTTCACGTACTTCAGGTACTGACGCATTTAGTTGCGGGGCAAGGCAAAGGTGGCGTGGTCGGCTTCGGTTGCGTCCGGCCGCGTGGCGTTCACCGGGCGCGGGGGCGTAACTCGTGTGCTCAGAGACGTGACTCGCGTGCTCGGGGCCGGATCTCGTGTGCTCGGAGACGTGACTCGCGTGCTTGGTCACCGCACTTGGGGTTTACGGCTCCGAGCACGCGAGATCCGTCTTCCGGCACGCGAGATCCGTCTTCGAGCACGCGAGTGCGCCGTGCAGGTCACCGTCTCGCCCTGGCACGACACGTTGCCTTGCCATGCGTTTAGTCCTCTGAATGCGGTACTTGCGCGTGCAACTACCGCATCCAGAGGACTGAATGCGAGGTGTCAGGAAAGTTCGTCGGGGCCGTAACCGGGCATCTTGCCGGTGACCACGAAGATCATCCGCCGCGCGACGGACACGGCGTGGTCGGCGAAGCGCTCGTAGAAGCGGCCCAGCAGGGTGACGTCCACGGCCGCGGCGACGCCGTGGTCCCACTCCCGGTCCATGATGACCGTGAACAGGTGCTTGTGGATCTCGTCGACCTCGTCGTCGTCCGACTCGATGGTGCGAGCCGCCTCGACGTCCTTCGACTTGATGACCTGCTCGGCCTGCCGGGCGAGCTTGACGGCGACCTCGCCCATCTTGGCGAAGTCACCCCGCACGCCCTCGGGCAGCACGGGCTCCGGGTGACGGCGCCGCGCGGCCTTCGCCACGTGCAGCGCCAGATCGCCCATCCGCTCCAGGCTTTCCGCCGCGTGGATCGCGGCGAGGACGGTCCGCAGGTCGGTCGCGACGGGCGCCTGCAGGGCCAGCAGGGCGTACGCCTGCTCCTCGCATTCGGCGCGCGCGTCGTCGACCTTCGCGTCGTCGCTGATGACCTGCTCGGCGAGTCCGAGATCGACCTCGAGCAACGCCCGGGTCGCCCGCTCCATCGCGTCGGCGACCTGGAGCGACATGCTCGCTAGGTTCTCGGCGAGCTGTTCGAGTTCGACATGGTAAGCCTCACGCATGGCCCAACCCTACGGGGAACAGGGACCAAAAGCCGCATCCCAGAGTGAACCTGACGTGAACCCGGACTAACGAATGATCCCTGCGCGGATCATCAGCCTGAGCTGCTGCTCTTCTTGCCGCCGCCGGCCTTGGCGGAGCTCGTCGGAGCGGACGCGGTGCTGCTCGGAGGGGGTTCCGGGGCCTTCTCTTCCAAGGGGGTGTTGTTGATCAGGGCGTCGAAGACGGCCTTCGACTTGCTCTGCAACAGCACCTCGTTGCCGCGGTTGTTCGCCTCGCCGGTGGTGGGCACTGTGAGGAACTTGACGCTGCCCGAGTCCATCCCGCGCATCGACTTCGCCAGCGTCATCATCTGCTTGAGGCCGAGGTTCTCCCCGAAGGTGGCCTTGGCGAAAGCGTCGATGAAGCCGCTCAGCTTGCCGGTGTCCAGGATGACGTCCTTGGACATCACCGTCTTCAGCAGCGCGCCGAGGAAGGCCTGCTGCCGTTTGATCCGGCCGTAGTCCGACGTCGGGTCGCCCTTGACGTGCCGCGCCCGTACGTAGTTCAGCGCCTGGTCGCCGGAGATCCGCACCTCACCGGCCTGCGGGATGATCATGCCGAGGGTGCCGTCGTCGACGGGCTTCTCGTTGTAGACGGTGACGCCCTGCACGGCGTCGACCATGGATTTGAAACCGTTGAAGTCGATGCCGACGAAGTGGTTCATCTTCATACCGGTGATCTGCTGGATCACCTTCGTGACGCACTGCGGGCCGCCGACCGCGTAGGCCGTGTTCAGCTTCGCGATCTTCTGCGCGGGCGAGGTCTCTTCGGAGTACGACGACGTCGCCGGGTCCCAGCGCTTGCATTCGGGGCGGTTGATCTCGAGGTCTCGCGGGAAGGACACCATGACGACGCGCTGCCGGTCCGCCGGGACGTGCGCGATCATCACCGTGTCCGAGCGGGCACCCGGAGTGCCGTCCGTGTCTCCGACACCGTCTTCGGCGGCCGCACCGTCGCGGGTGTCGGAACCGACCATCAGGAAGTTCTCGTCACCGGTCTGGCCGGCGGCGTCCTGGATGTCGGCGGAGTCTTCGTCGAGCGAGGCGACGTTGTTGAACTTCGCGTCGAACCAGGTCTGCGCGCCCCACGCGGTACCGAGGGAGAGGAACACCAGCGCGGCGACGACGATCGCGGAGATCCGGCCGAACTTGAGCGCCTGCTTGGTCTTGCGTTCCTTCTTCTCCTGCAGACGGGTCTGCTCGGGCGCCTCGGCCGGAGCCGCGGCGCCGGGCGCTTCGGAGTCGGTCGTGACCACTCGCTGCAACGCCGTGCGGGTCTGCTCCAGCAGTGCGGCCGGACGGGAAGCGAGCCGTTCCCGGCGCTCGCGCTTCTTGGCCTCTTCGGCCTCGAGTTCGTCGTGCGCGGCGGAGAACCGGGCGAGCGTGTGGTCGATCTTGCGCTTGGTGATCGTCGCTTCGTCGATCGCCTCGAGCTCGTCGGTCATCGTGAGCCGGTCCATCTCGGACCGCGGCGGGACGGCGCCGG
>NZ_JACBXD010000042.1 GCF_013870525.1 Amycolatopsis pittospori
GGAGTCCGGCGGGCGCTGCTGGTAGCCGGACTGTTCCTGCGGCGGGGTCGGCCGGACGAACTGACCCGACTGCTGCGGCGGGCGCTGCTGGTAGCCGGACTGCTCCTGCGGCGGAGTGGGCCGGGCGAACTGGCCGGATTGCTGCGGCGGCGCGGGGCGCGCGAACTGGCCCGACTCCTGGGGAGGCTGGACCGGCTTCGGCGGGCGCACCGGCGGCGTCTGCCGGGTCGGGGCCGCGGCGTTCGGCGGCACCGGCGACTGCGCGGAATCCTGCTGCGGCGGCGGGAGCGGCCGCGCTCCGGAGTCTTGGGGACGCGGACGACGCGGCGGCCGCGACGGTGGCGGCGGGGTGTCGCCGGAAATCCGGTCGATGATCGCCTGACGCGCGGCGGCTCGGGAGCCTCGTCTTCGTCATCGGCCGCGCGGCGTCGCCTGCGGCGCCCGCCTTCGGGCTGGGCTCCGTGCTGCGCGAGCAGCTCCGCCACGGTCTTCTGCGGCGGGCCGCTCTCTGTTTCGTCCGTCATACCGTGCTGTCCAATGCGCGCTCCAGCCGTTGTGAACCGGCACGCGACGGGGCATCGGCGGCGTCGCGCGCGCTATCCACCGTCATCCGCATTTCCGTCACCTCTTCACCGTGCCCGTTCTCCTTCGACGAAGTCCAGTCGGGCGCTGCCGCCCCCAGTCTCGTCCGCACCATTCGAATGGTCCAGCCGTCGCAGGATGACACCTTCTCGCAGTGCCCACGGACAGATCTCCAGTTCTTCCAGGGAAAGCGCCCGCATGGTGGCTTGTGCGACGAGCGCGCCGGCCACCAGTTGATGCGACCTGCTCGCGCTGACCCCCTCGAGTTGTGCCAGGTCATGGGCGGTCATCCGGGAGATGAACGCGATGAGCTGGCGCAACGCGGTGTCGGTCAGGGTACGTCGCACGTGCGGCCCGCCGGCCGACGGCGCCGCTCCGGTCAGCCTGGCGAGTGACCGGAACGTCTTCGACGTCGCCACGACACGATCGGGTTCACCCAATTTGGCGACCTTCTTCGCGAGCGTGGCGAGCTGCTCTTCGAGCCAGGCCGAAGTCGCGATGAGCTCGGAGCGCGACGGCGGGTCGTTCTGGAACCTCGTCCGGGTGGTCCGGCCCGCGCCCAGCGGGAGCGACTCGGCCAGTTCGGGCTCCTCGTCGCGGCCCATCGCGATCTCCAGGGAGCCACCACCGATGTCGAGCACCAGGAGCTTCCCGGCCGACCAGCCGAACCACCGGCGGACGGCGAGGAAGGTGAGCCGGGACTCGTCGACCCCGGAAAGCACCTTCAGCTCGACCCCGGTCTGCTCCTGGACCTTCGCCAGCACCTTCGGGGCGTTCTTGGCTTCGCGGACCGCGGAGGTCGCGAACGCCATGACCTCTTCGCAGCCGAGACGCAAAGCCGCGGCCTTCGCCGATTCGACCGCCCGGACCAGGCTGTCCGCGCCGGCCCGGCTCAGGTCGCCGTTGCGGGTGATCTGCTCGGCGAGCCGGAGGACGGCTTTTTCGGAATGCATCGGGGTCGGGTGGGCGCCACGGTGGGCGTCGACCACGAGAAGGTGGACGGTGTTGGAACCGACGTCGAGTACCCCTAGGCGCACGAGCGTCTACGGTACCCGCCCGCACGTCAGGTCACGAAACCGTAACCGTGATCTGTATCGCAACAGCGTCGCGTGAAGGTCCCTTCCCACGGCTGAGCAGAGGGAAGGGACCTTCACACGGCTTCGTCACGTCTCGAACTTGTAGCCCAGACCACGCACGGTGACCAGGTGCCGGGGTGAACCCGGATCCGGTTCGATCTTCGACCGCAGGCGCTTCACGTGGACGTCGAGCGTCTTGGTGTCGCCGACGTAGTCCGCGCCCCACACCCGGTCGATGAGCTGCCCGCGTGTGAGCACGCGGCCCACGTTGCGCAGCAGATACTCGAGGAGGTCGAACTCCTTGAGCGGCAAGGAGACCTCCTGGCCGTCGACGGTCACGACGTGCCGCTCGACGTCCATCCGCACCGGTCCGGCGGACAGCACCAGCGGCGCCAGCTCGCCTTCGGAGCCCGGCTCACCGCCGCGGCGCAGCACCGCCCGCACCCGCGCGATGAGCTCGCGGGCCGAGTACGGCTTGGTGACGTAGTCGTCGGCGCCGAGTTCCAGGCCGACGACCTTGTCGATCTCGCTGTCACGCGCGGTCACCATGATCACCGGCACGGCGGAACGCTGCCGGAGCTGCTTGCAGACGTCCGTCCCGCTCATTCCGGGGAGCATCAGGTCGAGCAGGACGATGTCGGCGCCGTTGCGGTCGAATTCCTCGAGCGCCTGCTGTCCCGTTCCGGCCACGGCGGCGGTGAAGCCCTCCTTGCGCAGCAAGAACGCGAGCGGGTCGGCGAACGACTCTTCGTCCTCGACGATGAGAACCCTCGTCACAGGTTTCCTCCATGGTCGGGGCTTTCTTGCCCTGTTGCCACGAGACGGGGTGTCCGCTCGGGGGTCTTCTCCGGCCGGGATGCCGGCGGAGCCTGTTTCGCGGCCGCCGCCGGTTCGGCACCGATATGGGCGGGGATCCGCAGGGTGAACGTCGACCCGGTGCCGGGACGGCTCCAGAGGCCGACCGAACCGCCGTGGTTGGCGGCCACGTGCTTGACGATCGCCAGGCCCAGCCCGGTACCGCCGGTGGCCCGCGACCGCGCCTTGTCGGAGCGGAAGAACCGCTCGAAGACGCGCTGCTGCTCGTCCTCGGCGATGCCGATGCCGCGGTCGGTCACCGCGATCTCGACCTTCCCGTCGACCAGCCGCCTGCTGATCGACACCGGGCTGCCCGGCTGTGAGTACGCGACGGCGTTCTCCAGCAGGTTCGACAACGCGGTGACCATCAGCGTGCGATCGCCCTCGATGAGGAGGCCGCTGGCCGAGTCGGTGGTGATGGTGATTTCGGCGGATTCCGCCGACAGCGTGGTCCGGCCGAGCGCTTCGCGGACGACGGCGTCGACCTCGACCACGTTCAGATCGGGCAGCCGCTCGGCGCCCTGCAGCCGGGACAGCGCGATCAGCTCGGTGACGAGCTGGCCGAGCCGGGTCGACTCGCGGAGGATCTTGCCGCCGAACCGGCGGACCTCCTCCACGTCGTCCGCGGCGTCGAGGACGGCCTCGGTGAGCAACGCGATCGCGCCCACCGGCGTCTTCAGTTCGTGGCTGACGTTCGCGACGAAGTCCCGCCGGACGGCTTCGAGGCGGATGGCCTCGGAGTGGTCGACGGCCTCGACCACGGTGAATCCGTCGCCGAGCGGGCGGACCTCGCCGAGGACGGCTTCGGGCTGGCGGCCCCTCGCCTCCAGCGGGGAAAGGTCGATCTCCATCGGCTCGTCGGTCTCGACCACCTGCTCGGCGGCCTTGCGGGCCCGAGGGTCGGCCTGATTGACCTTCACCAGGCCCAGCTCGTAGGCGCGCGGGTTGTGGAGCACCATGTCGCCGAACCGGTTGAGCACGACGACACCGTTGTTGCTGGACCGCACGAGCCGCTCCAGCAGCTCGGCGACGGTGGGTCCGGCGGGGCGGCGTTCCTCGCGGCGGGCGCGGCCCCTCGCGATCAGGAAGCCGAAAACCACACCGACGATCAATCCGCCGACGGCCAGGGCGAGTGCAACAGGCGTGGTCACAGGGGAATCGTAAGCGCGTGGGTAGCCTTTCGGCCTAGTCCCGGCCGCCTACTCGTGATGCCTATGACACCTGGGGACACCCTGTTCGCCTGCAGGTCAGAAGCCGTTCACGTGGCCGATCCCGGACCGAGACCTCCTGGGTGAGCCGGGTCACCCGAACCGGGGAGGCCGGCGGGATCCGAGGGGGCGCGCTGCCCGGATCCCTACTTTCGTCTTGATTATCCGGGCAGGGTTCTTCCCGCTCACGGGTAAAAGGCGGTGTTCCCGTCACAGTCGGCGGGGAATGTTGGAAGACTGTCGCCGTGGAACTCGTCAGTGACATCTCCCTGATTCGCGGAGAAGAAGAGCTGTTCGACCGGACGGCTCATCTGTTCGTCGCGGCGACCGACATCGCGTGCGCGGCCGATGACCTCTACACCTGGGCGTTGTCCCGGCCGTCCCTCACCCGGCAGGGTGAACGGCTGGTGCGCGACAAACGGATCCGCAAGCTGTACCGCCCCGGTGTCCTGCTCAACGAGCAGACCGCGCAGCATCTGCACCATCTCTCCGAGCTCGGCGCGCAGATCCGGATCGGCACCGAGGAGATCAACGAGGCGATCCTGCTCGACGAGCGGGTGGCCATCATGGCCGGTGACGGCAGCAAGGCCGTGCGCACCTACAGCGTCATCTCGCGGCCGGAGCTGGTTCAGGGCATCCTTTCGCTGTTCGAAACCGCCTGGCAGGCGGCGGCGACGCTGGAGACCTTCGACGCCCGGTTCGCCGACATCCGGATGGAGGCACCGCAGATCCTCGAGTTCCTGACCACCGGCTGCAAGGACGACAAGGCCGCGAAGAGCCTCGGCATGGGCGTGCGCACGTATCAGCGACGCGTGTCCGAGCTGCTGGTCGCGCTCGGCGTCACGTCGCGGCTCCAGGTGGACGCCCGGGCTCGGGAGCTCGGCCTGCTGTGAAGCGCCGGGTGGGTCTCGCCGTCCTGCTCGCGCTCGCGGGCTGCAGCACCACGGTCTCCGGGGCCGCCCGGCCCGAACCCGCCGGCCCGCCCGCCAACCTCGCGCTGGTGAATCCGGCGCAGACCGCGTCCGTGCTGACAGCGGTGAAGACGGCCACCGAAGCGGTGTTCTCCTACGACAGTGCGACCCTGCCCGCCTACGAGAAGGCCGTCGACGAGCATCTGACGTCCGCGGCTCGCGACGAGATGGCCCGCTTGATGGCCGAAGTCCGGAACTCGCCGCAGCCGATCAAACTCGTCACGAGGACGATCGTTTCGGCGGCCGTCGAACAGACGCCGGAGAAGGCGCAGATCCTGGCCGTCCTGGATCAGAGCAGCACCAGGGCGGGCACCACCAGCAAGGGCATCGCTTCGGTGCTGCTGACGACGGTGCGCGACGCCGAACGATGGCGGATCGGCGAGATCAAGGTGAACCCGGCGGCGTCCCCGCTCGCGGCGGAGAAACCGGGCGCGGGTGACCGGGCGATCGCGGCGGTGCGGGACTCTGCCCGCGAAGGCGCCCTGCGAGTCGCGGAGGCCTTGCTGAGCCTGGATTCGGCCGACCCCGAAGGCAGCTACGCCCGCTACGAGGCTGTGTCGACCGGGGAGCTGCTGAAGCGGTTCCAGCGGGACAAGGCGAGCCTGATCGCCCAGTTCCGGACGGCGGGCACGAAGTCGGCACTCGAACCGAACGCGGCCGCCGCGGTGATGGAGATAGTGGACGGCAAGTCGAGTGTGCTGCTCTACGCGTCCACCGCCGTCACGGACGCGGCAGGCCGGACGACGAAGAAGTACCTGCCGATCGTCCTGCGGCTGCAGCGCCTTCCGGAAGGCTGGAAGGCCGCCGGGATCGAGACGGTCCAGCCCCTCCCCTGACGCAATCAGTCCTCTGGTTGCGGTAGTTCGAGAGCGAACCACCGCAACCAGAGGACTCATGAGGGGCAAGGCAAAGGTGGCGTGGCCGGGTCCCCGCTACGAGGCCTGCTCCGCCGGCGAGACGGTGTTGCGAAAGCCACTTTCGCAACGTTCAAGGTTGCGAAAGTGGCTTTCGCAACCCTTCACCTGGGCCGGCGCCAGGCCCGCCACGCCATGTTCGAGTTACCCCTCGATAAATGCGAAGGGGTCTAGCGGCCCTGGTTGGCGACGGCGGCCGCGGCTTCCTTGGCAGCCTCCGGGTCCAGGTAGGTCCCGCCGGCGGTGACCGGCTTGAGGTCGTCGGTGAGGTCGTAGCGCAGCGGGATGCCGGTCGGGATGTTGAGCCCGGCGATGGCGTCGTCGGAGATGCCGTCGAGGTGCTTCACCAGCGCCCGCAGCGAGTTTCCGTGCGCGGCGACCAGCACGGTCTTGCCCGCGCGGAGGTCCGGCACGATCTCGGACTCCCAGTACGGCAGCAGCCGCGCGACGACGTCCTTGAGGCATTCGGTCAGCGGGGCGGCGTCGCCGAGGTCGGCGTAGCGCGCGTCGCCGGCCTGGCTGAACTCGTCGGCCGGGTCGATCGGGGGCGGCGGGGTGTCGTACGAGCGACGCCAGAGCATGAACTGCTCCTCGCCGAACTCGTCCAGCGTCTGCTTCTTGTTCTTGCCCTGCAGCGCGCCGTAGTGCCGCTCGTTGAGCCGCCAGTCGCGCTTCACCGGGATCCAGTGCCGGTCGGCGGCGTCGAGCGCCAGGTTGGCGGTCGAGATCGCGCGGCGCATCAGCGAGGTGTGGACGACGTCCGGCAGCAGTCCGGCGCCGGCGAGCAGCTGCCCGCCCTTGCGCGCTTCCTGCTCGCCCTGCTCCGAAAGCGGGACGTCCACCCAGCCGGTGAACAGGTTTTCGGCGTTCCACGTGCTCTGCCCGTGACGCAGCAGCACCAGAGTCCCAAGCTCAGCCATGGCGCTCAGCCTGCCAGAGCAGGCGAAAGGGCCGCGAACAGGCCTACTTGAACGAGACAGTTCGGTGATGTTCTACAGAGAGTGCGTTACCTGTGAGTAACACCTTCACTCGTCCAGAAGACGGGGTGCCAACAAGTCCGAATCCCCGGCAAACAGGCTGCACTCCGTTATCCCCGATTTCGAAGTTCACTCGAACGGAGTAACCGGTAGTCTTGTGATTACAGGTGGAGATCTGACAGGTTGACTACGTCCCGCGCGGCCGGATTCCACGCACTCCCCGGCTCGACGCGGGTGACGACCGCGACTCGTCTCCCCCCTGCCGAGTCGCGGCGCCCGCCGGCCCCGTTGGCATCCCCCTCGTCACCGGGTCCACCTTGGCGGGAACTTCAGCGGGGCGGCTCGAGATCGCGACTCCCCCCTCCCTCGAGCCGTCCCGCCTAGTCTTTTTCCAGGCCTTAATCCAGCGGCGGCGCGGACGGCAGATCCGATGCCGTCGCCGTCGCGGGCTCCAGCGGACGACGGCGCTTGCGCAGCCACCACACCAGCGCGACCGCGGGGACGCCGAAGACGAGCAGGAACGGCGCCATCGCCCCGATCACGGTCAGCAGGCCGCCGCCGAAGGTCAGGAACGCGTCCCAGCCGTCGGTCAAGCCGCCGAAGAATCCACTGCGCGACTCCTCCGCCGCGGCGACCGTCTCCGCCTTCACCTGCAAGGAGATAGTCGACATGGCGACACTTCCGGCCAGACTTTCGCGGCGCTTCTGAAGCGACTCAAGTTCGGCTTCGCGGCTCGTCAGCTCACTCTCGACCGAAGCGATCTCCGAAACCGAAGTCGCCTTCGCGAGCAGAGCGCGGATGCGCTCGACACTCGCCCTCTGGGTGGCCAGCCGGGAGTCGACGTCGACCATCTGCTCGGTCACGTCGGTCGCGGTGACCTCGCGCCTGATCTGCTTCCCCAGCTTCCCGAGCTGGTCCAGCACGCCGTCGAGGCGCTCGGAGGGGACGACGATGTTCACCGACGCCCGCTTCTCCTGGGTGCTCTCCTGCCCGGTGTACCCGGCCGCGCCCTGAGTGATGACGCGGACCTGCGAGATCACATCGGCCACGTTCGGCGCGGTGAGCTCCATACTCGCCGTGCGCACCAGCTTGCGGTCGGTGATCCCCGGCTGCCCGGCGGGGGCCGGTGGCTTGTCCTGCCCGGCCTTGCCCGCGCTGTCGGTGCTCTCCTTGTTCGGCGCGCCCTGGTTCGGCACCGCCTGCTTCCCGTCGGCGGACATGGGCATCGCGGCGGATTCGCCGTCGGAGCTCTTCGCCGAACAGCCGGCCAGTGCCAGCACGATTCCGGCCGCGGCCACCCATCTCAATCGCTTGCGCATGAGAATCCTTCTCCCTCCAGTGTTGCGGAAAGAGACGGAGCGGACTTCGGCGCCGTTGCACCGTTCGGGTCACGAGTCGGTCAAGGCTCCGGGCTCGTGGCCGTTCGCGGGCTCGATGAGATGTTTGAACGCCGCCAGGTTCGCCAGCGATTCGCCGCGCGAGACCCGCCAATCCCACTCGCGTTTGATCGATTCGGCGAACCCGATTTCCAGGAGCGTGTTGAAGTCGCCGTCGGCGGCCTCCAGCACCTGCCCGAGGATCTTGTCCAGTTCGGACTCGGTCACCGTGTCCAGGCCGAACCGGCCGACCAGGTAGATGTCGCCGATGGCGTCCACGGTGTAGTGCACGCCGTAGAGTTTCGCGTTGCGGCGCAACAGAAAACGGTAAACGTCCTGATGGGACTCGTCGGGACGGCGACAGACGAAGGCCTCGACGGCGAACGCGTGGTCCCCGGCGACCAGCCAGCAGTTGGTCTGCAGCTTCTTGGTCCCGGGCAACGTGACGAAGTACTTTCCCTCGCCGCGTTTGTCGTACTTCAGGCCCGCATTGTCCAAAGAGGACTGCAAGGTCTCGTCGAGCGTCAAACCGCCACCTCCGCGCGCTGTTCCAGGGCACGCCGGAACGCGCCGGTGGCCTGAGCGTACGTGTCCAGCAGCCGGTCGGTCGTGCGGCGCCAGGAAAAACGCTGCGCGTGGACGACGGCGTTGGCCGAAAGTTCGGCACGCCAGCCCGGCCGCAACGCGACGTTCGCGAGCGCGCCCGCCCAGTCCTTCGCATCGTGCGACGGCACCAGCAGTCCGGAGACACCGTGCGGGACGGCGACCGGCAGCCCGCCGACCTCGGCCGCGATCACCGGCGTCCCGCAGGCCTGCGCCTCCAGCGCGACCAGTCCGAACGACTCGTTGTAGCTCGGCACCGCCACGATGTCGGCCGCGCGGTAGACGTTGACCAGCGACCGGCCGGGCTGCGGCGGCATGAACCGTGTCTGCTCCTCGATGCCGAGGGAGACGGCCAGCTCGCGCAGGGCCTGCGGCTGGTCCAGCCCGGTCCCGGACGGGCCGCCGACGATCAGCACGACCAGCCGCGAAGCCAGCTCCGGCCGCTCGCGCAGCATTTCGGCGGCGGCCAGCAGGAGGACGTCGGGTGCCTTCAGCGGCTGGATGCGGCCCGCGAAGGCCAGCACGATCGCGTCCTGCGGCAGGCCCAGCGCGCGGCGCGCGGCCGGCTGCGAACCCGGCGTGAAGCGGTCGAGGTCGACTCCGGGCGGGATGGCGTGCACGGCGTGCGGATCGGCGTCGTACAGCTCGATCAGTTCGCGGGCCTCGACGCGGGTGTTCGCGACCAGACAGTCCGCCTCCTCGACGACCTGCTGCTCGCCGATCACGCGGGTGCGGGGCTCGGGGGTGTCCCCCTCGGCCAGCGCCGCGTTCTTGACCTTGGCCAGGGTGTGCGCGGTGTGCACCAGCGGCACGCCCCAGCGGTCACGGGCCAGCCAGCCTGCCTGGCCCGAAAGCCAGTAATGCGAATGGATGAGGTCGTAGTAGCCGGGCTCGTGGAACGCCTCGGCCCGCAGCACCCCGGCGGTGAACGCGCAGAGCTGCGCAGGCAGTTCGTCACGTCCGAGGGGCTCGAAGGGCCCCGCCGGAATGTGCCGCACCAGCACGCCCGGCGCCAGCTCGGCGACCGGGGGCTGGTCCGAAGACGTCGCCCGCGTGAACACCTCGACCTCGACGCCGCGACGGGCCATCTCGGTCGCCGTCTGGCTCACGTAGACGTTCATCCCGCCGGCGTCGCCGGTACCCGGCTGCTCCAGCGGAGAGGTGTGCAAGGACAGCACCGCGACGCGCCTGGGCGCAGCGTCGAACCCGTGCAGAGGGAACGTCACCTGGTCAACACTCCTGAAGTCCTACTGATCGGCGAACCCGCGCAGCAGGCCACCGAACTCATCCGCCGCTTCGGCGAACGGCAGATGCCCCACCTCAGGTAACCAACGCATGACGGCACCCTGAATCTTCCCGGCCGCGTATTCCGCGGACGTCGGATCGATCACAGCGTCCGCGAGACCATGGACGATCAGCGTCGGTTTGTCCAGATCACGAAGAACGTCCTCGCTCCCGACGTCCCGCCGAAAGAGCGCGGAGCGCACCGAAGGCGGGGTGGCGAGGATCGTGCCGAGCAGCGACTGGGCCAGCGTCCCGGACACCGGCGCGGCCGTCATGGCCGCGCTGAACTGCACCGATGCGGGGATCGCGACCGCCGGATCGTCCGAGAGCACCGCCGGGAGAGCCTCACGCATCGCGGCCCCGACCTTCCCGCCAGGGCGGTTCTTGCCGATTTCTGTGATGGCGCCCACAAGCACGACGCCGCCGAGCCGTGCGGAACCGTGCACGCGGAGATAGTCGGTGATGACCAGCCCGCCGTAGGACCAGCCGACGACGATCGCGTCTTCACCGGCGAAGTCGAGCACGGAGGCGAGGTCTTCGGCCCAGACCCGCGAATCGTCATAGCCCGCGGAGGGCACCTCGGAGTCCCCGTGACCGCGCAGATCCATCGCGACCAGGCGAAACCGCTCGGACAGCGCCGGATCCGCCATCTGGGGCGCCCAGGCACGGGCGGACTGGGCCCAGCCGTGCACGAAAACTATCGGACGGGTGTTCTCGGCGCCTTCGACCCACAAGCCGATGCGCGTGCCGCCGTAGCCGACTACCTCGGTCTTCATTCCTCGCACTTTATGAGGTCGGTCGGGTTGGTCGTGAGTGGCGATTCGGGTTAGAACCCGAATCGCCACTCACGACCCACCCGGCCGAACGGCCACCGCCGCCCCTTCACCCGGCTACTACTTGATCGCCGAGAGGGCCTTCCAGGACTTCCAGTCGTAGAACCAGTTCTTGACGTCCGATTTGGTCGGACTGCCCAGTTTGGAGCCGGTGATCTCGACCGGGTCGCCGATCATCGCCGAGTCGAAGTACTTCTTCGCGTCCGCTTCGAGCAGGTTCACGCAGCCGTGCGAGGTGTTGGCCTTGCCGATGTTCGAGGCGTTGTCCTGGTTCTCGTGGATGTACTCGCCGTTGTTCGAGATCCGGCAGGACCACTTCTTGTTGACGTTGGTGTAGCCGTAGCGCGCGTTGTCGAACCGCGCCATCGGCTCCTTCGTCATCACGATGAACGTGCCGTTCGGGGTGTTGCGCTGGACGTCGCCGTCGAGTCCGTTCGAGCACGGGTAGCTCGCCGACTCCGCGCCACCGCGGTAGACCTTCATCGTGTGGTCCGGGGTGTTGATCTTGACGACCTGGTTGCGGCCGATCTTGAACTTGGTGGTGACGTCGGCCTTGCCGTACGCGCCGCCGCCGAGCGGGACGCCGTAGAGCTTCGCCTCGACGTTGACGGTGATGTTGGCGGGCCAGTACTCCTTCGGCCGCCAGTCGACCTGGGTCTCCGAAAGCCAGCCCCAGGAGCCCTCGACGTCCTTGTCTGTCGTCACCTTGAGCGCCTTCTCGGCGGACGCCTTGTCCTTGACCGGGGACGCGAACTTCACGCTGATCGGCATCGCGACGCCGACCTCGGCGTTGTCGGTCGGGTTCAGCGTGGCGCGAACCTCCTTGGCCGGCTTGACCGTGGAGAAGGTGCCCTTGAACTCGGCGGGCTTGTTGTCGCTGCCGGTGGCCTTCGCCGCGTACGTGTACGTCTTGCCGTAGCCGAGGACCTCGGAACTGGTCCAGGTCAGGCCGTCGGGGGAAAGCTCGCCCTTGACGTCCTTGCCGGAGTCGCCGGTGACCTTGACCTCGGTGAGCTTGCCGTCGGCGACCTTGACCACGACCGGCGTGACCACGGAGGCGTCCTTGGCGTCGGCGGCGGGTTCGGCGGTGATCTTGGCGACCGGCGGCGCGGCTGCCTCACCTTCGCCGCCACTGCCCTGAGGCTTGGCGTTGCCGCCTTCCTCGCTGGAGCAGGCAGCGGCCAGCATGGCCGCACCCGCGGCGAGCGCGGCCTTGAACACCGTGCGCCGTTCGATCACCGTGAACCTCCCATTAGCCCTCTGGCGAGCGCCTACCCGCTCAGCGCCGAGGACCTCTCCGACGTTACCCGCGGCGACGGAACTCACCCTCGCCCCTCAGAGGGATAGACGCGCGAGGGATGTCCGGGGTTGTTCGCCATTTTCCGGTTTGCATACCGAAATGCCTGGCCCTCGGGGCACGAGTACCCGAGCCGTCCGCGTTTAGTCCTCTGAATGCGGACGCCCTCTAGAGCGAGCAATTGATGAGCAAGGGCTCCGGGTGCAGGGAGACGCCGAAGCGAGCCTCGACACCGTCGCGCACTTCGCGCGCCAGGGCGAGGAGATCCGCCGTCGATGCCTTACCCCGGTTGGTGAGCGCGAGAGTGTGCTTCGTCGACAGCGAGACGCGGCCTCCGGGACCTTCATGCCCCTTCGCGAACCCGGCGCGCTCGATCAGCCAGGCGGCGGACAGCTTCGTGCCCCCGGGCGCGGGGTACTGCGGCACTCGGACGTCTTCGCCGACGACGTCAAGGGCACTGACGATTCCCGCCAGGACCTTCGCGACCTGGGCCTCTTCGATGATGGGGTTGGTGAAGAACGAGCCGGCGCTCCAGGTGTCGTGGTCGTCCGCGTCGAGGACCATGCCCTTGCCGCGACGCAGCCCGAGGACCGCTTCGCGCGCTTCGGCGACCGGGACTCGGTCGCCGATCTCGACGCCGAGCGTGCGGGCGAGTTCGGCGTAGCGGACCGGGGCCGAGAGACCGTCTTCGGTGACGTTGAAGCGCACAGTGAGCACCACACCGGCGTCGGTCCCCTTGAGGATCGACGTCCGGTAGCCGAAGCCGAGTTCCTCGGCGGTCAGGGTCCGGATCTCGCGGGCGGCGCGGTCGTAGAGGTCGACCGAGACCAGCGTCTCCGCCACCTCGCAGCCGTACGCGCCGACGTTCTGGATCGGCGTCGCGCCGACCGAACCGGGGATCCCGGAGAGGCATTCGAGGCCGCCGACGCCTTCGGCGACCAGACCCTCCACAAAGGCGTCCCAGTTGTGCCCGGCCGCGACCTCGACGAGACCTGCGTCACGCGTCCAGCCGGTGTTGCCGACCTTCAGCAATGTGCCCGCGAAGCCCTCGTCGGCGACGACGAGGTTCGAGCCGCCGCCGAGCAGCAGGACCGGCTCGCCCGCGTCGTCGGCCTCGCGGACCGCGTCGACCAGGGCCTGCGCTGTCGTCGCCTCGACGTAGCGCCGCGCCGGGCCGCCGAGCCGCAGCGTCGTGTGGTCGGCGAGGACGGCGTGCTGGGTGGGAGTTTCGGCAGTGCTCACGCCCACGAACGGTACTGTCTGGCGCCATGGCCTCCCGTATCGAGCACCGCACAGCGTTCTCCGCAGACCTCGCGACCACGTTCGACGCGGTCGCCGGTGAGGCGGCGCTGCGGGCACGGCTCGAGCAGATCGGCGGCGACAACGCGGAGTTGCTGGAGTACGCGCCCGCGGGCGACGACACGGGCGGCGTGCGCTACAAGCTGCGTCAGGGCATCAGCTCGGACAAGCTCCCGTCGGCCGTGCGGACGCTGCACCGGGGCGACCTCGTCGTCGAACGCGAGCAGGTCTGGCGCGCCGCCGGCAACGGGTACACGGGCACCGCGACGGCGTCCGTGCACGGCGTGCCGGGCGAGATCTCCGCGAAGACGTCCCTGACCGGCGAAGGCGAGCAGACGACGCTGGTCAACAGCGGCGAGGTCAAGGTGCGGATCCCGCTCGTCGGCGGGAAGCTGGAGAACGTGATCGCCGAACAGGTCACCAAACTGCTGGAGCGCGAAGCTGAATTCGTCGCGAAGTGGCTGGCCGAGCGCTGAAACCCGTCGGGGCACCGACACGAGGGACGACCAACCCCAACCGGCTCCGTCGCGTCGACCGGTGGCTCGCGAGCGACGTGAGCGTGACACGGCTGTTGCTCCGCGCGGACGAACCGCTGGTGGTGGACCTCGGCTACGGCGCCTCGCCGGTGACCACGGTGGAGATGGCGCGGTGGCTGCGATCCGTGCGCCGTGACGTCCGGGTGCTGGGCCTGGAACTGGACGCCGAACGCGTCGCGGTCGCGCAGTCCGCCGTCGATCGGCCGTGGCTGGACTTCCGGCGTGGCGGCTTCGAACTCGCCGGGTCGCGGCCGCAGGTGGTACGCGCGTTCAACGTGCTGCGGCAGTACGACGAGACCGAGGTCGCCGGCGCCTGGTCGCTGATGCTGGACGCGATGGCGCCGGACGGCCTCCTCGTCGAAGGCACCTGCGACGAGATCGGACGACTGAGCACCTGGGTCGCGGTCGGGCACGACGGACCGCGCGCGCTGACCCTTTCGGTACATCTCGCCAGCCTGGAACGTCCGTCCACAGTGGCCGAACGGCTGCCCAAGATCCTGATTCACCGCAACGTTCCCGGCGAACGCGTCCACGATCTACTGTCCACACTGGACGTCTGCTGGGCGACCGCCGCGCCGCATCAGAACTTCGGCGTCCGGGCCCGGTGGGCGCATACCGTGCACCTGCTCACCGCCCGGGGCTGGCCGGTGCTGAACCGGCCCTCCCGATGGCGGCTCGGCGAGCTCACGGTTCCGTGGTCCTCGGTCGCCCCGGGTTAGGAATTCATCGGCCGAACCCCGCTCCGTCACCCCAAAGCGACCTGCGGTGATCACCATGGAGCCGTGGAACTGCTGGAGTACGTCACCGAGCTGCTGCGCGGCACGCTGGGCTCACCCTGGCTCTGGGTGATCGTGTTCCTCGTGTCCGGGTTGGACGCGCTCCTGCCGTTCATGCCGAGCGAGACCACCGTCATCACCGTCGCCGTCCTGATCGGGCCGGATCTGCCGCAACTCGCGCTGCTCGCCGTCGTCGCCGCGCTCGGGGCCTGGCTGGGCGACTGCCTCGGCTACACCGTGGGCGCCGCGGCGGGCCCGCGAGCGCTCGCCCGTCTGCAGCGCGGTCCCGAAGGCTTGCGGCGCTACGAATGGGCGAAGATCCAGGTGCAGCGCAACGCCGTCCTGCTGATCCTCGCCGCCCGCTACCTGCCCGGCGGCCGCGTCGCGAGCGGTCTCGCCAACGGCAGCCTGGGCTACCCACCGCGGAAGTTCGTCCCGCTCGACGCCCTCGGCGCCAGCGTCTGGGCGGTGTACAGCGTCCTGATCGGTCTCGTCGGCGGAGCGACCTTCGCGGACGAGCCGGAGAAAGGCCTTCTGCTGTCCTTCGCACTCGGTCTGCTGCTGGTCGGAGCGATCGAGATCGGGCGACGCGTCCGCGTCCGCATCCTGACCCGGCGCCGCGCCGCGGCCGGGACCGGCGACAATGGAGTCCGTGTCGAACCCTGAACGCCGCTATGTGATCACCTTCGGCTGCCCCGACCGCACCGGCATCATCGCCCGCATCTCGGGCTTCCTCGCCGAGCACGGCGGCTGGATCGTCGAAGCGGCGTACCACACCGACCCGGACACCGGCTGGTTCTTCACCCGCCAGGTCGTCCGCGCCGACTCGCTCCCCTTCGACGCCACCGAACTTCGCACGCGCTTCGCCGACGTCGCGGAGTCCCTTTCGGACGAGTCGAGCTGGCAGGTCAGCGACACGGGTGAGCGCCGTCGCGCGGTGATCTTGGTCTCCAAGGCGGGGCACTGCCTCTACGACCTCCTCGGCCGCGTCGCCTCCGGCGAACTGGACGTCGACGTCGCCGCCGTCATCGGCAACCACGAGTCGCTGGGCGACATCACCCGCGCCCACGGCATCCCGTTCCACCACGTCCCGTTCCCCGCCGGCGCCGCGGAAGCCAAGGCGTCCGCCTTCGCCGAGGTGCGGAAACTGGTCGACGAGCACGACCCGCACGCCGTCGTCCTCGCCCGGTTCATGCAGGTCCTGCCCGCGGAGCTGTGCGAGGCCTGGGCCGGGCGGGCGCTCAACATCCACCACAGCTTCCTGCCGTCGTTCGTCGGCGCGCGGCCGTACCACCAGGCCCACGCGCGGGGCGTCAAGCTCATCGGCGCGACCTGCCATTACGTCACCGCCGACCTCGACGCGGGGCCGATCGTCGACCAGGACGTCATCCGCGTCGACCACGGCGACTCGGTCGAGGACATGGTCCGCAAGGGCCGCGACATCGAGAAGGTGACGCTGGCGCGTGGACTGCGGTGGCACCTCGAGGGCCGCGTGCTGGTGCACGGGAACCGAACCGTCGTCTTCTAGTGGTTCACTGGGGTCATGGGGACCTCAGAGATCACGGTGATCGAGACGCGGGAAGCGCTGCGCGAGCACCTGGGCCACGCGAAGGACACGACCAAGGGGAAGATCCTCTCCCGGATCGACCCGCACGCGCGCACGGTGATCGAGCACTCGCCGTTCTATCTGCTGGCGACGGCTTCGTCCGACGGGACCTGCGACGTCTCCCCGCGCGGCGACCCGGCCGGTTCGGTGCTGGTGCTCGACGAGAAGACGCTGGTGCTGGCCGACCGGCCCGGCAACAAACTGCTCGACAGCCAGACCAACATCCTCGAGAACCCGCACGCCGGACTGCTGTTCCTCGTGCCGGGTATGAACGAGACGCTCCGGATCAACGGCCGCGCGAAACTGGTCGCGGACGCGCCGTTCTTCGACGACCTCGTGGTCAAGGGCAAGCGACCTCGGCTGGCGATCATGCTGGAGGTCCAGGAGCTGTACCTGCACTGCGCCAAGGCGTTCCTGCGGTCCTCGCTGTGGAAGCCGGAAACCTGGCCGGACCGCTCCGGCATCCCGAGCGCCGGGCAGATGTTCCGTGACCAGATGAAGCTGGACGTCACGGCGGAGGCGCTGGACGCCGCCTTGACCGAGGGCGCGCTCACGACGCAGTACTGAGCGCCGCCGCGTGCTATGAACGGCCCGTTACTTGCAAATTTTGCAAGTAACGGGCCGTTCATAGCACTTACGGGAGGCGTCAGACGCGGACCAGCATCTTGCCGGTGTTCGCGCCGCCCAGCAGGTCCAGGAAGGCCTGCGGCGCGTTGCGGATACCGTCCACAATGGTCTCGGAGTACTTCAGCTCGCCGGAGGCGACCAGCGGCGCGACCTCCTTGACGAACTGCGGCTGCAGCGCGAAGTGGTCGCCCACGAGCATGCCGCGCATGGTGAACCGCTTCGCGATGATCGACGCGAGGTTGCGCGGTGCCGCGGCGGGTTCGGTGTTGTTGTAGACCGAGATCATCCCGCAGATCGCCATCCGGCCGTGCAGGTTGATCGAGTCGATGGCCGCTTCCAGGTGGTCGCCGCCGACGTTGTCGAAGTACACGTCGATGCCCTCGGGCGCGGCCGCGCGAAGCTGCTCGATGACCGGGGCGTCCTTGTAGTTGAACGCCGCGTCGAAGCCCAGCTCGTCGGTCAGCCACTTGACCTTCTCGTCCGTGCCCGCGCTGCCGATGACCCGCTTCGCGCCCTTCAGCTTCGCCAGCTGGCCGACGACGGAACCGACCGCGCCGGCCGCGCCGGACACGAAGACGGTGTCGCCCTCCTTGAACTCCGCGACGTCAAGCAGCCCGGCGTACGCGGTGAGCCCGGTCATGCCGAGGACGCCGAGGTACGCCGTCACCGGCGCGGCTTCGGGGTCGACCTTCACCGCGTGCTTGGCGGCGACGACGGCGTGGGAACGCCAGCCCAGGCCGTGCAGCACGATGTCGCCCGGTGCGAAGTCGTCCACGGTGGACTCGATCACTTCACCGACCGCGCCGCCGTGCATGACCTTGCCGACCTCGTACGGCTCGGCGTAGGACTTCGCGCTGCTCATCCGGCCGCGCATGTACGGGTCCACGCTCAGCACCTGGTTGCGGACCAGGATCTGCCCTTCACCCGGTGTCGGGATCTCGACGTCCGCGATCTCGAAGTTCTCGAGTGTCGGGACACCGTGCGGACGGGAGGCGAGCCGGATCTCGGTTGCGTTCACGAGGGGTACTCCAAGTCTGTTGCGAACCACAAGCGGGGCGTTCGCCCCGTATTCACGTCGGGTACAACGAGCTAACCGGGGCGCCCATTCCGATTGTGGCGAGCGCTACAGCTAGACCAGTTCGGCGAGCTTGCCGAGAACGCCTTCGTAGATCTTCTTGAGGCCGCCGGGCGCGAAGGTCTTCTCGAAGAAGCCGCCGATGCCGCCCGCGCCGTCCCACGTCGTCTCGATCCGGACGAGGCTGCCGTCCGGCACCTCGCGCACGGTCCACGTGGTGACCATGCTGGAGTTCGCGTCCGTCTCGACGAGAGTGCCTTCGGACGGCTCGGTGACCGTCGCGGCGACGTCGCGTACGCGCTTCGAGGTCGCCTGCAGCTTCCAGCTCGCCTTCGTGCCCGCGCCGACGCCGCCTTCGGTGACCTCGTAGTCGCGGTAGTGCTCCGTCAGCAGCTTCGGGCGGGTTTCGGCGTAGTCCGCGACGAGCGCCCTGACCTTGTCGGCCGGCGCCTCGATGGTGCGCTCCGCGATGGCCGTGACCTTTCCCATCCCACTCCCTTTCACCCGTGTGCAACGACAGCGCCCACGATTCCACCGGACCGCTCGACGGGCGCGGCCGCCCCCGCCCCGAGACGCAATGAACGGCCCGTTACTGGCAAATTTTGCAAGTAACGGGCCGTTCATAGCACCTGGGGAAGGACTAGATGAGGCTCTTTTCCTTCAGCCAGTCCTTCGCGACGTCGGCGGGCTTCTCGCCGTCCGAGTCGACGCGCTTGTTCAGCTCACGCAGCTGGACGGTGTCGAGCGCCTTGCTCACGGAGTTGACGAGGGCCGCGAAGTCGGCGCCGCGCTCGTCGAGGACCTTCTTGTTCACCGCGGGCACCACGTTCTCGGTCGGCACGATGCCGAGGTCGTCCTCCAGCGCCACGAACTGCGGGTCGCCGACGAGCGGGCTCACCGAGTCGACCGGGATGACGGTGACCTTGCCGGACCGCAGCTGCTCGACGCGCGGGCCGGCCTCCTGCACGGTCTGGAAGGTGGCCTTCAGCTTGTAGACGTCGGTGAAGCCCTTGAAGCAGGGAAGCCGCTTCTCGCACTCCGGGCCGCCCGCGACGATGACGTTGTCGACCTTGGCGAGGTCGCTGATCTTCGCGAGGCCCTTCTCCTTGGCGAGGTCGGCCTTCACGATGTAGGTGTTCTTGTCCTCCGCCGGCGAGTAGTCCAGCAGGCCGATGCCCTCGGGCTCGAACAGCTTCTTGAGCTGCTCGTGCTCGCCGGCCGCGTCCTTCGCGGCGTCCTTGCCGAAACCGGTGGTGATGGCGGCGCCCTGGTACTCCGGGATGAACTGGAGCTCGCCGGACTTCAGCGCCGGGTAGATCAGCTCGCGCGAACCGAGGTTCAGCTTGCGGGTGATCGGGTAGCCCTTGGCCTCCAGCGCGTTCGCGTAGAGCTCGGCGAGGATCAGGCTGTCGGTGAAGTTGAACGACGCGACGACGATCGGCGCCCCGCCTTTGCTCTGCGCGGCCGGAGCCGCTGCCTCGTCGCCTCCCCCGCAGGCGGTCATACCGAGGACGGCGGCGGCGAGCACCGCGCCCACTCGAACATTCCGTGTCCAGCGCACGTGCACACACTCCTATGACTCGAACAGAGCTTGGACAGTAATCCGGGGCTCCGACAGAATCCACATTTTGAGAGTTCCGCCCCGTGTGCTCTCAGAGAACGGAATCGCACCGCCCGATCGGGGTAAGGTCTGCCGGTGCGAGCCTCTTCCGTGTTCCCCGTACCCGCCCAAGGCGGGCGGCCGCTGTTCGAATGGCGGTGGGTGGACCGCCACTTCGACGAGATCCTGGAACGGCTGAACGAACACATCACGTTGACCGCGGCGGCGCTCGCCATCGGTTTGGTGGTGTCCATCGGTGTTTCGGTGGTTTCGCTGCGTCGCCGGTGGTTCTACGTCCTCGCGCTGAGCACCGCCGGTTCGCTGTACGTCATCCCGAGTCTCGGCGCCTTCGCCGTACTCGTGCCCTTCACCGGGCTGACGTCCTTCACCACCGCTGTGATCCCGTTGGCGACCTACACGTTGCTGATCCTGATCCGCAACATCGTCACCGGCGTGGAACAGGTGCCCAAGGAAGTCCGCGAAGCCGCGATAGGCATGGGCTTCACGCGTTCGCGGTTGCTGTGGCAGGTCGAACTCCCGCTCGCGCTGCCGGTGGTGATCGCGGGCCTGCGGGTCGCGGCGGTGACCACGATCGGGCTCGTCACGGTGACTTCGATGCTCGGCAAGGGCGGGCTCGGCTACTTCATCCGTAACGGAATCCAGACCGCGACGCCGAACCCGACGTCGATCATCGTCGGCGTCGGGCTTTCCGTGGTGCTCGCCGTCGTGGTGGACCTGCTGCTGTGGCTCGGTGGGCGCGCGCTCGCGCCGTGGTCGCGGAAGGCGGCGTCGCGATGAGCATCATCGATCAGACCCTCGAGTGGCTCGGCGAACCGAATCGCTGGAGCTGGACCGACCCGGCGGGCATTCCGTATCGGACGGTCGAGCATCTCCAGTTCTCCTTGGTGGCACTGGTGATTTCGGCCGTGCTGACCATCCCGCCCGCGTTGTGGCTCGCGCATTACCGGCGCGCGCAGTTCCTCGCTACGAGCGCGGTCAACATCGGCCGCGCGATCCCCAGCTTCGGGTTGGTGATCCTGTTCTGGTTCCTGGCTTCCCGGCTCGAAGTCGATACGACGTTCTGGCCGCTGATGCTCGCGTTGGTGGCCTTGGCGCTGCCGCCGTTGTTCACCAACACCTACGCCGGCGTCATCCAGCTGGAGCAGGAGACCGTCGACGCCGCACGCGGAACCGGTTACCGGGAGTGGCAGATCATGCTGCGCCTGGAGTTGCCGCTGGCGTCGCCGGTCATCCTCGCGGGTGCCCGCGTCGCCTTCCTGCAACTGGTGGCGACCGTCGCGATCGGCGCGATCGTCAACGACGGCGGCGGACTCGGACGGTACATTGTGGACGGTTTCGCGCTCGGGGATCCGGGCCACGGCGAGATCCTGGCCGGCGGGATCGCCGTCGTCGTCCTGGCTCTGGTGTGCGAGGCCGTGTTCGCGCTCATCACCCGGGTGGTGACTCCGCGCGGGCTGGCGATCCAGTCCCGCGCGGAGGTCCAATCCTGAAGCCGCGCCGATTCGCGGCCCCGGACACCTGCGGTCCGTCAGGGGATGGTGTTGCGAAAGCCACTTTCGCAACGTTGAAGGTTGTGAAAGTGGCTTTCGCAACACCTTGCCCGGCGGACCTCACTGGGTCGAGGCGGCCGTGAGAGCTAGGCCCGTGCCCAGACCCAATACTGGTCACCGTCGAGAATGTGGCTCTCGCCGAGGAAGATCCGCAGCGTCTCTTCCAGCTTGTCGTAGTCGGCCTTGAGTACCGGCTTCACCGCGAACGACGCGCCTTCCGAGGTTCCCGGCGAGAAGTTCGCCCCGTCCTTCGTGCTGTTGAAGGGGTAAACGGCGCATTCGTTGGTGCCGCCGTCCGGCCGGGTCCGCCAGTTCGGGCCCGACCGCGTGGCGCAGGCCTGTTCGGCGACCGCCTTGTTCGCGTCCACCGTGGCCTGGTCGTGGTGGATCCGTGTGACCGGGTAAGTACGCAGCGCGCTGTTCGCGGAGTTCTTCCCCGCGACGAAACGTCCTTCGAGCGGACCGGGGTAGGTGGTGGCGAAATTCGTCATCGCGGCGTTCACCAGCTGGCCGGACTCCGCGATCTTCGGCTCCCGCAGGTCGACGACGAAGGTGTGGGTTCCGGGGAACACGCACTTGCTGCCGTAGGCGTACCCGGCGACGTCGCATCGCGCACTCGACGACAGCGACGGCGCGTCCAACCTGGCCGTCTCACCCGGCTCTCCCTCGAAGAACAGCGAGCGACCCAAGGTGTACCAGGTTCGCTTCTCGGCCTGGATCTTCGGCGGATCCGCGGGATTGGGGACATCCTCGCCCCGCATCGTGAAGACGTTGAGTTCGGTCGGTTCGGCGATCCAGTCCGCGATGCTCTTCGTGACCTCGGCTTCCGGCACGTCGCAGTTCGCGGTTCCGGTGGCGTACTTGGCCCCGCAGGTCAGGTCGATGCCGAATCGCGTGGTGTCGGGCATTCCGGTGTAGGTGAACATGACCACCTGATGGCCGATCACGACGCGACGCTGCGACGGTTGCATGTTCCGGATGACGATCACGCGGGCGCTCGCACTGGCGACCACCGGGCAGGTCGACTCCGGGCAGGCGTACCGCTGATAGCGCATATCGGTGATCTGACAGGTGGAAAACGGATTCTTGAAGACTCCGCCCAGCGGATTCTGCCGGTTGGGCGCGCATTCGTTGAAAGTGATCGGCGCGGGGGTGTTGACGTCGGTCGCCGAGACGTCCATCGGACGTTCGGCCGCCCCATCGACCGACACGGGTTTCACGGTCCGCAGGTCCACGTCCTGCGGCAGAGCGGCGCTCGCGGGCAGTTCCCGGAAGATCTCCAGCGGGGTGGCGAGGGCGGCGGCCTGCGCCACGCTCACCAGTGAAGCGACGGCGAGGGCCGCCATGGAGATTCCGAGCACGACGCGACCACGTCTTCGATAGTTCATGTTCTCCCCCTTCATGGAACACGCGGACCGCTCACGTTAAGGGAGCCTCGACCTCAAGGTCATTACGACATTCGAGGAGTAACGACCGGGGATGAACGGCGATCGTGGAACCGGAATTCTTGTCAGAAAAAGCAAACGAGCGAACAGCTGGTCGATCAATTCGGGACAGCGTTCCGCAACGCCGCGACGAGCGTCGTCACCTCGGGTCCCAGAGATCGGTCCACCGCCATCGGCGGAACCAGCGAACCGAGCCATTCGTAGGTATCCCGAAGCCCGGCCGGCCCTTTCCCGGACGCCAGCCACCGCGCCTGCGACCCGGTGATCAGCTCGCAGGCCGTGATGGCGAACATCCGCGCGCACGCGTCCCGAAGCTGATTCCCCGCCGCCCAGGCGAACGCCTGCACGTCCTCCTGCCCGGCGGAAGTGTCGACGGAACCCAAGGTCGCCGGTGTGACCAGCCGCCGCAGTGCGTGCAGTTCCCCCGCCGCGCGTTTGTGCAGCGGAACCAGCCCGGCCTGCGGCCCCGGATCCACCGCCAATTGCGCGGGTAGTCCGCTGAACCGTTCGTCCAGCAACCGGTGCGTCCGCTGGACGCTCACCTCGCCGAGATGCACCAGCGCCGCCGTCGCCGCGTCCATCCGCAAACCGAGTTCGACGGCGTGGAAGCCCGTCGTGGAAACGAATTCGCCGTCGAGGAAGGCGGGAGAATCCGTCGGCATCGAGCGTCGCAGGACGTCGTCGAGATCGTCGGCGATCCGCGTCAGATGGGCGATCGCGCGGGGAGCGACGCGTACCGAGACCGGCGCCTGCACGACGCCCGGACGCTCGACGGAACCGTGGATCAGCCCGCCCAAGTCGAACAGCACCGCACGCAGGACCTGGTCGTCACCGGCCAGCGCGGGTCGATAAATCGCCTGCGGCGCACCGAGTACGTCGATGGCGATCGCCGCGGTCAGCGTCTGCAGGCGGGCCAAGCGCCGCACGTCGGTCAGCGCGAAGGCGGCCAGCGTCTCGGCAAGCGGCGAGCCCTGGATGAGCGTCGCGCCTTCTTTGAGGCCCAGCTCGTACGGCTTCGCCAGCACCTCCGCGGCAGGGGTTTCGACGCCGTCGACCAGGACGGTCCCGACCCCGAGGAAGGTCTGGAAGGCGTGCGCCAGCGGGATGATCTCGCCCGCGCTGCCCAGCCCCGCCCTCGGCACGGCGGGGGTGAATCCCTCGTTCAGCCTGTCGACGAGGAACGTCACCAGGTCCGGGCTCGCGCCCGCCTCCGGCGCGAGCAGATCCCGCAGGCGCACCAGGAGAAGCCGGCGCACCTCCTCCGCCGAAAGCCACGGCGGACCGCCGACGGCACGGCCGATCAGCAGGTTCCGCTGCTGATCGGCAGAGCCCGCCAACGGAACCCCGGCGAGCCGTCCCATACCGGTGTTGACGCCGTAGACCGGACGGTCGGTCAGCGCGTCGAGGATACGGGCGCGGTTCTCGCCCACCCGCGCCAGCAACACGGGGTCGATTTCGAGGAATCCGGCGTCGAACGCCGAATCCAGCGCGAAGTCCTTTGTGGACAGTCTCACTCGACGGGGCGCGCCAGGCCGTCGATCACCTCGGCACCGGGCAGGGACGCGAGCGCCGAACCCGAGATCAGGAGTTTGCTGCCGCGGATACCACTGCCGATGACGAGTTCGGGCGCGTCCGCGACGCGCTGGTCGATCAGGATCGGCCACGCTTCGGGCAGGCCGACCGGCGTGATGCCGCCGTACTCCATGCCGGTGATCGCGACGGCCTCGTCCATCGGGGCGAAAGACGCCTTGCGGACGTCGAGACGGCGTTTGATCACGCCGTTCACGTCGGCGCGAGTGGTGGCGAGGATGAGCGCGGCGGCGAACCGGACCTCACCGGCGCGTTTGCCGGCGACGACGACACAGTTCGCGGAGGCCGTCAGAGGGGAGCCGTACGCCTCGCAGAAGGCGGCGGTGTCGGCGAGTTCGGCATCGATCTCGGCGACACCCACGGCGTCGGGATCGGAGAGAGCGGCGAGTGCCTTGGCGACGGGCTCGGCGAGGAGGTCCGTACGCGAGGGCGCGGGGACGACGGTGAGGCTTCCGGCGATGGTCCAGGTGGTCACACCGCCACCCTAATCACCAGCTACGGCCGCCGCGCTGGACCTCGATGAGCTTGGGGCGGACGTCCACGAGATAGACCAGGACCGCGACCAGGGCGGGCAGCCACAGGATCATGCCGCCGCCGTAGAACTCGAAGATGGTCAGCACCGCGGTGGACCCGCCGGTGATGAGCATCCAGATGGGTTTGGTCTTGCGATCGGCGGCCGAATACGCGTCGGCACGCTGGAGAAGCGCGTGTACGAACGCGAAGAGGCCGGTGAATGCGCCGCCCCAGTGGATGGCGAAGAGGATCCAGGTGGCAACGAACACGAAGTCAGCTTACGTCAAACCGGGCGAATGACCCGGGCCCCTGGTACCGAAGCCGGTACCAGGGGCCCTGGGGTTCACGCGGACCTTACTTCTCGGTCGTCTTCGGCGCGGTGGCCGGCTTCTTGGCGGCCGGGCCGGTGGTGGTGCGGCGCGCCGGGGTCACGGTCTTCGGCGCGGTCTTGTTGGCGACCTTGCGCGAAGCGGAGCGGGTCTCGTGCGCGAGGTCGTCACCGATCTCCTCGACCTCGTCGGCGATCTCGCCGGCGACCTCGGTGACCTTGCGGGCGGTCTTCTCGCCCACCGAGCGGGTGCCCTTGGTGACCTTGCCGAGCACGGTGTCGATGCGCTCGCGGGCGTCGGTGGTGGCGCCTTCGACGCGGTCCTGCGCGGTGGTCAGCGCGTCCTCGAGCTGCTCGATGGCCTTCTTGACCTGCGGCTGCGCGGCGATCTTGTCCCACGCCTGCTCACCGGACTCGGCCAGCTTGTTGTACAGCTTCAGCGCGGCCTCGGTGTACTCGTCGATGACCTTGCGCAGCTCGGCCGGGTCCAGCTTCTCGCGAAGGCCCTCGACGTCGTGCGGGATCTCTTCGATGTTCTTGCGGGCGGTCTCGCTGCTCTCGACGACCTTCTCGCGGGCCTTGCCGACGGCGTCGATGACGGCCTGTCCGGCGAGGTTCCCGGCGCCCAGCGCGGCCAGCAGCGGCGTGCGGACCTGGTCGAGGGCGGTGTGCTTGCGGTCGGTCTTCGTGGCCGTGGTCATGCTGACTCCTTGGATTCGGCTTCTTGGTCTGTGGTTTCCGCCTGTTCGGGCTTGGCGGCGGCGTTCTCGCGGCGGAACGATTCGTAGACGTCGAGCAGGACCTGCTTCTGCCGCTCGGTCAGCTCCGCGTCGGCGCGGATCGAATCGCCGACCGGGCCGCCCGTGGGCAGATCGAGGATTCCCGCTTGCACGTAGAGCGCCTCGGCCGAAATACGCAGGCCCTTGGCGATCTGCTGCAGGATCTCCGCGCTGGGTTTGCGGACCCCGCGCTCGATCTGACTGAGGTACGGATTGGACACGCCGGCGAGTTTCGACAGCTGCCGCAAGGAGATCTTCGCCGTGCTGCGCTGCTGGCGGATGTACTCGCCGATGTCGGAAGCGATGTCCGCGACCTTCTCCATCGGTCCGCCCGATGTGGGCTGATCCCGGTTGGTGTCTGACATCGGTCACCTCCTCGCGACGTCTTCAACGCTACGCGCGAGTGCTAGCTATTGCAAGCACTCTGCTTGCAACCATCGGGTGTGTTGGTGCTCACCCGCTACGGTGGAGGGATGTCGAGCGCGACGCGGCTACGGCGGCGCCTCGTCGAGCATCTGCTCGCCGAAGGCGTGCTGCACGACGCGCGCTGGATGACCGCGTTCCGCACCGTGCCCCGGCACGTCTTCCTGCCGCGATTCTTCGTCCCGGCGGCCAACGGCTGGGCCGCGGTCCAGAACGGCGACGACGGCTGGCTGGTGCGCGCCTACTCCCCCGACGTGCTCGTCATCCAGCTCGACGACGATTCCGGGCTCTGGGAACGGGCGCGGTATCTGGGCGCGCAACCGGGGACACCGACGAGTTCTTCGAGCCAGCCTTCGATCATGGCGATCATGCTCGAAGAGCTCCGGGTCGCCGACGGACATCGCGTACTGGAGATCGGCACGGGCACCGGCTACAACGCCGCCCTGCTGTGCCAGCGGCTCGGCTCCGGGCTCGTGTACACAGTGGACATCGACCCGGAACTGGTGGACGCCGCGCGCAAGCGGCTCGCGGAGGCCGGGTACGCGCCTTCCTGCGTCGCGGCCGACGGCGCCGAGGGTTTCCCGGTGGGCGTGCTCTACGACCGGGTCCTCTGCACTTGTTCGGTGTCGTCGATCCCGCCCGCGTGGCTGGAGCAGACGGTGCCGGGCGGACTGATCGTCACCACGCTGAACCGGCCGATCGGCGGCGGACTCGTCCGGATCGTCGCGGGCGAGGGCGCGACGGGACACGGCCGCGTCCTCGCCAGGGACGGCCGGTTCATGCCGCTGCGCGCGCACCGGCTCAAACCGTCGAAGCTGCCCGACAGCGACCTCGACTGGCGGACGACGTCACTCCCGATCGGTGCCATCACCGAGGTCCGCAGCCGCTTCGAGTTCTTCGCCGGGCTGCAACTCCCCGGGGTTTCGGCGTTGCGAGACGGAGAGAACACCGCCCTCGTCCACCCCGACGGCTCCTGGGTCCGGCATCGGCGAAGAGGCCGCGAGTTCGAAGTCGCGGAAGGCGGGCCGCGGCGGCTCTGGGAACGCGTCGAGCGCGCGCAGGAGGAATGGCTGGACCTCGGTCAGCCATGGCGAGACCGGTTCGGGCTCAGCCTCGACGGCGAAGACCAGGTGATCTGGCTGGATTCGCCCGAGGGCCCCACCTGGCCGTTATGCGGTGTGGCCGGGTCTCCAGCGGACTGACCGGGTCGTGAGTGATGAGGAGGGTTATTGAGGGGTAAGGCAAAGGTGTCGTGAGGGGAAGGTCCCCTTCGACGCGGGTCTTGCGGTCCTCGTGGGCGGCGGAGTCCCGGGTGTTGCGAAAGCCACTTTCGCAACCTTCAACGTTGCGAAAGTGGCTTTCGCAACACCCGAGGTCGGCGTGCGGGCGACCGGCAGAACACGCCACCTTTGCCTTTCTGCTCATTAGAACGACCCTTATCACTCACGACTCTCTCCCGAGCAGGCCCCGGACCCACCTCTCGACGTGGTCGACGGCGACGTCCACCGGCACATGGGTGGTGTCGAACAAGGAGACCGGCGGCCGCAGCGACGGCGCTTCGGCCTGCAGCCACTCGTTGAACTCCAGCATCTCCTCGACGCGCTCCTCGTCCCACTCACGCCAGGCGGGCCGCGCCAGCAAGCGTTTGCGGAGCGCGTCCGGCTCGCTGACGAGCGCCAGGTAGTGGATGTCGGAGAAGAAGACGCGCTCGGGCAACTGCTCGAACTCGGGCGGCGCGACGGTGCCGCAGAGCACGACCGGCCGCCCGTTCTGGTGCAGCATCGCGGCCATCCGCAGCCAGGTCGACCGGAACGCGGGATGGCCGGGGACGTCGTCACGCAACGCCCCGGTCCACAGCACGTCCTGCTCGACCACGAGCGCGAGATCGCCGAGCCGCTGAGCCAGCCGCGGCCCGACCGTCGATTTACCCGCTCCGCTCGGCCCGGTCAGCGCGAACAGCGGGAGCCGCCGGAACGGCCACCGGTGCGCGCATTCCGCGCACACCAGCAGCCCGCTCTCGACTTGTGGCCGTTCGGCACGATCGCCGCAGGCCGGGCAGATCTTGAGATCGAGGACCACGGTCAGTCGAAGAGGCCTTCGAGGAAGCCGCCCTTACGACGCTTGTGGCCGTACGCGTGCGGGGAATCCGAGCGGCCGTAGCCGCCACCGCGGTAGCCCTTCGGTGAATCCCGGTAGCCCTTGGGCGAGTCGGCGTAACCGCCGCGGTGCGGGCGCGGCGAGTCCGGGCGGCCGTAGTGCGGGGCCGGCGCGTGTCCACCTCCCTGGTACGGCGGAGGCTGGTGCCCCCCGTAGTACGAGCTCTCGGCACCGGCGATGGCTTCCAGCTCGCCCCGGTCCAGGAAGATGCCGCGGCATCCCTGGCACTGGTCGATGTGGATACCGTTCTTGTCGACGGTCTTCATGGCGTTCTGGCACTTCGGACAAATCACGTATCAGAGATTACGCATTTTTCGCGTCCGAGGTCAGCAGGCACACAGACAAAACGGATGACCGGCCGGATCCGCGTACACCCGGAAGTCCTTCGGGGTGTCGTCGAGCAGCTTCGCGCCGATGGCGAGCGCGCGCACGTGGCCCGCTTCGAGGTCGGTGACGTCGAGATCGACATGCGCCTGCTGCGGGTTCTCCGCCGACGGCCACGCGGGCGGCCGGTAGTCCGGAACCCGCTGGAACGAGAGCCGCGCACCGCCCCGCGGATTCCGCAGCGTCACCCAATGGCCGTCCTCGGCGACTTCCGCGGCTTCCCAGTCGAGCAGCTCGCGGTAGAACTCCGCCAGCGCGACCGGGTCCGGGCAGTCGAGGGCCACCGCGCCGAAGGTCGGTACCGCACCCATGGTTCAGCCTCCAGAAAGATCGAGTAACCAGTGAACCGAGTATGTGGGTTATCGCGGCCGATGACAACCGGTCTCGCCCGTACACTGGGCGAGGTGAACACCGACGCGTCCCTGGTGGTCGAGTTTCTGAATACGGTGAACGTCGAACGCGGCACCGACCTCCTGGACGATCTGGAGACCTGGCAACGCTGGGCCCACGAACACCGGCTGCGAGCGGATACTCCCGCGGCCGCCCGCGAAACCCGGGACGCGCTGCGCGCGGCGATCGGCGATCCGCGGCTGCCCCGGCTGGGCCTGCGCGCGCCCGCGGAGATCGTCCTCGGCCCCGAAGGCCCGCTCCTGGTCTCGGAAACGGCCAGAGAAGCGGTGATGGCGGCCTCGACCCGGCTGGCCGTGCTCGGCGAGTGGATCCGCCTCAAGATCTGCCCGGCCGACGACTGCCTCTGGGCCTTCTACGACGAATCGCGGAACCGGTCGCGGACGTGGTGCTCGATGCGGTCTTGCGGGAACCGGGAGAAGGCGCGGGCCTGGCGGGCGCGAACGGCGGACGTCTCGACCTGAGCGGCGCGGAGGGCGAGTCCTCACCGCCCCCGCACCACAACTTCTGGGGTCACCCACCCCCGAGTTACCCCCAGGGGTTGTGCACAGCGTTAGGCCAAAAACGTGAAATGCTGTGGATAACCCTGGGGATGACTCCACTTCCTGTGGACAACTCCCGGCGAGGCCTCCGGAGTGTGGTATAGGCGTTTCCCGCTCAAAAGAGCAGCTGCGCGATCGCGTAGATGACCAGTCCGGCGAGCGCGCCGACCACCGTGCCGTTGATCCGGATGAACTGCAGATCCCGGCCCACCTGGAGCTCGATCTTGCGCGAGGTCTCCTCGGCGTCCCAGCGTTCGACGGTGTCGGTGATGATCGTGGTGATCTCCTGGGAGTAGTTGGTGACCAGGTAGGTCGCCGCCCCCTCGACCCAGTTGTCCACCTTGGACCGGATGTGGTCGTCGGAGACCAGGCGCTCGCCCAGGGCCTCGAGGCCGGTCCGCACCCGGCGACGCAGTTCGCTCGACGGGTCTTCGGCGGCGTTGAGCAGCATCTCCTTGGCCGTCGCCCAGGCCGAGCCGATCAGCTTCTGCACCTCGTCGTGCCCCAGCATCTGGGACTTGACCGCTTCGGCGCGCGCCATCACCTCGGGGTTGGTCTGCAGGTCCTGGGCGAACTCGCCGAGGAACTTGTCCAGCGCCAGCCGCATGGGGTGGTTGACGTCGGTCTTCACCGCCCACGCGAACGAAAGCACCTCGCCGTAGACCTTGTCCGCGAGCATCTCGTCGACGAACTTCGGCGACCAGCTGGGCGCGCGGTCCGAGACCACGCGCAGCATCGTCGTGTGGTTGTCCCGCACCCATTCGTAGCCGCGGTCGCACATCAGGTCGACGAGTTTGTGGTGCGCCCCGTCGGCGAACACGCCTGCCAGGATCTTGCCCAGCGGCGGCCCCCACGGCTTGTCCACGATCCGCCGGACCACGGCCTGTTCCATGATCGCCTGGACGTCTTCGTCACGGAGGACCCGTACGGCCGCGCGCACGACAGTGGCCAGCTCGGACGTCACGCGCTCGGCGTTCTCCGGCTGCGAGAGCCAGCCGCCGAGCCGCTTCGAGACCTCGACCCGGCTCAGCTTGTCGCGGACGACGGACTCGGACAGGAAGTTCGAGCCGACGAAGTCACCGAGACTGCTGCCCAGCGCGTCCTTCTTGTTCGGGATGATCGCCGTATGCGGGATCTTGATCCCGAGCGGATGCCGGAACAACGCGGTCACCGCGAACCAGTCGGCCAGCGCGCCGACCATCCCGGCTTCGGCGGCGGCACGGACGTAGCCGACCCATCCCGGCCAGCCGGCGGACTGCGCCCAGCCGGCCAGCAGGAAGACCACCGTCGCACCCAGCAGGAACGACAGCGCGACCATTTTCATCTTGCGCAGGCCGAGGCGTTTGGCCTCCTCGGCGGCGAGTCCACCGGGCGGATCGGCTGGGGTCACCTTGGCGGGCGTCAGTTGCTCCACACGGCCATTGTCCGTGAGGATGGCTGATCGTGCGCGAACCTGTCCTCGTACCCCGCCTCCAGCCCTTCACGTCGACCATCTTCGCGGAGATGACGGCACTGGCCGTCCGCCACGACGCCGTCAACCTCGGCCAGGGTTTTCCCGACACCGACGGCCCCGCCGGAATGCTCGACGCCGCCAAGAACGCGCTGTTCGGCGGCGCGAACCAGTACCCGCCGGGGCCGGGACGGCCGGAACTGCGCGCGGCGATCGCGCGGCACCGGCGCCGCTACGGCGTCGAATACGACCCCGACACGGAGATCCTGGTCACCGCCGGGGCGACCGAGGCCATCGCGGCGTCGCTGATCGCGCTGACGCAGGCGGGCGACGAGGTCATCGTCATCGAGCCGTACTACGACTCCTACGCCGCCGCGGTCGCCATGGCGGGTGCCGAACGGCGCGTCGTCGGGCTGGTGGAACGCGACGGGCGGTTCGCCCTGGACGTCGAGGGCCTCCGCGCCGCGGTGAGCCCCAGGACCAGGGCGATCCTGATCAACTCGCCGCACAACCCGACCGGAACCGTGTTCACGCGGGCCGAACTGGAGGCCGTCGCCGCGCTCTGCGTGGAGCACGACCTGATCGCGATCACCGACGAGGTGTACGAGCACCTGGTGTTCGACGACGCCGAGCACTTCCCGCTCGCGACCTTTCCCGGTATGCGGGAGCGCACGGTCTCGATCTCCAGTGCCGGCAAGACGTTCAACTGCACCGGCTGGAAGATCGGCTGGGTCTGCGCGAGCCCCGAGCTCGTCGCGGCCGTGAAGGCGGCGAAGCAGTTCATCACGTTCGTCTCGGGTGGGCCGTTGCAACCGGCCGTCGCCCACGCGCTGGACCACGAACTGCCGTGGGCCGAGGACCTGCGCACGAGCCTCCAGGGAAAGCGGGACCGGCTCGCCGCCGGACTCGCGGAAGCCGGCTTCGCCGTGCGGCCGACCGCCGGGACGTACTTCATCTGCGTCGACGTCCGCCCGCTCGGCTTCGAGGACGCCGCGGAGCTTGCCTGGGAGCTCCCCGAACGGGTGGGCGTGGCGGCCGTGCCCGTAAAGGTGTTCACCGATCACCCGGACGAGTGGAAACACCTTCTGCGTTTCGCGTTCTGCAAACGCAACGAGGTCATCGACGAAGCGGTCACCCGATTGCGCAAACTGAAGTGATTGGTCCGATGAGCGTCAAGCCCACCCGCCGACTTCGAGCGCACGTCTGAGGCGGTCGAGGCACCGTCTTCGCAGCCTGCCCACACTGGCCGGACTGATCCCCAGTTCCCCGGCGAGCTGGGCGTAGCTCAGTTCCGGCCGGTGCGCGAGCAGCCACATCAGCCGCCGGTGCACGTCCGGCAACCGGTCGACCGCCGCCCAGAGCGCGCGGTCGCGTTCGGCACGGACGACCTCGGCCTCCGGAGTCGTCTCCGGGCCGGGCGGCGGCTGCGGCGTTTCGCGCTTGTTCCTGGTGATCAACCGGAGCGCACGACGGCGCGCGGTGGTCGTCAGCCAAGCCCGGAGCTTCGCTTCGTCACGCAGCGCGCCCGGCACGCGGAGCAGTTCGAGCCAAGCCTCCTGACAGATGTCCCTCGCGTCGGCGTCGTTCAGCCGGTAGGCCTTCAGCGCTCGGTACACCGCCGCCGACACCGCGTTCACGTCCCACATCGCGGACACTCCCCTCGCGGCGGCTCAGGTCCGCCCGCTCGATCACCGAACGCGACTTCGACGGCACACACCGCAGCGAGGATCCGGAAAAGGTCAGGTCACCCATGATTTGAGTAGTTCCACCCGTGCCCGGATGGCCGCCGCGCACATACCGAGAGTGATCAACTTCGGTACTCCAGGCACCGGAGCCGGTTGCGTCGTTCCGCCTAACGGGCTGGATCGGAGGCGGCAGAGGTGAAACACTCCCCTCCGGTGCTAAAACTGGTGCAGCCCCGGGGGAACTGCGACCTGACTGGAAGAGACCCCAAGCAAGATCGAACTCACGCGGAAAACGTGGGTTTCAGGCGCGGACGGTGGTGGTTGCTGTGAGTGGTGCGGCAGTCGTGCACCGTCGCGGCCTCGTGCCGTCGAGGGCGGGCGCCCGGATCCTTTTCGCGGGCGGTCTCGCGCTTTCCGGCTGGATTCTCAGCGCCGTCCTCAGCACCCCGGCTTCGGCCGAAGAAGCGACGCCCCCGACCTCCCCGACCTACTCGACGCCGGAGACCTCCGTCGTCCAGCCGTCGAAGGAAACCGAATCCGGGAAAACGACTACCGAGGACGAGTCCACTTCGGACTCCGGCACGGTCGAGGCCAAGAAACCCGCCGAAACCCCCGAAGCCACTCCGGAAACCAAGACGGAAGAGCCCGCCCCCGCCGCGAGCGAGGAGCTTGAGGCCACCGTCGAGGACAAAGCCGTTTCGAGCGCGAATTCCGTGGAGAAGTCGACCACTTCTTCGGAACCCGCCGAGAAGTCCACGAAGGACACGCAGCCGCAGGCGTCCAACGGCCTGCTGGGCGGTCTCATCGGCGGCGTCCTCGACGTCGTCACGAACACCGTCGGCGGAGTGCTCGAAACCGTCACCGGCGTCGTCGGCGGAATCGGTGAGAAGGTCGTCGTGCCGATCCTCACGCCGGATCCCTCCGACCCGGGTAAGCCGACGATCCTCCCGGGCGTCGGCGACGTGCTCGACCCGGTCTTCGGCGGCGGTTCGGGCGATTCCGCCAGCGGATCGGTCACCATCGCGGTCCCGGCGAAGAACCTGCTGCCGAGCGAGCCCGCGCCGGTCGTCCCGGCCCCGCGTCCGTTCGTCCCGGCCGAGACGCCCGCTCCGGCGGCCACCCAGAACCACCGCGTCACGCTGCCCACCCGGGTCCAGCTCGAAAAGCAGACCGAACCGGCCGCTCCCGTCGAGTCCGACACGCACGCGTCTCGCGACGGCGGCGGCTCGGGCGGTGGCGGTGGCCTGCCGAGCACCCCGGTGGCGCCGCTCGCGCCCACGACGAACGCCCACCCCGGGCACGACAACTCCGGCGGTGGCCGCGGGCCGCTCGCCGTGCTCGACTCCGGAATGCCCGCCACGCAGCTGAAGCTCATCGGAGCCGGCTGCGACCACGAAGGCGAGCGCACCGGACGGGAAGCCGCGCTTCCCGCCACCTCCCCCGACTGACCTGACCGGGTCGCCGGGGAGAACCACGTCCAAACCAAGATCAACTTCGGTTTTCGACGTCCTCTGAAGTCCCTGGCATAAGTCGCGTTTTCGCCTGCCCTCTTTCAGGCATCCCCTTGTCTTCCCGAACGGCCGACCGCGCCCGGCCGGTTCGGATCCCGGCCCCGGCGCCGCGCTGCCCCTGCGGCGCCGGGACCAGCACCGGGTGGACTTCGGGGGCTTCTGCTCACCGCGCCGAGCAGGAGCCGGCCAAGCTCGAAGACCACCTGAACCGCGGGCGGTTCCCGGCACGTCGAGGGGCTGTGCCGGGTAACCGCCGCGGTGCCCGTCCCGGAGTTTCGGCTCCGGGGCGGGCCGGATAGCCGGTGCGCCGGTCGTGCGGCGCCGATGCCCTCCCTGGAGCATCGGCCGCCCCGCCGGCGCACCGGTTGTTCCGTTTTCGCCCGCGTTTCGTCCTCTGGATGCGGTACTTGCTCGCGCAACTACCGCATTCAGAGGACTAAATGCGGGAGGTCAGGTGACCTGGACGGCGACGGGAGAGACCGTCGCGGGGGTCGCGGAGACCGAGGCGGCGGCCGTGCCCAGCCTCCGGACCGCCTCGAAGAGCCTGTCGGCGGGCAGCGCGAACGGCAGCCGCAGCCAGCGCTCCAAACCGCCGTGGACGCCGAAGCGCGAGCCCGGCGCCACCTGCACCCCGTGCCCCGCCGCCGCGACGGCCAGCCGCGTGCTCATCGGCTCCGGCAGCCGGCACCACAGCGAAAGCCCGCCCGGCGGCACGGTGAACGTCCACTCCGGGCAGTACCAGTTCAGCGCCCCGGTCAGCGCGTCACGCAGGGCCAGCGTCTCCTCGCGGCGATACGTCAGCGCGGCCCCGCCGTCGTCGAGCAGTTCGGCGAGCACCAGTTGCTCGAACACCGGCGAGCCCAGATCGACGGCGAAACGGGCCGCGACCAGCCTGCCGATGACGTCCTCCGAAGCGCGGATCCAGCCGAGCCGCAAGCCCGCCCAATGCGACTTCGACGCCGAGCCGATCGTGATGCCGAGATCGCCCGCGAACGCGCCCAACGGCGGCGGGCCGTCGACCGGATCGCCTTCCAGGTCCAGTTCGACCAGGGTCTCGTCGATGATCACCGGGGTCCTCGCGCGGCTCAGCGCGGCGGCGAGCCGTTCCCGTCCGGCCGCGTCCAGGCGCAGGCCGGTCGGGTTCTGGAAGTCCACGACGAAGTACGCGAGCCTCGGCGCCGCCTGCCGCAGCGCGGCCTCGATCCCGACGACGTCCCAGCCGGTGGCCGGGTCCAGCGGCACGGGCACCGGGATGGCGTGTGCGGCGCCGATGGCTTCGAGCGCGTTCGGGTACGTCGGCTGCTCGACCAGCACGCGATCGCCCGGACCGGCCAGCATCCGCAGGATCTGCACGAACGCGTGATGTGAGCCGTTGGTGACCATGACCTGGTCGGCGTTCGTCGGCAGACCGCGTTCGGTGTACCGGCGGGCGATTCGCTCACGCAGGATCCGCAGGCCGCGCACGTGATAGCCGTTGTCGCCGAGGTGGTCGACCAGCGCCTTCCGAGCGGCGTCCACGGCCGGGACCAGGCCGGGGATGGCGGGCGGGCAAGCCTGGGCGAGGTCGATGAGGTCCTCACCGGACGGCGCGAACGGCTCGCGCCCGCGCCCGCCGGGCGAGGCGATCCACGATCCGGCGCCGCGACGGCTGGCGACCAGCCCGTCGGCCCGCAGTTTGTCGAGCGCGGCACCGATCAGCGTGCGGCTGACCTCCAGCGCGTCGGCGAGCTCCCGCTCGGCCGGAAGCTTCGTGCCGAGCGGGAGCCTGCCGTCGAGGACCAGCAGTTCGACCGCCGCCGCGAGGTCCGCGGCACCGTGTCGAGAACCACTCTGCCGCCAACTCCCCAGCAAGAGGGCCAATTTATGCCCCGAAACGCGTCCAGTCAGCGGGATCAGCGGTTCCATAAGGCCAATTATTGCGGATTGGCCATGGTCAGCAAAGCCACTTACACCTGATAGTGCAGTCGTGGCACAAACACTCGACCTCAAGCCCGTCGGCATCACCCACGACACGACGCGTCGCTCGATCCAGCTCGTCGCCGGGCTCGCCCTCTACGGCGGCAGCATGGCCATGCTGACCAGGGCGGGCCTCGGCCTCGACCCATGGGACGTGCTCCACGAAGGCCTGATGAAGATCACCGGGCTCACCTTCGGCACGGTCACGGCGATCGCGTCGGTCGCGGTACTCCTGCTGTGGATCCCCCTGCGTCAGCGGCCCGGTATCGGCACCGTCGCCAACATCGTGATCATCTCGCTCACCGTCGATTTCGTGCGGCTCTTCCTGCCGGACCAGCACGTGCTCGGCTGGCAGATCTTCAACCTCGTCGCCGGTGTCGTGCTGAACGGCCTCGCCGCCGCGATCTACGTCGGCGCCCGCCTCGGCCCTGGCCCCCGCGACGGCCTGATGACCGGTTTCGCGGCCAAGACCGGCAAGTCGATCCGCCTCGTCCGCACCCTGATCGAACTCACCGTCCTGGCCGCCGGCTGGCTGCTCGGCGGCACGGTCGGCGTCGGCACGATCCTCTACGCCCTCGCGATCGGACCGCTCACGCAGGCGTTCCTGCCGCTGGTCGTCTGGCGGGAACGCCGCTAGCTGGCCTGGCGTCGCTCAAGCAGCCGGCGGACGGCGAGGTAGTCGATGCCGCGCTGGGCGAGGACGTCGGCGGCGACACCCGGGATCGCGGTCAGCGCGAGGAGGAGGTGTTCGCCTTCGATGCGTTTGTCGCCGACGTCGAGGGTTTCGCGAAGGGTCTGCGCCAGCACCTTCTTGGCCTCCTGCGTGAAGGGCCGGTGGCCGCGCCCGCTGCGTGTTCCGCCGGCCAGCGCCCCGGCGCCGTGGGTCTGCTCCACCCGGTCGACGATGTGCTCGACGTCGATGCCGAACCCGCTCAAGGCTTCGACATCGGCGTCGCTCATCCCGCCCCGGCGGCGCACCCGCCGGAGATCGTCGGCCAGTTCGTCGCCCGGGCAGCCCATCGCGGTCAGCACCTCCGTGTTCCGGGCGAGTGACGTCAGCAGGTGCAGCGGGTCGACGTTGGCGGACGCCTCGTCCGACGCGACGCGCTGAGCCTCGACGACGACTTCGCGGGCTTCAGGACTGAAGCGTTCGAACATCAATGCCTCCCGTACTTCTTGTGGACCGCTTGCCTGCTGACCCCCAGCTCGGCGGCGATCTCCTGCCAGGACCAACCGTGCACCCGCGCGCTGCGGACCTGCACGGCCTCGAGTTGTTCCAACAGCCGGCGCAAGGCGGCGACGGCGCGCAACCCCACGCGGGGGTCCCGATCGCCCGCTCGCGCGGCCAGGTCTGTCGCTTCGGTCATGACGTCAACCTACGTTGACATGCCCATCGTGTCAACTCCAGTTGACAGTTAGGGTCGGGGCATGGCCGAAATCGAGGTGGCGGAAAGGGACGGAGTCGGCGCGGACGGAGCACCACGCCCGACCGAAGACCATGTCGCCGTGCTCGGCAACGCCGTGGTGGTGCTGGACGGGGCGACGTCGCCGCATCCGGATCTGCCGTCCGGCGGCTGGTACGCGAGCCTGCTCGTGCACAGCCTGTCGGAGGCGCTGAGCGCGGAGCCGCAGGCCGATCTCACGGTGCTGCTGGCCGAGTCGATCGCCGACGTCGCGCGGCGGGAGGGGCTCGAACCGGGGCATTCGCCGTCGAGCACGGTCGCGATCGCGCGCTGGACCGACGAGACCGTCGACGGGCTGGTGCTCGCCGACAGCCCGATCGTCGCGTTCGGGCCCTCGGGGGCGGATCCGCTCACCGACGACAGGCTGGTCTCGTTGCGCGACGGCGGCCAGCTCCGCACGGGTGCCGACGTCCGCGCGAAACGCAACGCGCCGGGTGGCTTCTGGGTCGCCGAAGCGGAACCGAAGGCGGCCGCCGAGGCCGTCCGCCGGAGTTGGCCGCGCTCGGAGGTCGAAGCGCTGCTGCTGGCCACGGACGGCGTCGCCATCGGGGTCGACGAATACGACCTGTTCGATTGGCCGGAAGTGCTCGCCATCAGCCGGAAGCGTGGTCCGGACGCGGTCTTGGACGCGGTCCGCACGGCGGAGAAACACGACCCCGACGGCGAGCGCTGGCCGCGCGCGAAAAGGCACGATGACCAGCTACTGGTACTGGTCGAGTTCGGGGTAGCCCCAGGGTAGAACCGGGGGCTTCCCGGATCGAAAAGCCGCGGCCACCGGCGCACCCTGAACGTATGACGTTCCCTGGGGAAAGATCGCGGGCCAAACCTTGGCTGATCGCGTCGGCGGCGGCCATCGGCTGGGCGTTGTTCACCATGGTCGTGCTGCATCTGATCAGCTCGCGGAATCCGGTGTTCGACACGCTGTCCAGCTACGCCTACGTCGACCGCGGCACGGGCATGCTCGGGGCGAGCGTGCTCTCGCTGTCCATCGGCTCGCTCACCGCGCTCGGTGCGCTGGCCGCGGCCGGGATCCCGCTCAGCCGCACCACGAAACTGCTGTTCGTGCTGTGGTCGCTGGGGCTCGCGGCCGCCGCGATCTTCCCGGCGAGCTACCCCGAATACCCGGATCCGGTCAGCGGCGAGATCCACCTGTATGCGTGCCTCATCGCGTTCCTCAGCCTGCCCGCCGCCGGTTTCTCCTTGCGCGACAGCCTTCGCGGCACCCCCGCGGCCAAGGCGGTCGGACGCCTGGCCTGGGGCAGCGCGATCGGACTGGTCGTCTTCGGCCTCAGCTTCATCTTCGTGCGGCTGAGCGACATCCCGTTCTTCATGACCCTGACCGATGTCATGCCGGTCGGCGTCGCGCAGCGACTTTCCCTGGTGGCGCACGTGGTCCTGATCGCCGGGCTGCTGAAGGTCGCGTCAGCGGCTCAGCGCGTCGGCGAATTCCGGGGCGTAACCGTAGAGGCCGGGCAGCCCGCCCGTGTGCAGGAAAACGACGTGCTCGCCGGCCGCGAACTGGCCTTTGGCCGCCCAGCCGAGCAGCGCGGCGCCCACTTTGCCGGTGTACACGGGATCGAGCACGATCCCTTCCGTACGACCGAAAAGCCGCACCGCGTCCCAGGTTTCCGCGGTCGGGACGCCGTAGCCGGGGCCGATCGCGCGGTCGTCGATGTGAAGTCCTTCGAGTGACGGCGGTGTGCTCCCCAGCAGCGCGGAGGCCGCGGTGGTGAGGTCGGCCAGGTTGTCCAGGGCCTCGTCCACCGGATGGCTGACGCAGGCGATGTCCAGGGTCAGCCAGTCCAGTGCCGCCGTCCCGACGAGGAGGCCGGCCGACGTCCCGCCGCTGGCGTGCGGGGCGACGATCCGGGCCCGGGTGACGCCGAGTTCGGTGAGTTGCGCGGCGATCTCCCGCGCGGCGGCGACGTAGCCGAGCGCACCGATGGCGTCGGAGCCGCCGACCGGGAACGTGGCCACCTTCCGGCCCTCGGCCGCGGCCTCGGTGATCAGCCGGTCGTAGGTCCTGCCCATCTCCTCGCCGTCCCGGCAGACGTGCACGTTCGCGCCGAAGAGGTGATCGAGTGAGACGTTGCCCGACCGTTCGTACGCGTCGCCGTCGCGAGGGACCTTCGCGGTGAGCACGAGCTCGCAGCGCAGCCCGAGCTTCGCGCAGGCCGCGGCGGTCTGGCGGCCGTGGTTCGTCTGCAACGCGCCGAAGGTGATCACCGTGTCGGCGCCGTTCTCGATCGCCGCGCCGAGCAGGAACTCGAGTTTGCGCAGCTTGTTCCCGCCGACACCCAGCGGATGCACGTCGTCCCGTTTGAGCAGCAGGTTCGGCAGGCCGAGGGCCTCGCCGAGCCGGGGTGCCGGATGCAGCGGCGTCGGGTAACCGCCGAGGTCGACGCGGGGGAAACGATCGAGGTTCATGAAGGTCACGTAACCACACCAGAGGCACGCGATCGAGAAGCCGGAGAAGCTACCCGGTGGTATCGTTCGTTTGAACGAACGAGAAACGCCGGGGGGACACATGACCACCTCTAAACCGGACCTTGCCGATGGGCCCTCGGCGGTAAAGAGTCCCTCGCGCCTCGCGTTCACCGGACTGGCCGAACAGTCCTCGATGCTCGCCAGCGGGGTGACGACGTCTGTCGAGCTCACACGCCTGGCGCTCGAACGAGCCGAGGCGAGCCAGCCGACTCTCAACGCCTTCAAGTGCCTTCGCCCGGAGGAAGCCCTTCGCGAGGCGGAGGACGCCGACAGGCGGCTGGCCGACGGCGAAACCGCTCCCCTGCTCGGCGTCCCCACCGCCATCAAGGACGACCTCGACGTCACCGGACTGCCGACGGCGTTCGGCTGCGAAGGAGACTTCTCCCCCGCGACGGTGGATTCCCCGCCCGTCGCCGCGCTCCGGAACGCCGGCGCGGTGCTCATCGGCAAGACCAACACCCCGGAACTCGGCCAGTGGCCTTTCACCGAAGGCCCGGCGTTCGGCGCGACCCGCAATCCGTGGGACCCCGAGCGCACGCCGGGCGGTTCCTCAGGCGGCGCGGCGGCGGCCATCGCGTCGGGGGTGATCGCCGCCGCGCTGGGTTCCGACGGGGCCGGGTCGATCCGGATCCCGGCCGCGTGGACCGATCTGGTCGGGATCAAACCGCAGCGCGGCCGGATCCCGACCGAACGCGAACTGTTCCACGGCCTGACCGTGGTCGGCCCGCTCGCGCGCACCGTGGCCGACGCGGCCCTGCTGCTCGACGTCGCCGCCGGGACGGGCACCGCGTTCCAGGCCGCGGCCCGCCGCGAACCCGGCCGGATGCGCATCGGACTGTCCACACGAATCCCTTTCACCGCAACGAAAACCCGGCTCGACCCGGACGCGCACGCGGCCGTCGTCCGGCTCGCGGAACGGTTCGCCGAACTCGGCCACGAGATCGTGGAGGTCGAACCGGACTACCGGCTGATCGGGCTCACCTTCCTGCCGCGTTCGCTCGTCGGCGTGCGTGACTGGTCCCGTCGCGTCCCGGATCAGGCCCGGCTCGACCCGCGCACCCGGGCCAACGCGCGGCAGGGCTCGGCGCTCTCCGGCCCCGCGCTCCGGCTCGCCCGCGCGGCGGAACCGTTGCTGCAGCGGCAGATCGGCTCGGTGTTCGGCCGCGTCGACGTCCTGCTCACCCCGACGACCGCGACCCCGCCGCCGCGGATCGGCACCTTCGACAAGCTCACCGGCTGGCAGACCGACCAGGCCATGATCGCCGCCTGCCCCTACGCTTGGCCGTGGAACGTGCTGGGCTGGCCGGGGGTCAACGTGCCCGCGGGGCTCAGCCCGGCGGGACTGCCGCTCGGCGGCCAGCTCCTCGGCCCCTCGCATGCCGAGGAGCGGCTGATCTCGCTGGCCGCGCAACTGGAAGAGGTCGAACGGTGGCAGGACCGCAAACCCGAGACCGCTTGGTGAGTACCCGCGAGACCATCCTCCACGCCACGCTCAAGGTGGTCGGGGAACAGGGGGTCGGCGGACTGACCAACCGCCGGATCGCGACCGCGGCCGGCGTTTCGCTCGGCACGCTGACCTACCACTTCCCCAGCCAGACGGCGTTGCTGCGCGAGGCGATGCTCCTGTTCGTCGAGGAGGAGACGGCGAAGCTGACGGGGTTCGTCGACACCTACCGCGAACAGGGATTGAGCGTCGAAGAGGCGGCGTCGGTCGTCGAGCAGGTCATCGCGCAACTCCCGTTCGGCACCGACGAACTCGGCGCGCACGAGCTGTACCTGCAGGCGGCGCGCGATCCCGGACTGCAGGACGCGGCCGCACGCTGTTTCGCCGCCTACGACGAACTCGCGCTGGTGATCCTGCGGACGCTCGGGGTGCCGTCGCCGGAGCGGCTGACCGGTCCGGTCGTGGCCTTGATCGCCGGGCTGCAGTTGCGCAGGCTCGCCACCGGCGACGACGGGGTCCCGGTGGCCCTGCCGTTGATGATGCTCATCCGCGGCGCGTCATGACCGGTCCGCCGATCGTCAAGGGGACGGCGGCGTGGAAGTACTTCGGCGACTTCCGGGCCGGGCTGCTGGCCGGTCAGGTGCTGGTGTTGCAGGTCGCGCATCCGGTCGTCGCGGCCGGGGTGCGCGACCATTCGGACTACGTCGAGGATCCGTGGACACGGCTGATGCGCACGGCCGCGTCGCTGTCCATCTACATCTACGGCGGACCGGCCGGCGCCCAGTACGAGGCCGACAGGCTGCGCGCTCTGCACCGCGAGTTCACCGGTGTCGACACCGACGGCCGCCGGTACAGCGCGCTGAACCCGCACGCGTACGCCTGGGTGCACGCCACGCTCGTCATGGTTCCCGTTGACACGCAACGGTTCTACGGAACTCCGATGACGCGGCCCGAATTGGACGAGTACTACGCGCAGATGTGCGACGTCGGACGGCTCCTCGGCCTGCGCGAGCAGGATCTGCCGCCGACCTGGCCGGAATTCGAGCGATACTACGGGGAAATGCTCGACGGCTTCGGCCCGAACGAGACGATCTCGACGTTGTTCGAGACGATCCGGACGGTGAAGAAACCGTGGCGGTGGCTGCCGGACGAACGCTGGGAGCGGCCGCGGCGGTGGCAGTACCGGGGCCAGATGTTCGTCATCCGGGGCACGCTTCCGCCCGCACTGCGTGCTCGACTCGGTCTACAGTGGACAGAGCGAGACCAACGACGGTTCGACCGTTTCCGTGCGGTGGTGCGGTTCTTCGGCGGGCTGGTGCCCACGACGTTGCGTTCCTCGCTCGTGCGCCGGATCGGCAAACTCAACGTCTGGTTCCGCGCCCATCCCCGCGCGTACCGCTTCCTCGGCGGGACCACCGGCCCCGGAAGCTCCCGCAACTCTTGAGGAAGGTGGCGCGTTCGCCCCCTGACGCCCAGCCCCTGCGGAGGTTGCGAAAGCCACTTTCGCAACCTTGAACGTTGCGAAAGTGGCTTTCGCAACCTTGCCTCACCGGCGGACCCTCACTAGGTACGCAGGGCGGCGCGGCGGGCTCCGACCAGCAGCAGGACGGCGGCGATCAGCAGGAACAGCAAAGGCGAAAGTCCGGAAAGGACGGTACCCACCACTGTCCACGCCGCCACGCTCCAGGCGATGAACGGCGGCGGCGTGAGACCACGGCGGTCCAGCCACAGGACGATCACTCCGATCAGGAGCAGCGGCAGGCCGAAGCTGTACAGCGTGTACCAGAACGCGGCGGCGGGGTGGCTCATCGCGACGGGGTCGTTGTTCGGCGCCTCCCACAATGCCCAGGCGAACCAGCTTCCGACGTGCCGCGGGGCCGTCTCCACGAGGGCACCCACCGTATGGCCCAGTCCGCACAGCACGATGATCCATCCGGCCGACTTGATCATGCGCGACCCCGTTCCTCCAGTTATACGGTTGCGTACAACAAAGAGGCTAGACCGGTTGTACGGTACCGTACAACCAGGGAAAGGTGAGGTGGAGGACACATGGGAGCGCTGCGCACCCCGCGCGAGAAATGGGTCGAAGAGGGACTGCGGGCGTTGGCCGCGGGCGGGGTGGACGCCGTGCGCGTCGAGGCGATGGCCAAATCCCTCGGCGTGACCAAGGGCGGGTTCTACGGCTACTTCGCCGACCGGAACGAGCTACTGGCGGCGATGCTGGACACCTGGGAACGAGAGTGTGTCGACGACGTCTTCGAACGGATCGAGCAGGAAGGCGGCGACATCCTGGACAAGGTTCGGCTGGCCGGACAGCTCACCTTTTCCGGCGACCGCCTGCTCCCCATCGACCTGGCCGTCCGCGACTGGGCCCGTCGCGATCCGGAGGTCGCCGAGCGCCTGCGCCGGGTGGACAACCGGCGTATGCAGCTCCTGCGGGACGCGATCAGCACGTTCTGCCCCGATCCGGACGAGGTGGAGGCCCGCAGCCTGCTCGCCTTCTGCATGGCCATCGGCAGTCACTTCCTCGCCGCCGACCATCCCGCCCACACCCGTGACCAGGTCAAGGCCCTCGCCGGCCGGTTCATCCTCAGCCCCACCCCCGAGGGGGCACCCCCATCGAAGTAAGGGCCGTGGTCCCCTTTACGGGGGACCTCGGTTCACCCCGCGCCGTGACGCTTTCCCCGGCTCTCGTCGTTAACTTCAGGCGGGATGGGGAATTCACCGAGGGGGCGGCGCGCGGCGCCGTTGGTCATCGCCCGCGTGCTCGTGCTCTGCGCGCTGGCCACCTTGCTGTTGGGCGGCACGGCCCGAGCCGACGGCGTGTCGAGCGGGGCGGACGTCCAGGTCGCGCAGACGCTCGGCACCCGTGATCTCACGGTCGTGCTGCGGCGGATGGACATCGCGCCGGGTCCGCTGCACGTCGACGTCGTCACGCATGCGGGAAGCGCGCCGGGAACGCTGAAACTGCGCGCGTCCACCGCCGGGACGACGTTCTCCGAAACCACGATCCAGCTGGGCGCGAAACCCGGCTCGTATCCCGGACTGCTGCAGGTCGACCAGCCGGGGCCGTGGGAACTCGGCCTCGACGACGGCACCGACACCGCGTCGATCCCGTTCCTGGTCCCGGCCAGGGTCATCCCGCCTTGGGAAAAGGCCACTTTCGGTGGTTTCGTCGCCGCGGGCGTGTTCCTGGTGATCGGTTTGATCGTCGCGATGCGCGTCCGGCGGCCGCAGCTCGCGCTGATCCCGGCGGGTGGCATGGTCGCCTCGCTCGCGGTCGCGATCACCGGCGCGATGCTTTCCGCGTCGACACCGGCTCCGCCCGCACCGGGCACCGCCCTGGATCCGACGATCGACAACGTCCAGGATCCGTACGCGAACGCACAGATGTCCACAATGGACTTCTCGCGGCCGCCGGTGAACCTTGCCGTGCACTCCGCCAACACACGCGCGGGCACCCTCGCCGACGTCCGGCTCGCGCTGGCCGACGGCGCGACCGGCCGACCTGTCGACGATCTTCTGGTGCACGACAACGCGTTGATCCATCTCGTGGTCATCTCGCCGACCGGCAGGCTGTGGCATCTGCATCCGGTGCGCGTCGGCCCCGGCGACTACCGCGTGAAGCTCACGCCGCCCGAGGCCGGGACCTACGCCGTCGCCGCCGAATTGGCGCGCCGAGGCGGCGGAGTGCAGCTGGTGCGCACGACGATGTCGGTCGCGGCCGGGACGGATTCCCCCGCCGAGCGGGCGCCCACGGGAGCGGGATCGCGCGTCGTCAACGGAAATCCGGTCGATGTCGATGTCAGACCGGGTACTCCGACCACGATCACCGCACGATTCGGCAAAGCGGATCTCCAACCCTGGCTGGGCATGCTCGGCCACCTCATCGTCGTCGGCCCGATAACCGACGACAGCCGGGTCGGCGCGGATGCCGCTGCCGCGCCGACCTGGGCCCATGTGCACTCGATGATCCCGCAATCGCCTGGCATGCCAGGGAAACCAGACGAGACCGTCGCCGCGTACGGACCCGACGTCCCGTTCACGTACACCTTCGCCGCACCGGGCAAGTACCGGATCTGGCTGCAGGCCGAACGCGACTACACGGTGATGACCGTGCCCATGCAGATCGAAGTCCCACCGGAAGGGGCGCCACAGTGACCTCCACAGCGACATCCACAGTGGACACTCAGAGACGCAGACCGGTCTTGCTGATCTCGGTGGTCGCCGTTCTCGTGGCGGCGATCGTGGCCTGGCTCGTCTGGCCGAGCGATGGCGGAGAACAGGTCCAGCGCTCGACGCAGGGCGCGTACACGGTGGAGTTGTCGGTCGTCGATCCGCACCAGGGCGGCAATGTCTTCGCGCTGGCGATCACCGGCGCGGCCCCGGACGTGGTCACCGTAGAGCCTGTGATGCCGCAGATGGGGCACGCGCTCGCCCCCTCGCCCGCGATCGCGGAAGGACCGGGGCGCTACCGCACCGGCGACGTCCTCCTGCCGATGGCGGGCCAATGGGAGATCACCGTTTCACTGCGCGGGCCGTCCGGCGCCACGCAGCACGTTTTTCCTTTGCTGGTCAAGTAAGAGAGGGAGGTCGGGGGTATGGATCTCACCGCGGGAGGGGCGAGGGTCGCCTCGGTGGCACGAAGTGAGCGCACCGGTCTGATACCGGCGGGCACGGTGCTGGCCGGATCGGTGATCTCACTGGTCGGGCTCACCTGGGACATCCAGTGGCACGGCGACGTCGGCCCGGACACGTTCTTCACGATGCCGCATCTGTTCCTGTATTCGGGCAGCGCGATCTCGGGGCTCGCGAGCCTCGTGGTCGTACTGATGACCACGGCCGCCCGCCGTGCGGGCCGCCCGGTCGACGCGCGGGTCGGCGGCCGTGCGATCAACGTGTTCGGCAAGGTCTTCGCCGCGCCCGCGGGCTACCTGGTGACCGGGACCGGCGCGGCGATGTTCCTGTTGTACGGCCTGTGGGACCAGTGGTGGCACGGCCTGTACGGCTTCGACGCGGTGATCGACTCGCCGCCGCATATCGGCCTCCTGCTGTCGATCACGCTGAGCATCATCGGCACCGTCATGGTGTTCGCGGCCGCACGGGAACACCGCTGGGGCACTCTGGGCGTCTTCGGCACCCTCGGCGTCCTGATCGCGTTCAGCACGGTGACCGTGCTGGGGCTGGAACAGATCGACACCGACGTCGTCAACGTCATCGCCGTCGGCGTCGCCTTCCTTTCAGTACTGCTGGTCTCGGCGGGCGCCGGGTTCTGGCGCAAACCGGGCGGAGCGCTCTGGGTCGCCGGTTCGCTGGCGGTCATCCAGGCGATCACCTGGTGGTTCTCGCCGTGGGCCGCGGAGGCGTACGCGAGCGCCGTCGGCCTGCCGATGCGGGACTACATCGACGGCGTGCCCGCGATGCCCGCGCTGATGCCGATGGCGCTGCTGCCCATCGCCGCCGTACTCGAAGCGCTCTACCTGCTCTCGCGGCGAGGCTGGTCCACCGGCCGGATTTCGGTGCTGGCGGGCTTGATCGGCGGATTCCTGGTGGGCGCGAGCATGCCGGTCCAGAACACCATCGTCTACGGCGGCGATTCGGTGGACTGGGCGGTCGTGTTCGCGACGGGCGCGGCCGGCGCGGTGTTCGGGCTGCTCGGCGGGTTCGCCGGATGGCGTTTCGGCGGGATGCTGCGACTGCTGGCCCCGGCGAAGGGGGACAACGCACATGCGTAAGACACTGCTGGCGCTGGCGGCGGCGATCGGGTTGCTGTTCGCGACCACGCCCGTGGCGAACGCCTACGAACCGGTGAACATCGTCCACACCGAACGGGTGCAGGTCGGCCCGTACGGGATGACGGTCGGGTTCAGCACGTGGCCGTTGCGTGCCATGCAATCGCTGGACTTCACGTTCATCCCGGACGACGGGATCGCGGGGAAATCGGGGACGCTCGCGTTCGTCAACCCGGAGACCGGACGACTCGGCCGGGCCCAGCCGCTGGCGAAACACCCGCGGAAGCTGGAGGTGTGGGGACTGGACATCCGGGCGCTGCAGACGCAGGGCTCGTGGACGTTCCGGTTCGAGATCGACGGGCCCGCCGGACCGGGCGCGGGGGAACTCCGTGACCTGGCGGTGCTCGAACAGCCGGGGCCACCGATGGCGGTGAGCTGGTCGATCAGCCTGATCCCGCTGATCGTCCTGGCCGTCCTGATCACCATCGCCTGGCGGCGCACGAAGTCCAGGCTGCGAGGAGACGGGCTCCCGGCGACTGTGTGACGGTGTGACTCGAAGTGACGAAGATCGGATGGCTCGCGTGTCCCGCCGGGGCACGCGAGCCTTTCGTCATGGGCTCAAATCGAACTGTCCGGCCTTGACCGCCTCGAGGAAGGCGTTCCACTCACCGGAATCGAAGACGAAGACGGGACTCGCGGCCAGCTTGGTGTCACGGACCCCCACCAGGCCTTCCCGGCCCAGGTTGACCTCGACACAGTTCCCCCCGTTGGGCTCACTCGCGAAGGATTTCTCCCAAGCTGCGTCGTCGAACAGCGACACGGCCGTGGTCGGATCGTAATCCGCCGCCGATGGATAATCGGCCATTGGTCGTACCTCCGAACGTCGGTCGGGGGTGCGGTCGCCACCTGCGCGAACCGTCACGGCCCCGGCTTCTCCCTGCCTCAACGGGACTATCCCGCACGGCCAAGTGGGTGATCAACTCCGCCCACCCTCGACATGAAGATTATTCCAGGAGTAGGATTAATCGCAGCGGCCGGGGCTCGGTTGTTGGTGAATCGCTCGCAGTATGCAAAGACCTTGGCGACAAGTGTCACCGGGTGGCGTTCAGCAGGGAGTTTCGCCGTTCCAGCGGGTCATCGACGGCAGATGACCCGGCCGGAGCACCACCCCGCGGCGCATGACCACCCATCGCCGACCTCGTGGGGGAGGATCAGCGTGATCATTCAGGACACCATGCCTGCGACGGTACTCGCCGTCGGCAGGCTCATGGCCGGGACGGCGGGCGAAAGCCGCCGGTCCGCGCATCTGTTCGACCTGCACTCCGGGGGTTCGCACCCCGAATTCCTGCACGCCCGCTGCGGCGCGGCGATGCCCTACGACCACCTGGAATGGATCGCCGTCGGTTCGGGGATGCCCTGTGAGCGTTGTCTCGGCCTGGCCGGTTCGGCCGACCAGACGCGGTTGCCGCGGCCGAGCCGGGGGGTGTGACCGGAATGGCCGTCCGCCTCACCACGCTGTTGTTCCGCCGTGAGGACGAACGCCTGACGTCCGTGAAGCGCCGCAACATCGGTCTCGAACTGCGTCAGCGGTTCGGGTTCAGCCTCATCCAGGCGCCGCTGCGCAAGCAGCCGCCGTGGAACTCCGAAGTCGACTTCCCCGAACAGCGCGGCACGCACCGGGACCTGCTCAGGTCCGGCCGGCCGCTCGAAGGTCACTTCGAGATCTCGCCCTTGATCGGGCATCTGACCGGCCGGGCCTGACTCCGCGAAGTCTCAGTGCCTCAGGGCTTGCGGCCCAGGCCGCCGAGCCCGCCGGTGAAGGTCGGGTCGTCCGCGAACCGGTCGCTCGCGCGGGACGCCGCTTCGTCCAGATGCCACGCGGCCATCCAGTCGATCCCCGGCTCCACCATCTCCAGGCCGTCGAAGAAGGCGCCGAACTCGGCGCGGCTGCGCAGGTGGAACGGCGCGCTCGTCTTCTTGTACAGCTCCTGGACGTTCTCCCGGTTGTCGCCCTCCTTGCGGGTGACGCCGTCCTCGGTCAGATGCGAGGACAGGAAGTACGACCCCGACGGCAGCAGATCGATGTAGCGCTGCACCATTTCGTGCACGCCCTCGTCCGGGCCGAGGAAGTACAGCAGCCCGACCATGACCAGCCCGATCGGCTGCCGCGGGTCGAGGACGCCGGTCTCGAGGGCGCGCTTCCAGATGTCGGCCGGGTCCCGTACGTCGCCCTGCAGGACCGCGTGCCGCCCGAGCAGACCTTCGCGTTCCAGCAGCAGCTGGGAATGCGCGACGGCGACCGGTTCGATGTCGATGTAGACGACGCGGCTGTCCGGGTTGATCGCGCTCGCGATCTGGTGGACGTTGCCGACGGTGGGCACCCCGGAGCCGATGTCGAGGAACTGGGTGATCCCCTGGCGTGCCAGGTAGCCGACGCCGCGGCCGAGGAAGTCGCGTCCGACCCGGGCGAACGTCTTGACCTCCGGGAACTGCTTGAGCACCTGCGCGCCGAACTCCCGGTCGATGGCCCAGTTGGCCGTGCCGCCGAGGAACCAGTCGTACACCCTGGCCACGTTGGGTCGTTCGAGATCGACACCTTCGGGGGCTTCGGGATCCTGCTGCGTCGTCATGCGGTCACACCTCGTCATAAAGCGGGTTTGCGGGCGACCCCGCCGATGGCGCAGTTAAGCGTAGGCGAGGGGGAATCGTCCAGCCTCCAGGCACCGACCGGGACCAGACCTGGCTCCACGAGGGCGAAATCGCCGAAGAAACCGCGGATCTCCTCCTCGGGGCGGAAGGACGCCGGCGTGCTCGACTGCTCGTACTGCTTCACGACGCGCTGGACCTGCTCCAGCTCGTCACCTTCCACGCCGGACATCGTGACGTGGGAAAGAACGTAGAACGAACCGGGGGGCAGCAGCCGCCGGTAACGCGCGACGACGGTGGCGAGTTCGGGTCCCGGCACGAAATGCAGGACCGCGACGGTGAGCAGGGCCACCGGTTTCGCCGGGTCGAGCACACCTGTGTCGAATGCGCGCTCCCAGACGTCGTCGGCGTCCCGTAGATCGCCGCCGATCACCGCGTGCCGGGCGGGATCACCGCTTTTCTCCAGCAGGATCCGGGAATGCGCGACGGCGACCGGTTCGTTGTCGACGTAAACGCACCGGCTGTCCGCGTCGGCCTCGCCGGCGATTTCATGAACGTTCCCGACGGTGGGCACGCCGGAACCGAGGTCGAGGAATTGATTCACGCCGTTCTCGGCGCAGTAGCGCACCGCACGGCCCAGGAAGGCGCGGTTCGCCCTCGCCAGGGAGCGGATGAGCGGGAAGGCCTTGACGAGCTGCTCGCCGAATTCCCTGTCCACCGCCCAGTTCGCGGTTCCCCCGAGGGCCCAGTCGTAGATCCTGGCGGCGTTGGGCCGCTCCAGATCGACGCCTTCGGGGAGGAACTCCGGGTCCACGTCCAGCCCCTGTCCACTCGAACGCCGGTGATGCAGGTAAGCCTACCCAAGGGAGGTCGCGCGCTCTCAGGATTGCATCTGATTGCGGTACAACTCGGCGAGTTCCTTGAGGAACTGCCTGGTCTCCTGGCGTTCCAAAGCCGCGCCGCGCAAGCGGTCCCAAGAATCGACGAAAATGTTGAAGTCCTTGACGTCGTCGAGGTACAAGCCGCCCGCGGAATGCTCGATGTAGACGAAATCCCTGGTGCGATCCGGGAATCGCATGATGGTGAAATCGTTGGGCACCGCGGCGAGCCGCGCACCGAACGGCAAGACGTGCACATACACGCGCGGATGCTTGTCCAAGGCCAACAGATGTTCGACCTGGTCCAGCATGACCGCCGGGGCGGAACCGCCGGGGGCGCGGCGCAAGGCGCCTTCGCTGATGATGAACCGGTAGTACGGCGGCTGCTGCTGTTCGAAGACGGCCTTGCGGTCCAGCCGGTTGCGGACCAGTGAGGTGACGTCGGTTGCGCCCGCTTCGGTGAACTGCTTGAGCATGTAGTGCTCGGACTGCAGTGGGCCGGGGATGCGCTCACCGTGCCAGGTGAGGATCTCCGCGGCCGCGGGTTCGAGGTCGGTGAAAGTACGGAACCAGTGCGGCACCACGGATCGGTAGCCGGACCAGTGGCCGCGCTGGCCCGCCGCCGCGCGGGCGAGGTTCATCAGCGTGTCGGCCTCGTCGCCGTTGATCCCGAACGCGTTCAGCATGGATCGCACATCCCCGAGCTTGACCCCGACGGCACCGGACTCGATCTTGTTGACCTTGCCCTGGGTGCAGCCGAGAACCTCGGCGACCTGCTGCTGTGTCATCCGCGCGGCGTTGCGGGCATGCCGGAGCTCGTTCCCGAGCTGCTTCCGGCGCGAGGTGACGGTGCTCGCCATCAGCCTTGCTCTCCCGGACCATAACCAGGACGACGGCTTCCCGCCGTCCTGCGCGCGAACACTCGAACCCACCCAGGGTACTTCACCTTGCGGGGTTCGATGATGACATTGCGCAGCGTTCCAGGAAACGGCCGAAAACACCAGTCACCTGGTGCGTCACTCTGGTGGCGGAACGATCTCGTCACATTTCGGGCGCCTTCCTCGGGCATAGTGACCGAGTGGACCAATCCCCCTTCGCCCAGCAGGTCACCGACGACGTCTTCGGATACGTCCAACCCGACGGCTCGTGGTGGATCAACAACTGCGGATTCGTCGCCGCGGGCGACCACACCGTGGTGATCGACACCTGTTCCACCGAGCGGCGCACGCGGGCACTGCTGGAAACGGCGGCTTCCACCGGGGACGCGCCGGTGACGACCGTGATCAACACGCATCACCACGGCGATCACACCAACGGCAACTACCTCGCGACCGGCGCGACGATCGTCGGGCACCGGAAGACGCGTGACGTGATGATCGCGACCGGTATCAACACCTTCGAAAACTCGTTCACCGGAAGCGACTGGGGTCATCTGGAACTGCGGCCGCCCGAAGTGCTGTTCGACGACCGGCTGACCGTGCACGCGGGCGATGTCCGGCTGGAGCTGATCCACCCCGGACACGCCGCGCACACCACCAACGACGTACTGGTGTGGCTGCCCGAGCGGCGGGTGCTGTTCGTCGGCGACCTGATCTTCAACGGCGGCAGCCCGTTCGCGCTGATGGGTTCGCCCGCCGGCTGGCGGAAGGCGCTCGACGTGGTCCGCGAGCTGGAACCGGAGACGATCGTGCCGGGCCACGGCCCGGTCTGCGGCCCCGAGGCGATCGACGTCGTCGACGGGTACCTGGGGTTTCTGCAGAAGCTCGCTTCACACGGGAAGGCCGCCGGCCTGACACCCCTCCAAGCCGCCCGCGAGGCCGATCTGGGGCCCTACGACGCACTGTCCGAACAGGAACGGCTACCCGCGAACCTGCATCGGGCCTACGCCGAACTCGACGGCCTCGAATGGGGCGCGCCGATCGACCTTCAGGCCGCGATGGCGGACATGGTCACCTACAACGGCGCACCGATCCGCTGCTTCTCCTGACGCGGGTCTTCCTGGGGCGCCCCGGGATGTTGCGAAAGCCACTTTCACAACGTTGAAGGTTGCGAAAGTGGCTTTCGCAACTCCCCGCGCCCCTCGAAACACTCGCACGCCCGAACCCCAGCCCCCCCACCCGTCCCTGGGGGACGGCCCCGAACCCAGCGTACCGGCGTCCCGGTCGGCGCGGGGCCGTCGAGCCGAGTTGTCCACAGGCGGGCCCGGTTGTGGACAACTCGGGTTTGATCCCTTCTCGCCCCGGCGCCGTATCCCTCAACGGGGATAGGCTCGGTACGGGAATCGAAGCGGAAGGGTGCGGATGAGCAAGAAGGCGAGCATCGGGGTCACCGGACTGGCGGTCATGGGCCGCAACCTGGCCAGGAACCTGGCGAGGCACGGGCATACGGTGGCCCTGCACAACCGCTCCGAGCAGCGGACGAAGGAACTGGTCGAGCAGTTCGGTGACGAAGGCGACTTCATCCCGGCGTATTCTGCGCAGGACTTCGTCGACGCGCTGGAGCGGCCGCGCCAGGTCGTGATCATGGTCAAGGCCGGGGCGCCGACGGACGCCGTGATCGACGAGTTCGTCCCGCTCCTGGAGAAGGGCGATGTGATCGTCGACGCGGGCAATGCGCACTTCGCGGACACCCGGCGTCGCGAGGCCGCGTTGCGCGAGAAGGGCATCCACTTCGTCGGCACCGGTGTCTCCGGTGGCGAGGAGGGCGCGCTGCACGGACCGAGCATCATGCCCGGCGGGTCCAAGGAGTCGTACGAGTCGCTCGGGCCGCTGTTCGAGGACATCTCGGCGAAGGTCGACGGCGAGCCGTGCTGCACGCATGTCGGCGCGGACGGCGCCGGGCATTTCGTGAAGATGGTGCACAACGGCATCGAGTACGCCGACATGCAGCTGATCGCCGAGTCGTTCGATCTGCTGCGCGGCGCGGGCGGTTACTCCCCCGCCGAGATCGCCGAGGTCTTCCGGACCTGGAACTCCGGCAGGCTGGACTCGTACCTGATCGAGATCACCTCGCAGGTGCTGGCGCATACGGACGCCGCCTCCGGCAAGCCGTTCGTCGACATCGTGGCGGATCAGGCGGAGCAGAAGGGCACCGGTCGCTGGACCGTCCAAATCGGACTGGACCTCGGCGTGCCGATCAGCGGGATCGCCGAAGCGGTCTTCGCGCGGTCGCTGTCGGGTTCGTCGAACCTGCGTGAGGCCTCTCGCGGCCTTGGCGGTCCTTCGCGGGCTCCGCTGACCGGGTCCGCTTTGGACACCTTCGCGGACGACGTCGAGCAGGCGCTGTACGCGTCGAAGGTGGTGGCGTACGCCCAGGGCTTCAACCAGATCCAGGCCGGCGGCGCCGAGTACGGCTGGGACATCGACCTCGGCAAGGTCGCGTCCATCTGGCGCGGTGGCTGCATCATCCGCGCGAAGTTCCTCAACGACATCACCGCCGCGTACGCCGAGGAGCCCGGCCTCCCGACGCTCCTGACATCCGGCGGGTTCCGCAAGGCCGTCGAGGACGCCCAGGACTCGTGGCGTTCGGTGATCTCCACGGCGGTGCGGCTCGGGATCCCGACTCCGGGCTTCTCGACAGCGCTGGCCTACTACGACGGTCTGCGCGCCGAGCGGCTCCCCGCCGCGTTGGTGCAAGGGCAGCGGGACTACTTCGGCGCCCACACGTACCGCCGCGTCGACCGCGAAGGTTCGTTCCACACCGCTTGGGCGGCCGACGGCCGTCCCGAAGCCTCCGCCTGACGATTCGTGAAGGCCCCCGGGCCCAAGGGGGCCTTCACGAACTCGCGAACAGCAGGACGAGAGCGACGAAGACCAGCACGGTGACCGCGACGCGGGTCATGGCCGGCGTGCGGCGACGATCTCCTCCAACGACCGCAGGATCACCGCCTCGCTCTTCTCCTTGGTCAGCCCGAGGTCGTTCAGGACGGTGAGCTCCTCGAGTTCGAACAGGGCCAGCAGGATGTGCTCGGTCCCGATGTAGTTGTGCCCGAGCCGCAACGACTCCCGCATGGTCAGTTCGAGTGTCTTCTTGGCCTGCGCGCCGAACGTCATCGCCGCCGCCTCCACCGGTTCCGCGGTGGGTTCCGGCAGCCGGGCCGTGGCGGCCTCGCGGACGGCATCGAGGGTCACGTTCTGCGCCACGATCGCCCCGGCGGCGAGCGCGCCGGGTTCGGCCAGCAGGCCCAGCACCAGGTGCACGGCCTCGATCTGCGGGCTCTTCGCCGTGACGGCCTCGTCCCTCGTCGCGACGACGACGTGGCGGGCGCGGTCGGTGTAGCGGCTGAACACCTTCACCAGTTCTTCGAGTGAGGCGCCTTCGCCGGATTCCTTGGGTACGAAGCGTTTCTGGGCGGCCTGTTTGGACACGCCCATGCTCTTGCCGATTTCGGTCCAGGACGCGCCGGAGCGCCGCGCCTGGTCGACGAAGTGGCCGATCAGATGGTCGGCCACTTCGCCGAGGTGTTCGCCCAGGAAGACGGCGTCGGTCAGCTGGCCGAGGACGTCTCCTTCCGGATGCTGCTGCTTGATGTGGGTGATGAGGTCGTCGAGACGGACTGGTTTGCTCATGCCGTCAACTCTAGGTTGACGATCCGAGGATCGTCAACCGCGAGTTGACGCAACCGTCGCTTTGAGGTCGAACCCGTGCGCCTCCAGCGCCTCGAACCGCGGCGCCGGATCCGCCGCGAACAGGCGGCGGGCGGCGATGTGATCCGGCGGCCGGTTCACCGACTCGACACCGGCGAGGACGCCGTCGCGGAACGACAGCACCGAGAACTTCCCGCCCTCGCGGTCGCCGGTCACCACGGTGTCGTCCGACCCGGTCAAGATCCCGGCGATCTGCAGTTTCGCGCCGAGCTGGTCGGTCCAGAACCACGGCAGACTGTCGTAGGGCGCGGCCTCTCCGAGGATCGCCGCGGCCGCCGCCCGCGCCTGGTCGACGGCGTTCTGCACCGACTCCAGCCGGGTCGCCGTCCCGGCCTGGACACACGGGAAGTTCGCGCAGTCCCCGACCGCCGAGATCTTCGGATCGCCGGTCAGCAGGTGTTCGTCGACGACGACGCCGTTCGCCACCGCCAGCCCGGCCTCCTCGGCGAGGCTGGTCCGCGGTTCCACTCCGACCCCGACCAGCACGAGGTCCGCGGGAAGCCGGCGGCCGTCGCTCAGTTCCACTTCGGTCACCCGGCCGTCGCCGTGCAGCGCCGCGACTCCCTGTCCGAGCAGGACCGTGTGCCCCGATCCCTCGTGCAGTGCGGCGAAGTACGCCGAGACCTCCGGAGTCGCGACGCGCGCCATAAGCCTGTCCAGCGCCTCCACGATCGTCACCGGACGTCCGGCGTGCGCGGCGAATTCGAGGCCGATGAAACCGCCCCCGACCACGACGACGTTCTCCGCGTTCTCCAAAGCCGTCCGCAGGACGTCGGCGTCGTCCTTGGTGCGCAAGGTGAACACGCCGTCCAAAGTGGACCCCGGCACCGGCAGTGTCCGGTTGCTCGATCCCGTCGCCAGGACGAGATGGTCGTACCCATGGGTGCTTCCGTCCTCAAGCACGACCTTCGCGCCTTCGCGGTCGATCGACGCGACGCGGCCCGCGATCAGCTCGATCCCCTTCTCCGCGAAGAAGTCTTCGGCCCGCAGGCGCAGCTGGGCATCTCCCGCGGTCCCGGCCAGATAGCCCTTCGAAAGGGGCGGCCGCTGATACGGCAGACCGGGTTCGTCGCCGATCAGCACCACCCGCCCGCCGAACTTCCTGTCCCGCAGCGAGGTCGCCACCCCGAACCCGCTCTGCCCGGCCCCTACGACGAGGACGGTCTCCATCGGCGCTCCTTCCGTTGTGCTCCCCACCATTCAACACAGATCCCGGCCCCTTCGGCCGCCCCTTCGAAACGTGATCCTCACGCCGCCGAAGCGCTACGGTCATGCCCGGCGACTTGGCTTGATCGCCGAGGTTCCCGGAGGTCACAGGGGGTTACATGAGCACCGGCCGACCCGAGGTCCACCCGGTCGACGCCCGCCCGCCGTTCCCGAAGCTGACGCTGCTCGGCCTGCAGCACATGTCGATCATGTACGCGGGTTCGGTGGCGGTCCCGCTGGTCGTCGGCAGCGCGCTGAAACTGGACGCGGCGACGATAGCGTTGCTGGTCAACGCGGATCTGCTGGTCGCGGGCATCGCGACGCTGATCCAGGCGATCGGGATCGGACGGCTCTTCGGCATCCGGCTCCCGGTGGTCGCGGGCGCGACCTTCACCGTGGTCAACCCGATGATCATGATCGCGTCCCAGTACGGCATGCAGGCCGTCTACGGCGCGATGCTCGCCTCGGGTGTGTTCGGCCTGCTCATCGCGAAACCGTTCGCGAAGATGATCCGCTTCTTCCCGCCGCTGGTCTCGGGCACGCTGCTCGTCGTCATCGGCATCTCGCTCCTCGGCCCCGGTGTCGGCCTGATCGCAGGCCACGACACCGCCTCCCCGGACTACGCCGAACCTGCCGACATCGCGCTCGCGTTCGGCGTGATCGCGGTGATCATCCTGTTCACCCGGGTCCTGCGCGGCTTCGCCAACCAGATCGGCCCGCTGCTGGCGCTGCTGATCGGCCTGGCCGCGGCGATCCCGATGGGCCTGGTGAGCTTCAAGGGCATCGCGGACGCCGACTGGTTCGGGCTCGCGTCGCCCTTTCACTTCGGCCCGCCGACCTTCCCGATCGCGGCGGTGCTCTCGATGTGCGTCGTGATGCTGGTGACCTACACCGAATCCACCGCGGACCTGGTCGCGGTCGGCGAGATCACCGGCCGTCCCCCGACCGACTCGGATCTCGCGCGCGGCCTCGCCACCGACGGCCTCTCGGCCATCCTCGGCGGGGCGATGAACTCGTTCCCGGACACGGCTTTCGCGCAGAACGTCGGCCTCGTCCAGATGACCGGGGTCCGTAGCCGCTGGGTGGTCGCGATGGCGGGCGGACTGCTCGTGCTGATGGGACTGGTGCCGAAGGTCGGCGCGTTCGTGGCGGCCGTTCCGGAGCCGGTGATCGGCGCGGTCGCGGTGGTGATGTTCGCGATGGTCGCCGTGGTCGGTGTGCAGAACCTGAAGAAGGTGGAGTTCTCCGGAAACCACAACACCTTCATCGTCGCGGTGTCGTTCGGTGTCGGGCTGCTGCCCGCGTTCTCCACGAACCAATTCGGGAACTCGATCTTCTTCCAGCACTTCCCGGCGTGGCTGCAGACCATCTGCGGCAGCCCGATCACGGTCGCCGCGATCGTCGCCTTCACCCTCAACCTGCTGTTCAACCACCTCGGCAAACGCCGGGAGGCGGACCCGCTTAAGACGCCCTAAGACCGGAGACTCAGCACCAGAGCCATTTCGGCCACAGGTTGCACTCTTCGGTCGGTGTCGTGGTGGGTGGCGCCGGGGTCGGGTTGGGCGGCTGCGGCGGGCCCGTGGAACCGGTCGTGCGCGGCGGATCGGCCGGCTCGCTCGCCGAAGTCGGCGTCGTGGGGTCCGGGGTGTCGGACTTCGAGGGCGCCGAACTCGACGTCCGGCGGCTGGACGTCGCCTTGCTGGACTGCGAAGACGTCGCGCCGTCGGTGCTCTCGCCGGTCCCGCCCGCCACCGTGGACGGCTGCGCCGACGTGGCGTCGGCTCCACCGTTTTCCGAAGGCCGTTTCGGCATCTCGATGACGCTGATCTGGTTCGGTTGCGCGGTCTGTTCGGGGTCGGAATCGAAACCGACGAGGATTCCGGCCGCGCCGCAAGCGACGACCACGGCGATCACAACTGCGATAACTCTCCAGCGTGACTTTGCCCGTGACTCCTCGTGGTCGTCCCAGCCCTCGCGAATGAGCAGGTCGGCGACCGAAACGTCGTCGTCATCCACCAGCTGAACCTTTCGCACCCGGGAACGAGCAAACAGTAGTTTTACCGGAGCTCACCGCTGAATGGGTGAAGTTAACCAAAAATTATTCACCCGATGGAAGACAGTAGCGCGTGCCAGTCACACAGCGTGGATCCATGTGCTTTCGCGCATATAACCGGTGGTCACCCTTCGGTTCGCGTATACAGCGTCCCTCGCGGGTGGTGTAATCGACGGTGCCAGCACCGGAAGAGGGGGTTCGGACGGATCATGGAGGCTGACGCCCTCGCCGTGCCCGGAGCCGGAAATCCCGGTAGCCGGGTAGGCGCACCGCTCGGGAACGAGCCGGTCGGCGATCTCGGCCTCGCGGGCGACCAAGCCGCCATCTGGTCGTACGACTTCGAGAACGAGGCGTTGTCCTGGCTGCCCGGACTGCAGAACCTGCTGGGTGGAGCCGACCTCACCGAGTCCGATCTCGAGGCAAGGCTCGCCGATCTGGTGGCCCCGCTGACCTCCGGCACCCGCACTTCCCCGCCGTGGCGCGAGTTCGAACTCGAGCAGTCGTTCCGGAACCCGGCGGGCGAGATCCGCTGGGTCCGCCTGCGCGCCCGCACCATCGGCGACGAGAACGGTTCGACGGGGCTGCTCGGTATCGCGACCGACGTGACCGACGTCCGCGAGAACCGGCAAGCCCTCGAAGATCTCACGGACCGTTACCGGCTTTTGGTGGAACTCAGTCCCGACGCGGTCTGCGTGCACGAAGCCGGCATCGTCACGTACGTGAACAGGGCCGCGGTGAGGGCGCTCGGGGCATCCTCGACCGCGGAGCTGATCGGGCGGCCGATCATGGACTTCGTGGCCGCCGAGTCGCTTCCGGCCCTGCTGGACAGGATCGCCTCACTGCACCGGCAGGGCGCGTCGACCGAGCCCGCCGACGCCGTCATGCGCCGCCTCGACGGCGCGAAATACCTGGTTCAGAGCATTTCGGTGCGGACGACCTGGGAAGGCAGGCCGGCGTTCCAGGTCATCATGCGCGACATCAGCGCGCAGAAGGCCGCGGAAGCGACGTTGCGCTACCAGGCCGCGCTGATCAGCCACGTCAGCGACGCGATCATCGCGACCAGCGGCTCCGGCGTGGTGACCAGCTGGAACCCGGCCGCCGAGAACGTCTACGGCTGGACGGCGGAGGAGGCGATCGGCGGCACGGTGAGTGAGCTCGTCGGCGCCGCGCTCGTCCCCGAAACGGTGCTGCGCAAGGGCGGCGTCCTGCGAACGACGCATCGCCACCGCAACGGCTCGACGTTGGCCATCCGCATCTCGGCGGCGGAGATGAACGACGGCTTCGTCCTGGTCTGCGCCGACGAGACGGCCCGCCGGCGCGCCGAACAGCACTACAGCACCGTGGTGGCGTCGCTCGACGAAGGCGTGGTCGTGATCGGCCCCGGCGGGCTCATCGAATCGGCGAACCCGGCCGCGTGCCGCATCATCGGCGTCGACCACGACGACCTCATCGGTGTCCCGTGCGTCACGCTGGAGCTGTACGACGACCAGGGCCGCATCCCGCCGGCCCGGATGCCGTCGGTGGTGACCAGGCGGACCCGGGTCACGCAGAACGGCGTCGTACTCCGGTTGCGACGGGGCGACGGCGACGACGTCTGGATCTCGCTGACGTCGCGGCTCCTGACGCCGGAAGACCCGTCGGCCCTGTCGGTGGTCGCCTCGTTCACCGACATCACCGAACGCCGCGCGATCGGCGAGCGCCTCGCCCACGAGGCGACGCACGATCCGCTCACCGAACTCGCGAACCGGACGCTGGTGCTGGACAGGCTCGCCGACGCGCTGTCCGGCTCGGGCCGCGCCGACCTGACCACGGTGCTGTTCATCGACCTCGACAAGTTCAAGGTGATCAACGATTCCCTCGGGCATTCCGTCGGGGACAAGGTGCTCCGCATCGCCGGCGACCGGCTGCGCCGCGGGATCGGCGAGAACGACCTCGTCGGCAGGCTCGGCGGCGACGAATTCGTCGTCGTCACCGCGGAAATCGCCGAAGCGGGCGAGATCAAGGCGCTGGCCGAGCGGCTGCGCGAGTCGCTGACCGAGCCGATCACGGTCAACGGCAGACAGCTGCACATCGACGCCAGCATCGGCATCGTCACCGCCGCCGCCGACGACACCCGTACCGCCGAAGATCTCCTGCGGGACGCGGATGTCGCCATGTACCAAGCGAAAACGCTCGGCCGCGCACGCTACGAGTTCTTCGACGTCGAACTGCGGGAGCGGATGCAGCGACGGCTCCGCATGGAGCAGGACCTGCGCGACGCGCTGCAGAACAACGAACTCTGGACGGCGTACCAGCCGGTCGTGGACATCGAGACCGGCGAGATGGTCGCCGTGGAAGCGTTGCTGCGCTGGAAACATCCTTCGCACGGCACGATCTCGCCCGCCGAGTTCATCCCGCTGGCCGAGGAAAGCGACCTGATCAACCTGATCGGCAAGCACGTCCTGCGCACGACCACCCGCGAGATCGCGAAACGGCGCGAACAACTCGGCATCGACCTCAACCTCAAGGTCAACCTTTCCGCCCGGCAGCTGGACGACCCGCTCCTGGTGCCCACGGTGCAGGACGCGATGAAGACCACCGGGCTGCCGCCGCACGCGCTGACCCTGGAGGTCACCGAGAGCGCGCTGATGCGCGACCAGGCCGCGGCCGCCGAGGTGCTGACGTCGTTGCGCGATCTCGGTGTCTCGCTGGCGATCGACGACTTCGGCACCGGCTACTCGTCGCTCGCGCAGTTGCAGCGGCTCCCACTGGACACGCTCAAGATCGATCGCACCTTCGTCACCGGCATCGCGGAATCACGCGACGCAGCCGCGATCGTCAAGAGCATCATCGCGATGGCGCACGCGGTCGACCTGATCGTCGTCGCCGAAGGTGTCGAAGACGAAGACCAGCTCACCGTGCTGCGCGAATTGCGCTGTGACCAGGCTCAGGGCTTCCACCTGGGCCGCCCCGCGCCCCCCGACCAACTTTTCGGAGTCGCTGAATGAGTGTCGAGATCAAGTCCGGAGAAGACCGCTACGACATCGTCGTGGACGGGAAACCCGCCGGGTTCCTGGAAACCCGCACGCGGCCGGACGCCATCCTGTTCCTGCACACCGAAATCTCGGACGACTTCTCCGGGCAGGGACTGGCGGGCAAACTCGTCACCGCCGCACTCGACGACGTCCGGGCGCAGGGCAAGTCCGTCCTGCCCTACTGCCCGTACGTGCGCTCCTACATCGCGAAGCACCGCGAGTATGAGGACCTCGTCCCCGAGGACAAGCGCGCCGAGTTCGAGCTCTGAGCCCTCAGCCGGGGTAGATCTTCAACAGCTTCGCGAGCTCCTCTTCGGTCAGCACGACGTCCAGTTCGCGAAGCGTCGCGTCGAGGCGTTCGGGCGGGATCGTGGTGGTCTCCTTCGTCCCGTCCGGCCGTTCGACGATGAACTCGTCGCCGATCAGCTTGCGGCTGAGCCCTTCTTCCAGGCGCATGATCACCAGGCGCCCGGTGAACGGCGAGCGCGGATGCGTCGACGTGTAGTGGTGATAGACCTCGTAGTCGATCCGGTGCATCGGCGTGAGCGTGAAGGCGTGCAGGTCGGTCCAGTCGTCGCCTTCCAGCTTCTGCAGGCGCCACCGATCGCCGTCGGCGACCATCCGGTGCGGCCAGCCCGCCTGATCGACCACGGCGCCGTCGACCAGCGGCATCGGCACCAGCATCCCGGCGCCGAATCCGACGTCGACCAGATGCTGCACGCCGTCGGCCTCCACCACCAAGGTCATATGCGTGTACGGCCCGTTCTTCTGCGGCTGAACGCGCGCGACGAGACGGCGCACGGGGTAGCCGAGCTGTTCGGCGGCCGCGGCGAACAGGCTGCCGTGTTCGTAGCAGTAGCCGCCGCGATGCCGCCGGACGAGTTTGCCGATCACGGCATCGAGCGCGATTCCCTTGTGCTGTCCCAAAACGACGTCGACGTTCTCGAACGGGACGGCCAGGATGTGTGCCTTCGCCAGTTCACGCAACGCGTCGGCGGACGGCTTCGCGCGCTCCTGGCCGATCCGGCCGAGGTAGGCGTCGAGGTCGAGGGTGTCGACGGTCCATTCGTCGACCTGCTCAGGTGCGAGTGTCATGTCCGAAGCCTGACACCTCTACCTAACTCGAAGTCAACATCAGGCAGCGAAGCTCACTTTTCGAGTGCTCGTAAGGAGAATTCGATGAGACCGGGTTTCGCGATCTCGGGAAGCCGGTGTCCCAACTGGCAACTGGCAACGGCCACCGACTTTCGTCAGTTCCACGAACGAGTGATCATTGGCCACTCTTCCCGAGTGAGCCGGTGAGAGACGCCGGTGTGGAAGGAGAAAGCAAGTGAGGACTCGTTCCCTCGTCGCCGGCCTGCTGGCCGGAGCGGCCGCCGTACTCGGGTCGGCGATGCCGGCTTCCGCCGCCGAACCGCCCTCGGGCGTACAGCCGTTGATCGTGGGAGGTGTGGACGCGACCGAAACCTACAGCTTCATGGCGTCCATGCAGAACAAGAGCGGCGACCATAACTGCGGCGCGTCACTGATCGCCCCGCAGTGGCTGGTGACCGCCGCACACTGCGTCGAAGGCGAGGAACCCGCCAACTGGCAGTACCGCATCAACACCACCGACCACACCAAGGGCGGCGAGGTCGCCGAGGTGGACAAATTCGTGGTCCACGAGAAGTACGACGGCTCCGGCCCGTACGACATCGCCGTGGTGCACCTGACCAAGCCGGCGGAGGCGGCACCGATCGAGATCGGCCAGTCGCCGAAGCCGGGCACCGACGTGCGGGAGATCGGCTGGGGACTCACCTGTCCCACTCGCGGCTGCGGTGACGCCCCGGTGAATCTCCAGCAGCTCGACACCACGATCGCCGAAGACTCCGGGTGCTCCGGTTCCGGAGCCTACGACGCACAGACCGAGCTGTGCATGGACAACCAGGGCGGCAAGGCGAGCGCCTGCTACGGCGACTCGGGCGGCCCTGCCGTGGTCAAGGCGGGCGACAAGTGGACGCTGGTCGGCGCGACCAGCCGCGGTCAGACCGCCAGCTGCCCGGAGATGCCGGGCATCTACACCGACGTGACCGCGTTCGCCGACTGGGTCGGCCAGCAGACCGGCAAGCAGGACACCCGCTCCTGACGCCAGGTTCCGCACCGCGCGGTGGCGCCCGATGCTCCTGCGACATCGGCCGCCACCGCGCGTCGGCCTGTCTACCGCGGAATCGAATTCGACCTCAGACATGAAAAAACCGCCTTGACCTGAGTCAAGGCGGTTTCAAGAGCGGTGGCCAGGGCCGGGGTCGAACCGGCGACCTTCCGCTTTTCAGGCGGACGCTCGTACCAACTGAGCTACCTGGCCGGGAACGCCGGCCTGGAGCCGAACGATCTTGCGACCCTGACGGGACTCGAACCCGCGACCTTCGCCGTGACAGGGCGACGCGCTAACCAACTGCGCCACAGGGCCTTGCATACTGCTTTGTAACTGTACTGCGTACTCCCAACGGGATTCGAACCCGCGTTGCCGCCTTGAAAGGGCGGAGTCCTAGGCCGCTGAACGATGGGAGCCCGTTCGGTTTCGGCGAACCGACCGACCGCGCTCTCAGGTTCCCCTGGGAGCGAAGATAACTATAGGACACACCCGTTTGGGCGTCCGCACGGGGGTTCCCCTAACCGTTCACAGGGCTTGGACCTGCGAGAACGCGACGAGTTCAGGATAGCAGCGCCGGAGCGGCCGCGAGGGCGCCGAGACGCCGCCGAAGCCCGTCTCGCTCGGCATCTGTGAGAGTGACGGCGAGCAACTCGGCCACGCGTTGGTCGGTGAGGTGTTCCGCGCGCCGCCATCGCTGCCTCAGATCGCCCTTCGCCTCCGCCGCGGCGATCAGTTCGCCGGCGGCCTCCTCGGACCACGCGGTGCGCAGGAGCCGGCCGCGGCCGCCCTCCGGGTCCGCCACGACGGCCTCGGGCACCGTGAGGCCCACCGCGCGCAGGGCGGCGAAGTGGACGCCGCCGCGGAACTCGCGGAAGACCATGAGCGCGAACGCCAGGCGCTCGACGTCGTCGTCCGGGCGTTCGGCGAGTTGCCATCCGGCGAACAAGGCGAGACCACTCGCGTCCGCGGCGTCCACCAGACGGAAGAGCAGACCGGCCAGGCGGCCGGGGTCGTCGGCGTCCGAAAGGCTGACACGGCCCCACCTCGCCGATGACCGCGAGTAGGCGCGGACCGCGGAGACCGCGTCGAGGGTCTCCATCGCGGGCGGCAAGGCGGCCTCGAAGAGCCAGTGCGGGAAGATCCCGAACAGCTCCGCGACGACCTTCGGCGGCGGATCGCCCAATACCGCCGACCGCCCTCGGAAGTACAGCGCCCGCGGCGCCAGGCCCACCTCCGCCTCGACCTCGGCGAGCTCCGGGGAGGTCATGAATCTTCCGCCCAAGACCTGCACCGGACCCCGGATCTCCCGCGCCGGTCCCATCGCTTCGTCATCCATGGCCACTCCCGCCGGCTTGAATGATAACAGTGTTACACAACCGGCGGCCCACCCGTCAAGCACAAAGAAAGACCCAGCCACGCGGCGAACACACCACGCGGCCGGGCCTTCACGAACGACCGGAGACGACCTCAGCGCTGAACAGGCGCCTGCCCGTCGTCATCCAGCGTCAACCCCAACATGTCGAGCAACTGGACACAGTCATCGACACCCAGCGCCCCATTGGCCACCGCCAGCCGGGCACGCCGCACCTGATCGTCGGACACCCGCTGGGCATCCCCCTGACCCGTGCGCTGCGCCGGCAGACCGCCCGCCAACGTCTGACTTCCCCCATCGGCACCTTCGTACCGAAGGAGGAACTGTCGAACTTCCACAGACCCACCCATGGTTCCTCCAAACGGCCAACGAACAGCTTGGCCGCGAGGCTAGCCAGAGCCGGCCGCGACACACAGCCCCCCGGAGAGTGAACCTGTCACCACGCTCCGCACAACGCAGAGCAATCACCCGCACACCGGCACCACATGAACCACAGGCGAACCACAGATGACCGACCGACCGGAATTCTGCCCGCGCCCACTCGCCCTCCGCGCCGAACCGTGCAACAATCGATTTGCTGACACACCCCCGGTCAGCGCCTGTGGAGATCCCCTCCGACCCCCGCGTTCCTCCCCCTGGCGCGGGGGTCGCTCCGTTTTCTGGGGGGCCACCCCCCAGACCCCCAGGGTCCGTGGCGTAGCGGTTGGCAGCCCCGGTTCGGGCGAGTTGGCAGGGCGAGTTCCGGGATCGGCGTTTTGGGCTTGTTAATCGTTCTCGGCTTGGGTTGTGGTTGCGTTTTGTGATCACGGGTGTGGTCGTTCTTGTGGGGATTGGGCCATTGGAGGAAAAAAGAATGGTGTGTCGTGGCTCACGGTGGTTGGTTTGCCGAGACCGAACCGTTATCGTGGCCCGGTGCCCCTTCCTTCCCTGAGTCGCCGCAATGCCACCCGCACGAACCTCAAGCCGGTCAACCCCGGTCGTCACCGCAACTCCTCCGCCAAGGAGGCCGACGCGGTCGTCGAAGACACGGAGCTCACCAGCTACCTTCGTGCCCTCGCACCGGACAACGACCCGGAGAGCACCGGCACCGGTAAGCGATTCGGTGAGGCGCAGGTGTTCCAGCTGCGCATGAACCTCATCGCGAGCGAACAGCTCAAAGACGCCGCCGAGGAACGCAACCTGTCGCCGCAGGCGCTGGCCCAGGAATGGATCCTCGAGCGCCTCTCGTGGGAATCGCAGGCCAACTCGGCCCAGCAGCGCCGCCACGAAGAAGCCCACACCGACGAGTTCCACTTCGACGCGAACGCGTTCGAGCAGCCCGTCCCCCGCTGACCCCCGTCACCCCCGGAACGGAACAGCACAACAGAAGAAGCTTTCAGCACCATAGAAAAAGCCCCCGGCGAGAACGCCGGGGGCTTTTCTGATCAGTCTGAGCAACGCCTGAGGGCGGACTCAGATCGCGCGGACCTTCTGGGCCTGCGGGCCCTTCTGGCCCTGACCGACCTCGAACTCCACTCGCTGATTCTCCTCGAGAGTGCGGAAACCGCGACCCTCGATCTCCGAGTAGTGAACGAAGACGTCGCCCTCGCCGCCATCCTGCGCGATGAAGCCGAAGCCCTTCTCCGCGTTGAACCACTTCACAGTGCCTTGCGCCACCGCTGTACTCCTCGTTGCACATCCGCTTCGAGTGCCACCGAAGCGACACCCAGACCGTCCCGGGCGGTTCCAACGAGTCGAGCGAAGAGCGCGTCACCGGCTCATGGCTCGCGTCAGAAGTTCCGCGAGTGTGAAGCCACGAACACGCAAAACGACGGCCTGATGGCAGAGTACCGGGATCTGGCCATATTTGAAGCCCGTGATCGGACTCTGGGCACCCCCAAGTCCCAAGGTCACCGGAACGTCGTATACCGCTCCGCCTTCTGTCGGACCCTCTCGCTACCCTGTCGCCGCGCGCCGACCTCAGGTCATCGCCGGACACGGACCGAAGTCGGTCATGCCCCGTTCGTGAACTACGATCCACTCGATTGTGACTCGCATCACTCTCTGTGGGATCAACTTCAGGGGCGGTCCGGACGTCATGGTCGGTGTACAGGGGAGCAAAGGGGAAGCTTTGAGGTTCACTGAAACCGCGCGCCGCCGGGCGGCGTTCGCGGCACTGGGGCTGGTCGCCGTTCTGACGCTGGGGGCGTGCAGCAGCGAGCCGACCGTGTCGGCGAGCGGCCCGGACGGCGGAGGCCCGATCAGCAGCGAGACCGGCGGACAGGCGGCCGCGCCGGCCAAGCTGAGCTACGAGCCGGCCGCGGGCGCGCAGGACGTCGCGCCCGGCCAGCCGATCAAGGTCAGCGTCGCCGACGGCACGCTCGACCAGGTCGTGCTGACCAACCCGGACGGCAAACAGGTCGCCGGGCAGCCGTCCGAGGACAAGAAGAGCTGGACCACCACCGAACAGCTCGGCTACGGCAAGACCTACACCTGGTCCGGCAAGGCCACCGGCACCGACGGCAAGCCCGCCGACATCGGCGGGGCCTTCACCACGGTGAAACCGCGTAAGCAGGTCGGCGCCAACATCAACGTCTTCGACGGGCAGACGTACGGCGTCGCGATGCCGATCACGCTGACCTTCCCGAGCAAGGTCACCGACAAGGCGTCGGTCGAGAAGGCGCTCTCCGTCGAGACCACGCCGAAGACCGAGGGCTCGTGGGCCTGGGTCCACGACGACACCTCGGTGCACTGGCGGCCGAAGGCGTATTGGAAGCCCGGCACGACCGTGAAGTTCAACGCCAAGATCTACGGCGTCAAGGTCGGCGAAGGCGTGTACGGCAAGGAAGACCGCTCCGCGAGCTTCACCATCGGCCGCGAGCAGATCGCCAAGGGCAACACCCAGACCCACCGGCTCCTGGTCATCCGTGACGGCCAGCAGATCGCGGACTACGCGGCCAGCTACGGCCTCGACGCCGACCCGGGCCGCGTCACCCCGAGCGGCACGCACGTCGTGATGTCCAAGCACGACACGTACTCGATGACCAACGAGCGCTACAACTACGAGAACATCGTCGTGCCGTCCGCGGTGCGGTTCTCGACGAACGGCGAGTTCATCCACGGCTACGGGCCGTCGATCTGGGCGCAGGGCAAGAAGAACATCTCGCACGGCTGCGTGAACCTGGCGCCGGTGAACGCCAAGGCGTACATGGACGGCGCGCTCGTCGGGGACCCCGTCGAGATCGAGGGCAGCACGGTGAAGATCAACCGGGCGCGGGACTACAGCGACTGGACCTACTCCTGGGACGAGTGGACGAAGCTGTCCGCTCTCGCGAGCTGACCGGACTTCCTGGGAACCGTGCGGCCGGAGACCCTCTGTGGTCTCCGGCCGTTCGTGTGGAAAGCCCTCGAAATCCGATGCAACCCCACGGCGGGCGAGGCGCATGTCTAACGGCAGAAGGCGCCGCGGCCCATGAGCGGCGCCCGGATCGAGGAGACACTCTTGCGTACTCGTATCGTTCTTTCCCTTGGCGCGCTGCTGCTCGCGGGCGGCGCCGCCTTCGCGACCACGTCGCTGGCCTCGGCCGACCAGAG
>NZ_JACBXD010000043.1 GCF_013870525.1 Amycolatopsis pittospori
CGAATTGCCCTTGGCCGCCGCCACCGCGCCCTTCGCGAAGACCGCCAGCGCCTCGGCCGTGGTCCCCGGCTCGGCCCCGGCCAGCGCGTCCCGCGCCGCGGTCATGGTGAACAGCAGATTCGAGCCCGTGTCGGAGTCCGCGACCGGGTAGACGTTGATGCCGTCGATCGCCGGCCGCAGCACCGCCAAGCTGTGCACACAGGCCGCCGACCAAGCCGACACCGCCGCCACGTCCAGCACCCGCACCCCGTAACCTCCTAGCTGTTCCAGCGAGGGTATCGACCCGGTGCCGGAGGGCTCAGAGCCACTGGTTACTATGGTCGAGTTGCCCAGCATGCTGGGCACCATTCTTTCGTCCCAGATCCAGAGGAGTTCGACGTGGCTGCCGTGTGCGACGTCTGTGGCAAGGGACCGGGCTTTGGCAAGTCGGTCTCGCACTCCCACCGGCGTACCAACCGCCGGTGGAACCCGAACATCCAGACTGTTCACGCCAAGATCGGTCTGTCCCAGCGCAAGCGCCTGAACGCCTGCACCTCGTGCATCAAGGCGGGCAAGGTCGTTCGCGGCTGACGGGTTTTTGGGGAAATGGCGGGTGCTCTTCGAGCACCCGCCATTTTTTTGCGCCCGGACCGGTTCGCAATCAGTCGACTACTTGCGGACCCCCTGGGCGGCGTAAGTCCTGGCGGTCCGTGAAGGCCTCCTTCCCTACTCTCAAGGTAGGGAAGGAGGCCTTCACGGACTTGGAGATCACTTCTGTGGTCACAGGCGCCACAATCGCCTCAGCGGTCACGCACCGACGTTGCGAAGGGCACTTTCGCAACGTTGAAGCGAAAGCGTCCTTCGTGTCCCCTTCCCCGGACTTCCCCAGGGCGGCGTGGCGGGTTCGGCGACGGCAGCCGACTCGCCAGCAAGACCGACGCCTCTCGACAATCCATGAAGAACACTTTTCGAGATGCGGATGCCCGCTTCGGCACATCTGCACGGTTCCGAGAGGGGTCGTGAGTGGTAAGGAGGGTTCTAACCCGCCTTACCACTCACGACCCCGGCCAAAAATCGCACATATCGACACAAATCGGACACCTAGTCACCAGAATGTGTCCTTTGTGGATAGTCAAGGAGGACCCGGCTCCGTCAGCCGGTCCGGACCCGAGCCGCGAAGGGCTCACGGCAGCGAGGCCCGGTCACGCCACCACGGCTAGGGGAGCTTCCAGTCGACGGGGCCGGCGCCCTGGTCGGCGAGCAGCTGATTCGCCCGGCTGAAGGGACGCGAGCCGAAGAAGCCGGCGTGCGCCGAGAGCGGGCTCGGGTGCGCCGACTCGATGCACGGCACGTTCCCCAGCATGGGCTTCAGATTCCGCGCGTTGCGGCCCCACAGGATCGCCACCATCGGCTCCTCCCGCGCGGCGAGGGCCTTGATGGCCTGCTCGGTGACGTCTTCCCAGCCCTTGCCCTGGTGCGAGTTCGATTTGCCGGGCTGCACCGTCAGCGCCCTGTTGAGCAGCAGGACGCCCTGGTCGGCCCACGGGGTCAGGTCACCGTTGGACGGCAACGGGTGCCCGAGGTCCTCGCAGTACTCCTTGTAGATGTTGATCAGGCTCTTCGGGATGGGCCGGACGTCCGGCGCCACCGAGAAGCTGAGCCCGACGGCGTGCCCGGGCGTCGGGTACGGGTCCTGGCCGACGATCAGCACCCGCACGTCGTGGAACGGCTGCTGGAAGGCCCGCAGCACGTGTTCCCCCGCCGGGAGATAGGTCCGGCCCGCGGCGATCTCCGCGCGGAGGAATTCCCCCATCGCGGCGACCTGCGGCGCCACCGGTTCGAGGGCCTGCGCCCAGCCTGCTTCGACGATGTCCTGCAGCGGTCGTGCGGTCACGGCGTGCGAGCTTACTCACGTCATCCGAGGCGGCGAGGCTCGACCCGACGGAGTTCTTTTCGAAAGAGTCCCGCACGCTCGACATACCCGTCGACGACGAGCTTGATCATGTCCGGTCCGAACGACGTGTTCGGCCGCGTCTTCGCCGGGACGCCGAGCGCGATCCGACCACTGTCCACATGGGACCCATAGGAGAGGACCGCGCCCGCGCCGACCATCCCGCCGTCCTCGACGACGGTTCCGTTGAGCACCACCGATCCCGACGCGATCAGGCAGCCCTCGCCGATCCGCGCGCCTTCGATGTGCACGGAATGCCCGACGGCGGACGACTTCCCGATCACCGTCGGATCCTGCCGGGTGCAGTGCAGTACGCAGCCGTCCTGGACGTTGGAGCGTTCACCGATCTCGATGTACCCGTGGTCGCCGCGCAGCACCGTCTGCGGCCACACCGAGGCGAAGGCCGCGATCCGGACGTCGCCGATCACGGTCGCGTCGGGATGTACGTAGGCGTCCGGGTGGATCGAAGGTTCGAGGTCGCCCAGTGCGTAGATCGGCATTCGTTCCTCCTAGACCAGCGGCTTGCCGTAGCAGATGCTTTCCGGTTCGTCCTTGTAGTAGCCGAAACCCGGAATCTCCCGGTAACCCGCCGACTCGTACAGTGTGATGGCCTCCGGCTGTTTGTCACCGGTCTCGAGCACCATACGCAGCCGTCCGGCCTCGGCGGCCGTCCGCTCCAGACCGGCGAGGATCGCTCGCGCGAGCCCGCGTCCGCGCGCCGAAGCCGTCACATACATGCGCTTGATCTCCGCGTCGCCGGGCAGCAAGGGGTCGGGCCCGTCGTGCGACCGCCAGGCGCCGCACGCAACCGGGACGTCATCGAGGTACGCGGCCAAGAACAGCCCCCGCGGCGAAGCGAACTGGGCCGGATCCATCGGCGTCGCGTCTTCACTGCCGTACCGGGCCGCCAGCTCGAGCTGGGCTTCGGCCAGCAGCTTCGCCGCGTCGGGGTGGTCGTAGGGCAGCACACGAAGGTCCATGGGCGTGAGATTAGCGAGCAGCCGCGTCGCGGGGAAAGGTCGTTTCGGCCGGGATTGGCCCAACCGGATGTGGTGTGATCGGCACTGTCGCCGGAGCCTTTCCACACTTAGGTTCCGATCATGTCGATCGAAGCCGGTCTCGCCGAGTCGCCACTGCGCCAGGCCCGCAACTCCGCCGCGTTCTGGGCCGCTACCGGCCGGTCCCGCGGACACGAGGTGATCCGCCGTCGCGGCTTCCTCGCCGTCGCCGGTGACGAGCGCGCGGGACTGCGTGTCCTGATCCAGGAACCCGACCTCACCGTCGAAGAGCTGGCCGAGATCACCGAACTGGCCGCACGCGCCTCCGGCCCGGTGGACGCGGAGGATCCCTTCAGTGTCACCGATCTGAACCATCTCGGGGACCTGCGCAGCTGGCGGATGCCCGTCATGCTGCGCCCGCCCGCCCCCGTCGCCGAACCCGCGATGGAGGTGGTCCGGGTGCATTCGGAGACGGACCTGCGGGCGGCCGAACGCGCGGTGATCGCGGGCTTCGAGCTCACCCGGTTCGAGCCTTACCGCGCGGGTGAGATGTTTCCCACGGCCCTGCTCGGACAGCCGGGGGTCGAGGTATTCATCGCGCGGTTGGACGGCGAGGTCGCCGGGGCGTGCGTCACGACCGTCGAGAACGGTTACGGCAGCCATTACTGGGTCGGCACTCCGGAGGCCTTCCGCTCTCGTGGGGTCGGACGGGCCGTGATGCTCGGCTCCCTCGCCCCCTTGGCCGGGCTGCCGGTCACCCTCACTTCCTCCAAGGCGGGCAGGCCGCTCTACGAATCCCTCGGCTTCACCGTCACCGGCCAGTCGACCTGGTGGGCCTCACGCTGACTCACGCTGACTCGGCCGGTCAGCGCCAGTGTTCCCAGCCGTTGACGTGTCCGTACTTCTTCCCGTCCACCGTCACACCGGAATCCGGCATGGTGACGACGCCGATCTCCGACCAGCCCTCCGGCAGGTCGGCGAACGAGGGGAAGGTGGCCGCGAAGGCGTGGTCCTCGCCGCCGGTGAGCACCCACTTCAGCGGGTCGGCGCCGAGCGCGGTGCCGACCTCGGTCAGTCTGGTCGACACGTCGAGATCGGCGGTGCGCACGTCGATCCCCACTCCGGAAGCCGCCGCGATGTGGCCGAGGTCGGACAGAAGCCCGTCGGACACGTCGATCATCGACGTCGCGCCGCCGTCCGCGGCGCGGATCCCGGCGTCGTAGTCCGGTTCGGGGCAGCGCTGCGCGTTGACCACGCTGACCGGTGAGCGGAACCCCCGCCCGAGCACGGCGAGACCGGCGGCCGCCCAGCCGAGCCGTCCACAGACCGCGACGACGTCGCCGGGACGGGCGCCGGAGCGCTTCACCGGCTCCCTGCCGCCGAGGTCGCCCAGCGCGGTGACACTGATCACGATCTGGTCGGCGCGCACCATGTCGCCGCCGACGATCCCGACACCGGCGCGGTCGGCTTCGGCCCACATGCCCTGGGTGAGTTCGGTGACGACCGCCGTCTCGGTGTCCGCCGGGCAGGCGAATCCCATGAGGACGGACGTCGGGCGGGCACCCATGGCGGCGATGTCGGTGAGGTTCACCGAGACCGCCTTGCGGCCGACCTGTTCGGCGCTGGACCAGTCGAGGCGGAAGTGGACGCCCTGCACGAGGACGTCGGTGGAGACCACCGTCCGGCCGTCCGGGGTGGCCACCACGGCCGCGTCGTCACCCGGTCCGAGCAGTGTCGTCTCCGGCTGTTTCCGGCCGGCGGTCACCGCCTCGATCAGCCGGAATTCACCGGTCCCGGCGACCGTGCCGTCTTTCGGTGACACCCGTCACCTCCGTTTTCTCTTGTCCGGACAAATGTCGATCACCGATAGTCGGAAGCCCTAGGTTTTTCCCGGGGCTGGCGATACGTTGCTACAACGTTCCTATTTTGAGCCGACTTTTACGAAGGGGCGCGCCGTGGTCCACGCATACATCCTCATTCAGACCGAGGTCGGCAAAGCCGCCGCGGTCGCCGCGGAGATCTCCACCATCTCCGGTGTCACCAGTTCGGAGGATGTCACCGGCCCCTACGACGTCATCGTCAAGGCGGCGGCCGACACCGTCGATCAGCTGGGCCAGCTCGTCGTCGCCAAGGTGCAGAACGTGGAGGGCATCACTCGGACGCTGACCTGCCCGGTCGTGAATCTGTAAGAGATGGTGTAGTGGTCGGGTGGCTGACACGGACACCGGCGCTCCCCCGAAACCACTGCTGATCGCGGCCGCCTGCCTGGCGGTCCTGCTCTTCGCGGGAGTGGCCGTCTTCGGCCTGACCCGCGGCGCGGACTCCGAGGCGCCGGCCGCCGACGCCCCGCTTCCACTCGTCCCGGTCGAGGCACCGCAGTCGGGCACGCCCGAATGCGCGAAGCTCATCGGCGGGCTCCCGCACGAGCTCACCTCGGCCGGGAACACGCTGGTCAGGCGGAAGCTCGCCGACCCCGCCCCCCAGGCGACGGTCGGCTGGGGCACCGGCGACCCGGTGGTCCTGCGCTGCGGGCTCGGCAAGCCTCCGGAGCTCACCCGGACCTCGCAGCTACGGACGATCAACGGCGTCCAGTGGCTGCAGGTCGAGGGGGAAGGCGCCGCGACCTGGTTCGTCGTCGACCGTCCCGTCTACACCGCGCTCACGGTTCCGAACACCGCCGGGACAGGGCCGCTGCAGACCATTTCGGAGGTCGTCGCCGCGAACCTTCCCCCGGCGCCGCTGCGTTTCTAGGGCAGCAGCAGGAGCTTCCCGGTGAACCGCCGCGCCTCGATGTCCGCATGCGCGGCGGACGCTTCGGCCAGTGGATAGGTCCGGCCGATGATCGGAGTCAGCGCGCCGTCGGCGGCCAGCCGCAGCACCTCACGTACCCGGCGCGGCGTCTCGGACCAGAACTCCGGCAGCTGGGCCATGTCCACAATGGTCAGCCGGTTCCGGTCTTCGGCGCCGATCACGGTCTCCGCGCCGCTGGACATGCCGTAGCCGGAGAAGCGGCCGCCGTCGGCGAGCAGCGCCACGGCCGACGCGCCGAGCTTTCCGCCGACGCCGTCGAACACGACGTCGAACGTGCCACCTCCGGAGAGGTCTTCGTCCACCGAGTAGTCGAGCGGTTCGGCGCCCAGTTTCCGGGCGATCGCGGCCTTTTCCCCGCCCCGGACCGCCGCGACGACGGTGGCCCCCGCCGCGGTGAGCAACTGCGTGAGCAGGCTGCCGAGACCGCCGACGCCGGGCGCCACCAAAACCCGCTCCCCTGCCTGGACCGGCGTCCTCTCCAGCAGTGCCAGCGCGGTGCTGCCGTCGTCGAGCAGTGCGACAGCGTGCCGCGGATCGAGGCCTTCCGGAATCGGGAAGACGCCGTCCGGCAACGAGAGGACCGTGTCCGCGTAACCCCCGCCGTAGCCACCGGTCGCGCTGGTGACGACCCGCTTGCCGAGCCAGGTCTCGTCGACCTCGGCGCCGACGGCCTCGACCGTGCCCGCGACGGCGCCGCCCGGTACGTACGGCGGCTCGATCCCGAACACCTCGGGACCTTCGCCGCGCCGGATGAGCGTGTCGAGCCAGCCGACGCCGACCGCGGTCACCCGGACGCGAAGTTCTCCCGCCCGGGGTTCGGGGGTCGGCGATTCGACCTCTTCGAGAACACTGGGATCACCGAACCGGGACACTCTGATCGCACGCATGGACGCAAGCTATGACCTCGAGTCCGCTGGAGGTCAAGGACGCGTCAGCGCAGGCCGGTGCCCCGTGCGATCGCCGTGTCGATGAGGGTGGTCAGCAGGGTCGGATAGTCGACACCGGTGACCTCCCACATCTTCGGGTAGGCCGACTTCGTGGTGAAGCCGGGCATCGTGTTGACCTCGTTGATGCTCGGCTCACCGTCTTCGCCGACGAAGAAGTCGACGCGGGCGAGGCCCTGGCAGTCCAGCGCGCGGAACGCCTCGACGGCCATGGCGCGGACGCGCGTGGTGACGTCGTCGTCCAGTTTGGCCGGGATGTCGAGTTCGGCGTCGTCACCGATGTACTTGGTCTCGAAGTCGTACCAGGCGCCCTCTTCCTCGGAGAGCACGCGGACCTCGGCGGGCAGCGACGCTTCGATCCGGCCGTCCGGGAATTCGAGGACGCCGCATTCGACCTCGCGGCCGACGGACTGCGCCTCGATGAGGACCTTGGGATCGGTCTGGCGGGCTAGGGCGATGGCGGCGTCGAGGTCGTCCCACGACGTCACCTTGCTGATCCCGATGGACGATCCGGCACGGGACGGCTTCACGAACACCGGCAGGCCGAGCCGTTCGCGCTCGGCGTCGTCCAAAGTGGACTGGTCACGGCGCAGCGCGACATACTTGCCGACCGGGATTCCTTCGGCGGCAAGGAGTTTCTTCGCGTATTCCTTGTCCATCGCGGCCGCGCTGGCGAAGACGCCGGGACCGACGTACGGGATGCCCGCCATCTCCAGGAGACCCTGGATCGTGCCGTCCTCACCGAAGGCGCCGTGCAGCACCGGGAAGACGACGTCGACCGCGCTGAGGACCTCGGTCTCCCGACCGGGTTCCAGCGAAACGAGTTCCCGGCTGGTCGGATCGCCGGCCAGGACCAGTGCCTTGCCGCCCTCGACCGAGGGAAGCTCACGGCCCTGGATGCTCAGCTGCGCGGGGTCGCCGGTGCCGAGGACCCAGCCACCCTGCGGGGTGATCCCGACCGGTACCGCTTCGAACCGCTCAGGATCCAGGTTCGCCAGGATGCTGCCCGCGGACACACACGAAATCGTGTGCTCGGTACTGCGCCCGCCGAAGACGACTGCCACCCGGATCTTCTGAGAACTCATGCCAGCACTGTATCTGCCGTGGTGGCGGCCCCCACGGCGCCTAGCTGAGCACATCCAGTAGCGGCTTGAGCGCGGATCGCAACGCCTCGCGCGAACAGCCCGCGTAGCCGATGAGGTTCCCGAACACCGTCGGTGTGCCGGCGAAATGGCGGGCGAGACCGTCGAGCCGGATCCCGCGGCGTTCCGCCGCCGCCATCCGCGCCGCCTCTTCGTCCGCCGATCCACAGGGGACGACCAGATGCGCGCCCGCGTCGTCGCCGAGCACCGGGATCCCCGCGGCCGTCAGCGCGGCCGAGACCAGCGACCGGCGCTCCGACAGTTCCCTCCGGAGCTTGCGCAGATGCCGCCCCAGATCTCCGTGCCGCGCCAGCTCGACCAGCACCCGCTGTCCGGCGGGCGACGGGCGGGTCCCGGTGGCTTCGCGGTACTCCAGCACCGCCGCCGCGACCTGCGGCGGCGCGACCATCCAGCCCGCGCCCAGCGCCGGGGTGAGGATCTTGCTCGTGGTGCCGAGATGCGCCACGACGTCGGGTGCGAGCGCGGCCAGCAGCGGCAGCGGCGCGACGTCGAACCGCAGCTCGCCGTCGTAGTCGTCCTCGATCACCAGCATGCCCTCGGCGCGGGCGAGTTCGACCAGTTCGACGCGGCGGGACGCGCTCATGCGGCTGCCGAGCGGGTACTGATGCGCGGGCGAGCAGTAGACGGCGCGCACGTCGGCCGGGACGGCGTCCGGGCGCAGGCCCTCCTCGTCGACCGGAACGGCGACGACCTCCAGCCCGGCCCGGCGGAACGCCTGCACCGCGCGCTGGTAGCCCGGCTCCTCGATGGCGACCCGGTCGCCGCGCGCGAGGACCGCGCCCGCGAGCTCGATCACCGCCGCCGTCGTACCGCCGGTGGCCAGGACGGTTCCGGCGGCGAGGCCGCGGTGCCGCAGCAGATGCTCGGAAACGGCGTCCCGATAAGCGGGCAGACCGGCCCTGTCCTCGCGATACGTCGGGCGCGGATCGGCCGCGGCCCGCCACGCGCGGCGCCAGGCCGCCTTCTCGACGCCGTCGGCCCACGGCACACCCGGGGTGAGGTCGACCAGCGTCGGAGGTGTGGCGGCGACGCCGGGCGTGGGCCCTTTCGACGGCCTGTCGGCGGGCGGTGTCGTGGTGACGTAGGTGCCGGAGCCGTGACGGCCCGCGATCCAGCCCTCCGCGTGAAGCTGCTCGTACGCGGCCGACGTCACCGTGCGGCTGACGCCGAGCCGGTTCGCGAGCGCCCTGGTCGAGGGCAGCCTGTCACCGCCGCGCAGATGCCCGTCCCCCGCGGCCGCGCGCAAAGCGTCGGCCAGCTGGACCGCGAGCGGGACGAGCGAATCGCGGTCGAGACTGACCGGCAGAGCGGTGTCGGACATGCTGTGCTCGACTCTTCAGGAGAAAGTGGCCTTCTCAAGTATAGGAGAATTGGACGTTATTACAGGCCACTCTCGTGGGTGAGACTGCTCGCATGTCCACCCCGCTCTCTCCCACCGACCGGACCACTCTCGGCCGCAAGAAGAACCGCGCGCTCACCGACCGCTCGGCGCTGTACGCGGTGCTCGACGAAGCCCTGATCTGCCACCTCGGCGTCGTGCGCGACGGCGCCCCGTTGGTCATCCCGACCGGCTACGGCCGCGACGGGAACACGCTCTACCTGCACGGATCCACCGGCGCGAAGAGTATGCGCGACTCCGACGGCGTCGAGATCTGCGTGACGGTGACCCTGCTCGACGGCATCGTCTACGCGCGCTCGGTCAACAACCACTCGATGAACTACCGCTCCGCGGTGATCCTGGGCAAGGCCACGATGGTCACCGACCGCGAGCGGAAGATGCACGGTCTCCGCGTCCTGACCGACCACCTCGCGCCCGGCTCCTGGGAGCACGCGCGCGACGTGAACGCGAAGGAGTTCGCGTCGGTTTCGGTGCTGGAACTGGACCTCACCGAGGCGTCGGTGAAGATGCGCGGCGAGGGCCCCGACGACCCCGAGGACGAGGTCGCGGCCGATCTCTCGTGGGCCGGGGTGCTCCCGGTGCGGACCGTTTTCGGGGAACCGGAACCTTCGGTGGACCTGGTGCGGGAGTGGGTCGTGCCGGACCACGTGAAGTCGCGGGTCGGCTGACGGCCGTCACGTCGACCCGGGCGTGCTATGAACGGCCCGTTACTTGCAAATTTTGCAAGTAACGGGCCGTTCATAGCACGCGGGAGGAGCCGAAAGGGACTGTCATCGCCGCGGCAACCGCACGGTGAAGGTCGTCGCCCCCGGCACACTCTCGACCTCGATCGAACCGCCGTGCGCGGAGACCAGCGAGAGCACCACCGAAAGCCCGAGCCCGGTCCCGCCGTTGCCGCGGGTGCGGGCGGTGTCGACCCGGTAGAACCGGTCGAAGATCCGCTCACGTACTTCCGGCGGGATGCCCGGCCCGGCGTCGCTCACCCGAAGGACGACCTCCCCGGCCGTGGCCGCGCCCGACAGCGTGACCGCCGTACCGGGCGGCGTATGCACCGCGGCGTTGGCGAGGAGGTTGTCCAGCACTTGCCGCAAACGCACCGGATCCGCTTGCAGGACAACGCCTTCCGGCAGCGCGCCGAGGGTCAGCGGATGGTCCGGGCGGCCGGCGGCGAAGGCCTCTCCCGCGTCCGAGATCAGCTCGGCGAGGTCGACGTCGACGAGCCGTAGCGGCGCTTCGGTCTCCGGCGCGTCGAGCCGCGCGAGGAGCAGGAGGTCGTCGACGAGCACGCTCATCCGCTCGGTCTCGGTCCGGATCTTCGCCAGATGTGCCTCGCGTTCGGCCGGTTCGTTCGCCGCGGCGTAGCGGAAAAGTTCGGCGTAACCCCGGATCGACGTCAGCGGTGTGCGTAGTTCGTGGGAGGCGTCGGCGATGAAGCGCCGCAGCCGCTCGTTGGCCTCGGTACGCGCGACGAGCGAGGAATCCAGGTGCGCCAGCATCACGTTGAACGCCGTCCGCAGTTCCTCGACCTCGGCGCCGCCGCCGTTCCCCTGCGCTCGCACGGGAAGATCGGCGTTCGCGGTGAGGTCGTGCGACGCGATGTCGTGCGCCGTCCCGGCCATGTCGCTCAGCGGCCGCAGTCCCCGGCGCAGCACCAGCCGTCCCGCGATCACCAGCACCGCCAGCGCCAGCAGGAACGCGACGACCTCCACCATCACCAGCTGGCTGACCGTCCGGTCCAGGTCCGCCTGCGGGGCGGCGCTGACCAGCACGATGTTCTGATCCCGCTCGATCGGACAGGCCCGGACGCGATAGGTGCCCTTGTCCTCGATGTAGACCGTGCGCAGCACCTCGGTCTGCGTCGCGTCCTCCGCGACCTTCGCGAGTGCCTTCGTGTCCGGCGGCAGAGAACCCCCGGCCTGCGGCAGCGCGTCGCCGTTCCGCACGGAAAAGACCGCGGAGAACCAGCCGTAGGCCTGCTGCGGTTTCCCGCCGTGCGAGGTACGCAGGGAAGGCACCTGGCTGATCTGGGTCTTGGCGAGCTGCTCGTCGAGCCGGTCGTTCAGATAGCCCTTCATGATGCCGACCATCACGGTGCCGACGACGGCGAACACCACCAAAGCCAGCGCGCCCAGGCCGAGCGCCAGCCGGGTTCCGAGCCTCGATCGGCGCCAGGCGTCGTACCACCGGCGCAGCGTTTTCATCTCGCCGCCTGCCGGACGACGTAACCCACGCCGCGCACGGTGTGGATGAGCGGCTCGTCGCCGTCGTCGAGTTTGCGGCGCAGATGCGAGATGACCAGTTCGACCACATTGGACCGGCCGCCGAAGTCGTATTCCCAGACGTGGTCGAGGATCTGCGCCTTCGTCATCACCGACGGCGAACGCCGCATGAGGTAACGCAGGAGTTCGTACTCGGTCGGCGTCAGCTCGGCGGGCCTGCCGCCGCGCGCGACCTCGCGGGTGTCCTCGTTCATGGTCAGGTCGCCGACCTGCAGCAGCGCGGGCTTCGCGGCCTCGCGCGCCTGTCCATTGCTACGGCGCAGTACAGCGCGAAGGCGCGCCATCAGCTCTTCGACGGAGAACGGCTTGACCAGGTAGTCGTCGCCGCCGCGAGTGAGCCCGGCGACGCGATCGGCGGTGGCGTCCTTCGCGGTGAGGAAGACGACGGGTACGGCCGTCCCGGCTTCGCGGAGCTTGTCGAGCACGGTGAACCCGTCGATCCCGGGCAGCATCAGGTCGAGCACGACGATGTCGGGCACGAATTCGGCGGCCTTCGCGAGCGCGGCCTCACCGGTACCGGCGGTGACCGCCGTCCAGCCCTCGTACCGGGCGACCGTCGCCACCAGGTCGGCGATATGCGGCTCGTCGTCCACCACCAGCAGGCGGACGGGGTTTTCGGTGTTCACAAGCCCATCCTCCGTGAACGCGCGCGCGAGGGCGAGGCGGGAGCGCATACGACAGGAAGCCGACAGCTTCCGCCCAGAAAGGTCACAGGTTGGCACAGCAGGCTCGGCACTTGAACCGGACCGGAAGGGACCACGTGTGACAACCATGACGCAGACCGCCGTGAAACCGCGCCCGGCGATCCGTCCCAGGATCGCCGCACGCGCCGGGCTCTTCCTCTTCCTCGGGGCCAACGTGGCCGCCGTGACCATGCTCTTCTTCTCCGCCGGGCCGTCGGACAACGTCCTCATCAGCATCGGCAGGCTCGCCGGTCTGTACGGGGCGCTGGCGATGGCGTTCCAGTTGCTGCTGGTCGCCCGGCTCCCCTGGCTGGACCGCCGCCTCGGGATGGACAGGCTCACCGTCTGGCACCGCTGGACCGGGTTCAGCCTGCTGTGGACGCTGCTCGCCCACTTCGTCTTCATCCTCTTCGGCTACGCCCAGGTCGAGGACAGCGGCGTGGTCGACGAGTTCGTGACGATGGTGACCAAACTGGAGGGGATCCTGCGCGCGGTCGTCGCGTTCGCGCTCATCCTGCTGGTCGGCGGCGTTTCCGCACGCTTCGCCCGCAGGCGGCTGGCGTACGAGACCTGGCATTTCATCCATCTCTACACCTACGCCGCCGTCGTGTTGGCGTTCAGTCACCAGATCGCGCTCGGCGGATCGTTCGCTTCGTCGCCGGGAGCGCAGGCCTACTGGTGGGCGATGTGGGGTGTCGCGCTCGGTTCGGTGGTCGCCGGCCGCGTCGTACTGCCGCTGATGCGGAACCTGCGTCACCGGCTCAAGGTCGTCGCCGTGGTCCCCGAATCCCACGACGTCGTCTCGATCTACATCAGCGGCAAGGATCTCGACAAGATGCCCGCCAAGGCCGGGCAGTTCTTCCTCTGGCGGTTCATGACCAGGGATCGCTGGTGGCAGGCCAACCCGTTCTCGCTCTCGGCCGCGCCGGACGGCCGCACACTGCGGCTGACCGCGAAGGCCGCCGGCGAGGGCAGCGCGTCATTGCGTTCGCTGAAGGTCGGGACACGGGTGTTCGCCGAGGGCCCGTACGGCGCGTTCACCACGATGCACCAGCGGAAACCGAACGCGCTGCTGGTCGCCGGCGGGGTCGGGATCACGCCGATCCGCGCGCTGCTGGAGGAGATCTCCGGACATGTCGTGGTGCTCTACCGCGTGCGCACCGAACACGACGCCGTCCTGCTGCCGGAACTCGTCGGGCTGGCCCGGGCACGCGGCGCGGTGGTCCGGGTCCTCAGTGGACCGTCCGATCTGGCCGGTCCGCACGGACCGGTACTCGGGGCGCACAGCCTGCGGCGGATGGTGCCGGACGTCAGGGAACGCGACGTCTTCGTCTGCGGCCCGCCCGGGATGACCTCGGCGACGCTGCGCAGCCTGCGCGAACTGCACGTGCCGAACCAGCAGGTCCACGCCGAACGCTTCAGCCTCGCCGCTTGAGTCCTTTGAGGAGCATCAGATCATGAAGAAGACCATCGTCGCCGCCACGGTCGCCCTGTCGGCCTTCGGCTTCCTCGGTGTCTGGCTGTACGAACCGGGTCCGCTGGGTACGGAGACCGTGGCCGCCGCCGCGCCCGCGCGGCCGAGCACGTCCGCCGCGTCCACTTCGGACGGTGGCGCGTCCGAGGGGTCCGAACGCACGGTCGACGGTTCGGTGGAGAGCAACCGCTACGGCACCGTCCAGGTGCAGCTGGTGATCTCGGCCGAGGACACGATCTCCGACGTCCGGCTGCTGCAGCGGCCGACCAGCGGTCGCGGCGTCGAAGCGATCCCGGTGCTGCGGCAGGAGACCCTGACCGCGCAGAGCGCCGACATCGACACCGTCTCCGGCGCGACCTCGACGAGCGAGTCCTACGTCAAATCGCTGCAGGCGGCGCTGGACGCCAGATGAACCGCGTCGAGCAGGTGATGGGACTGCCGATCTCGGTCGACGTCCGCGCCGCCGGCGACACCGACGAGACCGTCGACCACGCCATCGACGGTGTCTTCGGGTGGCTGCGCGAGGTCGACGCCCGGTTCAGCCCGTTCAAGGAGGACAGCGAGGTCCGCCGCTACGACCGCGGCGACCTCGCGCCGTCCGAACTGAGCGACGACCTGCTCGAAGTGCTTTCGCTGTGCGACCACTACGAACGGCTGTCCGGAGGCGCGTTCACCGCCCGCCTCCCCGGCCGGTCACTCGATCCCAACGCGGTGGTCAAGGGGTGGGCGGTGCAGCGGGCGGCGGCGCTGCTGCGGGCCGAGGGCCTGGGCGTCTTCTGTATCAACGCCGGCGGTGACGTCGTCACCTCCGGCGAACCCGAACCCGGTCGCCCCTGGCGCGTCGGCATCCGGCATCCCGAACAGCCGGACGCGATCTGCGCGGTGGTGGAGACCTCCGGCGGCGCCGTCGCGACCTCGGCCGAATACGAACGCGGCGCGCATATCCTGGACGGGCGGACCGGGCGACCGCCCGTCGGGCTGCTGAGCGTCACCGTCGCCGCCGACGACCTCGTCACCGCGGATTCCCTGGCCACGGCGGCTTTCGCGATGGGCACCGAGGGGATCGCCTGGGTCGCGTCGCAGCCCGGCTGCCAGGTCCTGATCATCGACGCGAAACGGCAGGTGCATCGCTCTCCGGGACTCCGGTTGGCTTGACCCCGTCGGCCGCGCGGTCCGCCGCGGCGACGATGTTGCGAAAGCCACTTTCGCAACGTTGAAGGTTGCGAAAGTGGCTTTCGCAACGCCTTCCGTGAGACCTCTCGCCCTCGATAAACGGGTGGCCGGGCTCCGCGGGCTCGGGCAGACTGCGGGTCCATGACCTCTGTTGTGCAGAACTTCTTCTTCGACTGCGCCGACGCCTACGAACTGGGCAAGTTCTGGAGTGGCGTCGTCGGCAAGCCGATGGCCGACGACGACGTGCCCGGGGATCCCGAGGCGATCATCGAGCTGGGCAACGGCGTCACCCTGTTCTTCGGGCAGGTCCCCGAACCCAAGACGGTGAAGAACCGCATGCACCTCTGCCTGCAGCCGGACATCCCGCGCGACGAAGAGGTGGAGCGCGTGCTGAAGCTGGGCGCCACCCTGCTGCACGACCGTCGCAACCCCGACGGCACCGGCTGGGCCGTCCTCACCGACCCCGAGGGCAACGAGTTCTGCATCCTGCGCAGCGCCGCCGAAAAGGCCGCGACGGCGTGACCGAGTACCTCGACGTCAACCGAGCGAACTGGGACGAACGCGCTCCGGCGCACGCCGAGTCCGTGGACTACGGCTACAAGAAGTTCGTCGCGGACCCGGCTCATCTCAGCGGCGTGGTCACCTTCGACCGGCCGCTGCTCGGCGACGTCTCCGGTGCGCGCGGAGTACACCTGCAATGCCACATCGGCACGGACACGCTTTCGTTGTCACGCCTCGGCGCGCGGATGACCGGACTGGACTTTTCCGCGCCTGCGCTGGAGATCGCGCGACGGCTGGCGGCCGAGACCGGCGCGGAGATCGACTACCACGAGTCCGATGTGTACGGTGCCACCGACGTACTGGGAGCCGGGGAGTTCGACCTCGTCTACACCGGGATCGGTGCCATCTGCTGGCTTCCCGACATCGCGCGCTGGGGCAAGGTCGTCGGTGCGCTGCTGAAGCCGGGCGGGCGGCTGTTCATCCGCGACATGCACCCGATGCTGGGGACCCTCGACGAGACGCAGCCGCTGATCACCCCGCACTACCCGTATTTCGAGCAGTCCGAGCCGATGGTCTTCGACGAGCCGGGGACCTATGTGGACACCGACGTGTCGTTCCAGCAGAACCGGACGCACGAGTGGAACCACGGTATCGGCGAGATCGTCATGTCGCTGCTCGACGCGGGGTTGACGCTGACGAAGCTGGTGGAGCACGACAGCGTGCCGTGGAACGCGCTGCCCGGATTCATGACCCTGGACGAGGCGACCGAGGAGTGGCGTCTGACGAAGGATCCACAGCGGCTGGCGGCGAGTTTCACCATCGAGGCCGTCAAACGCTCCTGAGACCCGGGCGCGGGCGTGACGCTCGCCCCGCGGGATTTCGCAGCACCCACCGGCCGGACACCTACCGACCCAAGATCCACGAGATCACCGCGTTTAGTCCTCTGGATGCGGTAGTTGCACGCGCAAGGACCGCATCCAGAGGACTAAACGCGTTCCCAGGTCGGTCACGATCACTTGCCCCGGACCCGGCGGACTTTGAAGAATGGCGACATGTCGAGCGATCCCCGACGGCCCCTTGTCGCCGTCGCCGCCTTGGGCGGCACCATCTCCATGGTTCCCGGCGACGGGGAGGACCGTGCGGTCCCCCGGTTGAGCGCGGCGGATCTGCTCGGCGATCTGGGCGAGGATCTGGCGATGGACGTCCGCGCGGAGACGCTCGCGGGGATGTCCAGCGCGTCGATGGACTTCGCGACGCTCGTGAAGACCCGTGACTGGGCCGCCCGCGCCGTGGACGAAGGCGCTCAAGGCGTCGTCGTGGTCCAGGGCACGGACACACTCGAAGAGTCCGCGTACTTCTTCGAGCTGACCTGGGCTTCCGACGCGCCGATCGTGATCACCGGCGCCATGCGCAACCCCAGTCTCCCCAGCGCCGACGGCGCGGCGAACCTGCTCGCCGCGCTGACCGTCGCCGCCGAACCCCGCAGCCGGGGCCGCGGTTCTCTGGTCGCGTTCAACGACGACGTCCACGCGGGCCGCTGGGTCCGTAAGGCGCATTCGAGCCACGTCGAGGCGTTCTCCTCGAATCCCGCCGGGCCGCTGGGACTGCTCGCCGAGGGCGCGGTGCACTACTTCCATCCGGTCGCCGAGCGGTCGGCGGCGTTGTCGCTGCGGGACGCGGACTTCTCCGGGCTGGTGCCGATCGTCGAGAGTGGGGTCGAAGACACCGGCGAACTCCTGGAGACGCTGGTCAAGGCCGGGGTCAAGGGAGTGGTGCTCGCCGCGAACGGCGCCGGGCACGTTTCGGCCGGGACCGCCGACGTGATCGAGCGCGTGCTGCCGGAGGTGCCGATCGTGGTCGCCGGCCGCACCGGCGCCGGGCCGACGTTCCGCGGTACCTATGGCTTCCGCGGTTCGGAGACGGATCTGATCGCGATGGGCGTGACCATGGCCGGCTGGCTCGACCCGCGTAAATCCCGGCTCCTGCTGCACACCCTGCTCGCCACCGGTGCCTCGCGAGACCGCGTTGAGGCCGAGTTCCGACTGCGAGGCGACCTCACCTGACGTCGCGTTCAGTCCTCTGAATGCTGTAGTTGCACACGCAAGGAACGCGTTCAGAGGACTAAATGCGGGAGGGGCCGGAGATCGGGTCCAGATGGTAGGGACGCATGGCGCGCGGCTGGTGGCGGTAGACGTGCACGCTGACGGCGGGATCCGGCCCCTCGTTGCGCACTTCGTGGATGTATCCGGGACCGAAGACACGTGACTGGCCCGTCGTCAGCGAATGCAGCTCCGTCACCGCCCGGCCATCGGACGCGCGCCGGGCGACGGTCTCGCTCAACCGGCCGCTGACCACGGTGAACGCGCCCGCCGCGAACTCGTGGTCGTGCAGGTCGGTGTGCTGGCCGGGCAGCCAGCTCATCAGCCAGATCTCCTCGATCTCGTCGCTGGCGACGAGTGCGGAGAAGCGTTCCTCGGGGTCGTACCGCAGCAGGTGACGCCAGCGGTCACGGTCCGCGGCGAACTCGAGCGCGACGCGCACCGGGTGGCGCAGGGCGGGGTTTTCGGGAATGACGAGCGTGTTGTCCGGGACGGCGAACATGACGGAGTCCTCGCATAAGGAAGAAGGTGTCGAGCTGGGCCGGGTCTGGGTTCACCGACAACAGCGACACGACGCACACGCGACAGCGCCAAGACCCGAGAGGCCCCGCGACACAGTCATCCCACGTGCGAACATGCCCTCAGCGAACCAGTGCGGAGCCCGGCGGTCAACCGATCTCATACCGTGGACCGTGAGTTCTGCACCTGAAGACCATGCTGGCAGCACGAATCCGCCCCGGTCTGTCGCGATCTTGCGGTCTTCCTTGCGCTGTCAGGACCACTCGTGCTTCTGCGACCGCCCGAGCAGCTCCGCGCCCGCCTTGCGCGGGTCGACTCCTTCGTGGCACACGCGGTGCATCGCGTCGGTGATCGGCATGTCGACACCGAGGCTCATCGAGAGCTCCCGGATCGACGTGCACGACTTGACGCCCTCCGCGACCTGCCCGCCCGCCGCGGTCAGCGCCTGCTCCAGGGTCTCGCCCCGGCCCAGCCGCTCGCCGAAGGTCCGGTTGCGCGAAAGCGGCGACGAGCACGTCGCCACCAGGTCACCGACGCCGGCGAGCCCGGCGAAGGTCAGCGGGTCGGCGCCGAGTTTCGCGCCGAGCCGGGCCATTTCCGCGAGCCCGCGCGTGATCAGCGTGGCCATCGTGTTGGTGCCGAGTCCCAGCCCGGCCGCCATCCCGCAGCTCAGCGCGATGACGTTCTTGCACGCGCCGCCCAGTTCGCAGCCGACGACGTCGGTGTTGGTGTACGGCCGGAAGTACTGGTTGAAACTCGCCTGCTGGATCGCCTTGGCGTTGTCGTGGTCCGTACAGGCGACGACAGCCGCCGACGGCTGTCCCTGCGCGATCTCCTTCGCCAGGTTCGGCCCGGAAACCACCACGATCTGACCGTCGTCGACGCGCGCGATCTCGGCGATGACCTCGCTCATCCGCTTGAGCGTGCCCAGTTCGACGCCCTTCGCGAGGCTCACCAGGATCGCGTCGGACGGCAGCAGACCGGACCACTCCGAAAGATTGGTCCGCAACGTCTGGCTCGGCACCGCGAGGACGATGGCCTGCGCGCCGTCGAGGGCTTCGGCCGGATCCGCGGTCGCGGTGATCCGCGCGGGCAGTTCGACATCCGGCAAATAGGACGAATTACTGTGTCGTTCCCGGATTTCGGCCGCGACCTCGGGCCGACGGGCCCACATGGTCACGTCGCGGCCGGCGTCGCCGAGCACCTTGGCGAACGCCGTGCCCCACGATCCCGCGCCGAGCACGGTCAGGCGCTGGACCTCGGTGGCGGTTCCGGCCATCAGGCGTCGTCCCCCGGCTTCTTCGCGGGCGGTTCCTCCTGGCGGATCTCCGCCAGGAGGGTGGTGATCTCGGTCATCATCAGCTCGGTGACCTCGCGCAGCTTGGACGCGCTGCGCGTGGAACCGTCCTTGTAGGCCGAAAGGTCCAGCGGTTCGCCGATCAGATGCGTGATCTTCTTGCGCGGGAACGGCGTGAACTTCTTCGTGTAGCCGTTGAAGATGTGGTTCGTGCCCCAGCGCGCGATCGGGATCACCGGCACGTCGGTCTCCAGCGCGAGCCGCGCGGCACCGGTGAACGGCTTCTTCGGCCAGCCGTCCGGGTCCTTGGTGATCGTGCCCTCCGGGTAGATCACGACGACCTTGCCGTCGCGCAACGCCTGGTGGGCGGCCTTGAGACTGTCGCCGGCCGCGGCGGAACCCCGCGAGACCGGGATCTGTCCCGCGCCGACGAAGATCTTGCCGAACAGCGGGGTCCTGGTCAGGCTCTCCTTGCCGAGGAACCGCGGCACCCGCTTCATCCGGTGCACGAACACCGCGTCCACCACCGGGTCCATATGGGACACGTGGTTGAGCAGCAGCAGCGCGCCGCCTTCGCGGGGGATCCGCTCGGTGTTGCGGTAGACCCGCTTGCCGATGGCGGTCGCCGGGTAGAACAGTGCGGCGGCGACGCCAACCCAGAAGCCGCCCTTCTCACGCCGGGCCAATTCGTCCTCCTCGAAGTCGACGCGTCCGTCCCTGACCACTGATCCTGCCGCGCGCACGCGAGCGCGGTCCAGGGAGGGTCGGGTAAGAAGATAGACGTGGACAGCGTTACGGGGATCGACCTGATCGTGCCGATGAAGCGCCCGGTGGAGGGCAAGTCGCGGTTGCGCGGCGCGGTGGTGCCCGAACGGCACCCCGAACTGGTGCTGGCGCTGGCGCACGACACGCTGTCCGCGGTGACCTCGGCGGACGGGGTCCGGCGGGTGCTGGTGGTCGCCGCCGACCCGGCGTCGGTGGCGGATCTCACCGAGCTGGGCGTCGAGATCGTGGCCGAACCGTCGCGGGGCGGTTTGAACGCGGCCCTGCGTTTCGGCGCGGAACTGCTGCGCCGGGACACACCGGACGGTCTCGTCGGCGCGCTGCAGGCCGACCTGCCCGCGCTGCGCACCGAAGACCTCACCGCGGCGCTCGCCGAGGCCGCCGGACGCCGGGCGTTCGTCGCGGACCGGCAGGGCACGGGCACGACGCTGTTGCTCGCGGGGGCCGGACGGCCGCTCGAACCCCGGTTCGGCGCGGGTTCGGCGCGGGCGCACACCGTCTCCGGTGCGATCCCGCTCACGATCGGCGCGGAATCACTCCGAAGTGATGTGGACACCGCGGATGATCTCGCTCACGTCCGCACCCTCGGTGTCGGAAAGCGCACGTCGGCGGTGCTGGGAACACCCTGCGTGGTGATGTGACGGGAGTTCACCCGGACGACCACCGCGGGGCGCACATAATCGCCCTGAGTGGTGAACAATGAAGTCCGTGAGCACAAACGACGGCGGCACCCCGAACCCAGCAAGGAAGCGGAAGACCTCCGCCGCGAAGCAGTCCCTCCCCGGCGAGGAGACGAAACCCGTCCGGGCGAGAAAGAGCAGCCCCGCGGGGAAGACCAGCACCCCGCGTGCGGCGATCCGCGCGACCCGCGGTGGCTCGGCGAGCCGTCCCGCCCAGGAGTTCCGCGCGCTGCCGGCCGCGCCGCCCGCGGTGACGTCGGCGCCCACCGCCGTCGAGACGCTGCCCGACGACCGGTACTTCAACCGTGAGCTGTCGTGGCAGGACTTCAACGCGCGCGTGCTCGCGCTGGCCGAGGACGAGTCGCAGCCGCTGCTCGAACGCGCCAAGTTCCTGGCCATCTTCGCGTCCAATTTGGACGAGTTCTACATGGTGCGGGTCGCCGGGCTGAAGCGCCGCGACGAGACGGGCCTGCCGGTCCGCAGCGCGGACGGGCTCACCCCGCGCGAGCAGCTGGCCTACATCGCCAAACGCAACCAGGACCTGGTCGAACGGCATACCAACGCCTTCGAGCTGCACCTGCGGCCGCAGCTGGCCGACGAGGACATCCACATCGTCGGCTGGAACGACCTGGCGGGCGCCGACCAGCTCCGGCTGTCCAACTACTTCAGCGAGCAGATCTTCCCGGTGCTCACACCGCTGGCCGTCGATCCCGCGCACCCGTTCCCCTACATTTCGGGCCTTTCGCTCAACCTGGCCGTCACCGTCCGCGATCCGGAGGGTGGCACCGAACGGTTCGCGCGCGTCAAGGTGCCGAGCAACGTTCCGCGTCTGATGCGGATCGAGCAGCAGCCGCGCGAGAGCCGCACCGGGACGTTCCTCCCGCTGGAGGAGCTGATCGCCGCTCACCTCAGCGAGCTGTTCACCGGTATGGAGGTCACCGAGCACCACGTCTTCCGGGTGACCCGCAACGCGGACTTCGAGGTCGAAGAGGACCGTGACGAAGACCTCCTGCAGGCGCTGGAGCGCGAACTGGCCCAGCGCCGGTTCGGGCCGCCGGTGCGGCTCGAGGTCGCGCAGGACATGAGCGAGCACATGCTCGAACTGCTGCTGCGCGAGCTGGAGGTCGACCCGCGTGACGTCGTCGAGGTCCCCGGTCTGCTGGACCTGACCTGCCTGCACCAGCTGTCCGGTGTGGACCGGAAGGAACTCAAGGACCGTCCCTTCGTACCCGCCACGCATCCCGCGTTCGGTGAGCGCGAGACGCCGAAGTCGGTGTTCGCGACGCTGCGCGAGGGCGACGTCCTCGTGCATCACCCGTACGACTCGTTCTCCACCAGCGTCCAGCGGTTCATCGAACAGGCCGCGGCGGACGACAAGGTGCTGGCGATCAAGCAGACGCTGTACCGCACGTCGGGTGACTCCCCGATCGTCGACGCGCTGATCGACGCGGCCGAGGCGGGCAAACAGGTCGTCGCGCTGGTCGAGATCAAGGCGCGGTTCGACGAACAGGCCAACATCACCTGGGCGCGGACGCTGGAACGCGCCGGCGTGCACGTGGTCTACGGGCTCGTCGGACTGAAGACGCACTGCAAGGTGTCGATGGTGGTGCGCCAGGAGGGTTCGACCATCCGCCGCTACTGCCACATCGGGACCGGCAACTACAACCCCAAGACCGCGCGGCTCTACGAGGACCTCGGCATCCTGACCGCCGACCCGACGATCGGCGCGGACCTGACGGACCTGTTCAACGTGCTCACCGGGTACTCCCGGCAGGACACCTACCGCAACATCCTCACGTCGCCGCACGGTATCCGCCGCGGCATCGTGCGCGCGATCGGCGAGGAGATCGAACTCGCCCGCGCCGGCCAGACCGCCGGGATCCGGATCAAGTGCAACTCGCTCGTCGACGAGCAGGTGATCGACGCGCTGTACCACGCTTCGCAGGCCGGAGTGCCGGTCGACGTCGTCGTCCGCGGCATCTGCGCGCTGAAGCCCGGCGTCGAAGGGCTGAGCGAGAACATCCACGTGCGCTCGATCCTCGGCCGGTTCCTCGAACATTCGCGCATCTTCAACTTCCGCGCCGGCGGCACGCAGTGGATCGGCAGCGCGGACATGATGCACCGCAACCTGGACCGCCGGATCGAGGCGCTGGTGCGGGTCAAGGATCCGAAGCTGACGGCGCAGCTGGACTACATCTTCGAGTCCGCGTTGCATCCGTCGACCCGGTGCTGGGTGCTGAACTCCACCGGTGAGTGGACGCCGTTCCCCGCGTCCGGCGACGACGTCCGCGACCACCAGGTCGAGCTGGCGAAGCGGCACGGGGCGGCCGGATGAGCGCGATCATCCGGGCGGCGGGCGCCGTCCTCTGGCGGCGCGACGGGGACCGGACCGAGGTCGCGCTGGTGCACCGGCCGAGGTACGACGACTGGTCGCTGCCGAAGGGAAAGCTGGATCCGGGCGAGACCATCGCGCAGGCCGCGGTCCGCGAGATCCGGGAGGAGACCGGATTCGAGGCGGTACTCGGCCGGTACCTGTTCCGGACCGAGTACACCGTGGCGGGACAGCCGAAGACCGTCGACTACTTCTCCGCTCGGGTGGCTTCGGGCACCTTCGCCGTCAATGAAGAGGTAGACGAACTGCGCTGGCTCGACCCCGAAGCGGCGGAGAAGCTGCTCTCGCGGCCGGAGGACGTCCGCGTGCTGCGCGAGTTCTCCGCACTACCCGCCGAACTCACCACGGTGATCCTGGTTCGGCACGCCAAAGCGGGTAAACGCGACGAGTGGAACGGCGACGACGACCTGCGTCCGCTGTCGGACGCCGGACAGCGGCAGGCCGAGGCGTTGCGAGTGGTGCTGCGGCACTACGCACCGGACAGGGTGCTTTCCGCGCCGCGACTCCGTTGCGTCCAGACGGTGAACGGGCTCGCCGAAGACCTCGGGGCCGAGATCCGGCACGAGGCCCTGCTGTCGGAAGAGGGCTACTGGCCGGACCCGGTACTCGGCGTCGCACGGCTGCTCGCGATCGCCGGCGACGGCGGGACACCGGTGATCTCCAGCCAGGGCGGCGTGATCCCGGACGTGGTCAGCGCGCTGGCCGACCGTGACGGCGTCGACCTCCCCGCCGCACGCGGCGGTGTCGTGCCGTCGAAGAAGGGCTCGTTCTGGGTGCTGTCGTTCCGCGCACCGACCGGGTCGGACGGTCCGGTCCTGGTGGCCGCGGACTACTTCGCGTCGCCTTTGCCCACGCCGGCGCCCGCGCATCCCTGACGTCGGACCCTCGCGAGGCAAGGCAAACGTGTCGTGCCGCGTGCCGCGATTCGGCGCCGGCCTCGCGGGCGATGTTGCGAAAGCCACGTTCGCAACGTTGAACGTTGCGAACGTGGCTTTCGCAACACGCCTTCGCGGCGGCCCTGCTGGGACGTCCGGGTCGTGAGTGGCGATTCGGGTTCTAACCCGAATCGCCACTCACGACCAGCTGTACCGACGCCTCCCGCGGCCACCGCAAGTAGGTGACCGATTACGTTGCCATCACCCACAAGTACCTCGGGCATACCGCCGAAGGCGTGACAGCGAGCTGACAGCGCGGCTTGGTTTACTCCGACCGTGTCCCTTGTGGGGTAACCGCATCCCACGATGTTCAGCCGTTCAGCCTGGGGGTGGAACGGACAGCATCGCCCGGATCTCTTCGGCACGGGGATCACCGAGGCGCTGGCATACGGCCAGCGCCTCGGCTCCATATGCCTGCGCGTCTTCGGTCCTGCCCATGCTCAGCATGATCTTCGTCAGTGTGCTGAGCGTGTCGATGGTCCCGTACTCGGCGCCGAGAGCGCGGAGTTCGGCCAGCGCGGCGGAGCTGCTCGCCTCCGCTTCCTCGTACCGCTTCGCGCCCTCGAGCGCTTCACCGGAGTTCGAGAGGGCGAGCGCCGCGTGGTACCGGTCGCCGAGATCGGCGAACGCCTGTCTCGCCTCGAGCGCGGCTTCGACGGCGCCGTCGTAGGCGCCCATGCCGATTCGGCTCGCACTGATGTTGAGGAGCGCGTGCGGGACGAAGGTCCGCTGTCCGGCTTCGGCAGCGAGTCGCGCGGCCTCGGAGGCGAGTTGTTCGCTCTTCTCGAATTCGGAGCGGAGGTGGTAGGCCCCCGAGAGATTCGACAAGATCGCGACGGTGACCTCCGAGCCGCCGGTCTCCGCGGACGCCTTCCTGGCCTCCTCCAACGCCTCCAGGCCCTCGTCGATACGAAGTGCCCGCAGGTAGGCGGATCCGAGATTGTTCGCCGCGTACTGCAGGCCCAGCGAGTCGGACGCGGCCCGCGTGGCCTCGACGGCGAGTTCCGCGGTGGCGAGCCAGTCCTCCTGGTCGTGGCGTTCGGTGTAGAACGCGCGCAGCAGCCACGCGAGTTTCCAGGCGCGGGAAGCCCAGCCGTGTTCGGCGGCGACGCGGACCAGCGCGGCGAGCGCCGGGCGTTCCTCGATGTACCAAGCGGTCGCTTCCTCGTGGTCGGCGAAACCGAGCGACGGACCGTCCACCGGTTCCAGCCTGACATCCGCGGTGAGCAGGTCCGGCCGGATGAGCTGGTTCGCCGCGGCGACGGCGGCGGTGTACCAGTCGATCAGCCGGCGCAGCGCGGCTTCGCGTTCGCCGGGGACGTCGTCTTCGGCGAGTTCCGCCGCGTAGACCCGCAACAGGTCGTGGAACCGGTACCGGTCGGTACGGGGCTGGTTCAGCAAATGCGCCGACGCCAGATGGTCGATCAGTTCCCGTGCTTCGAGGACACCGGTTCCCGCCGCGACGGCCGCGGTCGAAACCCGGATCGGCACCCCGGGGAACAGTCCGAGCAGCCGGAACAGCCTCGCGGCCTCCGGGCGCAACGCTTTGTAGGACCACGAAAACGCCGCTCGCAGATCGGTGCCCGCGTCCTGAGGATCCCGCAGGGTATCGAGGCGGACGCGCTGGTCACGCAGTTCGTCGACGATATAGGCCAGCGAGGTTCCCGAAAACCGGGACGCCCGCTCCCCCGCCAGCGCCAGTGCCAGCGGCAGCCCACCGCACAGCTGGGTGAGTTCCGCCACGGCGCCGGGTTCGGCGTCCAGCCGCTCCCGGCCGACGCTCTCGGCGAGCAGCGCCCGCGCCGCGTGTTCGTCCAAGGAGCGCAACGACATCCGGCGGGCGCCCTCCCGGGCCACCAGGCCCCGCAACTGGTTCCGGCTGGTCACCACGACCAGGTTGCCGGAACCGGGCAGCAGCGGCCGGATCTGGTCGGCGTCGCGGGCGTTGTCCAGCAGCAACAGCATCCGGGTCCCGGCCAGCCTGCTGCGCAGCGCCGCCGACCGTTGCTCCACTGTGGAGGGCAGCGCGTCGGCGAGCACACCCACCGCCTGCAGGAAGCCGGACAATGCGTCCATCGGAGTGACCGGCGTTCCGGCCGAATGTCCCCGTAGGTCTACGAAGAGTTGTCCGTCGGGGAATCTTTCCCGCAGCCGATGCGACCAATGGACGGCGAGAGAGGTCTTTCCGACCCCCGCGGTCCCTTCGATGACCACGATCCGTGTCGGCCCACCCTGGCCGAGGAACCCGTCCAGTTCGGTCAGTTCCGTCTCCCGGCCGGTGAAACCCGCGACGTCGAAGGGAAGCTGGCGCGGGATCGGGGAAGCCGTGACGGGCAGGGGCTGCGGGGTGATCGGAGCGTCGGCGGCGAGCAGTTCCGCGTGCAGTCGTCGCAGTTCCGCGCCCGGTTCGACACCGAGTTCATCGACGAGAAGCGACCTCAGCCGGGCGTATCTGGCCAGCGCTTCCGCCCGTCTGCCGGAACGCGCGAGAATCCGCACGAGTCTTTCCCATAACGATTCCCGAAGCGGATGCTGGGCGACCAGATCGGTCAATTCGGCGACCAGTTCCGCCTCGGCGACCCGGCCGGTATCCAGATCGATCCGTCTTTCCACGGCGAACAGATACCGTTCGGTGAGCAGCGGGCCCCATTCGTCGGCCAGCGTGGGGGATCCGACGCCTTCCAGCGGCGTCCCGCCCCAAAGCGCGATGGCCTCGGCCAGCAGCGCCCGTTCCGAAGCGGGTTCCTTTTCCACGGCCTCTTCGAGAAGGCTCAAAAACCGCAGCGCGTCGACCCGGCCGGGATCCAGAACGAGACGGTAACCGTCCGGTTCGGTCACCACGACACTTTCACCGAACAGTCGTCGCAGGCGCATCACATTCGTCTGCAGGCTGCCGCGGATCCGTTCCGGGGGTTCCTCGCCCCAGACACCGCGTGCGAGCGCGTCGATGGAAACCAGGCGGCCGCACGACAGCGCCAGGGTGGCGAGCAGCGCGCGCTGCCGGGCACTGCTGAGCGAACGCGGCGATCCGTCCACGAGTACGTGGAACGGACCCAGAAGCCGGATATCGATGGTGGCCGCCCTCCAGTCCTGTCCTTCGGTGTCGATCCTGGGTTCCCCGCCTCGTTTTCCTCAGGCGAGAAGCGTGGCACAGACCGGCCGGGCAAGAGCGGGTTCCGGACATTCCGTCCTGCCGTGTCCGGTGGACCGGGGGAACGACCCGGAAACTGCGGCAGGGCCCCGCGCCGTGCGCGGGGCCCTGCCGTTGGCTCACTCTGGCGAGAGAGAGCTTACTTCTTCTTCGCAGCCGCCGAAGTCCGCTTGGCCGGAGCCTTCTTCGCGGGGGCCTTGGCAGCGGTCGCCTTGGCGGCCGGCTTCGCGGCGGCCTTGGTGGCGGTCGCCTTCTTGGCCGTGGTGGCGCGAGTCGTGGCCTTGGCCGCGGTCTTCGGAGCCGCCTTGGTGGCGGTCGTCTTCGCGGCGGCCTTGGTCGCGGTCGCCTTGGCGGCCGGCTTCGCGGCGGCGCGCGTCGTGGCGGCGGCGGCGCGGGTCCGCGTGGTGGTGGAACGCGTCGCGGCCGGGCGGCTGGCGGCCGTCCGGGTCGTCGTCGCGCGGGTGGCGGCGGCCCGAGTGGTGGTGGTGCCGGCGGTCGCGCGCTTCACAGCGGTGGCCTTCGGCAGCTTCTTCGAACCGCTGATGACGTCCTTGAAGGTCGTGCCGGCGCGGAAAGCGGGCACGTTGGTCTTCTTGACGCGGACGGTCTCACCGGTGCGCGGGTTCCGCGCGGTACGGGCGGCGCGGGCGCGCTTCTCGAACACACCGAAGCCGGTGATGTTCACCTTCTCGCCCTTGTTGACCGTCCGGATGATGATGTCGACAAGGCCATCGACGGCCTCCGACGCGACCTTCTTGTCGCCCAGGCGCTCCGACAGCGCCTCGATCAGCTGGGCCTTGTTGGCCATTCCAGTCCTCCAAGAAGAACTTGTTGTACACGGCCCCGTCGGCCGACTTAGCGCACACGGTATTACCAATGCAGCACAAATTCCAAACGACGCGCGGAAATTTCCCTTGTCTCGGGGGCTGTTCCGCCTCTTGAGGGACCCCTCCGGGGCCTCTTGAGGTGCCGTTCGGTGTGGTTTCGGGGCTTTGCGGAGGACCCTCCGCGGGGGTGCGGATTCCCTGCTCAGCAAGGGAATCCGCCCCCTTCGGCCAGGCCTAGGAAGAGGCCGCCGGGAGGGTCACCGGCTTCCAGGAGGGGCGCTGGGACTCGAAAGTGTCGATCTCCTCCGCGTGGCGGAGTGTCAGGGCGATGTCGTCGAGCCCTTCGAGGAGCCGCCAGCGGGTGTAGTCGTCGATCTGGAAGGGTGCGACGAAGTCCTTGGCTCGTACCGTCTTCGACTCGAGGTCCACCGTGACCTCCGTCCCAGGCTCGTTTTCGAGGATCTTCCACAGCAGTTCGACGTCCGCCTGCTCGCACTCGGCGGCCACGAGGCCCTGCTTGCCCGAGTTCCCACGGAAGATGTCCGCGAACCGGGAAGAGATCACGACCCGGAAGCCGTAGTCCATCAGGGCCCAGACGGCGTGCTCACGGGAGGAACCGGTGCCGAAGTCCGGGCCCGCGACCAGGACCGAACCGGTTTTGAAGGGTTCTTGGTTGAGGATGAACGACTCGTCGGACCGCCAGGCGGCGAAGAGCCCGTCCTCGAAGCCGGTGCGGCTCACGCGCTTGAGGTAGACCGCCGGGATGATCTGGTCAGTGTCCACGTTGGACCTGCGCAGCGGGACCCCGACGCCGGTGTGGTGGGTGAACGGATCCATGGTTGGGAACTCCTTAGCGGGGTTTCAGGCGGCTCAGCGGACGGCGGCGGGCTGCAGGTCTTCGGGGCTGGACAGCGTTCCCCGGACGGCCGTGGCGGCCGCCACGAGCGGGGAGACCAGATGCGTCCGGCCGCCCTTGCCCTGCCTGCCTTCGAAGTTGCGGTTCGAGGTCGACGCGCTGCGCTCGCCCGGCTTGAGCTGGTCCGGGTTCATGCCGAGGCACATCGAGCAGCCCGCCTGGCGCCATTCCGCGCCCGCTTCGGTGAAGACCTGGTCCAGGCCTTCGGCTTCGGCCGCCTGGCGGACGCGCATCGAACCGGGGACGACGAGCATCCGGACCGAGTCGGCGACCTTGTGCCCGCGCAGGACGTCCGCGGCGGCCCTCAGGTCCTCGATACGGCCGTTCGTGCAGGAGCCGAGGAAGACGGTGTCCACCGCGATCTCGCGCAGCGGGGTACCCGGCTTCAGGTCCATATAGGACAGGGCCTTCTCCGCGGCGACGCGCTCGTTCTCGTCACCGATGTGCTCGGGGTCGGGGACCTCGGCGCCCAGCGGCAGCCCCTGGCCCGGGTTCGTGCCCCAGGTCACGAAAGGCGTGAGCTCGTCGGCGTTGAGGTGCACCTCGGCATCGAAGACGGCGTCGTCGTCGGTGCGGAGCTCGCGCCAGTTCTCGACGGCGGCGTCCCAATCGGCGCCCCGCGGAGCGTGCGGACGGCCCTTCAGATAGGCGAACGTCGTCTCGTCCGGCGCGATGAGCCCGGCTCGCGCGCCGGCTTCGATGGACATGTTGCACACCGTCATCCGGGCTTCCATCGACAGGTTCTCGATGGCCTCGCCGCGGTACTCGAGGACGTAACCCTGTCCGCCGCCGGTGCCGATCTTCGCGATCACCGCGAGGATGATGTCCTTGGCCGTCACGGACTCCCCGACAGTGCCCTCGATCGTGATCGCCATCGTCTTGAATGGACGGAGCGGCAGGGTCTGGGTCGCCATCACGTGTTCGACCTCGGACGTGCCGATACCGAACGCCATCGCGCCGAAAGCGCCGTGCGTCGAGGTGTGACTGTCGCCGCACACCACGGTCATCCCGGGCTGCGTCAGGCCCAGCTGCGGGCCGATGACGTGCACGATGCCCTGCTCCGCGTCGCCCATCGGATGCAGCCGGACGCCGAACTCCTTGCAGTTGTTGCGAAGGGTGTCGACCTGGGTACGGGACACGGGATCCGCGATCGGCAGGTCGATGTCGATCGTCGGGACGTTGTGGTCCTCGGTCGCGATGGTGAGGTCGGGACGGCGCAGTTTCCGGTCCGCCAGGCGGAGTCCGTCGAACGCCTGCGGGCTGGTGACCTCGTGCAGCAGGTGGAGGTCGATGTAGAGCAGGTCGGGCTCGGCCCCCTCGCCGCGCCGCACCAGGTGCGACTCCCACACTTTCTCGGCCAGTGTCCGGGGCATTTCCGGCTCCTCACATGCGGTGAAATAGGTACTTCCCACCATCTGGACATCTCAAACTTCGGGAAGATAGTATCGGCTTGTGGGACAGCATAGCGGTATCGGAGTACTCGACAAGGCCGTGGCCGTGCTTCAGGCCGTGGCCGAAGATCCTTGTGGCCTGGCGGAACTGTGCACGCGGACCGGTTTGCCGCGCGCGACGGCGCATCGGCTCGCGGTCGGCCTCGAGGTGCATCGGCTGTTGCGCCGCGGCCCCGACGGGCGGTGGCGGCCGGGTACCGCGCTCGCCGAGCTGGCGGGCGGCTCGACCGATCCGCTGCTCGACGCGGCGAGTTCGGTGCTGCCGAAATTGCGCGACATCACCGGGGAAAGCGTGCAGCTCTACCGCCGGGACGGCGTCCAGCGCGTCTGCGTTTCGACCGCGGAGCCGCCCAGCGGCCTGCGTGACACCGTGCCGATCGGTTCACGGTTGCCGATGACGGCGGGCTCCGGTGCGAAGGTCCTCGCCGCGTGGTCGGATCCGCATACGCAGCGGACGATCCTTTCCGAAGCGGTGTACGGAGAGCGCACGCTGCTCGAAGTCCGCCGTCGTGGCTGGGCCCAGAGCGTGGCGGAACGGGAGCCGGGTGTGGCGAGTGTCTCGGCGCCGGTCCGGGATTCGACGGGCACCGTCGTCGCGGCGGTCTCGGTTTCCGGGCCCATCGAACGGATAGGGCGTAAGCCGGGGGCCCGCTGGGCCGCGGATCTGCTCGCCGCCGCGGACGCGCTGCAGGAACGCCTCTGATCTCTCTCGAACCATGTGAAGGCCCCCTGCACCGGGTGCAGGGGGCCTTCACATGGTTACGACCGTCCGATGAGGATCAGAACTCGTCGGCTTGGGTCAGTTCGTGTTCGAGGCTGTCCGCGCGGGCGACGAGCGCCTTCAGCGGATGTCCGAACTCGTTCTGCAGGTTGAGGTCGACCAGCGGGACCGTGTGCTTGAGCAGGGCGACGCCGTCCACCACGGCCGCGCCGCCGACCGAGCCGCCACCCGCGAGTTCGAGGAGGCGCCGCAGATCGATCTTGTCCGCCCAGCCGACCGGGGACGAGATCTCCACCCACTCCGCGCCGTCGTGGTCGGGCAAGTGGTGCAAGGACACCTGCTGGCCGCGGCCGTCCTCGGTGTCGACCCGGAACCGGAGCCAGCCGTCCCGCTCTTCGAGCACCTCGTACCGCGCCCGGACGAAATTGATCACGCCTGCCCAGATGGACACCCTCGTCACCTCTCGGTTTCGCCGCTTCGTGCGCTGTCGAGCATGGCACATCCGGGGCGGGTTCAGCCCGTGGGATCGAGCGTGGACCGTGTTCCCAGGGTGAGCGACCGGTTCGGCGGGCTTCAGCGCCTGCGCGTCGAGGCCCGGGTGTCACTCACGACGTGACCGCCGTGGCCGCTGTGACTCCTGTGGCGCGAGAGGCTCTTGTGGTGCGGCCGCGACCCCGCCGAATGCTATGAACGGCTCGTTACTTGCAAATTTTGCAAGTAACGAGCCGTTCATAGCACGCCGGAGGTGCGCGGCACGGAGGTCAGAGAGGCGCCATCCGGTACCCAGAGCCCCGCACCGTTTGGATCAGCGGCGGATCCTTGAGCTTCCGCCGCAGCCGCGCGACCACGACGTCGAGCACGTTCGACGCCGGGTCCGCCATCTCGTCCCACGCGTACCGGATCAGTTCCCGCCGCGAGACCGGCCGCCCGGTCGCGGCCATCAGCCGCTCCATGACGAGATACTCCTTGCGCGTCACGGTGAGGAGAACGCCGGCCCGCGAGATCTGGTGCCTGCCGGTGTCGAGTTCGACGTCGGCGCAGCGCAGCACCGTCGCCTGCCCGGCCATGTCGCGACGGCACAGGCTGCGCACCCGCGCGATCAGTTCCGGCATGGCGAACGGTTTCACGAGGTAGTCGCCACCGCCGACGCGCAACCCGTCGATCCGGTCGGTGACGCTGTCGCGCGCGGTGAGGAACAGCACCGGCATCGGCCAGCCCGCGCTACGCCGGTTGCGCACATAGGTGAGCGCGTCACCCGAAGGCAGCATCCGGTCGAACACCGCGCAGTCGTAGGCGTTCACCGTCAGCGCCTCGTCCGCGGCGGGCAGGTCGGCGGCGGTGTCCACCGCGAACCCGTCGCCGCGGAGGGCGAATTCGAGCGCCACCCGTAAGTTCTCGTCGTCTTCGGTCACCAGCACCCGCACACCGGCACGTTAGCGTGCCGTGGCCGCCACCACGTCGGCCACGTGCAACCCGCGTAGTTCCTCGACGGTGGGCATCCGTCCCAGCAGCCGCAAGCGCTGCGACTGTGCCGTGCGCGCCTTCTCGAACAACAGGCGCGCGTCCCGCGCGTTGCCGAAGTTGACGTCGGCCGAGATCAGCCGGAAGTGGTCTTCGAGGATCGGGCCGGCGTCGGGGTCCAGGTCGTAGTCCCCCGCCGACGCCATCCGCCCGAAGATGGCGAGGAGTTCGGCGGAACTGTAGTTCTCGAACTCGATCGTCTTGCCGAAGCGCGACGCGAGACCGGGGTTCGCGGCGAGGAAATGGACCATCTCACCGGTGTATCCGGCCACGATCACCGCCACCTCGTCGCGATGTTCCTCCATCAAGGGGACGAGGGTGTCGATCGCCTCCTGGCCGAAGTCGCCGCCGGAACCGGCGAGCCGCGAAAGCGTGTACGCCTCGTCGATGAACAGGACGCCGCCCTTGGCCTCCTCGAACACGGTCGCGGTCTTCTCCGCGGTGTGCCCGATGTACTGCCCGACGAGATCACGGCGCGAGACCTCGCGGAACTGGCCCTGCGGCAGGACTCCCAAGGCCTTCAGCAGTTTGCCGTAGATCCGCGCGACCGTCGTCTTCCCGGTGCCGGGGGCACCCGCGAAGATCAGGTGGTGTCCGGCCGCGCCGATCGGCAGCCCGGCGCGGCGCCGCCATTCGTTGACCTGCAACTCGTCGACCAGCGCGCGGACCTCTTCCTTCACCTCGGGAAGGCCGATCATCGCGTCGAGTTCGCCGAGCATCTCCTCCAGCGCGTCGTCGACGGGAGCGCCGCGATCCGACGGAGCGGCCGTCTCGCTGAGAGTCGGCGTCGCGCCCTCGGCGATCGAAATCCCCGGCTCCGCCGTGTTCTCGACCCGGCATCCGGAGATCGCGCCGCCACATCCGGAAGCGAACGCGATTCCCGAACCCCGCGTGTCGGAGACCGTGCACCGCATGAGCGACGGCGCGCCGTGGTGCGCCACGGCGATGCCCTCGTAGCCGGTGTGCGAGATCGCGCAGCCGTCGATGACGGGCCGGGCGTACTGATAGACGTAGAAGCCCCGCAGTCCACAGCCCGAAACCGTGCAATCGCGGACGACCGGGTCGGCGCCCTGCCCGACCGTGATCCCGTCGCCGAGCACGTCTTCGACGGTGGTGTCCTCCAGCCTGCCGGGCGCGCCATCGACGAGAATCCCCTGCTCCGCGCCCGAAATCGCACAACCTGTGACAGTGAAGGCCGCCGAGCCGCGGATGGCGACCGCCGGACCGCGACCGCCGGAGATCGTGCACCGGAGCACGGTGAGTTCGGTGTCGTCGGCCCGGATCGCGGACGAGGCGTCGGCCAGGATTTCGATCCCTTTCAGGGCAAGCGATCCGCCGGTGGTGCGGAAGACCGGCCGGTCGGCGCCGCGGCCGTCGACGACGACGGTGGCGCCTTCGGCCGCGGCCAGGGTCACCCGGAGGCCGTTCAGCTCGACGGTTTCCGGGTATTCACCGCCCGCGATGGTGATGACGGCGCCGTCGGACGCGTCCGTGAGCGCGTCGCCGATGGTCGGATACGCGCCGGGCCGTGAGGCGACCAGCAGGACGCGGCCGGGAGTCGAGGTCGTCATCAGCCCGCCTTCGCCATCAGCCAACCACGGTCGACGGCCTTGGCGCCCGCCTGGAAACGGCTGCGCGCGCCGAGCCGGTTCATGATGTCGGCGACCATGCGCCGCACCGTGCGCACCGAGATGCCCAGCCGGGCCGCGGCGGATTCGTCGGTCGTGCCGGAGAAGAGCAGCGTCAGCAACTCGCGCTCACGGCAGGTCAGCATCGAGGCGTCCTCGGGTTCCGCGAGATCCAGCGGGACGAGCGGGGCGGCCGCCTGCCAGATCCGTTCGAACAGGCCGACCGTCGCGGTGACCACGCCGGGCAGCCGGAACACCGCGGAACCGGTCTGGCGCCCGTCCGCGGGCAGCACGACCGAGGTGCGGTCGATCACCAGCGCGTCCATCGGGACCTCGGCGTCGGTCCGCACCTCGGCGCCCGCCCGCGACATCCGGTTGAGCGCGCCCGACATCCGCTCCGAGTCGGGGAAGAGCACCTTGTAGCGCACGCCGGGACGTACGTTCGCGAGCGCGATCCGCCGGAAAGCGGAGTCCGTCCCCGTGCTCATGACGAGGACCTCACTGGTCGCGGCCGCGAGGAGCTCGGCCAGTCCGGCCCGGTCACGAGCCGGTTCCGATCCCACGACCAGGCTGAGCCCGCCGGTCTGAACGCTCATGGCGCTGTCCCTCCCATTCCCCCGCGCGGTACCGCCGACCACGTCCTGTTCATGCCAGATCCCGCCGGCCGGGTGGTCCGGGGTGCCCGACGCGTTAGCGTTCAGGGGCACCACGGCCGGCTCGGCGGGTAGGTGAAACTGCATGCGCCTACTTTCGCTGTTCGAACATGAGGTTTTGATGACACGGGTGATGGTCGTCGAGGACGACGAGAATCTGCGGCTCGCGCTGGTCACACAGCTGCGTGCGGCCGGCTTCGCCGTCGACGACGCGGGTGACATCGCGGCCGCGGACCGGCTGCTGCGCGGAACGCACCACGACTGCGTGGTGTTCGACCGGATGCTGCCGGACGGCGACGCCATCGAGTACGTCCACATGAGACGGCAGCTGGGCTGGCGGGCGCCGGTGCTCTTCCTCACCGCCCGCGACGCGCTCGCCGACCGGGTGGCCGGCTTCGAGCACGGCGGCGACGACTATCTCGTGAAGCCGTTCGTGATGGCCGAGCTGACCGAACGCGTGGCCAATCTGTGCCGCCGGTCCGCGTTCGACCGGCCTTCGGTCCTGCACCACGACGACCTGGTGATGGACTGCGCGCGGCGCGAAGTGCGCCGGGCGGGCGTACTGCTCACCTTGACCAACAAGGAGTACGCGGTGCTCGAATACCTGCTCACCAGGGCGGGGCTGCCGGTGCAGCGGGCCGATCTGATCGAGCACTGCTGGGACGCCCAGGCCGATCCGATGTCCAATGTGGTCGATGTGGTGGTGAAGCGGTTGCGCCGCAAGCTGAAGGAACCCGAGTTGATCCACGCCGTCCGCGGTCTCGGATACCGGCTGGGCACCCGATGAACACGCATTCCTCGGCGGACCGGCTGCGCAGGCTGCGCTGGACGCTGACCGCGTTGTTCACCGTGATGAACACACTCGGACTGGTGCTCTTCGCGTGGTTGCTCATCAGTGAGGACGGCGAGCAAGCCGAACAGCGGACCGACGCCGCGCTGAAGGAGGTCACGTCCTCGGTCAGCAGGCTGGTCGCCTTCGACGGCACCGTCGACTTCGGCCTCGTCAACACCGACGTGATGAACGACCGCTGCCCGCAGTTCGCGATCCTGCCCGGCGGCGCGCCCGCGTTCCAGGGTCACCTTTCACGAGCCGAGTGCGTCCCGATGAGCGCGCAGCTGCTGAACGGCCTCGCCACCGAAGCCGTCCAGTCCGGCAAACTGGTCTCGGGCTATCAAAAGGGCACTGACGGCTCGGTGGTCATGGTCCGCGCCGAACCGTTGCGCGACAGCGACGGCAAACCGTTCGCGGCCGTCGTCGCGGTGCAGCCCACCGCCGCCGAAGACGACGAGCACACCCAGTTCACCCTGCTGGTCATCGGCGGCACCGTGCTGCTGATCGCCGTACTGGGCTTCGCCGGCCACCTGCTGTCCGGCCGCTCGATCCGCCCCGCGGCGGCCGCCTTGCAGCAACAGGAAGTCCTGCTCGCCGAAACCGCGCACGACCTCCGCACCCCCGTCGCCGCCCTGCGCGCGCTCGCCGAAACCGCGATGACGAATCCCGCCCAGTCGGCGGAACTCCTGCCTCGCACCGTCCGCCTCGCCGCGAGAATGGGCGGGATCATCGACGACCTGCTCGTCCGCGCCCGGCTCGCCGCCGGCGTGGAACAGCTCAGCATCCAGCCGATCTGGCTCGACCAGCTGGTGGTGGGCGTCGTCGAGGACACCGCGACCGACAGCGCGGAAGTCACCGTCACCGCCGCTCCCACGAAGGTCGACGCCGATCCCGCGCTCCTGCAACGCGCGATCGGGAACCTCCTGGACAACGCCGTGCGCTACGGCCGCCAACCGGGCGCGAAGGCGTTCGTGCACCTGACCGTCGCCGGCGGCACCGTGACCGTCGCGGACCACGGCCCCGGCATCGACACCACCATGGCGGGCGACGCCTTCGACCGTTTCGCCAGCACCGGCGGCTCTTCCGGACTCGGTCTGTCCATCGTGCGCTGGGTCGCCCAGTCGCACGGCGGCACGCTCGCGGTGTACAACGCCGACGAGGGCGGGGCGATCTTCGAACTGAGGCTTCCGGTCAGCACTTCCTGACGGCTACGACGGCTCTGCAGCGGTGCCTCCCAGGAGCGAATCGAACTCGAACGTAGGAGCCTCACCCGCGTCCCGCCGCGCGAACTCCTGCTCCCAAAGGCCGAAGGTGCGCGCCCGCATCGTCCGGATCAGGGCGTGCTCCTCCGGTTCGAGACGCCGCGACTCCTCCTTCGCCTTGTCGTAAACGGCCTGGACGGCGTCGTAAAGCGCGAAGATCGGCCCTTCGCCGCGAAGAGCACGTGAACGCTTGATCTCGGTGAGCTCGACGTAGCGGGCCTCGTCCAGCACGGTGATGTCCTCTCCCATGGCGAACAACACTTCTTGGATGTGTGAGGCGTCCTCTTCGATCCGCCCGGTCCTCAGGTTCAGCAGGTGACCGGTCAGCCCGCCGTCAGGTGTCCCGTCGACCCGGTAGGTCAAACCGTAGTAACGGAAGAACATCGGCAGCTCGGCCGCCAGCGGGTTTTCAGTCACTGTCTTTCCCTTCGTCGTCTTCGCGGCCGTCCTCGTCATCCGCGGTCATGCCACGGTTCGTCGCTTCCCCGAACAGTTCCTGCTCACGCCTGAGTATCAGGGCGATCATCGCCGCTTCCTCCGGGGAGACGGCGCGCCCCTGTTCCTTGCCCACCGCCGCGAAGTCCCGCCGCACCTCGTAGAGGCTGTGCTCGTACCGCGCCACCTCGTCGATCGACTTCAGGTGCAGCCGGAACTCGGCGATGTTCCCGCTCGACAGGCGTACGGACATCTGGATGTCGCGGTATCCGCTCTTCTGCGGGCCGTCGAACCGGTCTTCCAGATAGACGATGTCGATCGGCGAATCACTGGAGGCCAGATGTTCACGAAGGGTCTCCAGTGCCCGGTAGACGTCGGCCACCGTGTCGAACCGCACGAGCGCGCCGACCACATCCGTCAGCACGGAGCCCGTCCCGTCGTCCTTGGCCAGCTTGTCCAGCGCGCGGACCCGGCTCTTGACCTTGTCACGGTACTTGGCGATCCCACCCGCCCGAGCCGCCAGCCAGTCGGCCAGTTCGTTCAGCTCGTTCTGATCCGAGCGCCAGGCCTTCTCCAGGCTGGCCAGGAACTCGTTCTGATAGGCGAGGAGTTCGCCAGGGGTCGAACCGACGGGCGGGGCATAACCGAACTGCCCCGGCTGGACGCCGCGATCTTCCTCGGGAATGCTCGCTTGTACGTCCTCGACGACCTGACGCTGCGACTCCGTCAACTCGATCGGACCGGGCCGCGCCGCCGCCTCGTGCTCCTCGAGGATCGCTTCCGCTCCCCTGGCATCCAGCTCCGCCAACGACTCCAAGACGATCTCGATCGCTTCCGGATACTGGAGCACGTTCCCCAGCGTCTGCGGCCTGGCCAGCAGGGAATTCAGCAGGAACGGCGTCGCCAGGAGCTTCTTGACGAACTCCGGGTGCCGCGGCAACAGCTTGGTGATCGCGTCGCCGATCTGCGTCGGGACGCCGTCGATCTTGATCCGCGAGTCCGGATCCCGCCCGCTGATCTCGTTCCCCCGGCGCACCGCGTCCTGGACGTCCTCGCGGCCGAGGAACTCCGCCATCTCGTCCCGGCCGGGGTTGATCACCGCGTCCAGGGAGCTGGGTGTGCCCGCACTCTCGGGGCCGGACGGCGAAGGCAGATTCCCCGGCGCCGGGACCTCGACGGGCGCCGTCCCGCCCGGGGTGAACAGCGCCCAGCCCTTGCCGCTCGGGAATCCGTGCACCCGCAGCGAACCGTCCGGCATCACGTCCAGCCTCGCCAGCGGCGCGATCACTTCGGCGCCCAGCGCGTCGGCGTACCGCTGCGCCCAGCCGGAAGATCCGGAATGACACGAGTTCAGCTGGACCGGCCGCCCCGGGGTGTAGAACGGGCTCGCCAGCGTCGCCTCGGCCACCTGTTCCGGGCTGAGCATGAAGATCTCTTCGATGGCCCGCATCTGCTCCTGGGTCAGGCGGGTGTCGACCATCAGGCTGAGGCCGGGGATCGGATGGCCGTTCCCGCTTCCGTGCAAAGTGACCACGTATGCCTTGGTCCCGTCCGGGCGGGTCGCGATCATCACCCGCAGATGCGCGTTGCGGGTGGTCATGTCGTCCCCGATCGACATCCCCGCGGGCGCGTACAGAACGCCTTCACCGGTGACCACGGCACCGTCCCAGGGCCCGGGCGCCACCTTCCGCCGGGCGTCGATCCACCGTGAACCACCGACTTCGTCATGCCGCGACGCGCCCATCGAGGCGGGGCCGGGCGCATCGCCGAAAGTGATCTCGCCCGTGTCGGGATCGATCCGGGCCGTGGTGAACCGGCCGTGGGGATCGCGGGGTGGCAGTCCTCTCGGCCGACGCCGTTTGGTCCCCTGCTCGTCGGTGTTGCGCGGCCGGATGACGTCGGAAGGGGTGCTCTTGGGCGGTTTGAGCTCGAGCAGACTGTCCACTGTGTTCGGAACGCCGAGGAGCCGGACGGCGAGCAGAATCCCCATGAGGACGCGCCGACCGGAGGAGAGCACTGGTGTGTTGGACGCCTCCATCGCCCTTTCGATCGCGTCCGGTTCGTTAGGGCTCGCGGGAATCTCCCGAGATGGCCCCGGCACCGGATTCGGCCGGGGTGCCGGTGGCGCGGCGGGATCCGCGGGACGAAGCGTTTCCGTCTCGAAGAGACCACGGGTGAAGGTGTTGCCGCGATGGACCCGGTCACTTCCGGGTGTACGGGTCCCGGTGTTGAGGTCGTACTCGTGCGCGATCGCCGGCCGGCCGTCCACGACGAGGTCGAGCGTGAGGTTCGGGACGACCCACCCTGAGTAGTGCGACGACCCACTCGCCACACGGCCCTGACCGTCAAGGGAGTACGAGGGCGAAGCACGGAACTGGAACCGCCCGAAGTGATCACCGAGGATCTCCCGCTGCCGGGCGATGACGTCCGAGGTGAAGATCTGCTGGATGAACGTCCCCCTCAGCGCGGGGGTCATCGTGCCGTTCCTGACGTGCTCCACGATCTTCCGTGCCCGCTCGGAGTCGGCGGGAACGATTCCCTCCGCCAGCCGCGCGAACTCACGGGCCGCGTTGTCCGCGGCCTCCTGCAACGCGGGCTTGATCCGCGAGCGGACCCACTGGGTCTCCAGGATCCGTGCGACGTCGCGGACCCGCGCCGGTCGTGAGTCGGCGGGCAGGAGACCGTGTTCGAGCAGCAGCAGGCGGAGATCGTTCCACGCCAGCCCGGCCTCGGCCATCAGCGAACGGAGGGCGCTCTCGCTTCGCAGGCTCAGAAGCATCTGCTTGCGGCTCACCGTGTTCGGCGGCATCGGGTGATCGTGCCGAGCCAGGTTTTCCGGGTGGTAGAAGCGCTCCGCGTGCGACGACGGCGGCGTCGGCGGACCTTGGGGCCGTCCAGGCGGGAGGCTCGGTGGCGGCGCCGACATGTCGACACTCACTTCACCGGTCGCCGCGTTGAACCTCGCCTGTCCTTGCCACGGAGGGTTGTCCGGGTCGTCCGGTGGCGGCGGGCCCGGACGCGGGGTGGCCTCGGGATCCGCCTCTTCCTCGTGGCGCTTGCGGATCAACTCGACGGGGCCGCTCTTCGGGGGTTTGACCTCCATCGCGCTGTCGACCGTGTTCGGCAGGCTCAGCAGCCGGACTGCGACGAGTACACCCATCAGCAGCCGCCGCCGATGCGAGAGCGCACCGGCGTTCTCCGCCTCCATGGCCCGGCGAATGGCCTCGGGATCCTCTTGCGTGGCCTGGTTTTCGTCGGGCAACGGGTTCTCGTGACCGGCGGGCGGGATTCCCCGCGGCCCTGACGGGTTCGGCGACGCGGGTGCCGTCGGTCCTCCCGGATCCCGTCGCGCGACGACGGTGAACCGGAAGCCGTTCCACTGGAGGACGGCATTCGCGCCGGCCGCGATCGCGGCTTCGACCTCACTGGTCAGCTCGTTGCTGAAGACGGCGATGATCATCGCGCCGGGACCGGCGTCCAGGCGGTGCTTCTCGACCTGTTTGACGACGGAGGTCCTGCTCGTGGACGCGACGTTCTTGACCTCGAACCGGACTTCGACGCCGCTGTCCTCCAGTACACCGTGGACGTCGATATCGGTGTCACTCGTCTTGACGCCGAGGCCGGTGATCCGCAGTCCCGGCAACCCCAATTCGGCCAGTTGCTCCTGGCTGAGCTCGGAAAGCGCGAGCGCGACCCGGAGTTCGCCTTCGATCCCGGTGAGATTTCCCTGGTCGCCGTTCAGTTGCTCCCGGGTGGCCGGGTTCCCTTCGGCCAGCATGCCGAGAGCACGCTTGATATGGACGCGGACGCCTTCGCCGATCTTGTCGAGCCCAGGCACGCCGTTGACGGCCAGATGATCGAGGATCTTGCGGAGGTGGGTTTCCATCGTCAGCGGTAACTGGGCGTTCTTGTTCTCGGCTTCGGCGGCCTCCGCGAACTCCGCGCCGAGTCTGCCCAGTCGCCTGAGTTCGGCCTCGGCCACCGCCCGGCCCCGCGGACGAGGCTTCTTCGCCGCTACGGCGTTCACAGCCGCGACAACGCGGGAGGTGAACAGGGCTAGTGGTGTCACCTCCGGCGCTCCGGCCAGCCGGTTCGCCAGCAGGGCCCGGACTTGTGCGACGTACAGGACCTTGAGCTGCTCACTGAGCGGGCGCGTGGCCACGTCTGGGGGGAGCAGCTGCGCGAGGACGTTCTTGAGCAGGCTTTCCAGCTTCTTGCCCGCCACCGCGGGACCGGCGTCGAGGATGGCTTCCCGGACCTCCGACGGCAAGGCGTCCCATGCCGCGTCCACCTCTGCGGTCGGATCGTCAGGTCGTTCGGGCGGCGTTTCCTCGTTCTCGTTCCGGGGGGTGCCCTTGTCTTCATCGGATGCCCGCGGTGTCGACGGAGCCGCCGGTACCGGGACGGCGACCGGTGCCGCAGGGCTTTCCGCGGGCGGGGCGGGGAGCGCGGGTTCACTTTCCGCCGGGCCTCGGGGGTCGTCCGGCGGACCTTGATCGTCGGGGACTTCGGCGGGGATCACCGGGACGTCGGGGACCGGTTCGGTCGGTGCCTCGACCGGCTCGGTGATGCCGTCCTGATCGGGGCTCGTCGCCGGATCGGAACGGTTCGGCTCGCCTTCCGTGGGTTTCGCCTGGGGAGTCCGGGACGGCGAGCCCGGCACTCCCGGCTGCGCCGGGTTGGTCTGCGCCGGGTTGGTCTGCGCCGCACCGGCCTGACCGGGACCGCTTTGCCCGGCACCGGTCTGACCGGTGGCGGCGGTGGCCGCCGGCTGTCCGGAAGATGCGGGCGTCTGCGCGGAAGCGCCGTGAGCCGAGGTCCCCTGCGGGGACGTCGGCTGCCCCGTACCGGTTTGAGCCGCGCCGGATTGGGCCGGACCTGCCTGGGCCGAGGCGGTCGATGTCGATGTGTGGTGTGCGGGGGAACTCGCACCGTTCCGGGACGACGCCGGATCCGACGCGGTGGCCGAAGGAGAGTTGCTGGACGGCGTCGTGCCGGTGTTTCCGCTGTGCCCCGAGGTGTTGGTGGAAGCGCGGCCCTCGCTTCCACCGAAAGCGTCGGCGCCCCGCCCGGATCCGGTCGTCGCCCCGGAAGAACCGGAGTGGCTCCCCGCACCCGAGGCACCTGAATGCGGGGAACCACCAGCCTGGCCGGAATCGTTCACCTGATTCGTGCCCGCGACGGCCCCCGCGTCTCCCGCGGATGCGGAGCCTTGCCCCGCGTTGACGGTGGCGGCTTCCGGTGCCATCGCCTGCGGCGGAGTCGGGCCACCGGGTGGATTGTCGGTGGTCACCACTTCCTTCGGCGCACTGACCGAATGGTCACCGAAAACGGCGTTGTGCGCCTGCGCACCGGCGAGGTGGGCGTTCGCGCGCATCGGCCCGATCGCGGCCGAAGTGAGCCAATTGTCCTTGATGGACTTCTGATAGCCGGACACGTCGTCCAGCGCGCCCCAGTTCCCGTTCACCATGTTCTCCGCCGCGTAACTGGAGATCGGCGAGGAGATCGCGTTCGTACTGGCGGCGCTCACGGCCGTCGTGATGTGCTTCCCGACCGGATTGTCCAGCGCGTTCTTGCCGACATCGGTCTTGCGGATCCCCTTGCCGAGCAACGCACCCGGTGCCCCGACCACCGCGCTCACCGGAGCGCCGACCGCTCCGGCGACCGCGTTGGTGAAGCTTTCCTTGACGTTGAACCCGTCCTGGTAACCCTGGGCGATGTTGAGCCCCTGCTCGATGCCGTTCGTGACGACCTCGTCCAAACCCTCCTTGATCGGGATCAAGACGAGTTTCCCGGCCTTCGCCGTCCAGTTCCCGAGCCGGGACGCCTCACTCGCGATCTTGACCAGTCTCGCCAGCCTGAGCGCCATCTTCGACGCGAAGAGCCACGGGCCCCCGGGGATCGCGAACATGAGCGCGAAATCCACCGCGGCGTGGATCAGTTCCGACTTGATCTGGTTCTGCGCCCGGGCGACCTGTTCGCCGTATTTGTGGCAGAACTCGCCTATCCTGCGCATGCTGGCGGCGAGTTCTTCGTAACCCTCACCGCCGCTGCCGTACTGCCCCTTGTTGACCTCACGGACGAGCGTGTAGAAGTCGAAGCCGTTGGCGTCCGGCCAGGTGTCCCGGATTCGGCCACCCGCCCCGGAGGACGCACTGATCGCGACGTCGAGTGCGTCCGCCGCCTTGATCCAGGCGTCGCCCAGTTCCTTCGCCGTGTCCGGATCATCGGGCGGGTAGATGTCGTCGATCACCCCGCCCATCGCGCTCCACGCACGCTTGGTCCAGTCCCACAGAGATCCACTGGCGCCCGCGATCGCTTCGCCGACACCGGAATACGGGAGAGCGCCGCCGGTCGGATAGGACATCTCAGGCCGTCCGCTCAGCTGCCGAACTGCTGGGTCGCCTCGGTTTGACCACCCTCATAGATCTTTACCCCGGTCTCACCGTTGGTCGCCACGTTCCCGTAGTTGACCGTGACGGAGTCGGCGCTCTTCATGAGGACGGGCGTGTTCGCCTTGCAGTCCGCGAACATCTCCCCCATCTTTCCGCCGCCGAGTTGCCCGGTGAGGGTTTCGATCGAACCGCGAAGTGCCCCCCACTTCTCCTGGAACGCGGTTCCAGCGGAGCGCAGTGCCGTCAACTCCCGCCTGGTGTCCTCGATGAAGATGTCGATACGGCCGTCGCCGTTGCGATCGGTGGCCATCGGGCTCACCTCCCGCCGGAGGGCCGGTCGAGCCGGTGCAAGGCCGGCCCGAACCGCAGGTCCGCGGCCTCCACAGTGGACTCGGGTGGCAGGAAGCCGGCGGCGATGGTCAGGCCTTCCTTCTGCGACACCCCGGCGGCGCGGTGGATGGTCCCGGTGATGCTCTCCGCCAGCGCGGCCGAATCCAGGGTGCGGTAGACACGAGGGTCCAGCCACAGCTCGATCAGTTCTCCCGCGCCTCCGACCGTCGCGCTGATCAGGCCGTCGTCCGAATCGACGGTGGCCCGGATCGCGGCCAACCGCTCCTGCATCGTCCGCACGTCCTCGGCCAGCCGCTCGTAATCGGCGTACATGTCCGAGTCGAAAGATGGTTCCACGGTCTCTCCCTCGATCGCGTGCCGACCAGTCTCGGGTGGGTGCGGTCCCGAAATGACGGAGTGGCCGGTTGCGGCCATGCGCCCGGCTCCGGCCGGGCCCGGCCGGACGATGGCCGCATGAGACGAGTCCGGGTATCCGCCGTCGCCGCCGTGGTGGCCACGGCGGCCGTCAACGCCCTTGCCGGCGGGGGCGCGGCACACGCGGCGCCACCGCCCGGCGCCTGTCACGATCCCGAACCCGCGCGTCCCCCTGTCCGGGCGCAACCGTGGGCCCAGCAACTCCTCGCACCACAGCGTGTCTGGCCGTACAGCCGGGGCGCCGGCGTACTGGTCGCCGTGGTCGACTCCGGTGTCGACGCCGACCATCCGCAACTGGGCGGGCGGGGCAAGGTCCGACCGGGTCGTGACTTCTACCTCGCGGGTTCGTTTCCGGGAGCCTTCGACTGCGTATCGCACGGCACCGGCGTCGCGGGCATCATCGCCGCCGATCCGGCCCCTGGCGTCGGTTTCCACGGCGTGGCCCCGGACGCGGGGATCCTGCCGGTCCGGATCACCGACCGCGACGTCGGCAACCAGGGTGAATCGCTGCGCATCGATCCGCAAGTGGTGGCCAACGCGATCCGCTATGCGACAGACCAAGGGGCGAAGGTGATCAATCTTTCCCTTGCCGGTCACGACGACTTCGCCGTCATCCGGGACGCGGTCGCCTACGCGGTGTCCAGGGACGCCCTGGTGATCGCCGCGGCCGGGAACACCCAGCGCGATTCGGCCACGGAACTTCCGTCCTACCCCGCCGCTTACGACGGAGTGCTCGGCGTCGGCGCCATCGACATCGACGGGGCACGGATGTCCGGATCCCAGATAGGACGCTATGTGGACGTCGTCGCGCCAGGCGCCAAAGTACTGGCTTCGGCGAGAGCCGGTGGGCACCTGTACTCCGACGGCACCAGTTACGCCACACCGTTCGTCTCCGGGACAGCCGCACTCGTCCGGTCGGCTTGGCCGGGTTTGTCCGCCGCGGAGGTGGCGCGCCGACTGATGGCGACGGCGAGCCCGGCGCGTGGTGGCGCGGAAAGCCCCGCGTACGGCGCCGGCGTGGTCGACCCCTATCGAGCGGTGACCGACGGAATGGACACCGCGAAGCCGGGCTCCTTGCCCGCGTTCGTCCCCACGCCACCGGATCAGGAACGGCTCGCGCGGGACACGGCTCGCGCGGACACGGCGACGGCGGCGAAATGGCTTACTGTCGCGCTGATCGGCGCCATCGTGCTCGCATCGCTGCTGGCAGGACTCCTCCCTCGGGGACGTCGGCGTGGCTGGCGTCCCGGCAGAGCAGCCGAGGTGGCCGCCGAACCGGCCGTGATCGAACCGCCCGAACAGATCTTCTTGATCTCCGGGAAATGAGGCTCGTGAGTGATAGGTGTCGTTCTCTTTGAGGGGTGAGGCAACCGCGGCGTGACCCGGGCGAGGCGCCGGCCCGCGTGACGCGACACCGCACTCACGGGCCCGGATCTCGTGTGCCCGGAGACGGATCTCGTGTGCTTGGACGCCGCACACCCGAGTGGCGTCACCAAGCACGCGAGTCACGTCTCCGGGCACACGGTCATCCCGGCGAACGGGCCGGTTGTGGTCGTGAGTGGCGAGTGCCGTTCTCAAGCGACTTACCAATCACGACCCGTTGCCTCACCCCTCAAGAACACCGAAGCCCCGGCGCGAGGATCGCGCCGGGGCTTCCGCTCGTACGGGGTACCGCTACGAATTGATGATGTTGCTGACCTGGCCTTCGCAGGTCTGCCCGATGTGCCTGACGTTCTCGTAGCCGCGGCCGTTCTCGTTCATGCCGTCGACGTGGTAGCCGGTCCGCTTCTGCATCAGCGCGAACTGCTGCCCCATCTCCTCGGCGTTGTTGCCGCCCCAGCCCGCGCCGATGACGTTGCGCATCCGGTTGAGCTGGTCGTCGGCACTCTGCCCGATCTCGGCGGCCGTGGTCTGAATGTCCCGGCCCGCCGTGGTCAGGGCGTCGTAAACGATCTTGAAGTGGTCTCCGCCTGTCATCGCCTGTCCTTTCAGACCTGGGTGGCCGGATTGATTCCGCTGTTGATGGCCCCGCCGTCGAAGAAGCTTTGTTTGGCCATCGCCTGCTGTGCGTCGGCCTGGAACCCGTTGGTGGCGCTGACCGTCGAATTCCCCTTCTCCACGAGTGTCTGCGCGAAGGCATGGACCTGGTCGTAGATCTGGGAACGTTCCTGGTTCACCGACATGGCCGCGTTCTGGACCACACCCGCGAGACCGCCACTGATGTGGTCGTAGTCCCGTCCCTGGTGGGACCGGTGCGCACTGAGCTGATCCTGCTGGCTGCTGTCGGTATTGCCGATCAGGTTCTGCACGATCGCGAAGTCGAAATCGACGATTCCGCTCATTCACCCCTCCGTTTCTCTCGTCACGTGCCTGACCTGATCCAGCTAACCCTCGATTCGGCCGGGGTCCGGCCCTACGGCACGTTCCTGCCAACGCCTCCGCCGGAAGTCCTCGTTCGCGAACCATCGACAGGTATGGCGACAGTCGTGGTGAAGAGGCCGGCCCGTAAACCGGCACCGGAGATGCCCGCGGGCGAACTACTCCTGCAGGCGCCGCCGGAGATCCCGCCCCCGCCCGCGCGGCAGTGGACTCAAGTGCTCGCGGTCCTGCCGATGGTGGCCATGATGGCCGCGATGTTGATGATGTACTCCGGCAGCATGGCCGGGTCCATGCGGTTCGTCATCTTCGGGATGATGGGTGTCGGCATGCTCGGTATGGTCCTCATGGGCTTTCTGCAGGGCGGCGGCCCGAGCAAACGGGAAATGGGTCATGCCCGCCGCAAGTACCTGCGCCATCTCGCCCAGCACCGGTTGAGGCTGCGCCGTTCGGTGCGCGGGCAACGCCGCACGATGGAGTACCTGCACCCGGATCCCGCCACGCTGTGGTCTTTGGCGGTCAGCTACCGGCTCTGGGAACGGCGCAAGGACGACCAGGACTTCGCCATCGCCCGGATCGGGACCGGCCCGCAGGTCCCGGCCGCGACCATCGTCGCACCCGACACCAAACCGCTGGAGGAACTCGAACCGCTGTCGGCGCTCGCACTACGCCGGTTCATCACCACCTACTCCACTGTCGACAGGCTGCCGATCGCCATCGCGGTCAACGGTTTCAGCCGGATTCACCTGCGCGGCGATCGCGACGCCTCCCTCGGGATGCTGCGGGCCTTCCTCGCTCAACTGGTCACCCTCCAGTCACCGGACGACATGCGGATCGCGATCTGCACGAGCGAAGTGCGGCGTCCGGACTGGGAATGGGTCAAATGGCTGCCGCACGCCCTGCATCCGGACCGCACCGACGCCCTCGGCCCGCTGCGGCTGGTGGCCTCGACCGTCCAAGCACTGGAATCGATGCTGGAAGAGGAACTCTCGAAGCGGCCGAGGTTCGACCCCGAGGCCGACGTCCGCGTTCCCGGTCCACATCTCGTGGTCGTACTCGACGGTGGCTCGATCGCCGGTTCCGATCACCTGATGACCGGTGGCGGTGTCGAGGGAGTGACCATTGTGGACCTGACGACCATGCCACCGAGGGCCTTGGACCGGACGACCGTGGTGCTGGACGTCGACGCCGCCGGCGACCTGGTCAGCGAGACCACCGACGGTGACACACCGCTCGGCCGTGCCGACTCGCTCGGCGTCGTCGCGGCGGAGGGCCTGGCCCGGCAACTGGCACCGCTGCGACTGACCGCGGGGCTCCGGGGCGACGCCCCGATGAGCGCCGAACTCGGCCTGGCCGAGTTGCTGGATCTGGGCGATCCCTACGAGTTCGATCCGGCCGACACCTGGGAACCCAGGCCGAACCGGGACCGGTTGCGGGTGAAGCTGGGCATCCAGTCCGACGGCGTCCCCATCGAGATCGATCTGAAGGAATCGGCCCAGGACGGGATGGGCCCGCACGGTCTGTTGATCGGCGCCACCGGCTCCGGCAAATCCGAACTGCTGCGAACCCTCGTTCTCGCGCTCGCCGTGACGCATCCGCCGAACTCGCTGAACTTCGCGCTGGTCGACTTCAAAGGCGGCGCGACGTTCACCCGGCTCGACGCGTTGCCCCACACCAGCGCGGTGATCACCAACCTCGCCGACGAACTCCACCTGGTCGACCGGATGACCGATGCCATCAACGGCGAGCTGATCCGCCGCCAGGAGTTGTTACGTGCGGCGGGGAACTTCTCCTCCTTGCGTGACTACGAGAAGGCACGCGCGGCGGGTGCCCCGCTACCCGAGGTGCCGACCCTGCTGGTGATCTGCGACGAATTCTCCGAACTGCTGTCCGCCAAGCCCGACTTCATCGACATGTTCGTCCAGATCGGACGAGTCGGCCGTTCGCTCGGCGTACACCTGCTGCTGGCCTCGCAGCGACTCGAAGAAGGACGGTTGCGGGGGCTCGAAACCCATCTGTCGTACCGGATCGGCCTTCGAACGTTCTCCGAGATGGAGAGCCGGGCCGTACTGGGCGTCGCGGACGCGTTCCGGCTGCCGAGGGCGCCAGGACACGGGTTCCTCAAGGTCGGCACCGACCAGATGGACCGGTTCCGGTCCGCCTACGTCTCCGGCGTGTACCAGCGCGCCACCGGTGGCGGTGCGATGGCGACTCCCGGCGAACAACTGGTGCTGCAGGAGTACACGACGTCCTATCTCACCGCCGAAGTCGATACGGGCGAAGAAGTGTCCGACGAGCAGGATCCCGACGACGACACCGTCGGCGAGACGCTGCTGGACATCTTGGTCGACAGGCTGGAAGGACAGGGCGTTCCGGCTCACCAGGTATGGCTGCCGCCGTTGGACGAATCACCTACCTTGGACGGACTGCTGCCCGGCCTCGTCGATCACCCGCAACGAGGGCTCACCGCGGACTCGGCTTCCCTGGCCGGGTCGCTGCGGCCGGTGATCGGCACCGTGGACAGGCCTTTCGAGCAACGCCGTGACCCGCTGGTACTCGACCTCTCCGGCGCGGCCGGGCACGTTCTGGTCCTCGGTGCACCGCAGACCGGCAAGAGCACGACGTTGCGCACGTTGATCACGAGTCTGGCACTCACGCACACCCCCCGCGAGACACAGTTCTACTGTCTCGACTTCGGCGGTGGCACCCTCGCCTCGATCGCCGGGCTACCCCACGTCGCCGGTGTCTGCGGACGGCTGGACACCGGTGCCGTCCGGCGCACGGTCGCCGAGGTGGCGACCCTGCTGGCCCAGCGGGAACGGATGTTCGCCGAGCAGCAGATCGACGGCATCGTGACCTATCGCAGGCTCCGTGCGGAAGGACGGTTCGCGGACCAGGCGCACGGCGACGTGTTCCTGGTGGTCGACGGCTGGCAGACGCTACGCAACGACTTCCCCGATCTGGAGGAGATGGTCGGCGACATCGCCGCACGCGGCCTGTCCTACGGCGTGCACGTGGTGGCGGGCTGCGCGCGCTCGTTCGATCTGCGGATGAACGTCCGGGACCTGTTCGCCAGCAGGCTGGAGTTGAAGATCGGCGATCCCATCGACTCCGTCATCAACCGGCGCGCGGCGATGAGCGTGCCCGCCGACGCACCTGGCCGCGGTATCGCGATGAGCGGGCACCAGATGCTGGTGGCCCTGCCCCGTATCGACGGCGTCGCGAAGGCCGACGACCTGTCCACCGGGCTGAACGGGCTGGTCGAGGCGGTCAAGGCGGCGTGGCCGGGTGCTCCGGCGCCGTCCGTGCGACTGTTGCCGGGCATGTTCCCCTTCGAGGAACTTCCGGTGAAGGACGCGACCACCGGTCCCGATGCGGGATTCGCGGTCGGCATCCACGAGCACGACCTTTCACCGATGCGGCTCGACTTCGCCGCGGATCCGCACTTCTTCCTGCTGGCCGATACCGAATCCGGCAAGACGTCGTTCCTCCGCGCGCTGGCACGCCGGATCGAAAACACCTACGCGCCGTCTGAAGCGCGGATCATCCTCGTCGACCACCGGCGCGGACTGCTCGGTGAAGTCGGTGAGGAGTACCTGCTCGGTTACGGCACCAACGACTCGCACAGCAGCGGAATGCTGAGCGAGGTGGCCGCTTCCCTGGCCAAGCGACTGCCCGGCCCGGACGTCACGCCGGAGCAGTTGCGTGCCCGGAACTGGTGGCACGGCCCGGAGATCTTCGTTCTCGTGGACGACTACGACATGGTGGCCACGCATGAGGGGCATCCCCTGATGCCGCTGCTGCCGCTGGTCGCGCAGGGTTCGGACATCGGCCTGCACGTGGTGCTGGCCCGGCGATCCGGCGGTGCGGGCCGCGGCCTCTTCGAACAGTTCCTCACCCGCCTGCGCGAGGTCGGGACTCCCGGCCTGATGATGTCGGGCGATCGCGACGAAGGGCCACTGCTCGGCGGCATGCGCGCCCAGGTGCTGCCTCCCGGCCGAGGCTGGCTCGTCGACCGTCGCGGGCACAAGGGCCTCGTACAACTCGCCTGGCTTCCGCCCCGGCATTCCTGACATCTGGCCGGAACCTGCCGGGTATCACACCGAGGGTCGCGGTGATGTTTGGCTTTCGGTGAACGAATGGGTCTTCATCGCATGAATTGGGAGGGGAAATGGGACAAGGGATCAACGCCTACCTGCCCGCCATCCAGCGCTTCGCCGATACGGTCGCGAGCCAGGCGTCCCATCCGCAGAAAATCGAGCGAGATCTGAGCGACGGTTGCGGCGGCATGGACGAATGCCGGCAACTCGCGACCGCGGACCGGGACAGCACGACGTCGCTCCAGAACTTCCTTACCGCGGCCGAGAAGGGCGTCTGGGGCTACATTTCCATCGCGCGAAGCAGCCTGAACGCGTACCAGAACGCGAGCGAAGCCGCTGTCTGGGAGCTGACGAAGAGGTCGCGACAGGGCGAATCGTATGTCCCCGTCGAAGGAATGTCGCCGAGTGCGCTGGGCCCGAGTCCCCTGGCTCCGCCGACGGTGGCCACCAGTCCATGGCCGGGCCTGTGGCCGAACGTCACACCACGTTGATCCCAGCGAATTCGACCCTGACCGAGGCCTTCGATGACCGATTACCGCACTCGCTCTTTTCCGGACCAAGTCGCGATTCTCCGTGCCGAGTTGGAACATACCCGCCCCCGGCTACAAGCCGCGAAGAAGATGTGGGAAGAGGCCGAAAGATGGATCGACCGGACCCACCTCATGCTCCGGGAGGCGTCGAACGAGGTGGCTTCGGGCTGGCTCGACGGCCCCGGCCGCGAGTTCGTGGACAGGCTGCGGAACAACTGCACGTTCTCCTTGGGCTCGTGGGGAGGACTCGAAGGATTCTCCGGAAGCGGGAGCAGCATTCCCGCGTTCGCACGCATCGCCTTCGATCAGCCCCTGAAAGGGGGCATCACGGAATCGGGAGTGATCGAGCAGCTGGCCAACGCCGACGCACACCTCGTCCTCGGCGCCTGGGTCGCCGCGGGGGAGATCTCGAACGTCGAGCGTGATGCCAAGAACGAACCGGCCGCCCGGGCGAATCTCGGCAACAAGCTGAACGAGATCGCGGCGCAGTATCAGGTGACGGGGCGGGCCATGCTCGCCGCCCGCGGCCGCGCCTGGGACGGCCCTAGTGGTGAGATCGGCTCAGGTCTCCCCTCGTACGGCACGGGGCCTTCGCCCACCGGCACCGGCGGGCCGAACCAGAACGAGTCACCGACCCTGCCCGACCCGAATCCCGGCGATCCGGAGCAACCCGCCACCCCGCAGAATCCGGTGAGCACCCCCAGTGCGCTGGAGCAGGCCACAGACGCGCTGAGTGCGTTGAGCCAGGCAGCCGAATCGGCGCAGCAGTTGCTGGGTGCCGGCTCGAACGTGAACCTGCCCGACCCCGGCTCCATCGACCCCGGGGACTGGGCGCTCCCGCCCTACGAAAGTTCCTCCTATCCCGGCCTCGACGAACCACTGGGCGCTTCGAGCGGCTCGGGCATGCCGTCGTTGGCGGGTGGTGGCCTGCCGGACGTGGGCAGTGGGGTAGGCGGGCCCGGCGGCCTGCCCACCGGCCCCACCGCGAACGGCCTGCCGGGAAGCGCGATGAACGGCATCGGTTCGTCACCGGGGATCGCCGCCGCGGCGGGAACGAGCGCCGGTTCGAGTTCGGGGACCTCGGCCGCCGGCGCCGGGGGGATGCCGCCACCGATGATGCCGCCCAACGGCGGCGGAAAGAACTCGGCCGGCGGAATCAAACCGGGCGACGCGGACCACGCCGGCTCCGGCAGACAGCGTGGTCCGAAGTCCGGCGCCACGCCCGGTGTCGCCCTCCTCGGGCGATCCAAGGGTGGCGGCACGCGGCCGGCGACGGCGCAGCGGCGTTGGGACGCCGAGAACGACACCGTGCACCTGCTCGACGAAGAGCTGTGGCACGTGAACGAGAAACCGACGGATTCCCAGGGAAAGACGGCGAATTACCGCGCCGGTCATTGAGGAGGGGGCCATGCCCGGAACCGAGATCAACGGCAACATCACCGCGATGACAGCGGTGTCTCAGCAACTCACCGCACCGGACATCCCTTCGTCGGTCGGGACGAGGTTGGGCGGCATGCCCAGCCTCACCGGCCTGTTCGAAGGTGTCGCGATGTCCGTACTGGACAAGGCGGCGACCGCCAGTATGGCCGCGTTCATGGGGAAGGTGACCGAGGACATCCTCACGTTCTCGGGGAAGACCAGGACGGCGGCGATCACCTACAGCGCCGCCGACGCGGCGAGTGCGCTGGAACTGGCGAACAAGGCGACCAAGGTCATCAAGCAGGGCGTGGACTTCGTGAAGAGTTCCGCGGCGACGGGAACGTCGCAGACCGGTGAGGAAAAGCCGTCCACCGACGCCGCGGGTGACGCCCCGTCGGCCTCCGTCTGAGGAGCGAAACCATGACAGCCGTCTACAACCCGTTCCCCATGGAAATGCTGATGGGGATGATCCGCGCCGAGCACGCCAAGGTGCCGGTCCTCCACGAGGCGGCGCAGATGTGGACCGAAGCCCGGAGCTGGATCGAAGACGCACAGGTCAAGCTGAACAGCCGGGTCAGCGAGCTGACTCCCGAGTGGACGGACGACAACGGCCGTCAGCTCCAGGAGAAGATGCAGCGTTCGGTCGCCGAGCTGAAGTTCTGGGGCGACCGCATCGACATGGCCAAACCCGCCGAGACACTGACGACGCTGGCGTCCGGTATCACGGAGGCCTACCTGGAGATGCAGGGCCTCGAGGTGGCCTACAACCTGGCGCGCCTCAATCCGTTGGGCGCGTTCGAAATGCTGGCCATCCAGCAGGCCGCCGGCAGCAGGATGACCCTGCTGGGCGGGCAGTTCGACGTGTCGATGCTGCAGGTTGTCGAAGCATCGGGGATCAAGTCCCCCGATCACATGGTGCCGACGGTCGGTCCCGCCGCCGAAGGCAACACCCCGGCCGACTTCATCAAGGCCGCCCAGGCGGGAATGGACACGCTGAGCGAATTCCAAGGACTGGGCGAATCGCTCGGCGTCGGCGGAAGCGGCGGCACGGCCCCGGATGTCTCGTTGCCGGACATTCCCGGCTATGAGGGGTCTTCCGGTGTCTCGCTCGCCGGTCTCGCTCCGCTGCCGACGGCGGCCGGATCGGTTCCGTCGCTCGGCGGGCTGCCCGGTGGTTCCGGCGCGCCACCGGTGCCGTCGGGTCTGCTCGGTGGTCTCGGCGCGGCGGGCGGGATGGCCGGGCTTCCGGTCGCGGCCAAGCCTGTCGGGGCGAAACGGGCGCCCAGCCTGGCTTCGGAGGTCCAGCCGGGGGCCACGACGTCGTCCGGCGCGAAGGCCGCATCGAGTCCGATGTCCCCGATGTCGCCGCCGCACGCCGGTGGCCAGAACACGGCGGGCACGCTGCGGCCCGGGTCGAGTGACCAGCCGACGGGACGGAACGGCTCGACCCGCAGGGCGTCTTCCGGTGGCAGCGACGGGGTTCCGGCGAAGCTGCGCGGCCGGGCGGCCAACGGCAATCCGGACGCCGGGTTCACGCTGCCGCGGGATCGCCGGTCCGGGGAAACGGAGTCGGGTTCGGTGCAGATGCTCGACGAGGATCTGTGGCGGACGACTTCCCGCTAGAAGTACGTGAAGGCCTCCTTCCCTACCTTGAGAGTAGGGAAGGAGGCCTTCACGGCGTTCCGGGTTGGGCGCGGACGGGTGGGCCTCCGGGCGTCAGCCGCCCAGGGTTTGGCGGCGGGCGGAGGCCGGGTCGAGGCTCGGGCCTTCGGGCAGGCGGGCGACGAGGCCGGCGGGAAGGCGGACGGGGCGCGCGGACGGGTAGCCGAGCATCTTCAGGACGTCCGGCGAGGCCAGCGGATAGCGGCGTCCCATGTCGGTCACGACGGTGAGCGTCCCGACGGGCGCAGAGGGCGAAGGCATCGCTTCGACGACGATCGCGTTGCCGGGCGGTACGTGGACGCGGTCCGCGAGCGGGGTACCGGTGGCGGTCCGGCGGGCGGTCGTCGACATCGGATCCGCGGGCGGTAGCGCTGGGTCGATCGTCAACGACGGTGCCGCGGAGCCGTCGCCGAAGGTGGCGCAGACGGTGGCGTCCTGGTCTCGCAGGCGAGCGATGAAAGGCCGGACTCCCGGAGCGGCGCCCGCTTCGGCCTGGATCGGGTCCAGTTGCTTCGACATGGTCGCGAGGGAAGGCGGCAGCGGCACGGTTTTCGGCTCTGTACCAGGGTAGGCGGCCATCATCTGGGCGCTCGCGCGCTGGACGTCGTACTGCAGTTCGGTGATCGGCCGCAGGGCGTCGCGTTCGGCCAGGTAGTGCTGCCTGCCGCCGCCCGAGGTCTGCACCATCAGCAGCATCCCGTTCCGGATGTCGGTCCGGCCGGGTACGGCGGTGGACACCTCACCGGCCGCGGCCACCGGAAGCGGGCCGATCGGTGTGCCTTCGGGCAGGACGTCGAGCCACGCCCGGCCGACCCTCGCCCACGGTTCGGCGGTGAGCGCGAGGCCCGTGCCGACGGCGCCGTAGTCGTTGATCTTGTGCCGGTGCCCGCGCCACACCAGGAACCGGTCACCGGTGGACGTCGATTCGACGAGGAGCGCCTGATCCTGCAGATCGGCACCGCCCGAAGGCGAGGCGCCCGCCAGCAGGACCGATTCCTCGATCCGGCTTCCCGCCATGTCACTCGCGGGCGCGGAGCACAGCGACCACGAACCGGTGAGCAGCTTTTCGGGGCCTGGCAAAGCGTCCGGCGCGTCGGGGATGCCGATCCGGGGGCCGCGCGGGACTCCGGCGAGCGAGTCGCGCGAAACCCGTTCCGTGGTGCGGTGATCGCCGAGCAACAGCAGCGCGGACGCGTAGTTCGCGACGGGGTGCAGCCGGTCGTCCAGGTAGACGTACCTGGTGCCTGTCTCCTTCTCGACGATGACCGCGGCTTCCTTGCGCCAGGCGTTGTTCCCGCCCGGCACGATCATGCCGTACACCCCGACGCACGCCAGCGCCACGATCGCCAGCGCGACACCGGCGAAAGCGGCGCCGGACGGACGGCGGAACGGCGGCTGCTCCGGATCGGTCTCCCGGGTGACGAGCGCGGAGATCGCGCGCTGCACCAGGAATTGGTACGCCTGCAGCTGATCCCTTTTGGACGCCATGGTTTCAGCCCCCCAGTCCGCGAACGTAGCCGTACAGGCCGAGCACCGAACAAGCCACCGGGACGATCGCGATCATCACCAGGATCTCGAAATACTCGGCGATCCGGCCCAGATAGGGGTTCGCGGCCTTGGTACTCAGGACGACGCCGGACGCGACCACGCCCGCGGCCACCGCCAGTGACAGCGGTCCGGCGAGGACGAGCAGCAGCGAGTGATCCGCCATGAGCGGGCCGGCCAGCATGCATCCGGCGCCGAAGATCCCGGTCACCAGTACCAGCAGCCGCTGCCGCAGGATCGGATACAACCGCGCCCGCACCAGGAATCCGGCCGCGAGCAGGGCGACGAGGATGACGGCGGCCTCGCTGTCGCTGCGGATCAGCAGGAACTGGCAGTACATGACGACGACGGCCGCACCGCCCAGCATGCCGGTGAGCAACGCGTCCGCCCTGGCGACGGCGGCGTGCACGAGTTCCAGCGGCGGCTGTGGATCGTCGCGGACGAGGTCGGCGGTCGAGCGCGGCAGCACCGGCATCGGTACCCGTCCGAGCCGCAGCGCCAGTGGGGCGAAAGTGGTCGACAGCGCGAGGACGCCGCCGCCGATCACGGCCGCGGACCGGTAACCCGCGAGTTCGTCGAACGTGGCCAGCCAGCCGCCGAGTACGCCGAGCAGGCCGACCATCGCCGCGCCCGCGAACAGTTCCGGCGCGGCGGTCACCCCGAGATGGCCGACGACGGCCGCGAGCAGCAGCGCCGCACTCGCCGGCAGCAGATGACCGGCGGTCAGCTCCCCGATCGGGTCGTCTCCCGCCAGCAGCAGACCACCGCCCGCGAAAGCGAACGGAAGCGCGACGGCCGCGAGGACCGCCCCGGCACCGGCGTCGCGGAGCGCCCGCGCGAGCAGCACGCCCGCGGCCAGCAGCAGCGCGGAAACGGCCAGCGCCCACGACGCCGGCGACGTCCACGGCGGGCCGGCGCGCAGCACCGCGACCAGACCGAACAACGTCGCCACGGCGCCGATCGCCAGCCCCGCCTGCCGCGTGTGCCGCGGCCCCCAGGCCCGGCCGGTGCGGCCGGAACCGGTGGCGATCGCGTCCACCAGATCGTCGTACTCGGGCTCCGGCCATTCGGCGCGGCGCGGCGTCAGATGGAGGATCTCCCCGTCCCGGACCCGGTGCGCGCCCAGCGTCCGGTCCAGATCGAAGGGTGTCCCGTCGGCGCGGCGCAACTGCCAGCCGCCGCCGGCGACCCCGTCGTCGGCCATCCCCTCGCCCGCCCGCGCGAGCAGGCCGGGAAGGATTTCGGCGACGGACGCGTGTTCCGGCAGCGCCATGTCGATGCGCCGGTGCGGAGTGGTGATGGTGACCCTGACCAGGCCGGCAGTCTGCATGGGAAAAGGGTCGGCCACCATCGGGGCCATCGGGCCGCTTCGGCAGGAACCTGCCGCCGGGAAAGTACGCCGAAACCGGCCTTCTTGGGCGACAATGGGGACATGAGCATCGAGGCAGGCGTCGGCGGACCGAGGCTACTCGCCCAGGGACCCATCGCCACCGTGTACGCGGGCCGGGATCCCGCCGCGGGCAACGATTTCGCGGTCAAGATGTTCCCCGGTGCCTTCGACCGTGAGACGTCGGCGTGGCTGGAGCGCGAACGAAAGTCCTTGACCGCCGTGCGAGCGACGCGCTCCGTCGTGCAGATCGACGAAATCGTCACCTTCGCCGACGGCCGCTCGGGAATCCGGCGCGAACTGTGCCCGGGATCGCTGGCCGGACTACTGGATTCCGGTGCCCGCCTGGGGGTTTCCGACGTACTCGCCCTCGCGGCCTCGGTCGCGTCGGCACTCGCGGCGGCGCACGGGGCCGACGTCCTGCACGGCGGGGTGAGCCCGCACAACGTGCTGTACCGCGCGACGGGCGAGTTCGTACTCGCCGACTTCGGCGTGGCTCTGCGGCGGCGATTCCCGCGCGACCCGATGTACTCCGTCGAGTTCACCGCGCCGGAAACCCTGCGCGACGACACCCTTTCCCCCGCGTCCGACCTTTATGGACTCGGCGCGGTGCTCTACGCCGCGCTGACCGGCGCGCCGCCGTTCCCGCACCACACCGGGCAGCAGCCCGGCGAGCGGATCCTCCAGGTACTGCGGGAACCGGTGGCGCCGATCACGGATCCCGCCGTCCCGCGCGAACTTTCCGGCACGATCCTCCGGTTGCTGGCCAAGGAACCCGGCGACCGGCCGCAGGACGTGGCGTCCCTGGCGCGGCTGTTCACGAAACTGCGGCAGCCGGGCGGCGAGATCGTCACCGGGGAATCCTCCGACGTCGCAAGCGAAGAAGAGGACGTCGACGTCGAGTTCGACGACTTCGCCGCGTTTCCGCCGCCCGCCACTCCGTCCCCGCGAGCCCCGTCAAACCCGCAAGTCCAGGTGCTGCAGGCGCCGCCGACCGGCGGCCGCACCCTGATCCGCGAATTCAGCGGCCCCCTCAAATCCGAACGACGGATCCCCTGGCGGCCCGTCGCGCTGGCGGGCGCCGGGGTGCTCGTCGCCGGGCTGGCCGTGGTGCCGCTGTTCCTCGGACCGGCCGAGGTCGGCGGGCAGGCCGTCCCGGTGGCGGCCGCGATCCCGCCCCAGGCGGCATCCGCCCCGGCCCCGAACGTCAAGCTGGAACTGGCCCCGCCCAAGGATCAGAGCGACCACGTGCAGCTCACCTGGACCGCGGAAGGCGAACTGGACTTCGTCGTGATCATGGCGGGCGAGCGAGTGGAGACGAAGCAGCTCGTCGCCCACCGCCAGCGCAGCATGGACGTCCCCGTCGATCCCGCCCGACGGTACTGTTTCCAGCTCCGGGCGACCGACGGACGGCATATCTACACCACCGACCCGGTCCCGATCCGCGGCGCCCGCTGCACGCCCTGAGGGAGCCAGCCGTAGCGCCGATCGGAGAGGTTGCGAAAGCCACTTTCGCAACGTTGAAGGTTGCGAAAGTGGCTTTCGCAACACCGTCTCACCCGCGGACCGCGCTGGGTCGAGCGGGTCGTGAGTGGCGATGAGGGTTCTAACCCGAATCGCCACTCACGACCCGCTACCACTCAAGACCGGCGCGAAGCCTTGAGCGGCACCAGGGTCCGCGGCTCGAGTGCCGCCAGCACCCGAGCCGCGAACGGTCTCCCGGCCAGTCCCTTGCGTACCTCGCCCACCTCCTGCCAGGCCCGCCGGACGGCGCCGTCCCCCACCGGGACACCGGACCACAAGGTCACGTCCAGCACCTTGGCCAGCCTGGCGACGGGCTCGCGGATCCCCTCCCCGGCAAGGGCCCCCGCCGACTCGGCGAGATCCCGAGGCGTCATCCCGATGCGGAACGGCACGCCGTGCGCGCGCAACCGGTCACGGATCTCGTCCCAGGCCCCGAGCACTCCTTCGGCACCGGAACGACGACGCCGGCGCCGGGCGCGGACCGACTTCGCCACCGGGACCCCGAGGAGCCAGAACAGTCCGAAGAGGACGATCACCCCGATGGCCGCGATCCACCACCAGGTCGTGCCGGCGTCGGCGTTCTGGTCTTCGGCGGGTTCCTGCGGTGTCCCCGGCGGAAGCTGGGGTGGACGCAGTTCCTGTTCGGCGGGCAGTTGCGCCCTGGCCCGGGCGACGGCCTTGCCGGGGCCGGTCTGTTCCTGCCCCGCCTTGCCCGCCGACGCCGTCGGGTCGAGCGGTACCCAGCCCGCTCCGGCGACCGCGACTTCGGGCCACGCCAGGACATCGCGGTTGCGGACGACGTTCATCCCGCCCTCGGTCCGGTCCGAACCGCGGAACCCGACCACCAGCCGGGCCGGGATGCCGTTCATCCTCGCCAGGACGACGTAGGCGGCGGCGAACTGTTCGCTCGTCCCGCGTTTGCTCTCCAGCAGGAAGTCCCGCAACTGCGGCCAGCCGTGCCCGGTCGGCAGATCCTGGCCCACCGCGACCTGATAGTTCTTGGCCAGGAAGCGTTCCAGCTGCAGCGCGGACTGGAACGTCGGACGCAGACCGCGCACGGCCTCCCTGGCCACCTGCTCGACGTCCGGCGGCACCGGCCCGAGCGCGCCGAGACCGCCCGCCCGCGCGTCGACCTCCCCCTTGTCCAGTCCGTCGAGTTCGGGAGTGGACCACCTGAGCCGGTAGTTCCTGGCCGACGGCGAATCCGCCATCAGGGTGCCCGCGGTCTGGTCGACCAGCGGCGTCAGGCCGTCGACCCCGGTGAGATCCGGGTGACTCGGCAGCCACGGTCCCGCGAGCCCGCGCAGCTGCAGTTCGGCGGACCCGGCCGCGCCGTCCGGCGCGCCGTCGAGACCGGCGCCCACCCGGCGGAGCCGCGAATCGGCCAGCCAGTTCGCGCCGTCGAAACCGTTCAGCACGATCAGTCGCCAGTGGTCGACCGGCGTGTCGCTGCGGTAGCGGAACACCTCGTGTTCGGGCTGGGTGAGCCGCTGGGCGATCTCGTCGAGCGGATTGGTGAGCCTGCTCCGTGGGGGTGGCGCGGTCTGGGAGTCCTTGAGTGTCATCGGTTCGCGGTCCACCGGGTCGAGCCCGGCGAGCACGACCGCCCCGACCATGAGCGCGACCACAGTGGACAGTGCGGGCCAGACCGCCGATCCGGTCGCCCGCCACGAGAAGCGCGACCCGGCCTGGCTCGCGGAGTCGACACGACGGCCCGCCCACAGCAGGAGCCCAGCGGGCAGCGCGTAGGCCAATGCCGCCGCCACCGCCTCGATGCCGGTCAGTGCCTGGTACGCCTGGGCGAGTCCGGCTACGGCGAGGCTCGGCAGCAAGGCCAGGAGCGGTTTCTTGAGCCGTAGCGACAACTCCAGCCCGAGTACGACGGCGAGCAGCACCGACATCGGGACGAACAGCAGCTGTTCGGGGACCGGTTGCGCCGGCCAGGTGGACTGGAGCGTGAGCTGCCAGCCTTCGGTGAACCCGCGCGCCAGCCCCCGCAGCGACGTCGCCGTCGGCAGGAAGGCGAGCGTGGTCGAGGACAGCACCGTCTCGATCAGCCCGAGGAGACCGAGCACCACCACGAGCAACGGCCGGTAGGGAACGAGTTTCGGGAACCGTTCCGTCAGCTCGGCACAGGCGTAGCCGAGGAGAACGACCACGAGCACCGGAACGAGCAACGACGTCCACCCGAACACCGGCGTGAACAGGAGCCCGGCGACGGCGGTCGCGCCGAGCAGTCCGGCGACCGCGATCCGGTCGAATCCGGCGGTCATGCCTGCCCTGCCTTGGAGTTCCACTGAGCGGCGGCACCGGCGGCGTCGACGGCGATGATCAGGCCACGTGAACCCGCCGACGGCCGGAGGTCGCCGAGCCGGATCACGGTGTCGGGCCGCCAGCGGGCGGCGTGGCCGAGCTCGGCGTCCGGGCCGGTGATCACGACCAGCACCCCGCCGGGACGCCGGGCCGCGGCCAGCGCCGAAGGTAGCAGCGGGGCGCCGTCCGCCGCGTCCTGGCTGACGAGCGCGAGTTCGTCCAGCAACGTCCTGGCCGCGCGCACCCCACTGTCGGTCAGGGTGTCCGCTCCCGTCGCGGTGATGAACCTGCAGTGCTGCCCGGCGGACGCCGACGCGTAGAACAGGGAGGCGGCCACTTCGACCGCCTCCTCGAAAACGGCCGGGCTCATCGCCGAACGGCGCGTGTCGAGCACGGCGGTGAACCGCGGCTGGGCCGGATCGGCGTACTCACGCACCATGAGCCTGCCGGTCCGCGCGGTCGCCTTCCAATGCAGATGGCGGACTTCGTCGCCGATCACGTACTCCCGCACCGCGCGCAGATCCGCCGAACCCCGCAGCGGCGGATCGGTGATCGGGCCCTCGTGGTGGTGCCGGGGATGCCCGGCCTGCGCCGCGCGCACCGCGTGCCGTCGCGGATGCACCCACAACCACGCCGTGCCGCCGACGCAGCGATCGCCGCGGGCGAGGTCGAAGAGGTCAGGCCGGTTCACCACGAGCGGGCCCACCTGCAGCTTTCCGCGTGCCGTCGTCGGCAGCTCGTAGTGGTAAGTGGCTTCGGCGCCGGGTGCGAGCGGCCGGACGCGCAGGCGATGCGTTTCGGTCCCGATCCCGTCCCCCGCCGCGAAACCGCCGTGCCTGCGTACACCGGTGTTGCGCACGACGAGCGAGGCCAGCGCGGGTTTGCCGCGTTCGACCCGGTCCGGGCTGACGGTCCGGCTGATCTCCACCTTCGGCCGGAACCTGGTGGTGGCCAAGGCGATCAGCACCGCGCCCGCCGCGATCCCCGCGATGGCACGGAAGAACGTGTACCCGGCCAGCTCGCCGAGGGCGTAGAACCCGGCGGCGAGGGCGAGCACGATGACGCCGCGGCGGGTGAGCCGCACGCCTACCTCCCCATCGCGGCCATCGGGGCGGCCGTCGCACCCAGCAGTTCGTCGACGATGTCGGACGTCCGCCGTTGGTTGAGCTCCGCGTCGGGTGTCAGCACGAGACGGTGGTCGAGCACCGGATGCGCGACGTCCTTGACGTCGTCCGGGGTCACGAAGTTGCGGCCGTAGGTGGCTCCGAGTGCCTGCGCGGCGCGGATCAGCGCGATGCTGCCACGCGGGCTGGCCCCGTACCGGACGTCCGGATGCGTGCGGCTCGCCGCGGCCAGCCGGACGGCGTAGTTGACGATGTCCGGTGCCAGATGGGACTTCCGGACCTCGTCGATCACCCGCTGCACGTCCTCGATGCTCAGCACCGGCTTGAGTTCGTCCGGGTTCACCCCGGCGCAATCCCCCATCACCACGCGCATCTCGGATTCCAGGTCCGGGTAGCCGACCGAAATCCGCATGAGGAAGCGGTCCAACTGCGCTTCGGGCAGCCGGTAGGTGCCCTCGAGTTCGATCGGGTTCTGCGTCGCCACCACGAGGAACGGCCGCGGTACCGCCTGGCCGACCGAATCGACGGTGACCCGGCGTTCGGCCATCACCTCCAGCAGCGCGGCCTGGGTCTTCGGCGTGCCGCGGTTGATCTCGTCGGCCAGCACCACGTTGGCGAAGATGCCGCCGGGGTGGAACTGGAACCGCTCGGCGTTCTGGTGGTAGACCATCACGCCGGTGATGTCGCCGGGCAGCAGGTCGGGCGTGAACTGGATGCGGTTCCACCGGCCGCCGATACTGGCCGCGAGGCACCGCGCCAGCGTCGTCTTCCCGACGCCGGGCACGTCCTCCATCAGCAGGTGGCCCTCGGCGAACAGCGCCGCCACGGTGAGCCGGACGACCTCCGGTTTGCCGCGCACCACCGACTGGACGTTCTCGGCGATCTGCTCGTAGGCGACCCTGGGGGTGAGTGTCACAGAAGTTCCTTGTCCTTTCGTCGGCGCAGGCCGACCAGCGCGAGGGGGCCGAGCCAGAAGAGCCCGCCGCCGTTCACCGTGGGCACGCCGGTCCAGCTGTCCGACGCGGTGCCCGCGGACGTCTTGATGGTGGCGGTGATCGTGATCGCGCCGACCCAGGCGACCTGCGAAATGGTGAGGGTCGTCGCCCCGGAACAGGCCACCGGCTTCGTCTCGGAGAAGAATTCCGCCACGCAGGTCGCGGGGGCGCCCTTCCCGTTGGCGTTCACGGAAACGAGCAGCGTGCTGTCCTTGCCCCGCACGCCGGTGATGGTGATCGTCGGCGGTCCCGAAGCCACCGGCACGGTGACCTTCTTGCTGCCCGCCGTACCGGTGAGCGCGGCACCCGACCCGAACTTCGTGACCGCGCGGACGGTCACCGTCGCGGTTCCGGTGACCCCGGTGAACTCCGTCGACGTCGCGGAAAGCTTGCGCTCGCCCTTGCCGGTCGCGCTGACCAGGTAGTGCACCAGTGTGCCGCCGCGGAGATCAGGCTGCGTCCAGCTCACCGAGACCTTGCCGTCGGCAGCGGCTTTCGCGGTGACGACCGGGGCGCCGGCGGGCCGCGACGACGGCCCAGGGGTGACCGCCTTGGCGCTGGCACCCGCCCCCACTCCCGCCGAGTTCTCGGCGACGACGGTGACCACGTACGAAGTCCCGTTGGACAGCCCCGAAACGGTGGCGCTCCGGGCCGATCCGCCGACCTGCGTGGATCCGCCGGACCACCTCAACCGGTACCCGGTGATCCGCGCGCCGTTGTCGGGGGCGGCGCTCCACGACACCTTGATCGAGCCGTCCCCGGAAGTCGAGCCCACGTTCCTCGGGGCACCGGGCGGCGTCGCCTTCGCCACCGGCGGGGCGACGGCCTTCTTCACCTGGGTGGGGAGCGGCGCCTGCGGTTGCTGTTGCTGTTGTTGCTGCTGCGGCGGGGGTTCGCCGCCCGGCTGCGGTTCCGGGTTCGACGAGGGCTCGCCCGCGGTCTGGCTGTTGGCCTCCTTGTCGACGTCGACGTCGACCACCGAACCGTTCTCGCCGTTGACGACGAGCACGTGCGAACCGTCGGAACTGTCGACGTAGATCCGGTTGTCCTCGCCCTTCGTCAGCCTCGGTGCCGCCCCCTTGTCGGGCACCTTCGTGGTCGACTTGAGCGTGCCGGCGCTGTCGTAGGTCAGGACCTCCTGGCGGGTCTCGTCGACCATCGCGACGACGTTCGACGAGGAAACCGGGCCGTTGAAGCGGCTGCCCTTGGTCAGCTCGACCGAGATCGGCTTGGCGGACGGGCGGTCCTGGTCGAGGCCGCTGATGTCGATGAGGTGCAGCTGGTTGCGCTCCGGGTCGGCGATGGCCAGCCGGTCCCCGACGGCGCTGTTGGCCACCTGGGCCGACGGCGAAAGTTTGATGCCGAGCGGAAGGGCCTCCCCCAGCCCGTCCCGCCCGACACGATGGAGGCTGTCACCGGTCATGTCGAGCACGACCGGTGCGTCTCCGACCAGGGTGAGCCCGCCGCCGTGTCCCGGCGGGAGCTGTGCGGTGCAGGTCAGCACCGCGGCGCCCTTGGGCAGTTCACAGATCGAACCGTTGTCGATGCGGTGCACCCACACCGTTCCGTCGGCGGTCGCGACCGGCCGGGACAGTGGCCCCCCTGCGGGCACCGACGCGGCCGGATCGCCGAGCCGCACGATCCGGCCGGCGTTGCGGTAGACCAGATACGGTCCGCCGGCGATCTCCAGCACGAACGGCGTCTCCGGCGCGGGCGCCGGGAAGGACTCGTCCACGCTCAGGGTCGCCTTGTCGAACTCGGTGATGCGGTTCCGCTCGACGACGTAACCGTTCTCGTCCCCCTGCACGACCTGGCTGCCGCGTTCGGCGGGCACGTTCGCGCGCGCGTCGACGCGGCTCGTCGAGCCGTCGACGTGGAACGCCGATTGGGCGGCGTCGTTGTAGACCCAGTGACCGACCTGGACGAATTCCAGGCCGGACGGGGTCGACGCCTGCCCGGTCACGGCCAGGCCGACCAGCGCCAGGCAGCCGGCGACCAGCAGTGCCACCGCCGCACGGGTGCGCGCCACCACGCTGAATCGCTTCTCGGGTTTCACGCCGCGACGCCCTGGAAATCGCGAACGCGCGCGAGTAGTGCGTACATACGGATGAAGTTAGAGAGGAACCATGAAATTTCGATGAAACCGCCAGTCCCGGGCTTGGGACGTCGTGTCATCGAAACCTCATGTTCTCCCGGGAGGCTGGGCGGCAAGACGGCTTGAGGAGGGCACGAGGATGACCGATCTCGGCGCGGCCAGGACCGAAGGGCGGTTCAGTGCGCCGCCCCCGCCGGTCCCCCGGCAGGTACCCGCCATACCTCGGGCCGAGCCCATTCCCGACCAACTCGCCTACGCCGCTCCGGCCGCGCGGGCGGCGGCGCGTGAGGCCCGGCGCCGAAGCCTTGATCAGTCAGGTGCG
>NZ_JACBXD010000044.1 GCF_013870525.1 Amycolatopsis pittospori
GTCGCGGCCGCCGCGTCGGCCACCGCCGTCGTCGAGGGTCCCGAAGCCGCTGTCGCCGAACTCCGCGAGGCCATCGCCGCTCGCCCCGGTGGTCCGAAGGATCCCGGCCGGATGCATCTCGAAGCGCGGCTCGCGGTGATCCGTTCGTTCCTGCCGCACCACCGGCGGGTGGCGTCCGATCACCTGAGCGCGTACGCGGGCTTGAGCGGCGTCACGCCCGACGAGCGCACCCTGCTGGGCTTGCTCGCGCAGATGGGCCGATACGAGGTCCGGCCCGCGGACGAAGTCGCCGCGACAGCCTGCCGCGCGCTTTCGCACGGCGCGTACTTCGAAGACGCCACCGGAAGCATCGACGTGATGGTCGGCTGGGTGGTGGCGATGCTCGCGCTGATCTCGGCCGACGGCATCGACGAGGCACGCCGCGAGATCGAACGGGCGCGGCAGCGGGTGCGGGCGCACGGGTCGCCCGTCGAGTTCGCGATGGTCGCCAACGCCGCGCTGTTCCTGAACTGGCGGCTGGGCAACGTGAGCGTCATGGAGGCCGAAGCCGAGGGCGCGCTCGCCGCGATCGGGGCCGAGGAGCCGCTGCCTCAGGTGGTCGCGCTTCGGGCGACGTCGACCCATTTCCTCGCGTACGCCGCTCTGGAGCGGGGCGACCTCGAAGCCGCCGCCGAGGTGCTGGCGCGTTTCGACGCCGACCACGGCGACGGGCCGAGCATGATGCCGACGATGTGGCTGCACGAGCCCCGCGCGCTGATCGCGCTCGCCGTCGGGAATCCCGTTCTCGCCAGGACGCAGGCGTTCCTGCAGCGTGACGAGATGGTCGCGGCCGGGGTCGATCCGCCGACCATCCCGTGGCGGGTCCCCGCCGTCCGCGCCGCGATGCTGCTCGGCGAGTCCGACCACGCGCTGGAGCTGGCCAACGAACAGGTCATCATCGCGCGGAAATGGGGGACGGCCACGGAGATCGGCGCCGCGCTGAGGCTGCTCGCGCACGCCGACGGCGACCGGCGGCTGGATCTGCTGACCGAGTCCGTCGGGGTCCTGGAGAGGTCTCCGGCGAGGCTGCACCTGGCCCGTTCGCTCATCGATCTCGGGGAGGCGATGCGGGTCGCGCGGCGGCGCACGGACGCCCGCACCCCGCTCAACCGCGGGATCGAACTGGCCACCGAATGCGGATCCGTCGTACTGCGCACCCGCGCCGTCGAGGCACTGGAAGCACTGGGCGACCGGCCCCGGCGGATGATCGTCGGCGGCCCGGCCTCGTTGACCGCGAGCGAACGCCGGGTCGCGGACCTGGCGGCGTCCGGACGGGCCAACCGCGAGATCGCGCAGGAACTGTTCGTCACCCCGAAGACGGTCGAAAACCACCTCGGCCGGATCTACACGAAACTCGGCATCACCGGACGGCGCGAGCTGTCCCGCGTCCTTTCGTGAGGGACCCCCAGGGTGCGGCTCGGCAGAGTTGAGGGATCACCCCTCATGCGTTCAGGGGGTCCGGAAGATCAGTCTTTACCTACCAAGCCGGACGAACCCGAAGGTAGGAGCCATGATCCGCAAGACCAGCCTGATCCTCGCCGCCGCAGCCACCCTCACCGGTGTCGCCACTTTCCAGGGCACCGCGTCGGCGGACAAGATCGGGACCCCCGCGCCCTGCGTCAAGGCGACCGACATCTCCGGTGCCGACTTCGACGTCAAGCAGTGCGGGGTCAGCGACGTCGACCAGTTCCGCGCCGGACTGGAGAACGACGGCAACGCCTACTGCGGACCGGCTTCGCTGTATAACGTCCTGCACTACTGGGGCCATGTACGGAAGGCGCCGGTCGGGTGGGTGACCACCAGAGTCGGCCAGCTCGACCCGAAGGATCCGGCCGACTACAACGTCATCACCAACTCGATCGGGCGCATCGGCGTCGACTCGAAGTACGACGGCGGGACGAGCCTGAGCAACCTGCAGACGGCGTGGACCATCGCGACCAAACCGGCGCGCGACGCGGGCTGGTCGACGTCGGTCGGGAACATGAGCACCGCGAATACGACCGACTTCTCCGGGGAACTGGCGAAGAAACTGAACGAGGGACCGCTGCAGATCGCGTACGGCCGGTACAAGGCCGGGCCGACGGCGGGGAGCCTGCAGCGCAGCGGCGGCCACATCGTCACCGTCGTCGCGGCGAAGGGATCGTTCAACGGCAACACCGTCCAGCTGAAGCTGTCCGACCCGGGCCGTGCCGGGGACCACAAGGAGCCCGGTTACCTGGGCACGCAGTCGGAGTACCAGCTGCTGGACGTCACGCTGGAGAAGAAGACGATCTGGGAGTACCGCCCGGTCACCGACGACCCCGACACCGGCGTCGACGAGAGCCTGAAGCCGGGCACCTACCGGTCGGTCGTGCGGTGGGAACTCACCGGGCCGCAGTACATCGGCACCACGCGGCAGATGATCGAGAACTTCAACTGGTTCGACATGAGCGCCCCCACCCCCTGACCCCGGCCCTCTCTTCGCACTTCGTCCTCTGAATGCGGTAGTTCGTACTGACGACTACCGCATTCAGAGGACGAAACGCTTTCCGGCTCAGTGGAGGAACGCGCTCCTGGCGGCCAGGTCGGCCAGCAGGGCGCGGCCCTTCTCGGCGTTGCGCGGCTGGGCCAGGACGTCGTAGCGCCGGGCGACCAGCTGGCTTTGCGAGATGAACCCGCGCTTGTTCTTCGAAGCGGCGTACCCCAGCGCCCCGAACAGCAGGTTGAACCCGATACCCCCGACGAGGCCGACGAGGATCGGCACCAGTCCGGCGCCCGGGTTCAGCAGGCTCAGCACGAGGCCGAGGAACATACCGAACATCGCGCCGGAGAGCGCCGAGCTGGTCAGTACCTTGCTCCAGCCCATCCGTCCGGCGATCCGCTCGACCAGGATCGGTTCGACACCGACGATGGTCACGTCGGTGATCGGGAAGTCCGTCCCCGCGAGGTGGTCGACCGCACGCTGCGCCTCGGAGTACGACTCGTAGGAGCCGATGGGCCATCCGCTGGGCAGCGTCGGGAGCTGAGCCCGTCCCTGGGGCTCGGTGAACGTGGACTGCTGCGTGAATGCCTGTGTCATTCCTTCTCACCTCTCTTGATCCGTACAACGTTCCGGAGGTACGGATCTCCTCCCGGTCCGGCGGGATTCACAGCATCTTCTCAGCCGGGCATCGCAGACAATCCGCCCAGGGATCAACTACAGTCCGCAATGGATAACGAACTAGACCATTGGTCGAGTTGACCGGGTCCGGTCGACCCGGTAGGAAGAAGCCGCAAAGGGACCGCTTCGAACCTTTAGGTGAGGCTGATGGCGAACAGGCGCGGCATGCTCACACTGGATCGGCTCCGGGAACTGGTCGCGGACGGGACCGTCGACACGGTCCTGGTGGCGATCACGGACATGCAGGGCAGGCTGCAGGGCAAACGCTGCGCCGCCGAGTACTTCCTCAACGAGGTCGTCTCGCACGCCACCGAAGCGTGCAACTACCTGCTCGCGGTCGACGTCGACATGAACACCGTCGACGGCTACGAGATGTCGTCCTGGGAGACCGGCTACGGCGACTTCGTCATGCGCCCGGACTTCGAAACGCTGCGCCTGCTCCCGTGGCAGGAGGGCACCGCGCTCGTCCTCGCCGACCTCGAACGGGTGCAGGGCGGAGCGGTGGCCCCGTCGCCCCGCCAGATCCTGCGCGGGCAACTCGACCGGCTGGCCGCGCTCGGCCTCGGCGCCTACGTCGGCACCGAACTGGAGTTCATCGTCTTCGACGACACCTTCGAGTCGGCCTGGGACAAGCGCTACCAGGGTCTCCGCCCGGCCAACCAGTACAACGTCGACTACTCCATGCTCGGCACCTCGCGGATCGAGCCGCTGCTGCGCCGGATCCGCAACGACATGGGCGGCGCCGGGCTGTACGTCGAATCCGCCAAGGGCGAGTGCAATCCCGGTCAGCACGAGATCGCCTTCCGCTACGCCGACGCGCTGACCACCTGCGACAACCACAGCATCTACAAGACCGGCTCCAAGGAGATCGCCGCGCAGGAGGGCAAGAGCCTCACGTTCATGGCGAAGTACAACGAACGCGAGGGCAACTCCTGCCATATCCACATCAGCCTGCGCTCCACCGAGGGCGAAGCCGTGCTCGCCGGCGACGGCCCCGGCGGGTTCTCGCCGATGATGGAACACTTCCTCGCCGGGCAGCTCGCCGGATTGCGAGAACTCACCTACTTCCTGGCGCCGAACATCAACTCCTACAAACGCTTCGTGCCCGGCAGTTTCGCGCCCACCGCGGTCGCGTGGGGCACGGACAACCGCACTTGCGCGCTCCGCGTCGTCGGGCACGGGGACTCCCTGCGCACGGAGAACCGCGTGCCAGGCGGCGACGTGAACCCGTACCTCGCGGTCGCCGCGCTGATCGCCTCCGGGTTGCACGGCATCGAGAACGAACTCAAGCTGGAGCCGGAGTTCCAGGGCAACGCCTACGGCTCCGACAAGCCGACCGTGCCGACGACCCTGCGCGAGGCCGCGGCGCTGCTCGACGGGAGCGAACTCGCCAGGTCGGCGTTCGGGGACGAGGTCGTCGACCACTACCTGAACGCGGCCAAGGTGGAGCTGACCGCGTACGACGCCGCCGTCACCGACTGGGAGAGGATCCGTGGGTTCGAACGTCTCTGAACCTCTGATCGGGCTCACGTCCTACTTGGAGCCCGCGAAGTTCCTGGTGTGGGAGACCGAAGCCGCGTTGCTGCACCGCGTCTACGTCGACGGCATCGTGGCGGCGGGCGGGGTCCCGGTCCTGCTGCCGCCGGTGAGCGAGGCGCACGATCGGCTGGTGTCCGCTGTGGACGGTCTCGTGCTGGTCGGCGGCGCGGACATCGACCCGGCCCGCTACGGCCAGGAACAGCACGCGACCACCTACACCAGGCCGAATCGGGACGCCTTCGAGTTCGGTCTGCTGAAGTCCGCATTGGACGCGCGCAAGCCGGTTCTGGGCGTGTGCCGGGGTCTGCAGGTGCTCAGTGTCGCGCTCGGCGGGACGCTCGCCCAGCATCTGCCGGACACTTTGGACAGTGCGGATCACCAGCCCGCGCCGGCGACCTTCGGCACCACTACGGTGACTCTTGCCGAGGGCAGCCGCGCCGCGTCGATCCTCGGCACCGAGACCAAGGTGCCCTGCTACCACCACCAGGCCATCGACAGGCTCGGTGACGGGCTGGTCCCGGTCGGCTGGGCCGCCGACGGAACGATCGAGGCGGCCGAACTGCCGGGAGACGGCTTCGTGCTCGGAGTCCAATGGCATCCCGAACAGAATCCCGGCGACATCAGGCTTTTCGAGGCACTCGTAGCAGCGGCTAAGGAGAATGGATGACCGAGTACGACGCCGCCTCCGCGGGAGGGAACACGTCGGCGGTGTTCGAGGTGATCAATCCCGCCACCGAAGAGGTGGTGAGTTCGGTCGCGCCGACCTCGGCCGAGGAGACCGACGCGGCGATCGCGCGCGCTCAGGCGGCGTACCCGGCCTGGCGAGCGGTCTCCCCGAGCGACCGGGCACGGCTGTTGCGCCGGTTCGCCGACGCCGTCGATGCCGATATCGAGAATCTCGCCCAGCTGGAGGTCACGAACTCCGGGCACACGATCGGCAACGCGCGCTGGGAGGCGGGCAACGTCCGCGACGTGCTGACGTACTACTCGGCGTCGCCGGAACGGTTGAGCGGCAAGCAGATCCCGGTGCCCGGCGGCGTCAACATGACGTTCCAGGAACCGCTCGGCGTGGTCGGGGTGATCGTGCCGTGGAACTTCCCGATGCCGATCGCGGGCTGGGGCTTCGCACCCGCGCTCGCCGCCGGGAACACCGTCGTGCTCAAACCCGCCGAACTCACCCCGCTGACCGCGATCCGCCTCGGCGAACTCGCCCGCCAGGCCGGGATCCCCGAGCACGTCTTCCAGGTGCTCCCCGGCAAGGGATCCGTGGTGGGGCAGCGCTTCGTGGACAACCCCGCGGTGCGGAAGGTGGTGTTCACCGGTTCCACCGAGGTCGGCAAGCAGATCATGGCGGGCTGCGCCGCGCAGGTGAAACGGGTGACGCTGGAACTCGGCGGCAAGAACGCGAACATCGTCTTCGCCGACGCCGACCTGGAGAAGGCCGCGGCCACCGCGCCCTACGGCGTATTCGACAACGCCGGGCAGGACTGCTGCGCGCGGTCGCTGATCCTGGTACAGGCGAGCGTGTACGACCGGTTCATGGAGTTGCTGGAGCCCGCCGTGCACGGCGTCGTCGTCGGGGATCCTCGCCTGGAGGTGACCGAGATGGGGCCGCTGATCTCGGCCGGGCATCACGCGAAGGTGTCGTCCTATGTGGACGACAGCGCGCCGGTGGCGTTCCGGGGGAGCGCACCCGCCGGACCGGGCTACTGGTTCCCGCCGACCGTCGTCACCCCGCCCGACCTGGGGCATCCGCTGGCCGCCGACGAGATCTTCGGCCCGGTCGTGGCCGTCGTCCCGTTCGCCGAGGAGGCGGACGCGGTGACCATGGCCAACCACACCGAGTACGGCCTGTCCGGCTCGATCTGGACCCGCGACGTCGGCCGCGCCTTCCGCGTCGCGCGCGGCGTCGAGTCCGGGAACCTTTCGGTCAACTCGCATTCGTCCGTCCGGTACTGGACGCCGTTCGGCGGGTTCAAGCAGTCCGGACTCGGCCGCGAACTCGGCCCGGACGCCGTCGACGCCTTCACCGAGACCAAGAACGTCTTCATCAGCACAGAGTGAGCGTTCTTTTCGTATCAGGACCATCAGCACGGAGGAATTAGGAATGGTTCAGCGTTTCGAGGGCCGCGTCGCGGTCATCACCGGCGGCAGCAGCGGCATCGGTCTTGCCACCGCCCGCAGGCTGGCGAGCGAAGGCGCGAAGGTCGTCATCGGCGACATCTCGGCCGAGGCGGGCAAGGCCGCCGCGGACGAGGTCGGCGGCTTGTTCGTCCAGGCCGACGTCACCGACGCCGACCAGGTCGAGGCCCTGTTCCAGACCACAGTGGACACTTTCGGCTCGGTCGACGTCGCGTTCAACAACGCCGGCATCTCCCCGCCCGAGGACGACTCGATCCTGACCACCGGCATCGACGCGTGGGAGAAGGTGCAGAAGGTCAACCTGACCTCGGTGTACCTGTGCTGCAAGGCGGTGCTGCCGCATATGCGGCGGCAGGGCAAGGGCTCGATCATCAACACCGCTTCGTTCGTCGCGGTGATGGGCGCGGCGACGTCGCAGATCTCCTACACCGCGTCGAAGGGCGGGGTACTGGCGATGAGCCGCGAACTGGGCGTGCAGTTCGCGCGCGAGAACATCCGGGTCAACGCGCTCTGTCCGGGACCGGTGAACACGCCGCTGCTGAAGGAACTGTTCGCGAAGGACCCCGAGCGGGCCGCGCGGCGGCTGGTGCACGTGCCGGTCGGGCGGTTCGCGGAGCCGGAGGAGATCGCGGGCGCGGTCGCCTTCCTGGCCAGCGACGACGCCTCGTTCATCACCGCTTCGCAGTTCCTGGTGGACGGCGGGATCTCGGGCGCCTACGTCACCCCCCTGTGACCGACTATCCGGACCGGACCGGACGGCACGCGTGATCCGACGGACGGCACGCGTGATCCGACGGACGGCACGCGTGATCCCGGGCTCGGTGGCGAGTCGTCCCGCTGGACACGTGTGCCGTCCGTCTAATCACGTGTGTCGTCCATCCAGTCACGCGAGACCGCCACTCGCGCACCGCGAGACGTGGGGGAGCGCACCGGTCCGTCACTCGTCCCGGTGGCCGGGATGGCGGCGCGCTGACCTGCGCTGTAGTTCTGAGACGCGGGGCCGGACGGTTCCGCGATCCGAGAAGCGCGGAGGCCCCAGGATGACCCGGCAGATGAGCACCGCCATGCGCGACTGCATCGACCTGTGCAACGAGTGCCACGTCATGTGCGAGGAGATGATGTCGCGCTGCATGGAGATGGGCGGCGCCAAGCTCGGGATGATGATGGTCACCTGCGCGGACATGTCCCGCATGTGCGGCGACATGATGATGCGCTGTTCGGCCATGGTCGCCGACCTCGAGATGATGCGCATGTGCGCGAAGATGTGCGGCCTGGCCTCGCAGATGATGCGCATGTGCGCCGAGGAATGCGCCAGGACCGGTGACGCCGACCTCGCCGGGGCCGCGGACATGATGATGCGCTGCGCCGAGCTCTGCGGCACCATCACCGCCGAGATGATGATGGAGAACGCCTAGCCTCGACCCGGCCGGCCGGGCACGACGGGTGTCCGGCCGAACGGGACAAGTGACGTGCTCGGCCAGAAGTAGACGCGCGCCGAACACGCCAGGTACGGTGTGCGCACAACTGCAGACAGGGCCGTTGAGCTGGAGCGGGAGAGCCCCCACGAACGTGGTGGGGCACCGAAGGAGCAAACTCCCCGGAATCTCTCAGGTACCCACTACCGCTTCCGCGAGGCCACTCTGGAAAGCAGGCGCGCAAGTGCGCCTCACCCAAGGTGAAAGCCGTCCCCTTCACGGGCGGTGAAACTCTCAGGTGCCATGACAGAGGGGGAGTTCCCAGCGCACCGGTCTATCCGGCGCCTGACCCAAGGAGCTCCCTTGACCAGTACGTCCTTCGACGACCGGCACATCGGCCCCTCGGAGTCCGAGCAGGCCAAGATGCTCGCCGAGGTCGGCTACGGCAGCCTCGACGCCCTGGTGCAGGCCGCCGTCCCGTCCGCGATCCGCGTCACCCGCGATCTCGAACTTCCCCCCGCCGCGTCCGAAGAGGACGCCATCGCCGAGCTCCGCGCGCTCGCCGCCCTCAACAAGCCGATGACGCAGATGATCGGTCTCGGCTTCCACGACACGGTCACCCCGGCGGTCATCCGCCGCAACGTGCTGGAGAACCCGGCCTGGTACACGGCGTACACGCCCTACCAGCCGGAGATCTCGCAGGGCCGCCTCGAAGCCCTCCTCAACTTCCAGACCATGGTCTCGGAGCTGGCCGGTCTCGCCACCGCGAACGCCTCGCTGCTCGACGAGTCCACCGCGGTCGCCGAAGCCGTCATGCTGATGCGCCGCGTGTCGAAGTCGAAGTCCGACAAGGTCGTCCTCGACGCCGAATGCCTGCCGCAGACGATCGCCGTCGTGCGCACGCGCGCCGAGGCGATGGGCATCGAGGTCGAGGTCCGTGACCTGCTCACCGGCCTGCCGGAGGAGTTCTTCGGCGTCGTCGTCCAGTACCCGGGCGCTTCCGGCGTGCTGCGCGGCGCGGGCTTCTACTCCGCCATCTCCGAGACCGCGAAGGCCGCCGGCGCGCTGTACACGGTCGCCGCCGACCTGCTCGCCCTCACGCTGGTCACCGCGCCGGGCGAGTTCGGCGCGGACATCGCCGCCGGTTCCACCCAGCGCTTCGGCGTCCCGCTCGGCTACGGCGGCCCGCACGCCGGGTACATGGCCGTCCGCGCCGGGCTCGAGCGTTCGCTGCCGGGCCGTCTCGTCGGTGTCTCGGTCGACGCCGACGGCAACCCCGCGTACCGGCTCGCGCTGCAGACCCGTGAGCAGCACATCCGCCGTGAGAAGGCGACGTCCAACATCTGTACCGCGCAGGTGCTTCCCGCCGTGCTCGCCGCGATGTACGCGGTCTACCACGGTCCGGACGGCCTCAAGCGCATCGCGACCCGCGTCCACGAGCTCGCCGCCGGCCTCGCCGACGCCCTCCGCACCGGTGGCGTCGAGGTCGTCCACGAAGGCTTCTTCGACACCGTCCTCGCCCGCATGCCCGGCCAGGCCGAAGCCGTCGTCGCGGTCGCGCGGGAGAGCGGGATCAACCTCGGCCCGGTCGACGCCGACCACGTCCGCATCGCCGTCGACGAGGTCACCACGCCCGCGATCATCGCCAAGGTCCTCAACGCCTTCGGTATCGACACCGCGGCTGCCGAAGCCCAGGCGCTGCCCGCCGGCCTGCACCGCGAAAGCGAGTACCTCACCCACGAGGTCTTCCACTCGCACCGCTCCGAGACCGCGATGCTGCGCTACCTGCGCAGCCTGTCCGACCTGGACTACGCGCTCGACCGCGGCATGATCCCGCTCGGCTCCTGCACGATGAAGCTCAACGCCACCACCGAGATGGAGCCGATCAGCTGGCGCGAGTTCGCGGGTATCCACCCGTTCGCCCCCGCCGACCAGGCCGAGGGCTACCACGTCCTGGTCGAGCAGCTTTCGACCTGGCTGGCCGAGGTCACCGGCTACGACAAGGTGTCGCTGCAGCCGAACGCGGGTAGTCAGGGCGAGCTCGCCGGTCTGCTCGCGATCCGCGCGTACCACCACGCGAACGGCCAGGCCGAGCGCGAGGTCTGCCTGATCCCGTCGTCCGCGCACGGGACGAACGCCGCTTCCGCGGTGATGGCCGGGATGCGCGTCGTCGTGGTCAAGTGCACCGACGAGGGCAACGTCGACCTCGACGACCTGCGTGCCAAGGTCGAGGCCAACCGCGACACGCTGTCCGCGATCATGGTCACCTACCCGTCGACGCACGGCGTGTACGAGAACGGCATCGACGAACTGGCCAAGATCGTCCACGACGCTGGCGGCCAGGTCTACGTCGACGGCGCGAACCTCAACGCCCTGCTGGGCCTGGCGAAGCCGGGTGAGTTCGGCGGCGACGTCTCGCACCTGAACCTGCACAAGACCTTCTGCATCCCGCACGGTGGCGGCGGTCCCGGCGTCGGCCCGGTCGCGGTGCGCGCGCACCTCGCGCCGTATCTGCCGAACCACCCGCTGCTGGAGAAGGCCGGTCCCGAAACCGGTGTCGGCCCGATCAGCGCCGCCCCGTTCGGCTCGGCGTCGATCCTGCCGATCTCGTGGGCGTACGTCCGGATGATGGGCGCGGGCGGGCTCACCGCCGCGACCCAGGTCGCCGTGCTCGCCGCGAACTACGTGGCCAAACGCCTCAACCAGCACTACCCGGTGCTCTACACCGGACAGGACGGCCTGGTCGCGCACGAGTGCATCCTCGACCTGCGCGGGCTCACCAAGGAGACCGGCGTCAGCGTGGACGACGTCGCGAAGCGCCTGATCGACTACGGCTTCCACGCCCCGACCATGTCGTTCCCGGTCGCCGGCACGCTGATGGTCGAGCCGACCGAATCCGAGGACCTCGGCGAGATCGACCGCTTCATCGAGGCGATGATCGCCATCCGCGGCGAGATCGACGCTGTCGCGCAGGGCCGCTGGACCGCGGACAACAGCCCGCTCCGCAACGCCCCGCACACCGCCGAGACGCTGGTCGGCGACTGGGATCTGCCGTACGACCGCGAACTCGCGGTGTACCCCGCCGGGGTGAACCGCAAGGCCAAGTACTGGCCCCCGGTGCGTCGCATCGACGGCGCGCGCGGGGACCGTAACCTCGTCTGCTCCTGCCCGCCGCTCAACGCCTACGAGAACTGAGGCACTTGATGTCGAAAGAGACGTCCCTGCACGGAGTCCACAAAGGACTGGGTGCGCTGTTCACCGATTTCGCCGGCTGGTCGATGCCGGTGCGCTATTCCAGCGAACTGGCGGAGCACAAGGCGGTCCGTGAGACGGCCGGGCTGTTCGACCTCTCCCATATGGCCGAGATCGAGGTGACCGGCCCCCAGGCCGCCGAGACCCTCGACTTCGCGCTGGTGGGCAACCTGTCCGGCGTCAAGCCGGGCCGGGCGCGCTACACGATGATCTGCGACGCCGACGGCGGCGTGCTCGACGACCTGGTCGTCTACCGCCTCGAGGACGAGAAGTTCCTGGTCGTCGCCAACGCGGGTAACGCCGACGTGGTCGCCGCGGCGCTGGCCGAGCGGGTCGCCGGATTCGACGCTGTCGTCGACAACAAGTCCGAGGACGTCGCGCTGCTGGCCGTCCAGGGCCCGAAGGCCGTCGAGATCCTCGGCGCGGTCACCGACGCCGACCTCGGCGCGCTCAAGTACTACGCGAGTGTCCCGGCCGTCGTGAAGGGTCACGACGTCCTGCTCGCCCGCACCGGTTACACCGGCGAGGACGGCTTCGAGCTGTACGTACCGGCCGGTGAGGCTCCCGCCGTCTGGCGCATCCTCACCGAGGCCGGCGAGCCGCACGGCCTGCTCCCGGCGGGTCTCGCCTGCCGCGACACGCTGCGTCTCGAAGCCGGAATGCCGTTGTACGGCAACGAACTCAGCCTCCAGCTGAGCCCGTTCGAGGCCGGTCTCGGCCGCGTCGTCAAGTTCGAGAAGCCGGGCGATTTCGTCGGCAAGGCCGCGCTGGAGGAGCTGTCCAAGAAGGACGTTCCCCGGGTTCGCGTCGGCCTCAAGGGCTCCGGCCGCCGCGCACCGCGTCACGGCTACACCGTCCTGGCCGGCGAGACCGAGATCGGCGAGGTCACCAGCGGCGCCCTGTCGCCGACCCTGGGCTACCCGATCGCCATGGCCTATGTGGACCGGGAGCACTCCGAGCCCGGCACCGAGCTTTCCGTCGACATCCGGGGCCGTATCGAGCCCGTCGAGGTCGTCGCCCTGCCCTTCTACTCCCGCGCCTGAAAGGCCCTTTCGCACCCATGAGCATCCCCCAGGACCTGAAGTACACGAAGGAACACGAGTGGCTGAACGTCGTCGACGGCGTCGCCACCGTGGGCATCACCGCCTTCGCCGCCGAGTCGCTCGGTGACATCGTGTTCGTCCAGCTTCCCTCGGTCGGCGACACCGTCACCGCGGGCGAGGTGTTCGGCGAGGTCGAGTCGACCAAGTCGGTCAGCGAGCTGTACGCGCCCGTCGACGGCGAGGTCGTCGAGGTGAACGAGGCCACAACGGACACCCCCGAACTGATCAACTCGGACCCGTACGCCGAAGGATGGCTCCTGAAGGTGCGTCTGTCCGGCGACGTGCCCGCCCTGCTCGACGCCCAGGCCTACGCCGTGCTCACCCAGGAGAGCTGAGATGTTCAACGCAAGCCTGTCCGAAGTGGACCCCGAGGTCGCCGCGGCCGTCGCCGCCGAGCTCGACCGTCAGCAGTCGACCCTGGAAATGATCGCGTCGGAGAACTTCGCCCCGGTGGGCGTGCTCGAAGCGCAGGGTTCCGTGCTGACCAACAAGTACGCCGAGGGGTACCCCGGCCGCCGCTACTACGGCGGTTGCGAGCACGTCGACGTCATCGAGCAGCTGGCGATCGACCGCGCGAAGGCCCTGTTCGGCGCCGAGCACGCCAACGTCCAGCCGCATTCGGGCGCGCAGGCCAACGCCGCCGCCATGGTCGCCGTGCTCAACCCCGGCGACACCATCCTCGGTCTCGACCTCGCCCACGGCGGTCACCTGACCCACGGGATGAAGATCAACTTCTCCGGCAAGCTCTACAACGTCGTCGCGTACCACGTCGACAAGGAGACCGGGATCGTCGACGTCGAGGAGATCGAGCGCCTCGCCAAGGAGCACAAGCCGAAGCTGATCATCGCCGGCTGGTCGGCGTACCCGCGTCAGCTCGACTTCGCCGAGTTCCGCCGTATCGCCGACGAGGTCGGCGCGAAGGTCATGGTCGACATGGCGCACTTCGCCGGTCTCGTCGCCGCCGGGCTGCACCCGAGCCCGGTGCCCTACGCGGACATCGTCACCACGACCACGCACAAGACCCTCGGCGGCCCGCGCGGCGGCATCATCCTGTGCCGCCAGGAACTCGCCAAGAAGATCAACTCGGCGGTGTTCCCCGGTCAGCAGGGCGGTCCGCTGGAGCACGTCATCGCCGCCAAGGCCGTCGCGCTGAAGGTCGCCGCGAGCGAGGAGTTCCGCGAGCGTCAGCAGCGTGTCCTCGAAGGCGCGAAGATCCTGGCCGACCGCCTTTCGCGCACGGACTGCGCCGAAGCGGGCGTCCGGGTGCTGACCGGCGGCACCGACGTGCACCTGGTGCTCGTCGATCTGGTCAACTCCACTTTGGACGGTCAGCAGGCCGAGGACCGGCTGCACTCGGTCGGCATCACGGTCAACCGCAACGCCGTCCCGTTCGACCCGCGGCCGCCGATGATCACGTCGGGCCTGCGGATCGGCACCCCGGCGCTGGCCACCCGCGGGTTCGGCGCCGAAGACTTCGCCGAGGTCGCCGACGTCATCGCCGAGGCGCTGCGCCCGGACTTCGACGAGGCCCTGCGCCAGTCGCTGTCCGCCCGCGTCGAACTGCTGGCGAAGAAGCACCCGCTGTACGCGGACCTCAACCGATGAGCGCGCTCCCCGAGGGGCGCAAACTTCTCCGGCTCGAAGTCCGCAACGCGCAGACCCCGATCGAAAAGAAGCCGCCGTGGATCAAGACCCGCGCGCGGATGGGCCCGGAGTTCACTGAGCTCAAGGGCCTGGTCAAGCGTGAAGGCCTCCACACCGTGTGTGAGGAGGCCGGTTGTCCCAACATCTACGAATGCTGGGAAGACCGTGAGGCGACGTTCCTGATCGGTGGCGATCAGTGCACGCGGCGGTGTGACTTCTGCCAGATCGACACGGGCAAGCCGGCGGCGCTGGACACGACCGAGCCGCGCAAGGTGGCGGAGTCGGTGCAGGCGATGGGTCTGCGCTACTCGACGGTGACCGGTGTGGCGCGCGACGATCTGGAGGACGGCGGCGCGTGGTTGTACGCGGAGACCGTGCGGCAGATCCACGCGTTGAACCCGGGTACCGGTGTCGAGTTGCTGATCCCGGACTTCAACGCGGATCCCGACCAGCTGGCCGAGGTGTTCGGTTCGCGGCCGGAGGTGCTCGCGCACAACGTCGAGACGGTGCCGCGGATCTTCAAGCGGATCCGGCCCGGTTTCCGGTACGCGCGTTCGCTCGAAGTGATCACGCGGGCTCGTGAGGCGGGTCTGGTGACGAAGTCGAACCTGATCCTCGGAATGGGCGAGACGCCGGAGGAGGTGGCTCCGGCGATGAAGGACCTGGTCGACGCGGGCTGCGAGATCCTGACGATCACGCAGTACCTGCGGCCGTCGCCGAGGCATCATCCGGTGGACCGCTGGGTCAAGCCGGAGGAGTTCGTCGAGCACTCCAACGCCGCCGAGGCGATGGGTTTCGCCGGTGTGATGGCGGGACCGCTCGTGCGCTCGTCGTATCGGGCCGGTCGTCTGTTCGCACAGACGAAGGCCCACCGCGGCGAAGCGCTGTCGGAGAACTTGGCCCATCTCGCCGCCGAAGGGCCCGCGGCCCAAGAAGCCAGCTCACTGCTGGCCAGATAGGAAGGAGGGCAGATCAATGGCGATCAGCGTCTTCGACCTGTTTTCGATCGGCATCGGCCCCTCCAGCTCCCATACGGTGGGCCCGATGCGCGCCGCACTGACCTTTGTGGACGGTCTCGCCGACGACGGTGAACTTGCCGCCACCACGCGTGTCCAATCGGAACTGTTCGGTTCGCTGGGCGCGACCGGGTTCGGGCACGGCAGTGACAAGGCCGTGCTGCTGGGGCTGTCCGGGGAGCGTCCGGAGGAGATCGACACCGACACGGTGCCCGGCAAGATCGCCGAGATCCGGGAGTCGTGTCTGCTGAAGGTGCGCGGTGAGCACGAGATCGTGTTCACCGAGGACACCGACCTGACCATGCACCGGCGGAAGTCGTTGCCGGCGCATCCGAACGGGATGATCTTCCGCGCCTTCGACGCCGACGGGAAGGTGCTGCGCGAGCGGACCTACTACTCCGTCGGCGGAGGGTTCGTTCGCGACGAGTCCTACGAGACCGACACCGTCGTCGTCGAGGACTCGACTCGGCTGGAGTTCCCCTTCCGCACCGGCGCGGACCTGCTGAAACACTGCGAGGACACCGGGCTGCCGATCAGCGAGATCATGCTGCGCAACGAACTCTCGTGGCGCACGCGCGAGGAGGTCCGTGAGGGCCTCCTGGAGATCTGGCAGGTCATGGTCGAGTGCGTGCACAACGGCTGCGAGCACGAGGGAGTGCTGCCAGGTGGGCTGAAGGTGCCGCGCCGGGCCAAGGCGTTGCACGAGAAGCTGCTCGCCGAAGACGGCGTCGGCGATCCGCTGTACGCCATGGACTGGGTGAGCCTGTACGCGCTGGCGGTCAACGAGGAGAACGCCGCGGGCGGGCGCGTCGTCACCGCGCCGACCAATGGCGCCGCCGGGATCATCCCGGCGGTCCTGCACTACTACCAGCGGTTCATCCGCGGGTCTTCGGACGACGGCATCGTGACGTTCATGCTCACCGCGGGCGCGATCGGCTCGATCCTCAAGCAGACCGGCTCGATCTCGGGTGCCGAGGTCGGCTGCCAGGGCGAGGTCGGCTCGGCCAGCGCGATGGCCGCCGCCGGGCTCACCGAGGTCCTCGGCGGCTCGCCGGCGCAGGTGGAGAACGCCGCCGAGATCGGCGTCGAGCACCACCTGGGCCTGACCTGCGACCCGGTCGGCGGGCTGGTGCAGATCCCGTGCATCGAGCGCAACGCCGTCGGCGCGTCGAAGGCGATCCACGCCGCGCGGATGGCGATGCGCGGCGACGGCTCGCACGTCGTGACGCTGGACAAGGCGATCAAGACCATGCGCGAGACCGGCGCCGACATGAGCGTCAAGTACAAGGAGACCGCGCGCGGCGGCCTCGCCGTCAACGTCATCGAGTGCTGAGCGGGAGCCCCGCAGGGCGGTCGCGTCCTGCGGGGGTGTTGCGAAAGCCACTTTCGCAACCTTCAACGTTGCGAAAGTGGCTTTCGCAACGCCCCGTGGCGCCGCCGGACGCACCGAACGGCACCGGCAGACAGCGATCAGACAGCGGAGGCCGCTAGAAAACCCTGGATACATTCGCACTGATCTGGGGTGAAAATGCGAAGAATTGTCATCGGGATTCTGGCCGCACTGATCGCGGCCGGGGGCACGGTCCTGGCCTCCGCACCCGCGCAGGCCGGCCAATTGAACGGCGTCTGCGAGGACAGCGAGGTCTGCGTCTACCGGGACGCCTATCGTTCCGGAGGTATCGCGGACTTCGAGTGGAGCGCCCCCGACTACTCGCAGTGGACCTTCTACGGCTCTTCGACGACGCTGAACGACAACGTGTCCTCGATTCACAACGAGGGCAACATCCTCCGGGTCCGGATCTGGGAACACGCCAACTACACCGGCAGGCTGCTCGACCTCATCGGGCGGAACACGGTGAAGGACACCCTGCCCGGTTACGACAACACGGCCAGCTCCCACCAGTTCATCACCGGATGAGGTCTCTCGTCCGGTTGTCCCTCTGTGCCGGTGTGGTGCTGGTGGTGGCGGGATGCGCGGCGACCGCGCAAAGCGCGCCGCCTCCCGCCGAGCCCGCACCGGCGCGGGTGGACACCACCGATCTCAAACGGTTCGCGTTGCCGTTGGACACCTACACGCCGAGCCGCGCGGAGAACGCCGCCATCGGAAAAGCCCGGTTCGCCGCGTTCAAGGAATGCCTGCTCGGATTCGGTTTCGACATCGGCGCGCTACCGGAAAGTCCGCCTGAAACCGCTGGGGTGAACGAATTCCGCTACGGCCTCACCGACGAGGTCAAGGCGCGGGCAACCGGGTACACGGCCGCCCCGCAACCCAAGCCGCCGCAGCCCGACATTCCCCCGGAAGCACGTCCGATCGCCTCCGGAAAGGGTGAGCGCACCTACAAGGGCAAGCCCGTGCCCGAAGGAGGCTGCCAGGGCGAGGCCGGGCGCAAGGTCGCGGAGGGGGCCGCTCACGACGAGAGGCTCGTGCTGCGCCTCGGCGACGAGGCGGGGAAGCAAGCCGAAGCCGACAGCCGGGTGAAGGCGGCTTTCCAGGCTTGGAGCGCGTGCATGACGCGGGCCGGGTTCGACTACGCCGATCCGTGGAAGCCGAACGACAACCCCGAGTTCCAGGGGCAGGATGCCGGCCAGCGGGAGATCGCCACGGCCACGGCCGACGTGCGGTGCAAACGCGAGGTGGACCTCGTCGGCGTCTGGGCGTCCGTGGAGGCCGCGTACCAGGAACGAAAGATCGCTGAGAACGCCGAAGCGTTGAAGAACGTGAAGGGTGCCGTCCAGACCATGCTCGGCAACGCCGCCCGGATCACCGACACGAAGTGAGGATGAACATGCGAAAGAGCATCATCGCCGCGGCAGTGCTCGCGGCGGGCGTGTCCACGGTGGTCACGGTGGCTCCCGCTCAAGCCGCCACCTATGACGGACGCTGTGACAGCGGGGAGGTCTGCGTCTACGAGAATCGCGGTTTCCAGGGAGGTATGGCCGACTTCGACGGAGACGTCAACGACTACCGCTCCTTCAGCTTCGTCGGCGTCCCTTGGGTGTCGCTGAACGACAACGCGTCGTCGCTGATCAACAAGGCGAACTGGATCCCGGTCTACCTCTTCGAGCACGCCAACCAGAGCGGCAGGCTGCTCACCAGGGTCGGTCCCGGCGATGTGCAGGACCAGATGGCGTACGACAACCAGGCGAGCTCGCACGCTTTCCGGATCTGAGCGGCGGGAACGGCGCGTCACCGTGAAAGCCTTAAACTCGCACCGTGGAGTCGAGCACGGTCGCGAACGCGGGTGACGCGCTGTTCCGCCCGGTGCGCGCGGGCAACGCCTTCGAGGAGACCGTCGAAAGGCTGCTTCAGGCGATCCGGCTCGGCGTGGTGGGCGCGGGGGAGCGGCTGCCTTCGGAGCGGGAACTCTCGGAGCGGCTCGGCGTCAGCCGGGTGACGTTGCGCGAGGCGATCCGCGCGCTGGCGGACGCCGGGTACGTCGAGTCGAGGCGCGGCCGCTACGGCGGCACGTTCGTCAACGACGTCCTGCCCGATCCACCCGCCGCCGACGGCCGGAAGGTCGACAACGCCACCCTGGAGGACGCGCTCGGGCTGCGGCACGTCCTGGAGACCGGCGCCGCCGAGATGGCGGCTTCCCGTTCGCTCACCCCGGCCGACCGGCAGCACCTGACCAGCACGCTCGCCGAGGCCGCGGCGGCCGACGTCGGCGACTACCGGCGCAAGGATTCCCGGCTGCACCTGGCGATCGCCGAGGTCACCGCGTCCGGCTCGCTGACCACGGCGATGGCCGACGCGCGGATGCGGGTCAACCAGCTGCTCGACATGATCCCGCTGCTGGAACCGAACCTGGAGCACTCCAACGCGCAGCACGAGGCCATCGTCGACGCGATCCTCGCCGGCGACTCCGAGGCCGCCCGGCGGGCGATGACGGAGCACGTCGAAGGCACCGCTTCGCTACTTCGCGCCTTCCTCGCCTGACCCCACCCACTCCCGCGTTTAGTCCTCTGAATGCGGTAGTTCGCATCGCCAACTACCGCATCCAGAGGACTAAACGCGACGGGTGGGCAGGGCGATGACACGATTCGGTGATTTTCCCACAACCTTTTCACCCGTCCGGGCGTCTCTAGTGTCGTGGAAAACCCGGATGACGAAACCGCACCCGAGTCGGAAACCACGGCCACCCCGGAGCCGGAGAGGAAGAAACGCAGGTGGCGGCGGGTACGCCGGATCGGCGCCTGGTCGCTCGGCCTCCTGATCGGCATCCCGGTGGTCGCGTTCGGGATCGCGTACGTCCTGCTCGACGTCCGCAGCCCGCAGGAGGTACTGGCCGACCTCGACAAGACCGTCGTCCTCCAGAACGCGGACGGCTCCGAACTGCTCAAGGTGGTCCCGCCGGGCGGCGACCGGCTGTTCGTGCCTTACGACGCCGTCCCCGCGAAGCTGCGCGACGCGATCGTCGCGACCGAAGACCCGACGTTCTGGGACAACGAGGGCTTCGACCTCACCGGACTCGGCCGGGCGCTGGTGACCGGCGTCGGCGGCGGATCCGGGATCACCCAGCAGTACATCAAGAAGTCCACCGGCAACGAGGACGCCACCCTCGTCCGCAAATTCTCCGAACTGGTGCTCGCCACGAAGATCACCCAGCAGCAGACCAAGAAGGAGATCTTCGAGAGCTACATCAACATCATCTCCTTCGGCCGCGGCACCTACGGCCCGGCGTCGGCGATGAACGCCTACTTCGGCCGCAAACTCGACGACTCGATGAGCTGGAGCGAGGCGGCCTTCCTCGCCGGGATGATCCAGTCGCCGTCGGTGCACGACCCGTACGCCTCCACCCACGAGCACGCGATGAAGCGCTGGTCGTACGTGATGAACAAGCTGGTCGCCCGCGGTTACGTCAGCCAGGCCGAGGCGGTCACGATGACCTATCCGGAGGACGCGATCCAGGCACCGTCGGAGACCCGGGCGGGCCGCGTCACCTACGAGAAGTACCACCTCAAGCAGCAGGTTCTCGCCGAGCTTGAGCAGGCCGGCTTCCCGCTGGACCGGCTCCGCGGCGGCGCGATGAAGGTCGAGACGACGATCGATCCGCGTGCGCAGGCCGAGGCCGAGAAGACGGTCAAGGAGCGGCTGCAGGGCCAGCCCGAGCATTTCCGGGCCTCTCTGGTCGCGGTCGAACCCGGCACCGGCGCGATCCGCGCTTACAACGGCGGAGGCTGGAGCGTGCACGACTACGCGGGCACCCCGTACGGCACCGGGTCGGCCTTCCATCCGTTCACGCTCGCGGCCGGTCTGCGGCAGGGCGTCAGCGTGGACGAGCCGGTGAAGCTGCCGAAGGAGGTCGACTTCCTCGGCGAGACCTTCAAATTCGACGACCAGTGCGGCGATGCCGGGAAGTGCACGCTTCGCGAGGCGTTCGGGCGCGACGCGCAGGGGCCGTTCGTCGAGCTGGCGAAGAAACTCGGCGCGGAAGAGGTCCGGAACGGGGCCCGGGCGGCGGGCATCCCGGAGACCGTGGACGGCGAGGTGACCTTGCGCGAGAAGGACGGTTTCCTGATCGGCCCCGGGATCGCGGTCGGCCGCTATCCCTTGCGCGTCAGAGACATGGCGGGCGCCTACGCGACCTTCGCCGCCGAGGGTATGCGCGCCACCCCGCACCTGGTGTCGAAGATCCGCGACGAGCACGGCGAGGTCGTCTGGGAGTGGCCTTCGGACAGGGCGCCCGCGTTCGACGGCGACGAGGAGCTGAGCCGCCGGATCGCCGGCACGATCGGCCGTGTGCTGATCACCGGACTGAAGGACCGTCCGGCGGCGTTGAAGACCGGTGACTTCCGCTTCCAGGAAACCGGGGACAACGCCGGTGCCTGGGCCGTCGGGTACACGCCACAGCTTTCGACGGCGGTCTGGGTCGGACCGGACGAACCACGCCGGATGCGGGACGCCGCCGGGGAGAAGCTGACGGGCAAGACGATCCCGTCCGAGATGTGGCAGCGCTTCATGAGCGGCTATCACCAAGGGCTGCCGGTGCGGTGGCCCGAGCCCGCCGACCCGCGGCCGGCTCAGGCACCGCCCCGGTGATGCACCCGGTGATTCAGCGCAGCGCGGTCTGCGCGGTCGTCCAGAAGTCCTCGCGCGCATGCCAGGGGGCCGGCCAGTCGGCGCGTTGCGTGAGGAGGATCCCGGTCAGTCCCGTGGCCGGAGCCGCCGCCCACGACGTGCCGAGCCCGCCGTCCCAGCCGTAACGGCCGCGGGCCGCGAGCCCGTCGTCCCGACTGACCACGGCGAGCCCGAATCCCCAGCCGAGCCCCGGGGACAGGAGCGGCGCGCCGCTCGCGGCCTGTTCCGCGGTGAGGTGGTCGGCCGTGAGCAGCGCGACCGACCTCGGGGACAGCAGCCGCTCGCCGTCGTGGACGCCGCCCGACAACAGCATCCGGCTGAACGCGAGGTAGTCGTCGGCGGTGGACACGAGCCCGGCGCCGCCCGAGGGGAACGGCACCGGCGCGTTCCACTGGCCGTCGGGAGCGTCGTAGACGTGTAGTTCGCCGGTGGCCTCGTCGGCTTGATACGACGTCGTGAACCGGTGCAGCCGATCGGCCGCGACGACGAAACCGGTGTCGACCATCCCGAGCGGTTCGAAGATCCGTTCGGCCAGAAAGCGTTCGAAGGGCATCTCCGCGGCCCGGGCGATCAGGATCGCCAGTACCTCCGAGCCGACCTGATACATCCACCGCTCACCGGGCTGGTGGAGCAGCGGCAGCGTGCCGAAGCGGCGCAGCCACTCGTCCGGATGATGCGGCGTCGTCGGCTTCGGCGGGCCGATGACCAGTTCGAGGTCGTCGATCGCGCGCTGGATCGGCGTCGAACCCGGTGGCGCGAGGACGATGCCGAAGCCCAGCCGGAAGGTCAGCAGATCCCGCAGGGTGATCGGGCGCGCGGCCGGGACGGTGTCGTCCAGCGGGCCGTCGATCCGGCGCAGCACCCGGCGGCCGGCGAGTTCGGGCAGCAGGTCGTCGACGGGCTCGTCGAGCCGGAGGCCGCACTCCTCGACGAGCATCATCGCCGCGACCGCGGTGAGCGGTTTGGTCATCGAGCTGATCCGGAAGAGACTGTCGCGTTCCATCGGAGTCCCGCCGATCGCCTTGTCTCCCAAGGCATTCACGTGGACTTCGTCGCCCGCGGCCACCAGGGACACCAGTCCTGGAACCTCGCCGCGTTCGACGTAGCCGGAAAGGACGCGCCGCCCCCGCTCGAGTCCGGCCGGGTCGAATCGGCTCATCAGGACTTGACCAAGGCGATGGTCAGCCCGTCGTAGCCCTTCGCGCCGACGGTCTGGAACGCCGTCGCGTCGACACGTGGCTCGGCGGCGATCATCTCGTGCAGCCGCCGGATCCCTTGGACGTTCGGATCCTCGCTGGCGGCGTTCGCCACCGCGCCACCGCGGACGACGTTGTCGACCACGATCACGCCGCCGGGCCGGACGAGCTTCAGCGACGCCTCGAAGTAGGCGGGGTTGTTGACCTTGTCGGCGTCGATGAACGCCAGGTCGATCGGGCCCTCGACGCCGGGCAGGAGGTCCAGCGCCTCGCCGACGCGGACGTCGACCAGGCCGCCGAGCCCGGCCGCGTCGATGTTGCCGCGGGCGACGGAGGCGTGCTTCGGGTCGTATTCGAGGGTGACGAGCCTGCCCTGCGGCGGCAGGGCGCGCGCGAGCCAGATCGTGCTGTAGCCGCCGAGTGTGCCGATCTCCAGGATGGAGCGGGCACCGATCATCCTGGCGAGCAGGTTGAGCAGTTTTCCCTGGTTCGGCGCGACGGCGATCGACGGCAGCCCGGCCTCCTGAGAGGCGAGGAGCGCGGCTTCGAGGGCGGGATCGGACGGGACGAGGACCCCGGTGAGGTAGTCGTCCACTTCGGACCACAGTTGCTGTGACATGGCACCTCCGCCGCCAACCTACTCGGACTCAGGCGGCGCGGCGGCCCGCTTTCGGGATGACCAGCGGGGTCCCGGTCTCCGGGCAGGGCATGACCCGGCACGGCAGCTCGAAGATCTTCTCGACGTTGTCGGCGGTCACGACCTCTTCTGGCGTGCCTGTCGCGAGGACCTCACCGTCGCGCATCGCGATCATGTGGGTCGCGTAGCGCGCCGCGTGGTTGAGGTCGTGCAGCACCGCGACCAGCGTCCGGCCCTGCTCCTGGTGCAACTGCGCGCACAGATCGAGGATGTCCATCTGGTGGGCGATGTCCAGATAGGTCGTCGGCTCGTCGAGCAGCAGGAGATCGGTCTCCTGCGCGAGCGCCATCGCCATCCACACGCGCTGCCGCTGTCCGCCGGACAGTTCGTCGACCAGCCGCTCGGCGAGGTCGTCGACCCCGGTGGCGCGCAGGGATTCCGAGACCACGGTGGCGTCCTCACGGGACCACTGGCGCAGCAGGCGCTGGTGCGGGTACCGGCCGCGGGCGACCAGGTCGGCGACGGTGATGCCGTCGGGCGCGATCGAACTCTGCGGCAGCAGGCCGAGCCGGCGCGCGACCTCTTTGGCGGGGAAGGAGGTGATCACCTGACCGTCGAGGAACACCGAACCCGTGCGGGGCTTGAGCATGCGCGCGAGCGCGCGCAGCAGGGTCGTCTTCCCGCAGGCGTTCGGGCCGACGATGACGGTGAACGACCGGTCGGGGATGACCACGCCGAGATTTTCGGCCACCGTCCGGCCGTCGTAGGCGAGCGTCAGCGCGTCCGCGTGCAGGCGGGACGTCGTGCTCTGCTCGGTGAGGGTTTCCACGGTCTCCACACAGGTTAGGCTAACCTAGCGACCCGCCGTTGTGGTGTCCCGTGGGTCGCAATGACATCATCCGAGTGCAATGTTCCGAGCGGTCTCGGTGCGATCGAGGGTGATGTATGGAGGACTACCGGATAGTCGCGGACGAGATCGCCGCCGACGTCGAGGCCGGCAGGCTCCGTCCGGGCGACCGGCTGCCGCCGCAGCGGCGGTTCGCCCGCGAACGCGGGATCGCCAACTCGACCGCCGCCAGGGTCTACGGCGAACTCGTGCGCCGGGGTGTCGTGGTCGGCGAGGTCGGCCGTGGCACGTATGTCCGCGCCGCGAGGCCGCCACTGGAGACCGCGCTCGCCGAGCCGGGCGGTGCGACGATCGACCTCGAACTCAACTTCGCCGTCCTCCCGGAGCAATCCGCGCTCGTCGGCAAGGCACTGGAACCACTCCTGCGCGACGACGTCCTGACAGCGGCACTGCGGCCAGGGAGCGTCACCGGCTCGAAGCAGGCCAGGGAAGCCGTCGGCGGACTGTTCGCGAAGGACGGTTGGACGCCTGAAGTCCTCTTCGCCGGTAGCGGGCGCGAGGCCATCGCGGCCGCCATCGCCGCTTTCGTGCCGATGGGGGAACGACTCGCCGTCGAGGCCATCACCTACCCCGTGGTCAAGGCGCTCGCGGGGCGGCTCGGCGTCCAGTTGGCGCCCATCGAGACCGACGACCAGGGCCTCGTGCCCGAAGCGCTCGAAGCCGCGCACGCCGCCGCACCCGTGCGCGCGCTGTACGTCCAGCCGACGCTGCACAACCCGCTGGGGTCCACAATGGACGATGGGCGGCGGGCCGAACTGGCGGAAACCGTGCGGCGCATGGACATCCCGGTGATCGAGGACGGCATCTACACCTTCCTGCGGCCCGAGATCCATCCGTTCGCGACGTTCGCGCCGGAACGCACGGTGTTCACCGACAGTATGTCCAAACGACTCGCCCCCGGCCTGACCACCGGATTCCTTGCCGTTCCGGCGGAATGGACGGAGCGACTGGCGGCGTCGGTGCGCTCGGGTGGCTGGGTCGCGCCGAGGTTCGCCCTCGAAGCCGCCACCCGGTGGATCACCGGCGGCACACTGGAAACCGTCGAACGGGCGAAGCGCCTCGACGCCGCGGAACGCCAGCGGGTGACGGCGGCGCGACTGGCCGGGTTCACACTGCGCGCGGATCCCCAGGCGTACCACTGCTGGTGGGAACTCCCGGAACATTGGCGCGCGGAAACCTTCGTCGCCGCTGCCGCGCGCCGGGGGATCGCGGTGACCCCCGCCGCCGCGTTCGCCGTCGTCCCGGGGCACGCCCCGAACGCGGTCCGGCTCGCGGTGTCCTCGCCGCCGCTGGAGACGCTTTCGGCCGCTTTGGACGTCCTCGCCGGACTCGCCGCCGGCCGCCCCGAAGACGCCGGCGTCGACTGACCCCCCGCGTTTCGTCCTCTGAATGCGGTACTTGCGCGTGCAACTACCGCATTCAGAGGACTAAACGCGTCAGGGCTGTCTCGCGGAGGTGTTGCGAAAGCCACTTTCGCAACGTTGAAGGTTGCGAAAGTGGCTTTCGCAACACCTGGTTCCCGACGGACCGCAAGGGTCGAGGGGGTCGTGAGTGGCAAGTGTCGTTCTAACCCTCTTTATCACTCACGACCCCATACCTGACCGAGGACTGAACGCGTCAGGGGCGGGGCGCCCACTTCCCGATGAAGCTTCCACAGGTGACGGTCTGCCCGGTGAGGCGCGACTGCAGCGCCTTCTCCATCCCCAGGTAGTCGAAGATCGGCGTGTCCGGCCGGACCTCGGCGGGGACGGGACCGCCGCGGGTCAACGTCGGCATGTCCACGGTCTGGAACAGCACGAGGTAGTCGCCGTCGCGGTTGAGGTCGTCCGCGGTCGCGAGCATCCGTTGCGGCGCGTCGGCGACGATCTCCAGCGGTAGCGGCCATTCCAGCGGGAACGGGTTGCGCAGGCCGAAGGCGGGGTAGGCGAACGGGTTGTCGGGCAGGACCGCCGTGCGTCCGGCGGGGAATCGCGTGACGCAGTCACGGATCTGGGAGACGTAGGCGAAGGTGCCCGGGTTCGTCCGGATCCCGCGCATCGACGGCGTCACCGTGCCGAGGTCCCCGGTCAGTTTCTCGTGCGCCATGTCGAGGTACGCGGCTTCGTCGTGATGCGCGACGACGGCCCAGCCGGAGGCCAGCACCGCGACCAGTCCCGTCGCCGTCGCGGCGGTCAGAGCGGCCCATCGGGGCGGCTCGGGTATCGGGGGCAGCGCCTCCGCCAGCAGCAGGATCGCGGTCAGCGCCAGCGTCCCGGTGAACAGTGTCGGGGTGTCGTTCCCCCAGGACAGGCTGGTCATGAACCCGGTCGCGAAGACCAGCGCGCCCATCCGCGGGAACCGCCGCGTCGACGCCCAGTTCACCAGCAGCGCGACACCGAGGATCCACCAGAGGACGTCGGCCCAGCGCGACGCGCCGGTGAAATGCCCGTCGACGACGGTGCCGACCACCACTCCCACCCCGGCCAGGAGCAGCAACCGCGCGAAGATCGCGCCGGCGGACCCCACCCGTTCGCGGAAGATCCCTACCAGGGCAAGGAGTACGCCGGCGATCGCGAAGAAGGTCAGTCCGCGCACCGGTGGCCGTGTGAGGGTTTCGGGATTCTCCAGCCACAGCCCGAGAAGTCGTTCGCCGTACGCGGGCAGGCCGCCGGTGAGCTGCTCGGCCATCGCGCCGAGACCGCCGTCGATCGTGACGATTCCGATGTAGAGCACGAGAAAGGCGCCGAGCGCGACCAGATCCCAGGCCAGCCGCCCCCACCAGCGGCGCGTGCGGAACGCGCCTTCCCGCATCGAAGGGTGCAGCAGCAGCCAAACCAGCGCGATCACCGGAACCGGCGCGAAACTCTGCTTCACGAACACCGCCGTGCCCAGCAGTACGAGGCCGAGCCGCCGAGGCCACGCCTTGCCACCGCGTAGCCCGGAATCCAGCGCCCAGGCGCCGCACGCGGTCAGGAAGATCCCGTCGACGGTATGCCACGCCATCAGCGGGAACGCGTTGAGGTTCAGCAGCGACGCGGCCGCCGTCAGCCCGGTGAGACCCGGTCCCCAGTCACGGACGCGACGCCGCGTGACCAGCACCGTGAACGCGATGGTCGCCAGGATGATCTCCAGCATGCTGAGCACGCTGGAGACGAAGAACAGCGGTCCGGGCACGACGAAGTCGACCATGTGCAGGTACGCCGAACCCAGCGGCCGTGCGGAGATGATGTCGGAGTGCGGGACTTCGCCGTGCAGCACCCGCCACGCCTGGGCGAGGATGAATCCCTGGTCCGAGGGGTGGAAACCGAAGCGCCCCACCCGGAGTTCGGTGACGACGGCGAGCGCGAGCACCCAGGCCGCGTGCAGGGAAAGCCGCAGCACTGTCCTGGACGGACGTACCACTGCGGTGTCCGGTCCGGTCGACAGCGGGGGACTGGCGACGTCCACACTGCCCCTTCCCGCTCGTCCCTACCTCGGCCCGTGCCCGCCGACCCCGGCGTATCGGAAACCGATGGTAGCGGCCGGGGGCGTCCCCCGATCGAGCCCGGCCGCGGGGACGTCAGGGACGGCGGCGCCAGACCAGCCTGGTGACCGCGCCCGCCACCGAGGCGAGCGGAGCCTTCCGTGGCAGGCCACGGGATTCCGGCGCGGACTCCGGCATCACCCGGTAGACGAGGTGCGCGACGAACCGCGTCGTCTTGGGTGCGACGAGCGTCACCAATTCGGCGGCCTTGCCTTCGGGCAGGTTCAGGATCTCCGGTCGCTCTTCGAGTGCCTTGACGACGAGTCCGGCGGCGCGCTCGGGCGAACTCGCCGGCATGCCGCGATAGGAGTTCGTCGCCGCGATCATGTCGGTGCGCACCAGGGGCATCCGCACCGAGGTGAAGGTGATCCCGTCGGAAAGCGTTTCCCTTCCGGCGGTCAGCCCGAACTCCTCCAGCGCGGCCTTCGAAGCCAGGTAAGCGGAAAACCGCGGTGTGTCGGTCTGCAGTCCTTGCGTGGTCACGTTGACGACGTGGCCGAAGCCGCGTTCGGTCATCGACGGCAGCAGGCCGAGGATGAGCCGCACCGGTCCGAAGTAGTTGATCGCCATGGTGCGTTCGAAGTCGTGGAACCGTTCGGTGGACAGCGAAAGCGAGCGGCGGATCGAGCGGCCCGCGTTGTTGACCAGCATGTCGACGGCGTCGTGCGCGGCGAGGACGTCCTTGACCAGCGCGTCGACGGCGCCACCGTCGGTGAGGTCGCACGGGTACGCGGACGCCTTCCCGCCCGCCGCGGCGATCTGTTCACGGACCTCTTCGAGTTCGTCGGCCCGCCTGGCCACGAGGATCACCTCGCCGCCCTTCGCGGCGACGGCCAGCGCTGACGCGCGCCCGATGCCCGAGGAGGCGCCGGTGATCAGCACCTTGCGGCCGCTCAACGGTTCCGGCCCCGGACGACGGCGGCCGCGATCGGGGTCCAGGTGTTCTAGCCAGTACCGGTACAGCGGACCGGCGTACTCCTTCAACGGGGGCAGGGAGATCCCGCTGCCTTCGAGGGCCGCCGTGGTCGCGCTGGTGTCGAAGTCGACCTCCATGCTCAGATGCGGCAGGACTTCGAGCGGGATGCCCAGTTCCTTCAGTACCGCCGCGCGGGCCGAACGTCCGCCCGGGACGCGGTCGAACCCTGCCGCGGCGGACCTCGCCAGGCGGGTTCCGGCGCGCTTCAGCGCTCCGGACGGCCGCGAGGGAAGGACGGCGGAGATCTTCGGCGCGCCCGCGACGCGCGCGAAGGCGTTGTAGACCTCGTGCAGCGGCTGGGGGCGCGGCGACGCGAGGTGATAGGTGCTGCCGCTCGGCGCCTCGGCGTGCATCAGGTGCTCGATCGCTTCGACGACGTAATCGACCGGGACGAGGTTCGTCGCGCCGAGATCCGGCGCGGCCAGCGGGAGACGGCGGGGCAGCGCGGCGAGCCGCGAGATCGCGGGGAGGAAGTAGTACGGGCCGTCGATCTTGTCCATCTCGCCGGTGCGCGAATCACCGGCGACGGCGGACGGCCGGTACACCCGGTACGGCGTCTTCCCGTGACGGCGCACGAGCTTCTCGGCCTCGAACTTCGTCGCGTGGTACGGCGACGCGAAGCCTTGGCCGAGGTCGAAATCGGCTTCGGTGAAACGGCCGGCGTACTGCCCGGCCACCGCGATGGAGGAGACGTGGTGCAGGATCCCGGCGTTCGCCGCGGCGGCGAACTCCAGGACGTTGCGGGTGCCGTCGACGTTGGCCGCGCGGTTGGCCGCTTCGTCCGCGGTCAGGTCGTAGATCGCGCCGAGGTGCACGACGTGGTCGAGGGGTCCCACTTTGGCCGGGTCGACGCCCAGCGTGGGTTCGGTCAAATCGCCGGTGACGGGAACGAGCTTCTCGTGGCTCGGGAGCTTCCCGCGTGAGGTCTCCCTCACGAGTACCTGGACGGCTACGGTCTCCGGACGCCGTAGTAGGCGCGCGACCAGGCGTTTTCCCAGAAAACCCGTCGCGCCCGTCACGAAGTAGGTGGTCATGGCCGGCTCCTTCCGTAGTGAGCCGACTGTAACCTACTCAGAAGTAGGAACGGTAGTTGTCATTCACTGTGGTCCGGATGTTGTGCCACCGCGACCACGGCGTCGCGGAGTGCGGCGCGCAATCGCCCCACGTCCAGCGGCCCGAGTACGGCGGCCTCTCCGGGCGGCGCCACGAGCACGATCTTGTCGCTGCTCACGAATACCGTCACGTCCCTGCGCCTGCCTGCCAGGTCCCGGCAGCCGACCGACCATTCGTCCCGGGGTGCCAAGGTCCTCATCCTTCCAGTGCTCATGATCTCCCTTTCTCGTCCGTGGCTGGGACGGGGACCTTTCGGGGCCGTGACGCGGGTTACCCGACATTCCTACTGATGGGTTAACCGTGCCTGCTGATCGTGATCAACTTCCGCTCGCGCTAGTCCGGACGGGCTTCCGTAGCTGGGCGAGGCACCCCGATCGGGAGTAGCGTCCGCGAGAGAGCCTGCTTGGGAGGTCTTGATGTCCGAACCCAGGAAGATCGTCATCGTCGGCGCCGGTCTCGCGGGAGCGACGGCCGCCGGGGCGCTGCGAGAGCGTGGCTACACAGGGGAAATCCTGTTGCTCGGCAGCGATCGGCATCGCCCGTACGAATTACCGCCCTTGTCCAAAGGACTTCTGCTGGGCAATACCGATGAGCCCGATTGGGTGCACGAAGCGGGGTTCTACGAAGAGAAGGAAATCCAGCACAAGCCCGGGGCGACGGCGACCAGGATCGAACTGGGCTCCCGGCTCGTTCTCGACGACGTGGGCGGTGAGTACCGGTTCGACAGGCTCGTACTGGCCACCGGCTCGCAGCCGCGCCCGCTCCCGGTGACCGGCGGCGACCTGCCCGGACTGCGGACCCTCCGCACCCTCGATGACGCGCTCGCGCTGCGTTCGGCGTTCAAGGACGCCGAACGGGTGGTGATCGTCGGCGCGGGCTGGATCGGGACCGAGGCCGCCGCGGCGGCGAGGGAACACGGCGCCGAGGTGACCGTGGTCGACCAGGTCGGCTCACCGCTGCTCGCGGTGCTGGGCGAGCAGGTGTCCGCGGTGTTCAAGGACCTCCACGCCGAGCACGGCGTGAATTGGAGATTGGGTGACGGCGTCGCGGAGTTCACCGGAGGACTCGACGGCGTGACCGGTGTACGCCTGAAGAGTGGTGACGAACTTCCGGCGGACGTCGTCCTGGTGGCCGTCGGCGCCGCGCCGCGGGTCGATCTCGCGCACGCCGCCGGTCTGGAACTGTCCGACGACGGCGGTGTCTGCGCCGACGCCGGACTGCGGACCGCCGCGCCCGACGTCTACGCGATCGGCGACATCGCCGCGCATTTCCATCCCCGCTACGGAAAACGCGTCCGCGTCGAGCACTGGTCGAACGCGAAGTGGCAGGGCCTGCACGTCGCCGGGAACCTGCTCGGGGAGAACGAGCCGTACCTGAAGAGCCCGTATTTCTTCTCGGATCAGTACGACCTGGGTTGCGAATACCGCGGACTCGCCGACCCCGAAACCGACGAACTCGTCGTCCGAGGGGATCTCGCGGCGCGGGACTTCACTGCTTTCTGGTTACGCGACGGCCAGGTCACCGCCGCCATGAACGTCAACCAGTGGGATGACGGCGACGCGTTGAAGGCGCTCGTCGACGGACGGGCCACGGTGACCGCGGATCAGCTGAGGACGGCCGAGCTCAAGACTTTGGGGTGACTCTCCCCGGTGCTATGAACGGCCCGTTACTGGCAAAATTTGCAAGTAACGGGCCGTTCATAGCAGCGCGCGAGGGCTTAAACCTCCTGAGCGACCAAGAGCCGCGAAGGCCTCGTCATGGTCGCGAAGGCCAGCAGGGCCAGAACGCCGAAGCCCGCCATCGTGATCCCCATCGGGATCGCGGTGCCCGCGCCGCCGAGTCCGACCAGCGGCGTCGCCAGCCCGCCGACGACGAACTGCAGCACGCCCAGCAGCGCCGACGCCGAACCGGCGGAGCGCGCCTGTTCGGCCAGCGCCAGCGAGCTCGCGTTCGGCGCCACCATGCCGATGCTCGACACCAGGATGAACAACGGGATCAGCAGTCCGACCAGGCTGAGGTCCATCGCGACCGCGGTCAGTACGCCGAATCCGGCGACGGCCGCGACGATCAGGCCGATGGTCAGCAGCTTCCGCTCCGGGAAGCGACCGACGATGCGGCCGTTCAGCTGGCCGACGAGCACGATGCCGATGCCGTTGAGGCCGAACACCAGGCTGTACGCCTGGGGGCTCAGGCCGTAGACGCCCTGCAGCGCGAAGGACGAGCCGGAGATGTAGGCGAACAGGCTGCCGAACATCAGACCGGAGGCCAGCGCGTAGCCGAGGAAGCTCCGGTCGCGGAGCAGGCTCGCGTAGGTCCGCATCACCGAACCGAAGCGCGCCGGCGTGCGGCGTTCCTCGGGCAGGGGCTCCGGCAGCAGGAAGAAGACGACGGCGAGCAGGATCGCGCCGAACACGGTCAGGCAGACGAACACCCCGCGCCACGACGTCCAGTTCAGGATCTGGCCGCCGATGATCGGCGCCAGGATCGGGGCGAGCCCGTTGACCAGCATGAGCAGCGAGAAGAACTTCGTCATCGCGGTACCGGAGTAGAGGTCGCGCACGGTCGCCCTGGCGATCACGATCCCGGCGGCGGCGCCGAAGGCCTGAACGCCTCGGGCGGCGATGAGCAGGTCGGCGCTCGGGGCGATGGCGCACAGCACCGAGCCGACCATGTAGAGCGCGAGACCGGCGACGAGCGGCTTGCGGCGGCCGATCGCGTCGGACAGCGGTCCGAGGATCAGCTGCCCGAGCGCGAGCCCGATGATGAACGCGCTCAGCGTCAGCTGGACGGTCGCGTCCGCGGCGCGGAGTTCGCCGGCCATCTGCGGCAGCGCGGGCAGGTACATGTCGATGGACAGGGGCCCGAAGGCGGACAGGCCGCCGAGGATCAGGACGAAGCGGGCGCGTCCGGTGGTGATCGGTCGCGCGACGGGTTCTTCCACTCGCTCGGGCGCGATGGTCATGCTCGTTCCTTCCCCAGTCATGGTTCCGCGAGGAACAACTTGCTTAGAGTAGGTAACTATTCCCGCTGTGAGTCTTGCCACCCAGGTTTCGCAAGACTGATCCGATCAATTTTCGAGACAAATCCGGGTGAGCTCTAGATCTGGTCGAAGGTCGTCAGGTATACATCGGATGTCTGTTCGTTGCTGTTGGAGCCGTTGATTCTTGACGGTTCGGCCGGAAGGGAAAATCCGTGCAGCTGTTGCGTCTCGGGGAGCCGGGAAGTGAGCGTCCGTTCGTACGTGCCGGGGATGGCACGCTGCGCGACCTCGCGGGACTGACCGCCGACATCGATGGCAGCTTCTTCGCGGGCGACGGTGTCGCCAAGGTCGCGGCCGCGCTGGCCGCCGGTGAGCTGCCCGAAGCCGGTCCGGAATTCGCCGCCGCCAGGGTCGGTTCGCCGATCGCGCGGCCGGGCAAGGTCGTCTGCATCGGTCTCAACTACCGGCAGCACGCGGAGGAGTCCGGTGCCGCCGTGCCGACCGAGCCGGTCGTCTTCATGAAGGCGTCCGACGTCGTCGTCGGCCCGGACGACGACGTGCTCGTGCCGCGGAACTCGACCAAGACCGACTGGGAGGTCGAGCTCGGCGTCGTCATCGGCAAGACCGCGCGGTACCTCGAAAGCGTCGAAGAAGCCCTCGAGTACGTCGCCGGGTACACCGTTTCGAACGACGTCTCCGAGCGCGAGTTCCAGCTCGAACGCGGCGGCCAGTGGGACAAGGGCAAGTCGTGCGAGAACTTCAACCCGCTCGGCCCGTGGCTGGTCACCGCCGACGAGGTGCCCGACCCGCAGGACCTCGGCCTGCGGCTGTGGGTCAACGGAGAGAAGAAACAGGACTCGTCGACCAAGGACATGGTCTTCACGGTCGCCGAGATCGTGCACTATCTGAGTCGGTTCATGGTGCTGCGCCCGGGAGACCTCATCAACACCGGTACTCCGCAGGGCGTCGCGCTCGGCCGGCCCGAGCCCAAGCCGTACCTGCGGGAAGGTGACGTCATCGAGCTCGAGATCGACGGCCTCGGCCGCCAGCGTCAGACCGCGAGGCAGGCGTGATGGCCAAGATCGTGGGCATGGAGGTGCTCGACGTCCGGTTCCCCACTTCGCGGGAGCTGGACGGTTCGGACGCCATGAACCCGGACCCGGACTACTCGGCCGCGTACGTCGTCCTCCACACCGACGGCGGCCCCGACGGATACGGGCTCGCCTTCACCATCGGACGCGGTAACGACGTCCAGGCCGCGGCCATCCGCGCGCTCGAACCGCATGTCGTCGGCCGGGACGTCCCCACGGACGCGGCCGCGCTCGGCGATCTGTCGAGGGCACTGGTCGGCGACTCGCAACTGCGGTGGCTCGGCCCGGAAAAGGGCGTCGCGCATATGGCGATCGGCGCGGTCGTCAACGCCGCCTGGGATCTCGCCGCCCGTATCGCCGGACTGCCGGTCTGGCGCTTCGCGGCCGAGATGTCGCCCGAGGACCTGGTCTCCCTCGTCGACTTCCGCTACCTCTCCGACGCTTTGACGGAGGAGGAGGCGCTGGAGATCCTCCGTGCCGCCGAACCCGGCCGTGCGGAGCGGATCGCCCGGATCGAGCGCGACGGGTACCGCGCGTACAGCACTTCCCCCGGCTGGCTCGGCTACTCGGACGCGAAACTCGTCCGCCTCGCCGAGCAGGCGGTCGCCGACGGCTTCGAGATGATCAAGCTGAAGGTCGGCGGCAACCTGGAGGACGACGTCCGCCGGATGAAGCTCGCCCGCGAGACCGTCGGCACCGGCATCCGCGTCGCCGTCGACGCGAACCAGCGCTGGGACGTCTCGGCCGCGATCACCTGGATGACCGCGCTCGCGCCGTACGACCCGTACTGGATCGAGGAGCCGACCTCGCCGGACGACGTGCTCGGGCACGCCGCGATCGCCAAGGCCCTTTCCCCGATCCGCGTGGCCACCGGCGAGCACGTCCAGAACCGCGTGGTGTTCAAGCAGTTGCTGCAGGCGGACGCGATCTCGGTGCTGCAACTGGACGCCGCCCGGGTCGGCGGGTTCAACGAGAACCTGGCGATCCTGTTGCTGTCGGCCAAGTTCGGCGTCCCGGTATGCCCGCACGCCGGCGGTGTGGGGCTGTGCGAACTCGTCCGGCACCTGTCCATGTTCGACTTCGTGGCGGTGTCCGGCTCGGACGTCGACCGGTCCATCGAATGGGTCGACCACCTCCACGAGCACTTCACGGATCCGGCCGTCGTGGCCGACGGGCGGTATCTCGCCCCGTCCGCGCCGGGGTTCTCCGCGCGGATGCACGACGCGACCCTGCGCCGGTTCCGGTTCCCCGACGGTCCAGAGTGGACGGAGACTGCAAGTGAGTGAATTCGAAGGCCTCGTCGCCGCCGTCACCGGTGGCGCGTCCGGGATCGGCCGGGCCGCCGCCGAACTGCTCGCCGCTCGCGGGGCGACGGTCGCGGTGCTCGACCTGAAGCCGGACGACCTCCCCGAGGGCTTCACCGGATTCCGGTGCGACGTCGGCTCCGACGACGAAGTGCGTTCGGCGATCGAATCCGTCGTCGAACGCTTCGGCAGGCTCGACATCCTCGTCAACAACGCCGGTATCGGCGCGCAGGGCGACGTCACCGCCAACGACGACGACGAATGGCACCGAGTGCTCGACGTCAACGTCGTCGGCATGGTGCGGCTCGCGCGGGCCGCGTTGCCGCATCTGAAGAAATCGCCGTCGGCCGCGATCGTCAACACCTGCTCGATCGCGGCGTGGGCGGGCCTGCCCAACCGCGCGCTGTACTCGGCCAGCAAGGGCGCGGTGCTCTCGCTGACGCTGGCGATGGCGACCGACCACCTCGCCGACGAGATCCGGGTCAACTGCGTCTGCCCTGGCACCGCGGACACCCCGTGGGTCGGCAGGCTGCTCGACTCGGCGGGCGATCCGGCCGCCGAGCGGGCCGCGCTGGCCGCCCGGCAGCCGATGGGCAGGCTGGTCACCGCGGACGAGGTCGCGAACGCGATCGTGTACCTCGCCAGTCCGCTTTCGGCTTCGACCACCGGCACGGCGCTCGCCGTGGACGGCGGTATGTACGGGCTGCGCCCGCGCGGCCCGGTCCAGAAGTAGGTTCCCCGCTGTCATCAAGGAGGATGCGGTGCGTACGAGGGTGATCAAGGTGGCCGCCGCGGCCACCGCGCTCGGGCTGGCCCTGTCGGCCTGTGGGTCCACGAAGGACAACGCGCCCACGGCGGGTGGCGGCGGGGCCCAGGGCGGCAAGGTCGGGGCGACGATCCCGTTGCTGACTTCGCCGTTCTGGCAGGCCTACAACAACTACGTGCCGCTAAAGGCGAAGGAGCAAGGCGTCGACGCGCTGCCCACGGTCAACGCGGACAGTGACTCGGCGAAGCAGATCACCGACGTCAACACCCTGCTCAACCAGGGCGTCAAGGGTCTCGTCGTGACGCCGATCGACTCCGCCGCGGTGGTCGCGGGGCTGAAGGCCGCGGAGAACAAGGGCGTCCCGGTGATCGCCGTCGACGTCGCGCCGGAGAGCGGCAAGGTCGCGATGGTGGTGCGCGCGGACAACAAGGCGTACGGCACCAAGGCCTGCGAGGCGATCGGCGCGAAGGTCACGTCCGGCAAGGTCGTGCAGGTCATGGGCGACCTCGCCTCGGTCAACGGACGCGACCGCTCCGAGGCCTTCCGGCAGTGCATGAAGACGAAGTTCCCCGGCGTCCAGGTGCTGGAGATCGCCGCCGAGTGGAAGGCGGACAAGGCGTCGTCCGGTCTGGACAGCCTGCTGACCGCCAACCCGGACATCAAGGCCGTCTACATGCAGGCGGGCGGCGTCTACCTCGCGCCGACACAGCAGGCACTCAAGCGCAAGAACCTCTACTTCCCGGTCGGCGACCCGAAACACGTGGTGCTGGTCAGCAACGACGGGATCCCGCAGGAACTCGCCGCGATCCGCGCGGGCGAACTCGACGCGACCGTCTCCCAGCCCGCCGACGACTACGCCAAGTTCGGCATGTACTGGATCAAGAAGGCGATGGCGGGGGAGACCTTCAAGGCCGGGCCGACCGATCACGGCAGCACCGTCGTCGAGGTCCGGCCCGGGATCCTGGAAGACCAGTTGCCCGCGCCCGTGGTCACCAAGGACAACGTGGACGACAAGGCCCTCTGGGGGAACAACCTGTGAGCGCGCTGCCCGCCGGCTCCGCCGCCGTACCGGTGGTCAGCGCACAGGGCGTCGGTAAACGCTACGGCCCGACCGTGGCGCTGTCCGACGTCAGCCTCACCGTGAACCCCGGCGAGTCGCACGCGCTCGTCGGCCGCAACGGTGCGGGGAAATCGACGCTCGTCTCGATCCTCACCGGACTGTCCAAGACGGACACCGGGCGGGTCGAGTTCGGCGGCGTCCCCGCCCCGCCACTGTCCAAACAGGACGACTGGAAACGCGCGGTCGCCTGCGTGTACCAGCACGCGATGGTCGTCCCGCAGCTGACCGTCGCGGAGAACCTCTTTCTGAACCGCCAGTCCGGCAAGGGATTCGCGATCGGCTGGCAGCGTCTGCGCCGCCAGGCCAGGGACCTGCTGGAATCCTGGGACGTGCACGTCGACGTCGACACCCCTGCCGGGGAACTCTCGGTCGAGGACCGGCAGTTCGTCGAGATCGCGCGGGCGCTCTCCTATGGCGCCCGGTTCATCGTGCTCGACGAACCGACCGCCCAGCTGGACAGCCAGGCGATCGAGCGGCTCTTCGACCGGATGCGCCAGATGCAGGCGAACGGGGTGACGTTCCTGTTCATCTCGCACCATCTGCACGAGGTGTACGAGGTCTGCCAGGCGGTCACCGTGCTGCGCGATGCCAAGCACATCCTCACCGCGCCGGTCTCGGAAGTCGGTCGCGCCGAGTTGATCGACGCGATGACCGGGGAACAGGGCGGGCTTTCCGTCCGCGACGCGACGACCCGCGACGCTCTGGCCGCCGACGCGGACGAGATCCTGACCGTCGACGGCCTGTCCGGTGACGGCTTCCACGACGTGACCTTGCGGGTGCACCGCGGTGAGGTGATCGGTCTCGCGGGCAGCAACGCCAGCGGCAAGCACCAGGTCGCCGAAACCGTGTACGGACTGCGCTCGGCGACCTCCGGCACGATGCGGGTCGCGGGCGAACCGCTGAGGCCGGGTGACATCCCGGCGGCGATCCGCGCGGGAATCGGCTGTGTACCGCGGGATCGGCACCACGAGGGCCTGGTGCTCGACCACTCCATCATGGACAACGCCACACTGTCCATTTTGGATCGGATGGGCAAGGCGGGCATCGCCGCGCCGAGCGCCCGGTACGAGCGGGCGTCGAGAGCGCTGAAGGACTACGACATCGTCGCGGCCGACGCCGAGCAACCGGTGTCCGACCTTTCCGGCGGCAACCAGCAGAAGGTCGTCCTGGCCCGCGCGCTCGCCGGGGATCCCCGGCTGGTCGTGCTGATCAACCCGACCGCGGGGGTGGACGTGAAATCGAAGGAGGCCCTGCTCGCGGTCGTCGACCGGGTGCGGGCCGAGGGCAAGGCGGTGCTGATCGTCAGCGACGAGCTGGACGACCTGCGCCTGAGCGACCGGGTGCTGGTGCTGCGCGCCGGTGCCGTGGTCGCCGAACACCAGGCCGGCTGGTCCGACGGCGACCTCGTGGCCGACATCGAAGGAGTCGAGCGCGGATGACCGAACTGATGACGGATCCGAAGACGGCGTCCTTGGCGCCGCCACCGCCGAAACGCCGGAAGTTCCGCTGGCTGCGGGAACTGGCCCTGGTGCCGGCGCTCGTCGTGGTGCTGATCATCGGAGGACTGATCAGTGACACGTTCCTGACCTTCGGCAGCATCGTCGGCATCCTGTCCGCCTCGGCGGCGCTGTCGATGGTGGTGCTGGGCGAATCGCTCGTGCTGCTGACCGGGAAATTCGACCTGTCGCTGGAATCCACCATGGGGATGGCGCCCGCGCTGGGCGCGATGCTGGTGATCCCGGTGGCGTCTTCGGGCTTCGGCACCGAAATCCCCGGCTTCGTGGGCGTTCTCGCCGTACTCGTGGCCGGCGCGGCCGTCGGCTTCGTGAACGGGTTCCTGATCGTCAAGCTGAAGCTGAACGCCTTCATCGTCACGCTGGCGATGCTGACCGTGCTGCGCGGCACGCAGATCGGGTCCACCCAAGGCAAGACGCTGTTCGACCAGCTGGACGTGTTCACCGCGATGGCGACGACCACGTTCATCGGCCTGCCGATGTCGGTGTGGCTCGCCGCGGCGCTGTTCACCGTGTTCGGGCTGGGCCTGCGCTACCACCGGATCGGCCGGTCCCTCTACGCCATCGGGGGTAACCGGGCCGCCGCGCGGGCCGCCGGTATCCGGGTCGACCGCATCTCGTGGGGCGTGTTCGTCGTGGCCGGCGTGCTGGCCGCGCTCGGCGGTCTCGCGTACACGGGATACGTCGGCGCGCTCGGCGCCGACCAGGGCGACGGGTTGATCCTTCAGGTGTTCGCAGCCGCGGTGATCGGCGGTGTCTCCCTGGACGGTGGGAAGGGCACGCTGGTCGGGGCGCTCACCGGCGTGCTGCTCCTGCAGACGGTCACCAACCTGCTGCAGGTCGCGCAGGTGCCGCCGGAGTGGCTGAAGGCGATCTACGGCGTGATCATCCTGGTCGCGTTGATCATTTCGCGCTACGCCAGCGGGAAAGCCCAGACCTAGTCCGAAAGTCCGTGAAGGCCTCCTTCCCTACCCTGAAAGTAGGGAAGGAGGCCTTCACGGACCATCAGTGGAGGTAGCTGTGTCAGGAAGCTTCGGCGGCCGCGGTCGGGTCGTCGGCGGTGCCGAGGGCGTTGCGGAGCCACTGCTCGACCCCGGCCACGTGCACGGTGGCCCAGGAACGGGCGAGTTCCGGTTCGCGGTTCGCGATGGCCTCGTAGATCGCCGAGTGCTGCTCGCGCGTCTTCGCGACAGCGCCCTCCTGCGTGAGCCCACGCCAGATCCGGGCACGCGCGGTGGGGCCGGAGAGGCTGTCGAGCAGCGAGCACAGCACCGGATTCCCGGAGCCGTCGGCGATCTTGCGGTGGAACTGCAGGTCGTTCGCGACCAGCGCCTCCACCGTCGGCGAGTCGGCGAGTTCGTCGAGCAGGCGGCCTAGTTCCGCGATGTCCTCGTCGCTCATGTGCATCGCGGCCATCGCCGTCGCCGCCGGTTCGAGGATCCGGCGGACGGCGAGGAAGTCGAGCACGGTGTCGTCGCGGTGGAAGTCCACCACGAACGTCATCGCGTCGAGGAGGAGATTCGGTTCGAGGCTGGTGACGTACGTGCCGTCGCCCTGGCGGACGTCGAGCACGCGGATCAGGCACAGGGCCTTCACCGCTTCGCGCAGCGAACTGCGGGACAGGCCCAGCCGCTGGGCCAATTCGGCCTCTTTCGGCAGCCTGTCGCCAGGAGCAAGCTCGCCGGAGATGATCATGTCCTTGATCTTGTCGATCGCGACATCGGTGACCGGCATGTTCCACCGCCCTCCCCGAAGACCTCGGATGTTTGAGTGTTAGTTGACAGAGTGCCATGTTTCGAGCTGAGGAGGCGCGGTGACCCACGGTGTCGCACTACAAAGAGTGGCACTCCACACCCGGTTGAAGCCGGGCAAGGAGGCCGAATACGAGTCGGTCCACGCCGTCATCCCACCCGATCTCGACGAGGCGCTGCGGGCCGCCGGGGTCGGATCGTGGCGGATCTGGCGTGACGGTCTCGATCTGTTCCACCTGGTGGAGGTCGAGGACTACGCGAAGATGCGGGCGATCCTGCGCGAGCATCCGGCCAACATTCCCTGGCAGGCACGGATGTCGGAACTGCTCGACGTCGAGGACGACTATTCGGGTGGCGATTCCGGCCTCGGTCTCGTATGGGAGCTTCCGTGAAGCTCTCCCTGTCCCCACTGGGGCTCGGCTGTGCGCAGCTGGGCAATCTGTACCACGCCATCACCGACGAAACGGCCGAAGAGACCGTCCGTCAGGCGTGGAACGAAGGCATCCGGTACTTCGACACCGCGCCGCACTACGGTCTCGGCCTTTCGGAACGACGGCTGGGCGCGGCCCTTTCGGCGTATTCCCGTTCGGACTACGTGGTGTCCACCAAGGTCGGTCGCGTGCTGGAACCCCATCCGGACGGCGCGTCACGCACGGACTCGCAGGGTTTCGTGGTGCCCGCGGCCTACAAACGCCGTTGGGACTTCAGCCGCGACGGGATCCTCCGGTCGCTTGAGGACAGCCTGGAACGCCTCGGCCTGGACCGCGTGGACGTCGTCTACGTGCACGATCCGGACGAACACTTCGAGGACACCGTGAACGGCGCGTTCCCCGCGCTGCTCGAACTGCGGGAGCAAGGCGTCGTCGACGCCATCGGGGCCGGGATGAACCAGGCTCCGATGCTCGCCGAATTCGTCCGCCGGTTCGACCTCGACGTCATCCTGCTCGCCGGGCGGTACACGCTGCTCAACCAGCCCGCTCTCGACGATCTTCTGCCGCTGTGCCAGGAACGCGGGGTCGACGTCGTCGCCGGGGGAGCGTTCAACGCGGGGATCCTCGCCACCGCCACGCCGGGCACGATGTACGACTACGCCGAGGCGCCGTCGGAACTGGTGGATCGCGCGCGGCGGATCGCGGAAGTCTGCGAACGGCACGGTGTCGAACTGCCTCAGGCCGCGCTGGCCTTGCCCGCCGCGCATCCGGCGGTGGTCTCCGTCGTCGTCGGCGCGCACGATCCCGGCCAGGTCCGGCTCAACGCCACGCGATTCCGCCGTCCGGTGCCGCGCGAGTTGTGGACGGAGCTGATCCGTGCGGGACTGTTGCGGGAGGACACCGTGCTGCGACCGGAAGGACAGTCGTGATCGACGCGCACCACCACCTCTGGGACCCCTCGCGACGGCACTACCCGTGGATGACCGGTGAGGCACTGGGACCGATCCGCCGTCCGTACACAGTGGACGATCTCCGTACGGTGGCCAAGACGGCCGGGGTGAAGGCGACCGTGCTGGTGCAGACGGTCTCCTCGGAGGAGGAGACACGCGAGTTCCTTGCGGTCGCTTCGGCCGAGCCCCTGATCGCCGGGGTGGTCGGCTGGGTCGACCTCACCGCACCCGATGTGGCAGACCGGCTCGCCGCGTTTTCCGGGCCCCTGGTGGGAATCCGGCATCAGGTGGAGGACGAGCCGGACCCCGCGTGGCTGACCCGGCCCGAGGTCTTACGTGGTCTCGCGGCCCTTGGCGAGGCCGGCTTGGCGTACGACCTTTTGGTGAAGCCGCCGCAACTTCCGGCCGCTCTCGCCGCCGCTTCGGCGTTGCCGGATCAGGTTTTCGTCCTCGACCACGCCGCGAAACCGCCGATCGCCTCCGGGGAATGGCAGCCCTGGGCGGACGGCATCGCGGCGTTGGGAGCCTTGGAGAACGTGTACTGCAAGCTTTCCGGTTTGGTCACCGAAGCCGACTGGGCACAGTGGAAGGTCGGGCACCTCGCGAGATGGGCCGAGCACGTCATCGACTCTTTCGGGGCCTCGCGGCTGATGTTCGGCTCCGACTGGCCGGTCTGCGAACTGGCGGCGGCGTACGAGGTCGTCGTGGACACGGCGTTCTCGCTGACCGGCTCGTTGAGCGACTCGGAACGGCTGGAGTTCTTCGACGGCACCGCACGGCGGGCGTACCGGCTTCCCACCGCGACATAGCGGCTCACGAGCACCTGGGGCCAGTGGTAGGTCAGAGCAAGGTTGCGAAAGCCACTTTCGCAACCTTCAACGTTGCGAAAGTGGCTTTCGCAACACGCGGAAACCGCCGGGACATACGACAAATCACCGGTTCGAAACCGGTGGGAGGAAGAAAGTGGGCGGCGCGGGGTCCAGGCGCCTGAGAGCCGCTGATCGACGACCTGCGGCAGGGGGGAAGGAAGGTCAGAACTCGTCCTGGTTGACCATCCCGCGCAGGCGGGCCAATGCGCGGTGCTGCGTCACGCGCACGTTGCCTGCGGAGATGCCCAGTGCTTCGGCGGTTTCGGCCGCGGAGAGGCCGACTGCGATGCGGAGGGCGAGGATTTCCTGCTGCACTCGCGGGAGAGTGGAGAGGAGGCGGCTGAGCCGGGCGCCGAGGTCCAGGTGCAGGGCGTGCGTTTCCGGCTCGTTGTCGGCGAAGGGCCGCTCCGGCAGTTCCGGCACCGGCTCCGACCGGTCACGGGAGACCGCGCGGTAGGCGTCGGCGACCTTGTTGGCGGCGATGGCGTGCACGAGATAGAGGAAGGAGCCGCCGCGATCCTGGTAGCCGGGCAAGGCCTTCAGCACCGCCATGCACACTTCCTGCGCGACGTCGTCCGCCGACAGGTAGGACAGGTCGCGTCCGCCCATCCTGGCGCGGCAGTAGCGCACCACGACGGGACCGATCATCCGCAGCAGCGCTTGGATCGCCGCCGGATTCCCGTCTCCCGCGTCCCTGACGAGGGGATCGAGATCTTCCTTCGTCAGCCGTCCTCCCGGTCGAGGCAGGTTCTCCGGAGTCGTATATCCGGGGACCGCATCGGGGGTGACGGTTCTGGACGCGCTGGAAGTTGCTTGCATGGTCGTCCTCCCCGGCCGACCCTGCGACCGTCGCTGTCGAGGGGCCAACACTCCGTAACGATTGAGGGCGGCAGATGCTCCGTAAGATCAGATTCACCTGCCGCCGTTGCGACGCAGCGTAATCGTAGGCGCCGATCGGACGGCAGTAAAGATTTCAACTAGAGATAGCCCATTAGACGGAGTCGGCTTAATACAACCGAGACTCTGCGTCAGCGAAACAGCGGTCGCGATCGCAGGACGTATGCGGCCTTTAGCGCACCGCGATCAAAGCGGCCGCGGTCGCTACGACGAGTGCTGATGCGGTGACAGCAAAGGCTGGGTTAAGAGGTTTCGGGGTTCCCGGTCCGCGCAGTGCCCGTTCACGAACGGAGCCGATGACGACCAGGGCCACCACGGTGGCTCCGGCGAACGCCACCGGGATGACCGCCGTTCCCCAGCCTCGTCGTGCGGCCATGTGCAGTAAGAGGAGTGTGCAGGCAGTAGCCGCGAGCGCCGTCCGGCGCCAGGCCAGCCCGGTCCGTTCCGCTTGCGCTCCGTGATCGCGCACGTGCGGCCGCGCGCTCAAGATCCGGCCGTGATCACGAGAACACCACCAGGGCCGCGGCCGTCAGCGTGATGACCAGGATTCCGGCGGTCAGGAACAGCAGCATCCCGCTCTTCGGCAGCGGCCGTCCCGTGCGCATCGCGGTCTGCACCTGCCGCCAGCGCGGGTACGCGGCCGCCGCGAGGACGGCGGCCAGTACGACGCACAGTCCGGCGAGCACGGTGCTCAACGCGGACGGGTCCGGAACCAGCTGATGCACCGCGACGCCGCCGGCGAGCAGGCCCAGTGCCGTCCTCAGCCAGGCGAGGAAGGTCCGCTCGTTGGCGAGCGTGAATCGGTAGTCGGGTTCCGCGCCACCGTCGTGCGGTCCGCCGTTGATCTCTGCCACCCGACGAACACTAAGCCTTCTGGCGAGGGAAGACCCACCAGCGAAGGACCGCGAAGCGTGCGATGCCGCCCACGACGCTGGCCATGAGCAACGCGCCCGTCTGCTCCAGTGCGGTCGGTTCGCTGATCACCGCGTCGAGGGACGCGAGCACGATCGAGCCGTACGCCGCGTAAAAGGCGAACGTCACCAGGTCCTGGAAGTGCCGCTTGCCCGGATGACTCTTCCGGGTGGCGAAGGTGACCCGGCGGTGGAACTCGGTGTTCCCGATGGTCGTGACGGCGAGCGCGACCAGATTGGCCGGCTGGGGACCCAGTATCGGCTGTAAGACAAGGAACAGCACCGCTTGAAGACCGGTGGCGGCCACTCCGGCGACCACGTACCAGGCGGCGTGATGGCCCAGCTCGTGATGTCGCTCCGGCGCGCGCCGGATGATCCGGTGCCCTGGCGCCCACCTGGTGGTGGTCATGCGAACGACGCTACTCCGTTTCACAAACTTGTGAAGCTACTAAACCTGCTGGGAACTGTGATCCCCGCGACAGGGCACCGTTTCACCGAGAAGGGCGTCGGGTAAGCCACAGGGACCGGGTCGAGTACAGCACGGCCCGGTCGACGTCCGACGAGGAGGAAGAGGCCGGTGAGCGATCGTGAGACGGCCGAACCGGAAACACTGACGCCCAGCGAGGCTCTCGACGAGGACGAACTCCGCGTCGACCCGCTCGAGGAAGGCATCGAGCCGCCCGAGCACTGGAGTGGAGCCGATCGGTTCGGGACCACTCCGGCGGAGATCCGCGAAGGGGAATCCCATGCCCAGCGGCTGGCCGAAGAGGTCCCGGACGTGGGCGAAAAATGATCTTCACTCAGACGGCGGGCCAAGTCCGGACCCCCTAGCGTGGTCCGTCAAGTGCAAGACCGCGACGAAGGAAGGCCGAAGATGCTTACTGTCACCGAAGCCGCCGCCGAGGCGATCACCGCACTGACCGGGCAGGACGGAACGCAAGGCGGAAGTGGTTTGCGTTTCGCGATGCATTCCCTGGAGGGGGATAGTCCCCAGCTCGCCGTTTCGGTTGCTCCGCAGCCCGAAAACGGTGATCAGGTGCTCGGCGCCGAGGACGGCCCGAAGGTGTTCTTGGAACCCGACGCCGCCGCGCTGCTCGACGACAAGGTGCTCGACGTACAGCAGGACGAAACCGGCGAAGTCGCCTTCGCCGTACTCCCGCAGGCACACCCGCAGCCCGGCAGCTGAGCTGCGCGAGTTCAGACTTCGAGAAGCACCGAACGCCCGGTCCTGAGGTCCGTGAAGGACTCCTTGAGGGACCCAGGGTCCCTCAAGGAGTCCTTCACGGACTGACGGTCTTGACGTTCGGGCTCAAGTCCGGGCCCAGGCACGGACCAGCTCGCCGGCCCGCTCGCGCAGGAGTTCCGCCGCGTGCGCACGCGCGTGGTCGAGTGAGGGCGCGTGGTCGATCAGGGCGGCGCTGCCCACGACCCCGAGGCCGGCGAGCTGGCTCTGATCCAGCTGGATGCGTCCGGCCAGCACCATCAGCGGTACCGCGTGCTCCTGCGCACGGGCCGCGATACCCGCCGGAGCCTTGCCGTCGAGACTCTGTTCGTCCAAGGAACCCTCGCCGGTGATGACCAGATCGGCCCGTTCGATCGCGCCCGCCACGCCGGTGAGTCCGGCGATGAGCTGGAAACCGGATTCGACGCTCGCGCCGAGTCCGGCGATCGCCCCGGCGGCCACGCCGCCACCCGCGCCCGCTCCCGGGATGTCGGAGACGTCCGGGGTTCCGGCGTTCACCAGTGCCTGCGCCCAACGGGCCAGCGCCTCGTCCAGCTGCTCGACCTCACGCGGTCCCGCACCCTTCTGCGGACCGAAGATCGCGGCCGCGCCGCGCGGTCCGAGCAGCGGGTTCGTCACGTCGGTGGCGACGGCGACCTCGACGGAGCCGAGCCTGTCGCGCACCGGGCCGAGTTCGGCCGAAGCGACGCGGCCCAGCGTGCCGCCACCCAAGCCGACCGGGGCGCCGAACGCGTCGAACACCCCGGCGCCCAGGGCCGCCAGCATCCCGGCGCCGCCGTCGGTGCTCGCGGTTCCGCCGACGGTCAGGACCAACCTCCGCGCGCCGTTGTCGAGCGCGTGGGCGAGGAGTTCGCCGACGCCCCAGGTGTGCGCGGTCAGTGCCACGTCCGGGCTCGGCTCGACGAACTCGATCCCGCACGCGCGGGCCGATTCGATGTAGGCCGTTCCGTCGAGGACCACGTAGCGCGCTTCGACGGTGTCTTCGAGCGGGCCACGGACCGGAAGTTCCACGAGACGTCCGCCTGCCGCGAGGAGGACGTCGAGCGTTCCTTCGCCGCCGTCGGCCACCGGGCAGGACGAGACCTCGGCCTCGGGCAACGCGTCGCGGACGCCGTGGGCGATCGCTTCCGCGGCCTCGACCGCGGTCAGGCTTCCCTTGAACTTGTCGGGCGCGATGACCACACGAGTCATGGACGAACCTCCGTCAGCGGGTTTCCGCCGGTGAGCACCGACGCGACGTTTTCGGCCGCGAGCACGGCCATGGCGGTACGGGTCTCGACCGTCGCCGATCCGAGGTGCGGCGTCAAGACGACGTTCTCGAGTTCCAGCAGTCGCGGTTCGACCTCGGGCTCCGCCTCGAACACGTCGAGGCCGGCTCCGGCGATCTCACCGGCTTCGAGCGCGTCCGCCAGCGCCGCCTCGTGGACGACCGGCCCGCGCGTGGTGTTGATCAAGTAGGCGCCCGGTTTCATCGTCTTCAGCGCGTCCGCGTCGATGAGGTGCCGCGTTTCCGGCGTCAGCGGGCAATGCAGTGAAACGACGTCGGAACGTTCCAACAGTTCGGTGAAGGAGACGTACTCGGCGCCCAGGGTCTTCTCGACCTCTTCGGACAAGCGAGACCGTCCTGAATAGACGATCCGCATGCCGAAACCGAGCGCCCGTCGCGCCATCGCCTGCCCGATCTGGCCGAGTCCGACGACGCCGAGTGTCTTGTCCTGCAGGCCGGAGCCGAGCAGGAAGCCGAGATGGAACGACCACGGCGTGCGCGAGCGGATCAGCCGTTCGCCCTCGCCGAGCCGGCGCGTGACCGCGAGGAGCAGTCCGAACGCCAGATCCGCGGTGGCGTCGGTGAGCACACCGGGTGTGTTGGTGACGGTGACGCCGCGTTCGGCCAGCGCCGGGACGTCGACGTTGTCGTAGCCGACGGCCACGTTCGCCACGACCTTCAGATCCGGGCCCGCCGCTTCGGCGACCTCGCCGTCGATCCGGTCGTGCAGCATGCCGACGACCGCGGACGCGCCCCGGACGAACTCGCGGAGTTCGTCCGGCGTGAGCGGCCTGTCGGCGCGGGACAGTTTCACCTCCCCGACTTCGGCGAGCACCTTCACCGCTTCGTCGGGAATCCACCGGGTCACCGCGATCGTCGAGGGCACCCACTCAGCCTAGTGCCCGGCGGTTGGTATCCCAAACCTGAGAATCCCCGTCATGAGGGATGCTCTTCCCCTGCGCGGGGGACCCGGGTGAGGCGGATCAGGGCGCTCGCGTAGTCCTTTCCGGGCAGGTTCGGGTCGATCCCGTGCGAGAGCAGCACGGCCCCGTGGTGGATCTCGCCGGTGTCGGCGTCGCGGTATCGCGCGTCCGGGTCCAGGCCGGCGAGCCGCGGCGGGACGAGCGCGCGGCCGTACTCCGCCGGCCGTTGCCAGATGAGCACGACCACGCGGTCTTCGAACAGATACTGGACCGCCGTCAAGGGGGAGTCCTCCGGTTCGCCCAGCCGGTACTGCGCGCCGTGCTGGACGACCGGGCGGATCTCCTTGTACAGCGCCACGAGCGCGGCGGCCTCGCGCCGTTCCTCGAACGTCCACAGTGGAAGGTCGCCGCCGAGGCCGAGTACGCCGGCCATCGCGACGTGGAACCGGAACCGCAGCGGGATCGCCCGTCCGGTCAGCGGATTCGGGCTGTCGGTCACCCAGGCGGCCATCGTGCCCGCCGGGTAGAGCTGGCTGTAGCCGTGCTGGATGCCGATCCGGTCGAAGGCGTCGGTGTTGTCCGACGTCCACACTTCGTCGGTGCGGGCGAGGATGCCCAGGTCGGCCCGGCCGCCACCGCCCGCGCAGGATTCGATCCGCAGCCGCGGGTGATCCGCGCGCAGCCGGTCCATCACCGCGTACACCGCGCGGACATGGTCGATCCACAACCGCGACGCGTCCTCGCCGCGTTCCGGCCAGCCCGCTTCGGTGAACGCGCGGTTCATATCCCATTTGAGGAAGTCGATCTCGTGTGTGCCCACCAGGTTGTCGAGCCATTTGTGCGCCCAGTCCGCCACTTCCGGCCGCGCGAAGTTCAGCACGAGCTGGCTCCGCAACGTCGTCCGCTCGCGATTGTCCATACGCAGCACCCACTCCGGATGCGCGCGGTGGAGATCGCTGTCGGGGTTCACCATCTCCGGCTCGACCCAGATGCCGAACCGCATGCCGAGCCGGTGGACCTCGTCGATGAGCGGGTCGAGTCCGTGCGGGAAGCGTTCGGCGTTGGCCGTCCAGTCGCCGAGCCCGGCGGAATCGTCGACGCGTCCGCCGAACCAGCCGTCGTCCATGACGAACAGCTCCGCGCCCAGTTCGGCCGCGGCCACGGCGAGCGCCTTCTGCTTCTCCTCGTCGACGTCCCAGCCGGTGGCCTCCCACGAGTTGTAGACGATCGGCCGCAGCTCCTCGGGATGCGGCAGGACGTGCCCGGAAACGTAGGCGTGCCAACGCCTGCTGGTGCCGCCGAAGCCGTCGGCCGCGTAGAGTCCGGCGAACATCGGCGTCTCCCAGGTCTCGCCGGGCCGCAGATACCGCGTCAGTCCCTCGTGGCCGACGCCGCCGGTCCAGGTGACGCGGTCGGTGTGCGAGCGCTCGGCGGTGATCCGCCAGCTGCCGCTCCACGCGAGCGCGGTGCTCCACACCTCGCCGTGGTTCTCGACGGCGTCACCCGCGTCGAGCATCAGCCAGGGGTTGGCCTGGTGACTGGAAACCCCGCGCCTGCTGGTCAAGGTCGTCTCGCCGACGGACAGCGGTTCGCGGCGGACGCCGAACTCCGCGCTCCACGCGCCGGACACGTGCGAAAGCCGGTAATCGGCGCGTCGCGGCAGTGTCCAGGCGGCGGAATCGGTGCGGGACAAGGTGATGGGGGCGTCGTCGCCGGTGTGCCGCAGCGTCGTCCAGCGCTCGATGACGTCGGAGTCGTCGTGCACGCGGTAGTGCAACTCGACTTCGAGCGGGTAGTGCCGGTCGCGCAGGCGGACGGTCAGCTCCCCGTTTTCGCTTTCGTGGCCGGCGAAACTCCACTCGATCGCCTGGGTCCCGTCCTGGAATCGCACCTGCAGACCGGAGACGCCGAACGCCGCGCCGCCCTCGGCCGGGAGTTCGGGCCGGTCGTCGCCGGGCTCGTCGAAACTGCTGTCCGCCGGGCTCCGCCTGGCCGCGATCGACTTCGCCTGTTCGAGCGTGAGCGGGGGACCCCAGTGCACATGCCCCGGCCGGTCGGCGGCGTCGAGCCGCAACGCGTACGAAGTGCCCGGGGTGCTGAGCAGCCAGAGGCGCTGGGCGGGGTCGAACTCGATCCTCGACATGCACCCGAGCGTAGAGCTGACCAGGGAAAAAATAAATTCTTGACGAAGTTAATTTATTCGTCGTACCGTACCGGCCATGCCACGCAGTGCACCGGCAAGGGCGCCGATCACCAGTCCCGCGGCGGCGACCGTGTTCACCACGGTCCTGACGCAGGGGCCGGTCAGCCGCGTGGACGTGGCCCGCCGGACGGGCCTCTCCTCGGCGGCCGTCACCAAGGCCGCGCGGCCGTTCATCGAGGCCGGTTACCTGGAGGAACTGGCGTCGGAGGAACGGACCGGGCCGGGGGCGGGCCGTCCGGCGAACCCCCTCGCGATCCGGCCGGACCGCGAGTACTTCGTCGGCGTGAAGATCACCGCGGACGACCTCATCGGCGTCGTCACCGACCTTCGCGCCGGGATCCTGACCTCCCGCCACCATCCGTTGCGCGAGCACGACGCCGAGCACGTCGTGGCCGCGCTCGCGGATCTGGTGGGCGAACTCCTGGACGAGGGTTACCGCGACCGGGCCTACAGCCTCGGCGTCGCCATCTCCGGTGACGTCGACCGGGTGACCGGATTCGTCCGCTACTCGCCTTTCCTCGGCTGGCGAGACGTTCCGCTCGCCGAACTCCTCGACGAGGCGACGGGTCTGAAGACGACGTTGGAGAACGACGTCAAGGCGCTCGCCGTCGCTGAGCAGTGGTTCGGCGAAGGCGTCGGCGCGTCGTCGTTCGCGCTGGTCACCGTGGGGACCGGCATCGGCAGCGCGCTGGTGGTCAACGGTCAGCTGGTCAGCGGAGCACACGGGGTGGCGGGCGAGATCGGTCATGTCCCCATCGCCGACGGCGGACCGGCCTGCCATTGCGGCGGAACCGGTTGCGTGGAAGCGATCGCGTCCACCGAGGCGATACTGACCGCGGCGAGGGAGGCGGCGGGCGAACCCGCGTTGACCATGGACGACGCCGTCGCCAGGGCACGCGGGGGAGACGAGTCCCTGCGCGAGGTGTTCGCCGGCGCGGGTCACGCGATCGGGCTCGGGCTGGCCGCGCTGGTCAACCTCTTCGGCCCGGAGCGTGTGGTCGTCTCCGGGGAAGGCGTCGCCACGTACGACTTGTTCGAAGAGCAGATCCGCCGGACCTTCGCCGTGCAGGCGTTCGGCAGCGCGGGCCGGTGCGGTCTGGTGATCCGGCCGCTGCCGTTCGAGGAATGGGCGCGGGGCGCAGCCGCCGTCGCCGTACAAGGTCTTTTCGTCCCCGACCGCCTTTAGGAGTTCGACATGCCAGCTCCGATTTCCCGCCGCGATTTCCTTGTCGGCTCGATGCTCTTCGCCGGCGGTGCGGTCGTTTCCGCCTGTGCCACCGGTGATCCGCTCAACAAGGGCGGGAACTCTTCCGGCGCCAAGGTGACGTTGAACCAGTGGTATCACGCTTATGGCGAGGACGGCACGCAGGAAGCGGTCAAGCGGTACGCGCGGGAATTCACCAAGGCCAACCCCGACATCGCCGTCAACATCACCTGGATCGCGGGCGACTACGAGACCAAACTGAACTCCGCGCTGCTCACCTCGCAGGCGCCGGATCTGTTCGAACTCGGCGACTTCCGGTACCAGAACGTCAAGAACGGCCTGCTCGCCCCGCTGGACGACATCGTCGCGCCGGTGCGCGGCGAATTCAGTCAGGCGGCGCTGGACATGGTGACCGTCGACGGGAAGCTTTACGGCGTCAAGATGATGGACGACGTCATGATGCTCTTCTACCGCAAGAGTGTCCTGCAGGCGGCCGGGATCGCGCCGCCCCAGACGTTCGCGGAGCTGCTCGAAGCGACCAAGAAACTCAACGCCGACAAGCAAAACGGCCTGTATCTCGGCACCGACGGCGTCGGTGACTCGGCGTACCTGCTGCTCTGGTCGGCGGGCGTCGATCTGTTCGACGCGAGTGGCGAGAAGGTCGCCTTCGACGGTCCGCGGGCCGTCGCCGCGATCGAAGGACTCAAGCAGCTGCACGATTCCGGCGGACTGCTGAAGGGTTACACCACCGACTGGTCGGATCCCGGCGCGTTCAAGGACAAGGCCGTCGCCATGCAGTGGTGCGGACTCTGGGCGATGCCGCAGATCAAGAAGTCGCTCGGCGACGACTTCGGCGTGGTGCCGTGGCCGAAGTTCGGCGACGCGGGACGTCCGGCCGCTCGCGTCGGCGGCTGGTCGCAGCTCGTTAACGCCAAGGGGTCCCATGTGGACGCGGCCAAGGAGTACGTGAACTGGCTGTGGATCCAGCAGCAGGAACTGCAGAAGGACTGGTGCGTCAAGTACGGCTTCCACATCCCGGCGCGTAAGCCGATCGCGGCGCAGACCACGGAATTCGCCGAGGGCGCCGCCAAGGACGCCGTCGCCATCTCGCAGCAGAACGGGCACACCTTCCCGGCGTTGTGGAACAAGGCGTCGCAGAACCTGCTTCTGCAGTCGGTCGTGAAGATCGCGAACGGGGAGGCCGCCGCCGGCCCCGAACTCGCGGACGCGGCGAAGAAGGTCCAGGCCGAAGTCGACAAGCAGCTGGCATGACGTCGACCGTGACCCCGCCTGCCCGGGCCCGCCTCGCCGGACGGGCGGCCCGGGCCAAGCGGGTCAGGAAACGGGTGGACTGGCGGGCGATCGGCGCGTTCGCCGTGCTCACCGGGCCGACGGTGCTCGGCCTGGGCCTGTTCAAATACGTCGCGATCGGCTGGAGCTTCCTGCTCAGCTTCAACGACGCGCGCGGCACCCTCGACCTCGGCGAATGGGTCGGCCTGGACAACTACACCACGCTGCTCGCCGACGAGGCCTTCCTGTCCTCGCTGACTTCGATCGGCCTGTTCACCTTGTTCATCGTGCCGGTGACGTTCGCGATGTCGCTCGGGCTTGCGGTACTGGTGAACGGCATCGGCAAGGGCCGCGCGTTCTTCCGGACGGCCTTCCTCATCCCGGCCGCGGTTTCCTACGTGGTCGCCGCGCTGGTGTGGCGGATGGCGCTGTTCAACGGGCTCCCGACCGGTGTCGCGAACACGCTCGGCGGCCTCTTCGGCATGGAGCCGGTCGCGTGGCTTTCCGAGACGAGCCCACCGCTGTACTGGATCGCGGTGGTGACGCTGAGGCTGTGGCTTCAGGTCGGGCTCTACATGATCCTGTTCCTGGCCGGGCTGCAGGCGATCCCGCGGTCGCTGTACGAGGCCGGGGAACTGGACGGGACTTCGCGGTGGCAGGCGTTCCGGCACATCACCTTGCCGCAGTTGAGGAACACCTCGGTCGCTGTCCTGCTGCTCATCCTGATCGCCGCGTTCCAGGCCTTCGACGAGTTCTACAACCTGTTCAGCTCGGTGCAGACGGGCAACGCCACCGCGCCGGTGCGGCCGCCGCTGGTGTTCCTCTACGACTCCGCGCTCGGCGACCAGAACTACGGGCTCGGTTCGGCGGGCGCGTTCGTGCTGACCCTGATCATCGTGGCGGTCACGTTGCTGCAGGGCCGGATCGTCGGCTTCGGGAAGAAGGACTGACATGGCCGTCCTGACCTCCACCGCGCCTGCCCGCGTGCGCCGTAAGAAGAACGTCGGCGGCTACGCGCTGGCGACTGTGCTCTCACTGATCTTCCTGCTGCCGTTCTACCTGATGGTGCGCAACGCGCTGGTGACCCCGGACCAGGCGACGTCGGCGGACTGGCAATGGCTGCCGGATCCGTTGAGCTGGGCCAACTTCGGTGATCTGTTCGCCGACGAATCGGTGCCGATGGCGAGTTCGCTGGGGAACTCGTTCCTGATCGCGATCGTCACCGCGCCCATCGCGACGCTGCTCGGTTCGATGGCGGGCTACGCACTGGCCCGGATCGAGGTGCCCGGACGGCGGGCGGTGTTCACCTTCGTCCTGGTGACGCTGATGATCCCCCAGTCGGTGACATTCGTGCCGACGTTCGTCGTGGTCGGCGCGATGGGCGGCGTGAACACCCCATGGGGGATAATCGCGCCGAACCTCTTCAACGCCTTCGCGGTGATCCTGTTCCGCAACTTCTATCTCCGGTTCCCCGCCGAGATCGAGGAAGCCGGCCGTCTCGACGGACTCGGGTACCTCGGCGTGTACGTGCGGCTCGTGCTCCCCAACTCGGGAGCGATGCTCGCGTCGCTCGGCTCGCTGTTGTTCATCGAGAGCTGGAACGCCTTCCTGTGGCCGCTGGTCATCGGGCAGGACCCGGCGTCGTGGACCGCGCAGATCGCGCTGTCGACGTTCCTCACCGCGCAGACGGTGAACCTGCCCGCGCTGTTCGCGGGTGCACTGGTCACCATCGCCCCACTCGTCGCGATGTTCCTGGTCGCGCAGCGCTTCATCGTCCGCGGGATCACCGCCAGCGGGCTCAAGGAGTAGTTCTCTCAACGAGGAGACGACATGCGCTTTCTCCGCCGTCTTTGCGTCGCGCTTTTGGTGATCTTCTCGGCCGTCGCCGTGCCGGTCGCCGAGGCGAAGACCGCTTTCGTGAAACCGTTCATGGGCTGGAGCAGCTGGAGCGTCCAGTCGTCGACGAGGCCGGGCTACGGCACCGGCTGGCTCAACGAGAACCACATCCGCGACGCCGCCGACGCGATGGCGGGCAAACTGAAGCGGGCCGGGTACGACCACATCAACATCGACTCGGGTTGGAACGCCACGGCCGACTGGGTCTTCCACACCGACGCCAACGGGATCCCGGATCCGGAGCCGTCGCGGTTCCCCAGCGGGATCAAGGCCTTGGCCGATCACGTGCACGGCAAGGGGTTGAAGCTCGGCCTGTACTCGGTGACAGGGCTGGAGAAAGAGGTCTACGACAAGAACGCGCCCATCGCGGGGACTTCCTGCCGGGCGCAGGACATCGCCTTCAGGCCGTTGACGCCGTCGAACATGTGGGGCGGCAACTGGAAGATCGACTACCGGAACCCCTGCGCGCAGCAGTACTACGACTCGATCGTCGCGAAGTTCGCTTCGTGGGGCGTCGACTTCATCAAGGTCGACGGGACGACCGAGGACAACGTCGGCGACCTCGCCGCCTGGTCCAAGGCCATCGACCGGTCGGGCCGCGGGATGTGGCTGACCGCGAGCGCCTGGCCGGTCCCGCGCTCGATCGGCGAGCGGCTCGCCCCGCACGTCAACGGCGTCCGCGTCGACACCGACATCGAGTGCTACTGCGACACGGTGTCCTCTTGGGACAGCTCGGTGAAGGCCCGCTGGGCGGACCTGCCGAACTGGCTCGGCATCTTCGGCCGCGACTACCGTGCGGACCTGGACTCGATGCCGATCTCGAACAACGTCGGCAACGGCATCCAGGACGGCATCGACGACGTCGAGCGCCAAAGCGTCATGACGTTCTGGTCGATGGCTTCGGCGCCGCTGTACGTCGGCGGCGACATCTACTTCCTGGACGACAAGGCCGTCTCGATCCTCACGAACCCCGAAGTCATCTCGGTCGACCAGTCGGGCACGTACCCGACGCGGGTGACCGGCGGGGATCTGCAGGTGTGGAAGAAGAAACTGCGCGACGGCAGCTGGGCGCTGGCCGTCTACAACCTGGGGTCCTCGCCCGCCGACATCACCGTGAAGTGGGGCGACGCCGGGCTGCACGGGAAGAAGAAGGTGCGAGACCTGGTTTCCCGTTCGGAGCTCGGGAAGTTCTCCGGTTCCTGGACAGCGTCGGCGGTTCCGGCGCACGGGTCGCGGTTGATCCAGGTGCGGTAGGTCTTCCCGCGGGTGGCGGCCCGCGGGGTGAGATGAAGGGGCCTTTCGTCGCGAACTTCGTGAGGAGGGGTCCCTTCATCGCGTTCGGTGCGGGTCGTCGTGAGTGGCGATTCGGGTCAGGGCCAACCGTGTCTCAGGTACCCACCGGTCGGGCGTTTCGCGTGGCTGGCGGGACGACACACGTGATCAGACGGACGACGCGCGTGACTGGACGGACGGCAAGCGTGACTGGACGGACGACACGGCAGGACTCGGCCGTCGCCGAGTGTCGTCCGTCTGATCACACGTGCCGTCCGCCCAGTCACGCGAAAGTACCGACTCGATACCGGCGCCCTGCTTGCCCATATGTACTTGGAAGGGGCCCTTCTCGACTCGCGCCGGCGATCGCAAGTAGTCGGCTAAACGCGACCGCCCCAAAGAAGGAGTGCCCCGGCCGCCCGAACCGTGCTATGTTCAGATGAAGAACAAGTGTGCGCGATACGAACAGGCCGGGAGTGGGGATGGCGGAGCTGCTGTCGTTGAAGGAGGCCGTGGCACGGCTGGTGCACGACGGGGACACCGTCGCGCTCGAGGGCTTCACGCACCTCATTCCCGTAGCCGCCGGCCACGAGATCATCCGTCAGCGCCGCACCGGCCTGACGTTGGTCCGGATGACCCCGGACATCGTCTACGACCAGCTCATCGGCGCGGGCTGCGCGAGCAAGCTGATCTTCTCGTGGGGCGGTAACCCCGGTGTCGGCTCGCTGCACCGTTTCCGCGACGCGGTCCAGTACGAGTGGCCGGTACCGCTGGAGATAGAGGAACACAGTCACGCCGGGATGGCGAACCGGTACGTCGCCGGGGCGTCGGGTCTCCCGTTCGCGGTACTTCGCGGTTACACGGGCACCGATCTGCCTTCGCGGACGGACACGATCAAGCCCATCACCTGCCCGTTCACCGGTGAACAGCTCGCCGCCGTCCCCGCGCTGAACCCGGACGTGACGATCGTGCACGCGCAGCGTGCCGACCGTGCGGGCAACGTCCAGATCTGGGGTATCACCGGCGTTCAGAAGGAGGCGGTGCTGGCGGCGAAGCGGTCGCTGGTCACCGTCGAGGAGGTCGTGGACGAACTGGAGCCGCGGCCGGGCGCGATCGTGCTGCCGTCGTGGGCGGTCACGGCCGTCGCCGAGGTGCCCGGCGGGGCGAGCCCGTCCTACGCGGCCGGGTACTACGAACGGGACAACGACGCCTACCAGGCATGGGACGCGATCGGCCGGGACAGGGAGAGCTTCACCCGCTGGCTCGACGAGCTGACGGGAGTGAAGGCATGACCGAGTACACCTCCGACGAGATGATGAGCGTCGCCGCCGCTCGTGCGCTCGGCGACGGGACGTCCTGTTTCGTGGGCATCGGCCTGCCCAGTACGGCCGCGAACCTGGCCCGCCGTGGCCACGCGCCGAATCTGACGCTGATCTACGAATCCGGCTGCCTCGGCGCCAAACCGACCCGGCTCCCGCTGTCGATCGGAGACGGCGAACTGGCCGACACCGCGGACGCCGTGGTCAGTGTCCCCGAGGTCTTCAACTACTGGCTGCAGCCCGGCCGGATCGACGTCGGCTTCCTCGGCGCCGCCCAGCTGGACAAATTCGGCAACATCAACACCACCGTCATCGGCCCCGACTACGCGAACCCCAAGGTCCGCCTGCCCGGCGCGGGCGGTGCGCCGGAGATCGCCGCGTCGTGCCGTGAGGTGTTCGTGGTGCTGCGGCAGAACCCCCGCGCGTTCGTCGAGAAGGTCGACTTCGTGACGTCGTTCGGCCACGGCTCCGGCAAGGGGGACCGGGAGCGGCTCGGCCTCCCCGGCGCCGGTCCGACGCTGGTGGTCACCGACCTGGGCCTGATGCGGCCGGACCCCGAGACCTCGGAGCTGACGCTCACCGAACTGCACCCCGGCGTCGAGGTCGATCAGGTCGTCGAGGCGACCGGGTGGAAACTGAAGGTGGCAGGCGACCTGGGAACCACCCCGGCGCCGACCGAGGCAGAACTCCGCATCCTCCGAGACCTCAAAAGGGCGAGCGCATGACCGACGTCTTCCTGTTCGACGCCATCCGTACCCCGTTCGGCAAATACGGCGGCGCACTGTCCGGGGTCCGCCCGGACGACCTGGCCGCCACCGTCTTGCGGGCGCTGGGCGAGCGCAACGACCTCGACCCGGCCACCGTGGACGAGGTGGTGCTCGGCGACGCCAACGGCGCGGGCGAGGACAACCGCAACGTCGCGCGGATGGCGGCGCTGCTGGCGGGCTGGCCGACGACCGTTCCCGGCGCCACGGTGAACCGGCTGTGCGGTTCCGGTCTCGACGCGGTCATGCAGGCGAGCCGGTCGGTCCAGGTCGGCGACGCGTCGCTCGCCGTCGCGGGCGGCGTCGAGTCGATGAGCCGTTCGCCGCTGGTCATGCAGAAGCCGGAGAAGGCCTTCCCCGCCGGCAACCAGACACTGCACTCCACCGCGCTCGGCTGGCGCATGGTCAACCCGAAGATGCCCGAGCAGTGGACGGTCTCGCTCGGCGAGTCCACCGAACAGCTCGCCGAGCGCTACGGCATCGGCCGCGAAGAGCAGGACGCGTTCGCCGTCCGCAGCCACGTCAACGCCGCCCGCGCCTGGGACGAGGGGTTCTACGACGACCACGTCGTGCCGGTCGCGGGCGTAGAGCTCACCCGGGACGAGGGCATCCGGCCGGACTCCAACCCCGAAAAGCTCGCGAAGCTCAAGCCCGTCTTCCGTCCACAAGGGACGGTCACGGCGGCCAACGCCTCACCGCTGAACGACGGCGCGTCGGCGCTGCTGCTCGGCGACGAGGCAGCGGGGAAGCGGCTCGGCAAGGCGCCGCTGGCCCGGATCGCCGGCCGGGGCGCGGCTGGTGTCGATCCCGACGTCTTCGGCATCGGCCCGGTCCGCGCGGCGGAGATCGCCCTGGAACGGGCGGGGATCGGCTGGGACGACCTGGCGGCGGTGGAACTGAACGAGGCGTTCGCCGCGCAGTCGCTGGCCTGCCTGCGGGACTGGTCGAAGCTCGACCCGGAGATCGTGAACGTCAACGGCGGTGCGATCGCGATCGGACATCCGCTCGGTGCCTCCGGCGGCCGGATCCTCGGCACGCTGGCCCACCACCTGCGCCGCACCGGCGGCCGGTGGGGCCTGGCCGCCATCTGCATCGGCGTCGGCCAGGGGCTGGCCGTCGTCCTCGAAGCACACTGAACCGCTGATCCGCGCCTGGAGGAGGCAGCATGTCCGCACCCGCAGAACTGAGGCTCCCGCGCTACCGGCGCGATCCGGAGGGGACGCATCCGCCGCTCGACTACGCCGGTTACCGGTCGACGGCGCTGCGGCACCCCCAGGAGCCGCTGATCGTGCTCCCGCATCTGCTGACCGAGGTCACCGGGCCGGCGCTGGGGCCGGGGCGGATCGGCGAGTTCGACAACGACCTCACCCAGGGGCACGCGGGTGAGCCGCAGGGACAGCGGATCATCGTCACCGGACGGCTGCTCGACGGCGACGGACGGCCGATCCGGGATTCGCTCGTCGAGATCTGGCAGGCGAACGCCGGCGGGCGCTACCGGCACACCGGGGACCGCTGGCCGTCGCCGCTCGACCCCAACTTCGACGGCGCGGGCCGGACGCTGACCGACGGCGACGGCCGCTACACCTTCACCACCATCAAACCGGGCGCGTATCCGTGGAAGAACCACGACAACGCCTGGCGTCCGGCGCATATCCACTTCTCGGTCTTCGGCAGCGCGTTCACCCAGCGGCTGGTCACCCAGATGTACTTCCCGGAAGACCCGCTGTTCTCCCAGGACCCGATCTTCAACTCCATCCCGGACGAGAAGGCGCGGCAGCGGATGATCGCGCGGTTCGACCTCGACCGCACCGAACCCGAGTGGGCGCCGGCATTCCAGTTCGACATCGTCGTGCGCGGTCGAGAGGCCTCGGTCTTCGAGGACGAGGAGGACGAGCACTGATGCCGGAGACGACCCCTTCCCAGACCGTCGGACCGTACCTGTCGATCGGCCTGCCCTGGCCGGACGGGCCGGACGTCGTCCCGGTGGACGAACCGGCCGCGATCCGTATCCACGGCCGCGTCTTCGACGGCGCGGGCGAGCCGATCCCGGACGCGATGATCGAGACCTGGCAGGCCGACGCGGACGGCCGGTTCGACCACCCCGACGATCCGCGCGGAGCGGTCGCGAGCGGGTTCCGGGGCTTCGGGCGCTGCCCGACCGATCCCGGCGGGAACTACGAGATCCGGACCATCAAACCCGGTGTGCTGCCGGGGCCGGCGGGCAGCACCCAGGCCCCGCATATCGACGTCTCGGTGCTCGCGCGCGGCCTCCTGCACCGCGTGGTCACCCGGATCTACTTCGAGGACGACGACACTTCCGGCGACCCGGTGCTGGCGTCGGTCCCGGAATCCCGCCGAGGCACGCTGATCGCGGCCAAGACCGGCGACGGCTACCGATTCGACATCCGGCTGCAGGGCGAGGGAGAGACGGTCTTCTTCGATGTCTGATCCGGTGAAGGTGCACAGCGTCGCGGAAGGGCCCGCGGACGGTCCGGTCGTGGTGTTCAGCGGTTCGCTCGGCAGCGACCACCGCATGTGGGAGCCGCAGGTGAAACCCTTGACGGACAAAGGGTTCCGGGTGATCCGCTACGACACCCGCGGGCACGGCGGGTCCCCGGTGCCGCCCGGCCCGTACACGCTGGACGACCTCGGCGGCGATCTGCTGGCGCTGCTCGACACACACGGCGTCGAAAGCGCGCACGTCGTCGGGCTCTCACTCGGCGGGATGACCGGGATGTGGCTCGGCGTCCACGCCGCCGACCGGATCGAAAGCCTCGTGCTGTGCTGCACTTCGGCGAAGCTCGGCCCGCCGAAGATGTGGGCGGACCGGGCGAAGGCCGTGCGGGAGAACGGAACCGCGTCGGTCGCCGAAGCCGGAGTCGGCCGGTGGGTGACAGCGGAGTACGCCGCCGCGCATCCGGAGCGGACCGAGTACCTGCGCGAGATGATCGCCGCCGTCCCGGCCGAGGGCTACGCGGCCTCGTGTGCGGCCATCGAGCGAATGGACCTCGTCGAGGACCTGCCCAAGATCGCGGCGCGGACGCTGGTCATCGCCGGATCCGAAGATCCGGCCACCCCGGTCGAGCACGCCGAGGTGATCGCGGGTGGCATCCCGGACGCACGGCTCGCGATCGTCGAAGGCGCCGCGCACCTGGGCAGCTTCGAACAGCCGGAGCGGTTTTCCTCGCTGATCCTCGAACATTTGGAGGCGGTCCGATGACCGACGACACCTACGAGACCGGCATGCGCGTGCGCCGCGAGGTCCTCGGGGACGAGCACGTCGATCGCGCGGTCGCCCGCACCACCGAGTTCAGCCGCCCGTTCCAGGACTACATCACCCGGGGCGCGTGGGGTTCGGTCTGGTCGCGGGACGGGCTCGACCGCAGGACCCGCAGCTGCGTCACCCTGGCCGCGCTCACCGCGCTGCAGGCCCACGACGAACTCGCCATGCACGTCCGAGCGGCGGTCCACAATGGACTTACCGCGCAGGAGATCTCCGAGGTCCTGCTGCACACCGCCGTCTACGCGGGTGCCCCGGCCGCGAACGCGGCGTTCGCCGTCGCCCAGCGGGTGCTGGCCGAACTCGGTGAGCCTGCGGCCCAGGAGAAGGGCGGCGGTTAGGGTTCTCGTATGGACGAAGGCGAGGTGACCGAGCGCGGAGCGCACCATGTCCAGTCGCTGGAGCGCGGACTGGCGGTGATCAAGGCGTTCAACGCGGACGCGGCGGAACTCACGCTGAGCGACGTCGCCCGCTCCACCGGGCTGACCAGGGCGGCCGCCCGCCGGTTCCTGCTCACCTTGGTCGACCTGGGATACGTGCGCACGGACGGCAAGTACTTCTCGCTCACCGCGCGCGTCCTCGAACTCGGCTACTCGTACCTATCCAGCATGTCGCTTCCCGAGGTCGCGCAGCCGCATCTGGAGCGACTGTCCGCCGAGGTGCACGAGTCGAGTTCGGTGTCCGTCCTCGAAGGCCCGGACATCGTCTACGTCGCGCGGGTGGCCGTCTCGCGGATCATGACGGTCAGCATCAACGTCGGCACGCGTTTCCCGGCGCACGCGACGTCGATGGGACATGTCCTGCTGGCCAACCTCGAAGACGCCGACCTGCGCGACTACCTCGACGGGGCGAAGCTCGACAAGCTCACCGCGCGCACCATGAGCCGCCCCGAGGAACTGCTCGCCGAACTGACGAAAGTCCACCAGCAGGGCTACGCGATGGTCGACCAGGAACTTGAAGAAGGCCTTCGCTCGATCGCCGCCCCGATCCGGGACCGGCGGGGACGGGTGGTCGCCGCGGTCAACCTGTCCACCCACGCCAGCCGTACGACGCCGGAGTCGGTCGAGAGCGAACTGCTGCCGTCGCTGCTCACGGCGGCGCGAGCCATCGAGGCCGACCTGGCCTCGGCGCCGCCGAGCAAGGCAAGCCACGGATGAGGCCGGTCTTGGACGAGGCCGAGCATGAATAGGGCCGGGCATGGCTGAGATCGCCGGGCTGCTCCTCGCGGCCGGGGCCGGACGCCGGTTCGGCGGACCGAAGGCGCTGGCCGTCCTCGACGGCGAGCCGTTCGTCGTCCGTGCGCTGCGAGTGCTCGCCGACGCCGGGTGCACCCCGGTCCGCGTAGTGCTGGGTGCCTCCGCCGCCGAAGTCCGCGCGCTGCTGCCGGACCCCGAGGTCGCCGTCGTGGCCGGAGACTGGGAGTCCGGCATGGGTGCGTCCCTGCGCGCGGGCCTGAACGCGATGGAAAAGACCGGCGCGGACGCCGCTGTCGTCCACCTCGTGGATCTGCCCGGGGTCGGGGCCGAGGTGGTGCGCCGGGTCGCGGACGACGCCGACGAGAGCACTGTCGCGCGCGCCGCGTACGACGGCGTCCCTGGTCATCCCGTTGTACTCGGCCGCCGCTGGTGGCCGGAGATCGTGGCCGGCGCTTCGGGGGACAAGGGCGCGCGAGACTGGCTCAAGGGCCGTCCGGATCTGCGGCTCGTCGAGTGCGGCGACCTCGGCACCGGGCACGACATCGACCGCCGCGAGGATCTTCCAGGCTGATCTCCGGCTCCCCGAGGCTTACGATCGGGTCGTGACCGTCGAATCGCCCGAGAAACTGGCCGAAGCCCTCGAATCGGTCGGCTATCTCGCCGACGACGGCATCGCCACGGCCGGATTCCTCGCGTTGAAGCTCGGCCGCCCGTTGTTCTGCGAGGGCGAACCGGGCACCGGCAAGACCTCGCTCGCGCTGGGACTGGCGGAAGCGCTGGGCCGGCCGCTCATCCGGCTCCAGTGCCACGAGGGCATCGACGCGGCGCAGGCGCTGTACGAATGGGACTTCCCGCGCCAGCTCCTGCACCTGCGCGCGCTCGAAGCGGCCGGCGACGGCCGACTCGACGTGGAGACCGCCGAGCAGTCCCTCTACACCGAGCGCTTCCTGCTTTCCCGGCCGCTGCTGAAGGCGTTGCAGACCTCGCCGTGTGTCCTGCTGGTCGACGAGATCGACCGCGCGGACGACGAGTTCGAGGCGTTCCTGCTGCAACTGCTCGACGAGAACGCGGTGACCATCCCCGAATTCGGCGAGGTCCGTGCCGAGCATCCGCCGCTCGTGGTGCTCACCTCCAACCGGACGCGGGAGGTGCACGACGCGCTGAAACGCCGCTGTCTCTATCACTGGCTCGAACATCCGGACCTCGGCCGGGAGATCGAGATCCTGCGCCGCAAGATCCCGAATCTCGGCGAAGGGCTCGCGGCGCAGGTCGCGGCGGCGGTGCATCGGTTCCGGGCGATGGAACTGCTGAAGCCGCCCGGCGTGGCGGAATCCCTCGACTGGGCACAGGCACTCCTCGCCCTGGGCATGTCCGAATTGGACGCCGCGGCGGGCGCGCGGACACTCGGCTCGGTGCTCAAGTACAGCGAGGACATCGACCGCGTCCGCGCCAAACTGGACGAACTGCTCTCCTGAACCGCCGGCGCCGCGATACTGCGTGAGGGATGTCGTCATGACATCATGAGCAAGCGGAACGTTGCTCCGCTAGCATCGGCTGTGAGGAGTGGCGTGATGAGTGACGAGGGCAAGTCCCAACGCGCGGACGCCCGGCGCAACGCGGAGACCCTGCTCGACGCGGCGGCCGCGGTGTTCGTGACTTCAGGGGTGGAGGCGCCGGTCCGTGACATCGCGGCGAAGGCCGGCGTCGGCATGGGCACGATCTACCGGCACTTCCCGACCCGCGCCGACCTCATCATCGCCGTGTACCGGCATCAGGTCGAAGCGTGCGCCGAAGCCGGGCCCGCCCTGCTGGAGGACAGCGATAGCCCGTACCTCGCCTTGAGACGCTGGATCGACCTCTTCGCCGACTTCCTGGTCACCAAACACGGTCTCGCCGCCGTGCTGCAGGCGGACAACCCCGGTTTCGAGACGTTGCACGCCTACTTCCTCGACCGTCTCGTGCCGGTTTGCGCGCACTTGCTCGACGCCGCGGCCGAAGCGGGCGAGATCCGCTCCGACCTGCGGGCGATCGAGGTCATGCGCGGCGTCGGGAACCTCTGTATCGGCGCCGGTGGCGATTCCCGGTACGACGCCCGCCGGATGGTCGGGGTGCTCGTCGACGGGCTGCGCCTGACGCCCTAGCCGTTCAGCATCTTCAGGAAGCCGTTCTCGTAGGCCGCGGGATCCGCGTCGTAGCCGACGTTCTGTGGTGTTCCCTCCGGCGACACGTAGGTCCGGCCCGCGGCGGCACCGTCCTGCCGGACGTCGACCTTCGCCGGGCGCAGCTTCACCGGGCTCACCGCGTCGAACACCTCGGACGAGGCCAGGGTGTCCCACCAGTACGCCGAACCATCCTGGACGGCCGGGGTGAGATCCGGCTGGGTGACGATCGCGTGCACCAGTTTCGCTTCCGTGGTCCGGCCTTCCCGGCCCAGACGCTCCACATAGGACGGTGTGATCGGGACGTCGTTCGTGGCGTCGAGTCCGACGATGTCGACGCGTCCGCGCGGGATCCCGGCGAACACCTTGTCCGCCGACGCGGGGTCCAGCCACATGTTGACCTCTTGCGTACCGTCGAACTCCTCCGCGCCCGGGCCGAACAGGTTGCCCGGGACGTCGAAGGCTCCGCCCATCACCGCGAGCCGGGAAATCCGTTGCGCGACACCGGGAACGTCGAGCGCCTTCGCGACGTTGGTGAGCGGTCCGGTCGCGATCACGACGACCGGCTTCGACGATTTGAGCACCGTCGCGGCGAGCAGCGCCGACGCCTTGACGTGCGACGGGCGGCTCGGCACGTTCGCGTCACCGAGCGCGCCGTTGAGGATGCTTTCGGTCCAGGCGCGGCCGTCGGCGGGCATCGGGTTCACGCCGGTGTCGGAGCCGTCGGCGACGGGGATGCCGGACAGACCGCATTTCCCGAGCGCCGTCCGCACGTGGGTCAACGCGCGTCCGGGGATCCCGGCGCCGTTGTTGGTGACGGTGACCGCGCGCAGGTCGATCCGCCGTTGTTTGTGGGCCTGGCACAGGTATGCGAGCGTCGCGATGTCCGCGAAATCCGAATCGCCGTCGTACACGACCGGGACCGGGGAAGGTTTCGGAGCGGCCGAGGCGGCCGGGGCGGCTGCCACGCCGAGGGCGCAGGCGAGCAGGGCGGCGAGCACGGCACGGGACGAGAACATGGCGTCACCGTAGCGAGAAACGCGGACCTCCGGCAGGACCTACTTTCGCCCGCTGACCCGCGTTTCGTCCTCTGAATGCGGTACTTGCGCGTGCAACTACCGCATCCAGAGGACGAAACGCGCGCACAATGGGGGTGTGAGCGATCCAGTGACGGGTTTCGTCGGCTTCGCGGAGGCTTTGCGCGAAGCGGGCTTGCCGTGCGACGCGCACCGCGTGCAGGCGTATCTCGCGGCCGTCGGCGAAGTCGACTTGGCCGACCCCGAGCAGCTGTACTGGGCCGGACGCCTGACGTTGTGCGCCGACCCCGACGACCTCCCGCGCTACGACGCCGCCTTCGACAGCTGGTTCACGCCCGCCGATGCCCGACCGAAGCGGCGAAGCCGGGAAGCCGTCCCGAAGCGAGCCAAGATCGCCGCACTCGCGCAGACGCCCAACGCGGGCGAGTCCGGCGCCGAGCCGGACCACCTCCGGGTCGCCGCGAGCGAGGACGAGGTCCTGCGGCACCGTGACCTCGCGGGCCTGAGCCCCGCCGAACGTGCCCACCTGCGGGAACTGCTGGCGAAACTGCGCCCGGATCCGATCTCAAGCAGAAGACGTCGTGTAGGGAAAGAGTGTATCGAGGTGGCGGGTAAGCAGGGCTTCGGCGGGCCGTCGGCGTCCGGCCCGCCGG
>NZ_JACBXD010000045.1 GCF_013870525.1 Amycolatopsis pittospori
CAGCAATTCGACCAGCGCGGGATCGGCCAGATGCGGTGCCGGTCCGACCGGCTCGGCGCGGCCGAGCAACCGGGCGGCCATCGCGAACCGTTCCAGGACGAGGTCGTCGAGCGGCCCCGGCGACCCGGCGCGCTCCAGCCACACCTGCCCCGCGGGATGCCGGCCGAGGTCCGCCGACGTGGGTTCGGCCGTCGCCTCACCGGCGCGCTCGCCGTCCGGCGTGAACCGCAGCTGCGTGCCGTCCCTCGTCAGCCCGGCCACGCAATCCGCCAGCACCGCGGTGGCGCGCACGAGATCGGAAAGGCGGGCCTGCCGGGCCACGAGTTCGTCGAAGTAGGCGATGACCCGGACCGCGGCTTCCGCGTCGGCGTCCACCGCGGACAGTCGCAGGAGCAGACCCTTCATCTCTTCAGATTAGCCCCGGCCAGCCTCGTCGCAGGTGGGCGAAAGCGGCGTCCAGCGCGGCGGGCGGATCCGGTTCGGTGCCCGCCAGATCGGGGATCTCCAGGACGTAGCGGGCCAGCAGACGCGCGGAGAACGCCTCCTCGCCCGCCTGCTCGGCGATCACCTCGGCCAGCGCGGCCTCGCAACCGGTCCACAGCGTCCTGGCGTAAGCACGCAAGGCCGGGGTGGCGACGACCAGATCCGCGACCCGGCGCGACAGCGGATCGGGCGCCGGGTCGAACGGACCGCGAGTCGCGAGGAAGTCGCGCAGCGCTTGCAGGATCGTGACGCCGTCGGCACGGTTCCGCACCGCGGCGGCCAAGGCCTCTTCGCGTTCGCCTCCGTGGCCGAGGACCAGCGCTTCCTTACCGCCCGGAAAGTGCGCGAACAGCGTCGACACCGCCGTATCCGCCGCGTCCGCGATCTCGGCGACGGTGACGTTGTCGAAACCCCGCTCCAAGAACAGGTCCCGCGCCGCCCCCGAGAGCGCCTGCCGGGTCGCCGCCTTCTTCCGCTCACGCCTGCCCGGCTCTGCCTGTGCCATGCGAGTCATGATACATCGAAGTCACTCCGAACTCAGAGTGAGTATATATTCGAAGTGACTTCGACTTTGAACAAGGGGCCATCATGTCGCACTGGGACGTCCACCACCCGCCTCGCGCCGAGGGCAAGACCTTCCTCGTCACCGGCGGCAACGCGGGGATCGGCTACTTCGTCGCCGAGCAACTGGCCGGGACCGGGGCCACCGTGCTCCTCGGCAGCCGGAACGCCGCCAAGGCCGAGGCGGCGATGAAGTCGATCCGGTCCCGAGTCTCGGACGCCCGGCTCGGTCATCTGGAACTCGACCTTTCCGATCTCGCGTCCATCGAGTCCTCTGTGGACACACTGGAGATCGAGCGGCTCGACGCGGTCGTCTGCAACGCGGGCGTCCTCCTGGAGGAACCGGCTCGACGCGAGACGCCCGAGGGGCACGAGTTGATGTTCGCCACCAACCATCTCGGGCATTTCGTCCTGGTCCACCGCTTGATGCCCCTGCTCGAGGCGGGCGGGCGTGTCGTCACGACCGGCAGTTTCGTGGGCAAGTCGGCCGAACTCGACCTCGACGACCTGCAGAGCGAGCGGGATTACCAGCCCAAACGCACCTACTCGCGATCGAAGCAGGCCCAGATGCTGTTCGCCTTCGAGCTCGACCGGCGGCTGCGCGCGACCGGGAGCAAGGCGATGAGCGTCGTCGACCATCCGGGCGGCGCCCTCGACTCCCTGACCCCGGCCAGGCCGGTGCACGAGACGCCGAGCGGACGGAAGTTCCCGGCGGGACTTCTCCTGCAGGGCAAGGAGGCCGGCGCCTGGCCCGCGGTCCGTGCGGTACTGGACCCGGCCGTGCGCGGTGGCGAGATGTTCGGGCCCAGGGTGTTCGGCCTGCGCGGTGAGCCCCGGCTCGAACCGGTCCGCGGCAGGCTGGCCGACGCCGATCTCGCCGCCCGGTTGTGGACGGCGAGCGCCGACCTGACCGGCGTCGGGATCAGGTCATGAATCCGGGCCCCGCGCCGTCACACGGCAGGACCCGGCAAAGTCGCACAACTGCCGAGCAGGTGGGGTCGTGAGTGGCGTTTCGGGTTCTAACCCGAAACGCCACTCACGACCCACCTGGCTCGGTAATCGACCTTGCCGGGACCTGCGTCACACGGTGACGTCGGTGGAATCGGGTTTCGACCTGCTGCCGGACCGGAGGCCCAGCAGCAGATCGATCACCAGGAACGCCAGCAGGCTGATCCCGAACAGCGGAATGAACCAGCCGACCGCCGCGGCGAGCACGAGGAGCCCGATCATCAACGCGGGCGGGACCTTCCGCCATTGCCCGCGCGCGATGGGACGGCCGAAGGTCAGCCCCGTGGCGCGGGTCGGCCTGCGCTTCCACCACATCCGGTAGCCGAGCACGACGAGCGTGACCAGCCCGGCGCCGAGCAGGAGCAACGCGATCTGGTTGGGCCAGCCGAAGAGCACACCCATATGCGCGTCGATCCCCCAGCGGGCGAGCTTCGCCATCAGCGGGTAGTCGTCGAAGCGGACCTCGCCGAGGATCTGCCCGGTGGTGCCGTCGACCGCGACGGCGTCGACCTGGGTGGGCCAGCCGCGTTCGACTTCCGCCACCTGCCAGGGAGATCCGGGTTTCGTGGGCAGTCCGATCTCCACCGAGGCCGCGTCGATTCCGGCGGCGCGGGCGGACGCCAGCATCGCGTCCACGCTTTCCGGCCGCGCGGGAGCGGGAGCGGCGGGTGCCTCCCCGTGCCCTGAATGCCCGGCGTGCTCGTCGGTCCCCGTCACCTTCAGCGCCGGTGTCGACCAGCCGAGGGATTCACGCAGGGAGGACACGTTCTCTCCCGCGTACGCCGACCACGTCAACCCTGTCGCGGAAAGGAACAACGCGCCGAGCAGCACCCACAGACCGACGGTTCCGTGTTTGCGGACCGATTTTCCGCGCGGGGACTCGGTTTTCGCGGCCTTCTCGTTCCGGCGGGTACGACGACGGCTCACCCACAGCACGAGACCACCGAGCGCGACCACCCACAGCCACGAGGCGGCCAGCTCGCTGTAGAGCCGCCCCGGTTCGCCGAGCAACAGGTTGCGGTGCAACTGATCGAGCGTCGTCCGGAGAGGCAAGGCGCCGCTCGAGCCGTACGCGACGAGATCACCGCGCACCTGTCCGGTGGCGGGGTCGACGAAGACCGCCCGGCGTTCCGACTCGCCGAGTCCTTCTTCGGCGAACAGCACCCGGGTCGTGTCGCCCGGTTCGGGCGCGGGACGGACGGCGACGAGGTCGGCGCCGGGTTTGGCGGCCTGCGCCGCCTTCACCTGATCGGCGAGGGAAACCTGGTTCAGGCCGACGGGGGCCCGCAACTGGTCGGAATAGACCCAGGACTCCATTTGCGGGGTCGCCGCGTACAGAACACCGGTGAGCGCGGCGATGAGGACGAAGGGGCCGACGAGGACGCCGGCGTAGAAATGCAGCCGGAGGAACAGCCCGCGCCAGGCGGAGGCGCGCGGTGGGCTCGTGGTCGGTTCGGTTTGCGTTGCCATGGGGGAACTCCTGAGGCGTCGGTGGGGAGGCGTGCGCCTGCGCCGCGCGCCGGAAGTGGTCACGGCGCACGTGCTGAGCCCTGCCGCGACACGGGTCTCGGCAGGGTTTCGGGGATCAGGCGAACGACACCGGCGGACCGCGCCTGGAGAGCACGTCACGCAGGAGCGCCTCGGTCGCGGGGTGCTCCACCGCGAGCGGGACGTGGATCCGCAGCGGCGCCGTCGCGGGCCGCGGCGTCAGGCGGCGCGGAAGGACCGCGGCGATCAGCTTCGTGAGGGCGAAGACCACGCGTTCGGCTCCGGACAGCACCGCGACGACCACGAGGGTGGCGATCGCGTGGCCGGCCGTCATGAGCAGGCCGTTGCCCGGGGCTTCGGTGTGATGGGAGTGCGCTTCCCAGACCAGAAAACCGAGCGACGCGTGCATCGCCAGTTGCCCGCCGGCCACGAGCCCGAGGATGGCGAGCGGACCGCGCTGGCGGCCCGCGAACGCGTACGCCACCCAGCTCAGCAGTGCGACGAGCAGCACGACGACACCCATGTCGGGGACGCGTCCGTTGGCGCCCAGATGGGCGCCGGTCGCGAGCGTCCCGGTCAGCAGGCCCACGGCCCCGCCGCGGAGACGCCGCGCCGGGCCTCCGGTCGGGGTCAGCATGCGCACGGGAGGCAGAGTAGAGCGCGGGAGGGCCCTGTGTCGCGCATCGAGGACGCCCGGGCCATACCGGGTACTACGGACTGGGATCGGCCGTGGATCACCGCGTTACCCGTTCGTTATCCTTCCTGCTCGCTCCCCGGTAGCGAACGGAAAGGTATCCGTCCTGGTCGAGGCCCACTTCGGCGTCCACTTCGAAGACCTCCCGCAGTGACGACGCGGTGAGGACGTCGCCGGCCGGGCCGTCCGCCACGAGCGTGCCGTCCCGCATCAAGACCAGACGATCGCAGTACCGCGCGGCGAGCGTGAGGTCGTGCAGGACGATCACGACGGTCTGCGAGGTCTCGGTGACGAGGTCCATGAGATCCAGCTGATGGCGGACGTCGAGGTGGTTGGTCGGCTCGTCGAGCAGCAACGCCCACGGACGTTGCGCCAGCGCCCGCGCGAGATGCGCACGCTGCCGTTCCCCGCCGGAGAGCTGTTTCCACGGCCGGTCGGCGAGCGGCCCGAGGTCGAGCCGGTCCAGCGCCGCCGCGACGATCGCCCGGTCCGTCGTGTCGGGCGCCCGCCAGCGGGAGCGGTACGCCGTGCGGCCGAGCATGGCGACGTCGGCGACGCGGAGGTCGCTGTCGGTCTCGGCGCTCTGCTCGACGAAAGCCGTGTGCCGCGCCCTGACTCCGGCCGGCCAGGTAGAGATGTCGACACCGTCGTAATGGACCTCGCCCGCCGTCGGGACGCGCAGTCCCGCGAGGCAGCGCAGCAGCGACGACTTGCCGGATCCGTTCGGTCCGATCACGCCGACGGTCTCCCCCGGCTCGACGACGAGATCCACGTCGCGCACGATCGCCTTGCCGGGCACACCCCAGCCGACCCCGCGGGCCTCGATCCTCACAGTTCTCCCCGTCTACGCAGCACCAGCAGGAACAACGGAACCCCGATCAACGCGGTGAACACCCCGACAGGCACCTCCAGCGGCGCGAACAGCACCCGCGCCACCGCGTCGGTCCAGACCAGGAACACGGCGCCGGCCACCGCCGAAAGCGGGAGCAGCAGCCGATGCGACGGCCCGGCCAGGAACCGCACGCCGTGCGGGACGATCAGGCCGACGAAGCCGATCGCACCGACGGCCGCCACCGCGACCGCGGTCAGCAGGGACGTCGTCACCAGCAGGACGGTTCGGGTCGTGCGGACGTCGATGCCCAGGGACGCGGCGGTGTCCGAGCCGAACGCGAACCCGTCCAGCGCGGCCGAGCACGACCAGATGACCAGCAGGCCGATCGCGGCGGCGAGCGCGCAGACGAAGACCGACTGCCAGCGGGCCGGTGCCATCGAGCCGAGCAGCCAGTGGGCCAGCGCGCGGGTGCTGTCCGCGTCGCCGGAGGACATGATCACCAGTGACGTCAGCGCCGCGAACAGTTCGGCGACCACGACGCCGGTCAGCACGATGCGCACCGAGTCGACACCCCGCCGCCGCAACAGAAGCATCAGCAGCCCGAACGACAGGAGCGCCCCGGCGAACGCACCACCGGTGACGCCGAGCTGCGAACCGGCGAACCCGAGCACCACCACGACGACCGCGCCGGTGGACGCGCCCGAAGAGACGCCCAGCAGATAGGGGTCGGCGAGCGCGTTGCGGGTGACGCTCTGCAGGGCCGCGCCGCAGACCGCGAGGATCGCGCCGACCAGTGCCGCCAGCAGGACCCGCGGCACACGCAGATCCCAGATCAGCGAATCCGCCAGCCTCGGCAGCGGTTGGACCGGAAGGCCGAGCCGCGTCCCGGCGGCCCGGCCGAGTTCCGCCCAGCCGATCCCGCCGCCCTGCCCGACGCGCGTCGCGACGACGAGCGAAACGACCAGCAGGAGCAGCCAGACCGCGATCAGCAGCCCGCGGCGCCGGACCGGTTCCGCCGCCGGACGTGCCTCGACGACCGGTTCGGCAGCGGGGTCGAACGCGGGGTCGAGCAGCGCCGGGTCAGCCATGGCCGAGGGCGGCGAGCCCGGAACCGAAGGCGCGCAACGCGTTGACCGTGCGCACGGAGGCGTCGAGTTCGATCCCCGGCAGCTTGATGATCTTGCCGTCGCGCACCGCGGGTAGCTGCCCGAGCACCGGATGCGCCCGCATCATCGCGAGCTTCTCGTCCGCGGTGTCACCGGGATTCCCGCGTTCGGACAGGTCGCCGATCACGATGACGTCGGGCGCGCGGCCGGCGATCGCCTCCCACGAGACCTCGGGCCATTCCTGGTCGATGTCGTCGAAAACGTTGGTCACGCCGGAAATCCGGCTCATCTCACTCGGCATCCCGGTGCGTCCGGCGACGTACGGGACGTCTTTGAACACCGAGTAGACCCAAGCGACTTTGAGGCCCTGCGGTCGTTTCGCCGCCGCCTGGCGTGCCTCGGCCAGAACGGCGCGCTGCATCTTGGCGAGTTCGCTCGCGCGGTCGGCGACGCCGAGGACCTTGCCCAGGTTCTCATAGTCCCGGAACAGCCTCTCGAACGCCTCGGTGGCGCCGTCCGGGCAGTTGACCGCGCTGACGTAGGTGGGGACGCCGAGGGCTTCCAGCTCGTCGCGGGTGCCAGCCCGGTCGGCGGTGAAGAGTTCCTTGAACGACGCCGTCACGAAGTCGGGATTCGCCGCGCGCAACGGCTCGGCGGTCAGGACCTTGGGCGACAGCACCGGGATCTTCGCGTACTCGGCGGCGTACTCCGGCGACACCTTGGTCTTCAGGTTGGCCGTGCCCGCCAGTTTGCCGCCCGCCCCCAGGGCCAGCAGCGTCTCGGTCGACGACTGGTCCAACGCGACGACGCGCTGCGGCGCGGCGGCGAACGCCGACCGCTTACCGCAACTCTCGATCGCGCCCGGTGCGGCGGCGGCCGGCGCCCCCTGATCGGATGTGCCGGTGGCGCAGCCCGCGACCAGCGCCATGACGACGGACGCGGTCGCCAGCCGTACGGGAAATGCCATGGATCCTCCAGCCCTCACAGTGTCACCCGATAGAGTTACCGATAACGATTACCGATTTCAAGTGAGTTGAGGTGCGAACCCAGTGACCGACGACACCGTCCCGGTGTTCCGCAGCCTGCCCTTCGTGCGACTCTGGACCGGGAACACCGCGTCCGGGCTGGCGACATGGGCACTGCCGTTCATCCTCGGGCTGGCCGTGCTCGAACGATCGCTCTCGGCCGTCGAACTGGGCGTCGTCCTGGCCGCGCGCACCGCGGGTTTCCTGGTGGCCGTACCGGTGGCCGGGGTGCTCGCGGACCGGCACTCACGACGTCGCGTGGTGCTCTGGGCGGGTCTCATCGCGGGTCTCGCCACGCCGCTCATCGCCTTCGGGATGGGCCGGTCGGTGCTGCTGATGGCCGTCGCGTCCGCCGTCGTCGGGGTCGGACAGGGGGCGTGCCGCCCGGCGTTCCAGGCGCTGACCGCGGAGGTGATCGCCGAAGACCGGCGCCAGCAGGCCAACGCCGCGATGACCCTCGCGGTGCGGGTCACGACACTGGTCGCTCCCGGCCTGACGGCGTTGCTCGCCGTCGTCGCCTCGACGTCCGTCCTCGTCATCGGCACCGGGGTCTTGTGGGTGGGCGCGGCACTGATCCCGCCACGAGGCACCTTCACGCCGACCCGGTCCGCCACCAAGACCCACTTCTTCCGCGAGTTCGCCGACGGGCTCCGGGAAGCTCGCCGTCACCCGTGGTTCCTGGCGGGCCTGGGCGCTCTGACCGCCGTGATCGCCACCGGCTACTCGGCCACCGGCGTCGTACTGCCACTGGTCAGCCGCGATCGCTACGACACCGAAGCCGTCCTCGCGGGCGGGCTGACCGCGTACACGCTCGGCGCGCTCGCGGGCGCCGTCGTCATTTCACGCTGGCGGCCACGACGGCAGGGCTGGGCCGCGCTGATCGGCCTGGGCTGCTACGGATTCGCGCCACTGAGCCTGCTGTTCCCGGTGCACCCGGCTTTCGTCATCGCCGCCTACGCCGTCGCGGGGCTGGGCATCGAACTGTTCAACGTCCCGTGGTTCACCGCGACCCAGCGGGAGGTCGAGCCGGACAAGCTCGCGCGAGTGTCCTCTTTGGACTTCCTGTTCTCGTACGGCCTGGCTCCGGCGGGACTCGCGCTCATCGCTCCCGCGATCGCCCAGTTCGGGGCAGTGCCGGTACTGGCGGCATGCGCCGTGATCTGCTTCGCCGCACCCGCGGCCGCCGCCCTGGTCCCGTCCTCACGCGACTTCCGGGTCACACGCGTTTAGCCCTCTGAACGCGCCGCCGGAGTTCAGGCCATAGCGAGGATCTCCAGCAACACTTCGGCGACGTCATCGTCGGATACCTCTGCGGCCGCGGTCACCGCAGTGGTCGCCCCGGGGCCGGAGAGCCACGCTTCCACCGTGGCCGCGGCAGCGGTGGGCCACCCGGGCACCCACAGCCGGCGCCGGGGCTCCAGCCACCCGTAGCACTGCCGCATGAACTCCAGCAGACGAGTCGCCCCGGCGTGTTCCGTGAGCGCGGCCTCCCACTCCGTCAGATACGGACCGAGATCCTCCCCCAGTTCGGCGATCGCGCCCAGCACCGGTTCCGCTTCGACGTCGGGGGAAGCCAACGTGCGGCGCCATAACGCGTGCGCGAGCCCGGACACGGCGTCCCGCTCGGCGGCGGGCCAGTCCCGCAGGCCCGCCGAGGCGACCCGCCGCAGGACGAAGTCCAGGTCGCACAGGAGAAAACCTTCGGTCACGGCGATATGCAGAATGCGCGGAAGGAAGTAGCGGTAGTCGTCCACCGTCCCGGCGTCGACAGGCGCGCCGGCCACGTAGCCGCGGAGCGCGTCCACGGGGATCTCCCGAACCGGCCCGGGCGCCAGCATCCGCTTGATCTCGGCGTCGGGCACGCAGTGTGAGCAGTGATCGATCCTCTTCGGACGGCGCTCGCTCGCGAAGACGGCGTACAGCCGGTCGACGGCGTCTTCCAGCGAAGTGGGCATGCGGAGATCATGCCGCAAACCCCGATCGCCACCCATGACAGCTGATGTCTAGGTTTTGCGCTCGATTGCGGTAAAGTTTCACTCATGACGCGTCGTCTTGCCGAAGTCGCCCGCACGGTCGGGGTCAGCGAAGCCACGGTCAGCCGGGTCCTCAACGGCCGGTCCGGGGTGTCCGCGAGCACCAGGGCCGCCGTCCTCACCGCGCTGGACGTGATGGGCTACGAACGGCCGACCCAGTTGCGCGGCGACCGCGCCCGCCTGGTCGGCCTGGTCCTGCCCGAGCTGCAGAATCCCATCTTCCCCGCCCTGGCCGAGATCATGGGCAACGCCCTCGCCCAGCAGGGTTTCACCCCGGTGCTGTGCACCCGCACCGCGGGCGGGGTGTCCGAAGCGGAGTACGTCGAACTGCTGCTGCAACAACAGGTTTCCGGTGTCGTGTTCGCCGGCGGGCTGTACGCGCAGGCCGACGCGGTGCACTCCCACTACCACCACCTCGCCGAACGTCGCCTGCCGACGGTGCTGATCAACGCCGCCGTCGACCACCTCGGGCTGCCGCAGATCTCCTGCGACGACGCGGTGGCCGTGGAGCAGGTCGTCGGCCATCTGAGTTCGCTCGGGCACGAGAAGATCGGACTCGTCCTCGGCCCGACGGACCACGTGCCTTCACAGCGCAAACTCGAGGCTTTCCGTGCCTACGCCGGAAAACTCGGACTCCCGGTGCTCGACGAACTGGTCGAGCACGGCATGTTCTCCATCGAGGGCGGACACGCGGCGGCGGCCCGGCTGTACCCACGCGGCGCCACGGCCGTTCTGTGCGCGAGTGACCTGCTGGCCCTCGGCGCGATCCGCGCCGCGCGACGGCAGGGACTCTCGGTGCCCGACGACATCTCGGTGGTCGGCTACGACGATTCCGCGCTGATGAACTGCATCGACCCGCCCCTGACCACCACCCGCCAGCCGATCGAGGCGATGGGCCGCGCCGTGGTGGAACTGCTGGTCAAGCGCATAAACGGGGGCGAGGTGGCGGCCGAGGAACTGCTGTTCGCGCCCGAACTCGTCGTCCGGGGCTCCACCGCCCGCCGGTAACCCGGCTTTCCGCAACCAGGCACCTTCTCGCTCAGGGCGTGTGCGAGAAGGTGCCTGGTTTGCGTTCGGCGTTCGTCATTGTCGGTAAGTTGCAAGTTCTCATCCAGTTATTGCGTCAATCTGGTCTTCACTTTAGAGTGACCGCAATCACGTGACAGCCGTCGCGATCCCGAGATGAGGCTTGAAGATGAGCAGCACTTGGTCCCCACCCGTGCGCCGCCGGATGTTCTGCCTGCTCCTTGCGGGTGGGCTCACTCTGGGGGTGGCCGCTTGCGGTTCCGGCACCGGCGACACCGGCGCCGGAGGCAAGGTCAAGATCACCGTCACCGGCCAGCCGCCGACCAGCCAGCCGTTCGAGCGCGGCGTGTTCGACGCCGATGTCAAGGAGTTCGAGGAGTCCCATCCGGACATCGACATCGAGCCGCACGAAGGGTTCATGGACCCGAAGACCTTCTCCGCCAAACTCGCCAGCGGGCAGCTGGAAGACGTCTACTACGTCTACTTCACCGACCCCGCGCAGATCATCGCGCGCCGTCAGGCGGCCGACATCACCGAAGCGGCCAAAGGCTTGAAGAACGTCAACGACATCAAGCCGGAGCTGCTGGACAACTTCCGCGACTCCAGCGGCAAGCTGTACGGCCTGCCGACGATGAACTACAGCATGGGCCTGCTCTACAGCCGCCCGCTGTTCCAGAAGGCCGGGCTCGACCCGAACAAGCCGCCGTCGACCTGGGACGAGGTCCGCGAGGCCGCGAAGAAGATCGCCGCGCTGGGCAACGGCACCGTCGGGTACGCCGACTACAGCAAGAACAACCAGGGCGGCTGGCATCTCACCGGCTGGCTCTACTCGATGGGCAGCGAGGTCGCCCGCAAGGACGGCGACAAGTGGGTCGCCGCGTTCAACAACGACAAGGCCAAGGCCGCCCTGAACCAGCTGCGCGCCATGCGGTGGGACGACGACACCATGGGCGCCAAGCAACTTCTCGAAGCACAGGACGTCCAGCGCATGATGGGCGCCGGCCAGCTCGGCATGTACATGGCCGCTCCGGACAACGTGCTGGTGCTGGTCAAGCAGTTCAACGGCAAATACGAGGACTACGGCGTCGCCGGGATGCCGGGCGGGCAGGGCACGCTGCTCGGCGGCGAGGGCTACATGATCAACCCCAAGGCCACGCCGGAGAAGATCAAGGCGGGCCTCGAATGGGTCCGGTGGAAGTACCTCAACCCGGAGCGGTTCGAGAAGCACGTCCAGCAGTACGTCGACGGCAAGCAGCCGGTCGGGCTGCCGGCCGAGCCGACGCCGGACATCTGGCAGGGCGCCGTACGCGATCAGCAGCTCGCGCTCAAGGCCAAGCACGCCAACGTCCCGGCCGAGAACTTCAAGTCCTATGTGGACGCCAGCTCCAGCATCAAGGGCAGCATCGAACCGCCGAACGCGCAGCAGGTCTACGCGATCCTCGACAGCGTGATGCAGGCGGTGCTCACCGATCGGAACGTGAACATCGATCAGCAGCTTTCGTCGGCCGAGTCGAAGGTCAACAGTGTCCTCGCCCAAGTCAAGTAGCGTCCTCGACTGGCCCGCGACCTCGTCGTCGCGGGCCGGTCGCCCGGTCGCGTCCGCGGCCGAACGCCGCCGGATCCGGTTGCGCCGCAAGCTCAAGGAGAACCTCACCGCGTACGGCCTGTTGTGCGCCGCGCTCGTGGTCTTCGCCCTGTTCTCCTGGTACCCGATCGTGCGCGGGGTACTGCTGAGCTTCCAGCAGGTCGACTTCGTCAACCCGGCCACGTGGGTCGGCTTCGACAACTTCACCCGGCTCTTCGACGACCCACTGTTCGGCGTCGCCTGGCGCAACACCCTGCTGTTCACCGGACTGGCGTTGGTCTTCGGCTTCGTGGTCCCGTTCCTGACCGCGGTGCTGCTCAACGAACTCAGGCACGCCAAGGCGTTCTTCCGGCTCGCCGTCTACCTGCCGGTGATGTTGCCACCGGTGGTCACCGCCCTGATGTGGAAGTGGTTCTACGACCCAGGTTCCGGCCTGTTCAACTCGGCGCTCGGCGCGGTCGGCCTGTCCGGCGGGCAATGGCTCGACTCCAGTGACACCTCGATGCTCTCGCTCGTCTTCGTGTCCACGTGGGCGAACATGGGGAGCACGACGCTGATCTACCTGGCGGCTCTCGGCACGATCCCCGGCGAGCTCTACGAAGCCGCGGAACTCGACGGCGCCGGGCTGTGGAAACGCCTGATCCACGTCACCCTGCCGCAGACCCGCTTCGTGCTGCTGGTGCTCCTGCTGCTGCAGGTCGTCGCGACCATGCAGGTGTTCACCGAGCCGTACGTGATGACCGGCGGCGGACCGGACGACTCCACCGTCACCGTGCTCCTGCTGCTGTACCGCTACGCCTTCGTCTACAACGACTTCGGTTCGGCCAGCGCGCTGAGCCTGCTGTTGTTCGTCGCGCTCGGTGTGTTCTCCGCGCTGTACGTGCGCCTGACCAGGAAGGCGGATCAGTCATGAGGACGCTGGTCTCCCCCGGCGCGCTCCGCAGCCGCCGCGGCAGGATCGGGTACGCCGTCGTCTTCGGCTGCACGCTGCTGCTGTTCATCCTCGCGTTCCTGTTCCCGCTGTACTGGGCCGTGACGGGTGCGATGAAGTCGCCGCAGGAACTGGCGCGGACACCGGCGACGTTCATCCCGGCCGAATGGCATCCGGAGACCTTCGCCGATGCCTGGGATCAGCTGAGTCTCGGCAAGTACTTCCTCAACACGATCATCGTCGCCGGGGGTGCTTGGCTGGCCCAGCTGGCCATCGACGTTCCCGCGGCGTTCGCGTTGTCGAAGCTGCGGCCGAAGTTCGGCAACGTCGTCCTGGGGCTGATGCTGGCGACACTGATGTTGCCGGCGGCCGCGCTGCTGGTGCCGACCTACGTGACGATCACCGATCTGCCGCTCCTGCACGTCAACCTGATCAACTCACCGGCGGCGGTCTGGCTGCCCGCCGCCGCCAACGCGTTCAACATCTATCTGCTGAAACGGTTCTTCGACCAGATCCCGGACGAGCTGCTCGAAGCCGCGCGGCTCGACGGCGCCGGGCCGGTGCGCACGCTGTGGCGGATCATCCTGCCGATCTCGCGGCCGATCCTCGCCGTGGTCTCGATCCTCGCGGTGGTGGCCGCGTGGAAGGACTTCATCTGGCCGCTGCTGGTGTTCCCGGACACCGAAAAGCAGACGCTTTCGGTGATGCTGCAACGCGTGGCCATCGACATGCCGCTGAACGTGCTCGTCGCCGGCATGGTGCTGGCCAGCCTGCCGATGGTGGCGCTGTTCCTGGCGTTCCAGCGGCACATCCTCGCCGGGCTCACCGCCGGCGGAGTCAAAGGCTGAATCTCGCCGCATTCGGGGTTTCCACAACGATTGAGGAGGACACTTCGTGACCGCATTGGGGCAGTCCGCCGGATGGTGGCGGAGCGCGGCGATCTACCAGGTCTACATCCGCAGTTTCGCCGACGGGAACGGCGACGGCGTCGGCGATCTCGCCGGGGTCCGCGCGCGGCTGGACTACCTGGCGGAACTGGGGATCGACGCGATCTGGTTCACCCCGTGGTATCCGTCGCCGATGGACGACGGCGGCTACGACGTCGCCGACTTCCGGGAGATCGACCCGCTCTTCGGCACACTCGCCGAGGCGGAGGACCTGATCACCGCCGCCCACGCGCGCGGCATCCGCGTGATCATCGACATCGTGCCGAACCACTGCTCCGACGAGCACCGCTGGTTCCAGGAGGCGCTGGCGGCCGAACCGGGATCGCCCGAGCGGCGACGGTTCTGGTTCCGCCCCGGCCGCGGACCGGACGGCTCCGAGCCGCCGAACAACTGGAAGTCGCGTTTCGGTGGTTCCGCCTGGACGCGGGTGCCCGACGGCGAGTGGTACCTGCACCTCTACAGCTCGCGGCAGCCGGACTTCAACTGGGACAACCAGGACATCCGCGCGGATTTCGAGGACGTGCTGCGGTTCTGGTTCGACCGCGGTGTCGACGGGTTCCGGATCGACGTCGCCGACGGGCTGGTCAAGGACCCGAGGCTGCCCGACGTCGACCCTGGCGACGAGACCCCGTTCTCGGATCAGGAGGGGCTGCACGAGATCTACCGGTCGTGGCGCAAGATCGCCGACAGCTACCCGGGAGACCGGGTCCTGGTCGGCGAGATGTGGCTGCCGGACATGTCCCGCGCCGCCCGTTATCTCCGTCGCGACGAACTGCACGCGGCGTTCAACTTCGACTTCCTGGTGTGCCCGTGGGATTTCTCGCGGTTCCGGGATGTCATCGAGCGGACGCTGACGGCGCACAAGGAGGTCGACGCTCCCGCGGCCTGGGTACTGTCGAACCACGACGTCACCAGGCATGTCACCCGCTACGGCCGTGAGGGCGACACCGGCTTCGCGTTCGCGGACCGGCTGCACGGAACGCCGGTGGATCGCGAACTAGGCACCCGCCGGGCACGGGCGGCGGCGCTGCTGACCCTCGCGCTGCCCGGTGGTCTGTACGTCTACCAGGGCGAAGAGCTCGGCCTGTGGGAGATCGAGGACATCCCGGACGGGCTCCGGCAGGACCCCGTGTGGGCGCGGACGAACGGTGCCGACCCCGGTCGCGACGGCTGCCGGGTGCCGCTCCCCTGGTCCGGCGACGCCCCGCCGTTCGGCTTCGGCGCGGGCGGGACCTGGCTGCCCCAGCCCGCGGAGTGGCGCTCCAGCACGGCGGAGGCGCAGGCGGCCGATCCGGCGTCGATGCTCCGGCTGTACCGCGAGGGCCTGCGCCTGCGAGGCGACCATCCCGCGCTCGGCCCGGGTGAGTTGGAGTGGCTTTCGCTCGGTGACGGCGTTCTCGCGTTCACCCGGGAGCCGGGGTTCACCTTCGTGCTGAACTTCTCGGCGTCGCCGGTCTCCTTGCCACCGCACAGTGAAGTGCTGCTGGCCAGTGGCCCGCTCGACGGCGATCTGCCGACGGATACGGCGGTATGGCTGCGCGCCTGATCACCGCGGGGTCGTGACCCGGGCGATCCGGTGGTGCATCCGTGCGCGACCGGCCGGGTCACGCCAGCGGAGGTGTCTGTCGAGCACCTCACGGAGTACGCCGTCGAGGACCAAGCCATGCGTGGACGCCTCGACGCAGGGATGGCCGCGGAGCCAGTCGAACAGCTCCGTAGGCCGTCCTCCCGGCAGCACCGCGCGGAGGAGTTCTTCGGTGGTGTGACGGGCCTGCGCGCAGACGTACAGCGCCCACCGATGTGCCTCCGACGGCGGGTTTCCCGCCAGGTGCGTGTACACGGTGTCGATCACGTAGCGTGCGGCGTCGTCTCGCGGCGACCTGCTGACCTCCGCGGCCAGTGACAAGGCGAACGGATTGCCCGCCGCGAAGTCCACAATGGACTTCATGAGGCCGGGATCGGTCCTGCGTGCTTCGAGCAGCGCCACGGACTCGTTGGTGCTCAAGGGTTCGAGCCGGCGGTGCCTGATCTTCCCCGACCATTCCGGATCGACGAGCCAGGTGGCGTCGGGTCCGGTCCGGCTCGCGATCACCACGATCCCGGCCTCGGGCGAACGACGGAGAAGGTACGGATCGGTGAAGTCGTCGAGCAGCAGGACGGTCTTACCCGACGTTTCGGCGTCCTCGGCCAACTTCCGCAGCAGCGTCGTCTTCCCGATCCCGGGCGGGCCGCTGAAGAACAGCACTTCGACGCCATCAGGATCCCTCGCGAGCAGACTCCGGAACTCGGCGCGCTCGCGTTCCCGCCCGACGAACAGCGCGTCCGGCTTCAGGGCGACGGGCGCCTGTTCGTCTTCGGCGCGGAGGACCTTCTCGTGGATCGCCCGCAGTTTCGGCCCCGGCAGGACGCCGAGTTCCTCGTCGAAGAGGGCGTGGACCGTCCGGTAGAGCTCAAGCGCCTCCGCCCGCCTCCCACTGCGCTGGAGGGCGAGCAGGTAGATCTCGTAAAGCGGTTCTTCGAGGCGGTTTCGCTCGATGAGCAGAGGCAGCTCGGCGACCACTTCGGCGTGTTCCCCGAGCTCCAGCCTCAGCCGGAGCAGTTCCTGGGTAGCGGTCAGCCTCAGTCGTTCCAGACGTGAGCGCTCGTGTTCGGCGGCCTCGCCGGGGACGCCGGCCAATGCGGTGCCTGTCCAGAGACCGAGCGCCCTCTCCAGCAGTTTCGCCGCCATTGCCGCGGTGCGACTCTGGCGGGCGCTTTCGACCAGCCGGGCGAATTCCGTGGCGTCCACTTCGAACGATTCGGGCTCCAGTTTGTAGCCGCCGGACTGGGAGATGATCGCCGATCCCAGGCCCTGCAATGAAAGAAGCCGCCGGAGGCGGGAGATGTAGGTGCGGATGACGGCCTCGCCGGTGGCGGGCGCCCGCTCACCCCAGAGGCCATCGATCAGCTCGCTGGTCCGGACGAAACTGCCGGCGTTGGCCAGCAACGACGTCAGGACGGCCTGCTGCTGCGGCGAGCCGAGATCCAGCCGGGTGCCGCCACTCGTGAAGCCGGGCGGGCCGAGCACGGTGAAGCGGTACCGGACTTCGTGCGGCGCGAGGGACATGACCGGAAGGTAGGTCGGCCGGGACGGCGGCCGCGACCGTCGGATGACGTCAGTCGCGTACGTCGCCCAGGGGCGACGTACGTAAGTGACGTCATGCGACAGTCGCCGCCGCGGCCGGTCGGTTTCTAGGTTTGCGACATGTCTGAAACCACGTATACCGCCGTCGCCACTTCGACCGCGGAGGGCCGCAACGGAGGCCGCGCCACCTCCGACGACGGCGTGCTCGACGTCAGCCTCGCCGTGCCGAAGGCCTTCGGCGGTGCCGGCAACGGCACGAACCCCGAGCAGCTGTTCGCCGCCGGCTGGGCGTCCTGCTTCGTCGGCGCCGTCCGCCGCGTCGCGGGTGTGAAGAAGGTGCCGCTGAACGACCTCGCCGTCGTCGCCGAGGTGACCCTGCACCACGACACCGACGCCGGTGAGTTCCACCTGAGCGCCGTCCTGCACCTGGAGGCGTCCGGCATCGATCAGGCCACCGCCGACGAACTGGTCCAGGGCGCGCACCAGGTGTGCCCCTACTCGAAGGCGACGAGGGGGAACATCGAGGTCAAGCTGGACGCGACCGTCGCGTGACCGTCGGGGTCGTGAGTGATCCGGGTCGTTCTAACGACCCAAATCACTCACGACCTTCTTGAGTTCCGCGCGGGAGGTGACGCCCACCTTCGGGAAGATCCGGTGCAGGTGCGTGCCCACCGTGCGGTGGGAAAGGTAGAGCCGCTGCCCGATTTCGCGATTGGTCAGGCCCTCCGCGGCCAGTTGGACGATGCTCAGCTCGTGCGGGGTCAGCTTCTCCCGCGCGTCCGGGCCGCGGTTGGGGCTGGACTCCCCCGCGCTCCGCAGTTCCCGCCGGGCCCGCTCGGCCCACGCGGTCATGCCGAGCGCGTCGAACGTCTCCCGCGCCGTGCGCAGATGCGCCCGCGAGTCCACGACGCGCCGTTGCCGCCGCAGCCATTCGCCGTAGGCCAGGTGCAGCCGGCCACGTTCGGCGGGCCAGCCGTCGAGATCCGCGCTCAACGCGGTCTCGAACAGCTCGTCGCTCGGGTCGAGCACCGCGCGGGCGTAACGCAATCCGATCTGCAGCGCGGGTGCCGGTGTGGCCAGCTGTTCCATCTCCGTCACGACTTCCCGCAGCTCCTCGACCTGCCCCGCCCGGATCGCCGCCTCGGCGAGTTCCGCGACGAAGTAGACGCGCAGGGCCAGCTGGTAGGCGGGATCGGCCGGGTCGAACAGTCGTCGCAGGTCGGCGAACGCGTCGTCGAAACGGCCTTCGCTCGACGCCGCGATACCTCGGGCGAGCTGGACGGTCGCCAGGACCGGCCGGGCACCGGCGGGGAGCCCGGCCCGCTCCGCCTCGTCGGCCAGCGCCTTGGCCTGCTTGTGCTCCCCACGCAACGCCGCGATCTCCGCCTGGACCGCCGTGGCGAGCCCGTACATGAACGGCTGCCCGGTCTCTTTGGCGAACTTCGCCGCCTCCGCCGCGACAGGAACGGCCGCGGCGAGGTCGCCCAGCCGGACCCGGCTCCACGCTTGGACCGCAAGCGCCCGGGGCAACAGCCCGAGCCTGCCTTGCGCCCGCAAGCCCGGAGCCGCGGCCGCCGAGAACCGGGCGGCCAGGTCGACCGCGCCGATCTGCAGCGACGCGCTGCCGAGAAAACGGTCGACCTCAGGGTCGGTGCCGGTCGTGGCGGCGAGTTCGCGAAGTCCGCCGAGCACGGCTTCGGCCCGCTCGAACGGCGCGACGTACGCGGCGACGGCGATCAGACGCGGATCCGAGTTCTCGATCGGGAGCCCGTCCGCCACGGCCAGCAGCGTCCGCCGGGTCTGCGGGCCCGGTTCGGACCAGAAGCAGCGCATGGCCGCGCCCCAGAGGATCCGCATCGCCGGATCCGGCTGCCCGTCGGCCGCGACCGACTCGGCCAGCCGTGCCAGCTCCGCGACGCGGGAAAGGTCTTCTCGCAGGCCGTCTTCGAAGCCGCTGAGCAACCAGCTCGCGGTCGATCGCTGCCGGGGCGTGAGCTCGCCCGCCCGCGCGTCCTCCACCAGACGCCCGGCCGTCTCCCGGCCGCCGGACTCGACGGCCAGTTCGGCGGCGCGCAGCAACCTGTCGGCCCGCCGTTCCGGATCGGCGCTCAACCGCGCGGCCTGCTCCAACGCCGCGATCGCGGCCGTCGTCCCACCTCGGTGCCGGGCTCGGTCGGCGGCGTCTTCCAGCCGGCCCGCCACCTCCTCGTCGGCGCCGGTGGCCGCCGCGGCCTGGTGCCAGGCTCGCCGGTCGGGCTGCCCGCGCAGTGTCTCGGCCAAGGCCAGATGAGCGTGACGACGTTCCTCGGACGACGCCGACGCGGGGATGGCCGAGCGCATCAGCGGATGCCGGAACGTCACCGTGCCGGGTTCGAGGTCGATCAGACGCGCCTCAGCGGCGAGCGCCAGAGCCTCCGGCCCGACGCCCGTGCCCAGCAGGGCCCCGGCGGCCGCCAGCGTTTCGGCGACCGACCCGGTTTCGTCGAGCGCCGCGACCAGCAGCGTGGTGCGGGCAGGCTCGGGCAACACGGTGAACCGGTCGCCGAAGGTGCGCTCGAGCCGTTCGGTCAACGGCAGCACCGAGTCGTCCCGCGACGCGGCCGACGGCAACTCGGACAGGGCCAGCGGATTCCCCGCCGCCTCGGCGAGCACCCGTGCCCGGACCGTGGTGGTGAGCCGCGGGGCCACCGAGTCCAGCAGCTCGGCCGCGACGTCGCCGGGCAGCGGAAACAGGTCCATTGAGGACAGTCCCGCGTCGCGCAGTGGAGAGGGTTCCCCGTCGCGGAGGGTCGCGATCAGGACGATCGGTTCCGACTCGATCCGCCGGGCCACGAACGCGAGGACGTCGGCGCTCTCGCGGTCCAGCCAATGGACGTCCTCGGCGACGATCAGCAATGGCTTGACAGCCGCCTCTTCCGAAAGCAAGGTCAGCGCGGCGAGCCCGACCAGATACGCGTTCGGCTCCGCCGTCTCGGCGAGGCCCAGCGCGGTCCAGAGCGCCGATCGCTGCGGCGCGGGCAACGTGTCCACACTGGCACGGACGGGGTACAGCAACTGGTGCAGCCCGGCGTAGGCGAAGTTCCGCTCGGCCTCGACACCGGTGGTGCGCAGTACCCGCAGGCCGCCGACCGTGGCCGCGGCCACCGCTTCCGCCACGAGGGCGGACTTGCCGACACCGGCCTCCCCCTGGACGACGACACCGCCGCAGCCCGCAGCGGGCCCGTCGACGAGTTCGCCCAGGTCCTTCAGCTCGGCTTCCCGTCCGAAAAGCGGCATGGTGCGGCATTCCTCCCCTCAGCCGTGGCGGCTGTCCGTCCGACGATACCCACACGGTCCGGTTTGGACATACCGGCGGCGTCCACAGGATGTAGACGGCGTGTCAACACGTTCGGCCTACTTTCGGCCTCAAACGGAACGCCACGAAGGAAAGTGATGAGACGCAAGAAACTACTCCTGGCCGCGGCCCCGCTGGCCGCGCTCCTGCCACTGGTGCTGACCTCGGTCACGCAGACCGCGCCCGCCGAAGCGGCGACGTCGTCGTGCTCGGCCGTCCCGGTTTCCGCGCCACCGGGGGCCCGGATCGAGTCGGTCGAGGCGGCGCGGAAGCCCGGCGGGACCGTCACGTTCCCGCAGACCCCGTTCTCGGCGCCGGCTCCGATCACCGACGTACCCGCGTACTGCGAAATCACCGTCACGCTGACCCATGGGAAGGCGGGCGACCACGTCAAGGTCGCCGTCGCGCTCCCACTCAGCGGATGGACCGGCAGGCTCCAGGCCGTCGGGGGCAGCGCCTACACGGCCGGTGACTTCGGCGCGCCGCTCGTCCAGGCGGTCAAGGACGGCTACAGCGGCGTGACGACCGACGCCGGTGTGCCCCTGACGTTCCTCGACACCTCGTGGGCGCTCACCGCGAAGGGCGAGCTCAACAAGCCGCTGGTGAAGAACTTCTCGACCCGTTCCGTGCACGAAGCAGCTGTCGTCGGCAAGGATGTGACACAGCGGTTCTACCAGCGAGACGTCACCTACTCGTACTGGAACGGCTGCTCGACCGGCGGCCGTCAGGGCTACTCCGAAGCGCAGCGTTACCCCGGCGACTTCGACGGCGTCCTGGCGAACGCGCCCGCCGTGCACTGGGCGGAGTTCGCGGTCGCGACCCTCTGGCCGAGGGTCGTGATGAACCAGGACAAGACCTTCCCGAGCGACTGCGTCTTCACCGCGCTCCGGCAGGCCGCGATCAAGGCCTGCGACGGCCGCGACGGAGTCACCAACGGCATCGTGGACCGGCCCGACGAGTGCGGCTACGACCCTCGTTCCTTGATCGGCACGAAGGTGGCCTGCGAAGGCAAGGAGGTCACCGTCACCGCGGCGGATGCCGAGGTCGTGCGGAAGATCTGGGACGGACCGACCGATGAGCACGGACGGAGGCTCTGGGCGGGACTGCCCAAGGGCGCGGACTTCAGCCAGCTCGCGTCCCCCACCGGCTTCCCGGTGGCCGTGGGCTGGGTTCAGTCGTTCGTGAAGAAGCAGCCCGGATTCGACACCTCGCAGCTGACCTATCGCCAGTTCGCGGACGTTTTCCGCCAGTCGGTGCGGGAATTCGACGACGTCATCGGGACCTCCGATCCCGACCTGTCGGACTTCCGCCGGGCGGGCGGGAAACTGATCACCTTCGTCGGCTCCGACGACCAGTTGATCCCGCCCGGCGGCACACTCCAGTACCGCCGTGAGGTGGAACGCGAGATGGGCGGGCCGCAGCGGGTGAACGACTTCTACCGGCTGTTCCTCGCGCCGGGCGTCGCGCACTGCTTCGGTGGCGCGGGCGCGGCGCCGACGAACGCGCTGGGTGCGCTCGTGGACTGGGTCGAACACGGCAAGGCCCCGGCGACCCTGCCCGCGGCGAACCGTGACCAGAGCCTCGCCCGCGATCTCTGCCCGTACCCGCAGGTCTCGCGGTACCGGGGTCACGGCGACCCGGCGCTCGCGACCAGCTATCGCTGCGCTTCCCACTGAGGATTCCTCACTCCGTGAGAAGTTCCGTCGTTCCCTTTGCCATACCCGTCAAAAGTACGGTATTGACGAAGTGAGCAGCACGGCGAGCCGAATCGGACATACCGGTCCGGCCCTCTCCTCCGATTGATGAAACCCTTGCAGGGCAACGGAATCTCCTATCGGAAGAGCTTGATCGAACGTCATATCGCCCGGCGCTCAAGCCGGGCGATATGACCCAAATGGTATGTACCAGTCGTGTGATGCGCCTCGTACGGTCGGGAACGAATCCCCCTCCCCCGCCCGTTTCGAGGAAAGCGTCGACATGAACAAAAAGATCCTCGCCGCCACAGCCGCGGCCATCACCGGGGCAGGCTTGGTCACCGCCATCGCCCTGACCCCGAGCGCGAGCGCCGGTCAACAGGCCACGCCTGCCGACCAGGCGCAGTCGGAAATGCTGGCCGCGATGTCCCGAGACCTGAAGATCAGCCCCGAACAGGCCAAGATCCGGCTCGCGAGCGAACAGCGCGCCTCGATCACCGACAACACCCTCAAGCGGCAGCTCGGCGCCTCCTACGCCGGATCCTGGCTGGACGCCGCCGGAACCGCGCTGACCGTGGCCGTCACCGACGCCGCCCAGGCCGACCTGGTCCGCGCCGCGGGCGCGACCCCGAAGACCGTCGCCCGCAGCGCCGCCCAGCTCGACGTGGCGAAGCTGCGGCTGGACGCCAAGGCCACCAGCGCGCCGAAGACCGTGCCCGGCTGGTTCACCGACGTCACCACCAACTCGATCGTCGTCCTGGCCAACGCCGGTGGCGAAGCCGACGCCAAAGCGTGGGCGGCGAAGTCCGGCGTCCAGGCCGACCTGGTCCGCGTCGAGGCCAGCACCGAGAAGCCTCGCCCGTTGATCGACATCATCGGCGGCAACGCCTACACCTTCGGCTCGGGCCGCTGCTCCATCGGCTTCGCGGTCGAAGGCGGCTTCGTGACCGCCGGCCACTGCGGCACCACCGGCACCCGCACCTCGAACCCGAGCGGGTCCGTCGCCGGCTCCAGCTTCCCCGGCAACGACTACGCGTGGGTCCGCGCCGACGCGGGCAACACCCCGCGTGCGCTGGTCAACCGCTACCCGGGCACCGTGCCCGTCGCCGGTTCGACCGAGGCTCCGGTCAACTCGTCGGTATGCCGTTCCGGCTCCACCACGGGCTGGCGCTGCGGCACCATCCTGCAGAAGAACACCTCGGTCACCTACCCCGAGGGCACCATCACCGGCCTGACCCGGACCAACGCCTGCGCCGAGCCCGGTGACTCCGGCGGTTCGTGGATCACCGGCGACCAGGCGCAGGGCGTCACCTCCGGTGGCTCCGGCAACTGCACCTCCGGCGGCACCATCTACTTCCAGCCGATCTCGGAGATCCTGAGCGTCTACAGCCTGCGTCTGACGGTCACCGGCAACCCGCCGTCCAGCACCACCACGACGCCGACCACCACCCCCACCAGCCCGACGACGTCGAACCCGCCGGGTGGCACCTGGGCGCCGTACACCTACTACGGCTCGGGCGCGACCACCACGTACGGCGGGAGCACCTACCGCGTGATCCAGCCGCACACCTCCATGCCCGGCTGGGAGCCGCCGAACGTTCCCGCGCTTTGGGAACTCGCCTGACCTGGACCGCCCCCGGCGAAAGCACCTCGCCGGGGGCGGTTCCGCCCCCTGATGACGGCGCGCTGACGGCGGATCTCGAGTCCCTCGTCCCCCGCGCCCGCGGCGGTGACCCCGCCGCGACTTCGGCGTTGATGGGTCTCGTCCAGCCCGTGGTCGAGGACTACTGCCGCAGCCGGATGGGCGGGACCGAGGTGCGCGTGGTCGCCGCGGACGACGTCGCGCAGGAGACCTGCCTGGCCGTGCTCACCGCACTTCCCACCGCCCGGACCACCGGCGGGTCGTTTCTCACGACCGTGCTGGGGATCGCCGCCCGGAAGGTCGCCGCTGCCTTCCGGGGGCGAGCCCGGGACCGCTCCGAACCCACCCCTGAGCTGCCCGAACTCGCGACGCCGGAGCCGAACGAACCCGAACGGCACGCCCTCGCCGCGGACGGCCACGACCGGCTCACCCGGCTGATGAGCACCCTGCCCGGGATCCAGCAGGACATCCTCCGGCTGCGCATCACTGTGGGCATGTCGGCCCCCGAAACCGGCGCCGTCCTGCGGGTCAGCCCGGGCCTCGTCCGGGTCGCCCAGCACCGTGCCCTGCACAAACTCCGCACGATGGTCGACCGGGACGAACGATGATCGGCCCGGTGATCCACTCCCGCCGCAGCCGTACCTGGCCGGTGGAACTCGACGTCCGGCACCTGCGTCTGCTCGCCGCGATCGCGAACGCGGGCAGCCTCGCGAAGGCCGCGACCGTGCTCGGGCTGTCCCAGCCGGCGTTGAGCGCCCAGCTCCAGCGGGTCGAGCACGTGCTGGACCGGACGGTGTTCGACCGCGACCGGCACGGCGTCCACCCCACCGCGCTGGGCGAAGTGGTGCTGAACCATGCCCGGGAGGTTCTGGCCGCCGCGGACGATCTCGAGCTCGCGCTCCGCCGGTTCCATGCCCCGGAAGGGCTCCTGCGGATCGGCGCGCTTCCGACGGTCGTCGCGGAGACCTTGAGCGAGGCGGTCGCCGCGACCGCTCCAGAACGTCCGGTCGCGCCGATCACGATGACCGACCGGGCGGCGGTGTTCTCCGCGCTGCTCGACGGCACGGTGGAACTGGCGCTGTACGTGGACCACCCCGGCCATGAACTCCTCGCACCGGAGGGTGTTCACCTGCTTCCCATCGGGACCGAACCGATCTTCGTGATCGTCTCCCCCGACCATCCCGCCGCCGGACGCGGGGAAGCGTCCCTGGCGGAACTCGCCGGATCGACCTGGCTCACGACGGCCGGCGGAGACGACGAGCTCCACGACCATCTGGCGGACGAGTGCGCCCGCGCCGGACTCGGCACGATCACCGCGCGGGCGGTGGAACCGGTGGTGCTGCGGCAGATCATGCGACGCGACCCGCGGGCGGTCGCCTTGTCGCAGTCGCTCGGCTCCAGGACGGCGATACCCGGTTCGTTGGTGGCCCTGCGGGGTGTGCCGCTGCGCACACGACATCTCCTGCTGTGGCGGGACGGAACCGCGGTGGACGTCCCGGCCGTCCGAGGTGGACTGATGACCGCGATCGCCGAACTGGCCGCCACCCGGCATCGCCTGCCGGCGTGGGCCGCCGCGAACCCCGGCTGGCTCGGCACCTGACCGAGCCGGCCGGTTCCGCTCAGCGCTGGATGCAGTCGAGCCCGAGCCCGAATCCGGTCATCACGTACTGGCAGATATGGGTCGCGTGCACTTCGTCGCTTTCCAGGCATCCCACCGGAATACCCAGCAGATCGACGGCGCAGGTGGCATAGAACCTGTTCGGGCTGCCGGGCACCGGGTCCGCGGAGGCCGGCGCCGCGGCGATGGCACCCGCGGAGACCATGAGCGTGACGGTGGCCGCCAAGGCGGCGATCCGAGAATTCATCGTTCTCTCCTTTTCCTCCGCCCCAGGAACGGTGTTCCTGATATTCCCCGGATCACGCCGGTTCACCTGGCCATCACCGGAAAGTGTCACGGGTGACGTACACCGATGACGTCGTCCGACGGGCGCCGCGGCCCCGATGGCCGTCCTAACGTGATCGCATGCCCTCCCTCGGGAAACTCGCCTTCGCCTTGACCGCCGCGGTTCTCGCCGCTGCCTGCAGCAGCGCTCCTCCCCCTCCTGCCGAGGCCGCTCCGGTCCCTGCCGCCGCCGCCGACTGGTCACCCGCTCCCGTGGTGCCGCTGCCGTCACAGCCGCGTCCGTCGCTGGTCGTGGACGCGCCGTTGCCCGAACAGCTCGCGATGGGCCTGGTCGTCCTGCGCTACCGGGCGGAGAACCTCCGGATCGTCCCGGTCTACGGCCCGGCCGCGCTCGACGTCTCGCCGCGGATCGGCCACATCCACGTCACGGTCGACGACGCGCCCTGGCACTGGGCGGACGGCAGCGGCGAACCGCTCATCCTGCAGTCGCTTCCGGCGGGACCGCACAAGGTGTGGATCGGCCTGGCCGATCCGACGCACAAGATCCTCGACGAGAAGGCGGTGAACTTCGTAGTTCCGGTCCAAAGTGGACATCACTGAGGCCGCTATCGCCTGTCACGCGACCGGCCCCGGTCGCCTCTGAAGCTTGGAGTTCCCTTCATGGCACTGGATCAGTACTACCTGCTCGGCCGGTCGGGCCTGCGCGTCAGCAGGATCGCGCTCGGCACGATGAACTTCGGCACCGGCGGTTTCCATGCCGCCTACGGGAAGACGGAGGACGAGGTCCGCCCGATCTTCCGCGAGTATCTGGACGCGGGCGGCAATTTCATCGACACCGCGGACTTCTACACCGCCGGAGAGAGCGAAACGATCCTCGGCCGCCTCATCGCCGAAGCGAACGTGCGCGACCGGGTCGTGCTCACCACCAAGTACACCAACAGCGTCGATTCCGGCGACCCGAACGCGGGCGGCAACGGGCGCAAGCACTTGATCCGGGCGCTGGAAGCGTCGCTGCGCCGGCTGGGCACCGATCACGTCGATCTGTTCCTGCTGCACACCTGGGATCGGATCACGCCGGTCGAAGAGGTGATGCGGACCTTCGACGACCTCGTCAGGGCGGGCAAGATCCGCTATGCCGGACTTTCCGACGTCCCCGCCTGGTACGCCGCGCGGGCACAGACCCTCGCCGAGGCCCACGGATCGACGCCGGTGGTCAACCTGCAACTGCCGTACTCGCTCGTGGAACGCGAGATCGAGACCGAACACGTCCCGATGGGCCAGAGCCTCGGACTCGGCGTGACCGCGTGGAGTCCGCTCGCGGGCGGGTTCCTCACCGGCAAGTACAGCCAGTCCGGACAGGCCCCGTCCGGCGAAGGCAGGCTCGGCGATCCGGGAAACCCCGGTCGCTCCTGGACGGAACGCGACTGGAACCTGCTGAAACCCCTGAAAGAGGTCGCGGGCGAACTCGGCGTCACGATGGCCCAGGTCGCGATCAACTGGGTCGCCACCCAGCCGGGCGTCGCCTCCGCGATCGTCGGGGCGAGCAGCGCCGGCCAACTGGGCGCGAGCATGGCGGCCCTGGACTTCGAACTCCCACCGGACCTGCGGGCGATCCTCGACGAGGCCAGTGCCGTACCGCCGGAGTCGGTTTACCGGATGTTCACGCCCGCCTACCAGAACTGGGTGATCAGTCCCGGCGTCAAGGTCGGGGACAAACCCGAGGGCTACGCGTCTTCCGTGCGGAACTGGTGAGGCGACGACGGGGCGCGGTATAGGGCGTTATACGCGAAGTGTCGGCCGAGGGGGTCGTGAGTGATAAGGAGGGTTATTGAGGGGTAAGGCAAACGTTTCGTGTCTCAGCTACCCGCTCGTCAAGGTTGCGAAAGCCACTTTCGCAACCTTCGACGTTGCGAAAGTGGCTTTCGCAACACCTGCCACGCGGCCGGACGCAACGACCGGCGCCGACCACGCCACCTTTGCCTTACCTCTCGATAGAAAGCAATGCCAGGTAGCTTAAGTTGATCTTGGGATGCGTCCTTCGCCGTCTGCCGGCCTGATCTCCTTCACTACCCTCAAGGTAGGCAAGGAGGCCTTCACACCCAGCCGAGCACCTCCATGGTCACGATCGAGACCCACCCAAGATCAACCCAAGCTACGTGGCATTGGGTTAGAACGACCCTTTTCACTCACGACCCCGAGGAGTTCGGCCACCTCGTCGCATCGCCCAGTTACGCCCGCAGGTGCGCCCGGTCCGGCTCGACAGCGTGCTGGAGCGGCTGTCCGAGCACGAACCGCCGCAGTTCGCGCGCGACGAGCTCGCCCATCCGCGCGCGCTCGGCGCCCAGCGCGCCGGCCAGATGCGGCGTGAGCACCACGTTCGGCAGCGTGTAGAGCGGCGAGTCCGGTACCGGCGGTTCGGGCCAGGTGACGTCGAGGATCGCCGTGAGATCCGGGCGTTCGCCCAGGACCGGGACGACCGACGGCTCGTCGACGACCGCGCCGCGCGCGGTGTTGATCAGGGTAGCGCCGACGCCCATCCGTGCCACGAGCTCGCCGTTCACCAGGCCTTCGGTCTCCGGCAGCAGCGGCGCGTGCAGGCTCACCACCGCGCAGGTGCCGAACAGCTCGTCCAGATCCACCAGTCGTACGCCGAGTCCGGCGGCGGCCTCGGCGTCGACGACGGGGTCGCTCGCGAGTACCTCCACGTCGAAACCCCGCAGGTGCGACGCGACGAGAGCACCGATCTCGCCGAGGCCGAGCAGGCCGACCTTGGAGCGGTAGGCCCCGGCGACCCTCGGGTCGGCCGGGTAAGCCCGCCGGTCGCGGATCTCACGCGAGATCCGGTGCACCTGTTTGAGTCCCAAGAGGATCTGGGCCAGGGTGAACTCGGCGACCGGGACGGCGTTCGCGGCCGCGGCGGACACGATCGGGATCCCACGCGCCCAGAAGTCCGGCGTGGTCAGCGGGCGGACCGATCCGGCCGCGACGAGCACGGCGCGCAGGCCGGGCGCGTGTCCCAGCAGGACGGAGTCCAGGACCGGCGCGCCCCAGCCCGAGAGCAGGATTTCGACGCCGTCCAGTGCCCCTGGGTCCGTTGCCAGCTGCTCGCGCGTGAGCGGCTCGCGCAGGTGCGCGAGGGCCCCGATCTCCCGCAGGACGGCCTCGGGGTAAACGTCGTCGCGGCGGCGTTCCTCCATCACGAGGACCGCTTCCGGCCGGTGGTGCTGCTCCGTCATCTCTGCCTCCGGCGGCGACCATACATCGGATGCTTAACCCGGTCCACGGGCGGTGAGGCGCACACAGAGCCAACCCCGGCCGATTGAAATTCGTAATCATCGGACCATTGACCGGACGCCGGGAAAGCGCTTACCGTCCCTCCGGAGTAGACAGCGTGGTCCACAGTGAACAGGAGATGCGATGCGGAAATCGCGGTGGATCGGCGTGGGACTCACTGTCTCAGCGCTGGTCCTTTCGGGCTGCTCGGCAGGCCCCGCCGGAACGAACGTCGCGCAGGACACCAAGGCGCCACTGGAACTGTGGACCCGGACGACGCCCGGCGGCCCCGGCGAGCAGGCCACCAAACGCCTCGCCGAGGCCTTCGAGAAGGCCACCGGTTTCAAGGTGCAGGTCACCGCGATCTTCGACGACTTCGAGACGAAGCTGGCCCAGCGCGCCGCCCAGCGCGACCTGCCCGACATCGTGATGAACGACGTCACGCAGATCGGCACGCTGAAGAGCCAGGGTCTCGTCCGTGAGATCGAACAGGGCAAGATCAAGCACGCCTCGGAGCTCACCGAGCAGGCGCTCAAGTCGAACCAGACCCCGGACGGCAAGCTGTACGGCCTGCCGTACTCCGCGCAGGCCTCGGCGCTGCTGATCCGCAAGGACTGGCGCGAAAAACTCGGCAAGACCGTCCCGCAGAGCTGGCCGGAACTGGTCGACCTCGCCAAGGCGTTCACCACCGGCGACCCCGACGGCAACGGCAAGAACGACACCGCCGGACTGACCGCGACGCTGTCGACCAAGCGGGGCTACGCCTCCTGGTACTTCTCGAACTTCCTGTGGGCGGCGGGCGGCGACTTCATCACCGGGGCCGGCGGCGGCAAGTACAAGCCGTCGATGAGCACGCCGGAATCGGTGGCCGCGGTGCAGTGGTTCCGCGATCTCGGCTGCAAGGACAACGTGATCCAGCCCGGCGCGGTCACCATGCCGACCCCGGCGACCAACGAGACGTTCGAGGCCGGCAAGGCCGGGATGTACGTCGTCGGCCCGTATCTGCTGCCGCGCTTCGACAAGTCGCTCGGCAAGGACAAGTACGAGGTCGTCCCGATGCCGCAGGGCGCCAAGAACGCCGACGTCCTCGCAGAGGGCCTGTCCATCTACATGATGGCCGGTTCGCCGAACCAGGCCGGACAGGACGCCTTCGGTGATTACGCGATCTCGGCCGACGGCCAGAAGATCGGCATGGAGGGCGAATCGGCCTTCATCGTGCAGCTCCCGGTGAACAAGAACGTCGACATCGCCCAGGTCCGCCCGGACCCGCGATGGAAGACCTACGCCGAGATCTACGCCAAGTCGGGCCACTACGCACCGTCCATCCCGAACTGGACACCGGTCCGCCAGGACACCGCCGACACGGTCAGCGCGCTCGTCGCCGACTGCAAGCTCGACACCAAGGCGGAACTGTCCAAACTCGACACCAAGCTCACCGCGACCTTGCAGCAACAGGGGATCAGCGCGTCATGACCGTAGATCACGCCAAGCCGGCGACCGTCGGCGCGGAGCGTCCCGCCACCCGGCGGACGCCCGCGCCGAAGGCCCGCAGGCGCAGCGACCGCGACGGGAAGTGGTGGACGCCGTGGCTGTTCCTGGCCCCCGCCCTGATCCTGTTCGTGTACTTCAAGTTCATCCCGATGGGCACCGCGGTGGTGATGTCCTTCCAGGACGTCCAGCCGTACCTGGGCAACCGGTGGGTCGGCGGGGAGAACTACAGCGCCGTCCTCGGTGACGAGGCGTTCCACTCCGCGATCTGGCACACCGTCGTGATCGCGATCGGGCAGACCGCCGGGTCGATGATCATCGGCCTTGCGCTGGCACTGCTGATGGAGGGCCAGAGCAAACGGCTCAAGTTCCTGCGCTCGGCGGCGTTCCTGCCGGTGGTCGTGCCGATCGCGGTGGTCGCCGAACTCTGGCGGATCATGTACCACCCGACCGAGGACGGGATGCTGAACTCCCTCCTCGGCCTGATCGGGATGGGCCCGTCGGGCTTCATCAACGACCCCGACACGTCGATGGTCTCGGTCATCATCACCGGCATCTGGCGTGGCGCGCCGTACGACATGATGATCTTCCTCGCCGGGCTCGCCGGAATCGACCGCGGTCTGTACGAAGCGGCCACTGTGGATGGTGCCTCCCGCTGGCGCAAGATCCTCCACGTGACACTGCCCGGTCTGCGCTCGGTGTTCTCGATCCTGTTCGTCCTCGCGGCGATCCGCGGTCTGCGCGTGTTCACCGAGGTGTTCCTGCTGACCAACGGCGGGCCGAACGGCTCGACCGAGGTGGCGATGACCCTGATCTACAAACTCGGCCTGGAACAGAACCGGCTGGGCGTCGGCGCGGCGGGAGCCGTCCTGCTGTTCCTCGCGACGCTCGTGCTGACGCTGTTCGTCCAGCTGCTCCGACGGAGGCGAGACGCATGACCGCGGCCAACGATTCGGCCCTCGGCCTCGACGCCGTCAAATCCCCGGGCGGGCGGATCCTGAAGTTCGTCCTGTACGCCATCCTGCTTCTGGTGTTCGCCGGCCCACTGCTGGCGCTGCTGGTCAGCGCGTTCAACGACGTCTCCGATCCGACGGCGCTGAGCGTCATCCCGTCGAGCCCCACCCTGGAGAACTTCGGCATCGCGTTCGACCAGGGTGTCGGGATGTACCTGCTCAACTCGTTCCTGGTGGTCGGCTTCGGCCTGCTGCTCCAGGTCGTGGTGTCGGTGCTGGCGGGCTACGCCTTGGCGCGCAAGAAGTTCCGCTTCATGACCCTGGTGCTGGTCGCGATCCTCGCGACGCTGATGCTGCCGGAGGAGATCCTCGCGATCCCGCTGTCGCTGATCCTGTCCGACCTGCCGGTGGTGCACTTCAACCTGATCGGCAGCCTCGCCGGGATGATCGTGCCGCTGGGCGCGTGGGCGTTCTCGATCCTGGTGATGACCGAGTTCATGAAGGACGTCCCGCGCGAACTCGAAGAGGCCGCCCGTATCGACGGCGCCGGGGATCTGCGGATCTTCGCGCAGATCATCCTGCCGATGTGCCGTCCCGCGCTCGGCGTGATCGGCGTCTTCGGCTTCACGATGATCTGGGACCAGTACCTGTTGCCGTTGCTGGTTTCCACCGACGCCTCGACCTACACCCTGCCGCTGGCCCTGCGGACACTGCGGATCGACCCGACCGTCACCCCCGGCGTGATCATGGCGGCGTCGCTGCTGGCGCTGCTCCCCTCGGTCGCGGCGTTCCTGTTCTTCCAGCGTTCGTTCGTCCGGGGCCTCGCCTCGGGCGCGCTCAAGGGCTGACCCACGATCTCGAGGAGCGATCCTGAAGTGAGTTCCACCGCCTGGTTCACCCACGACCGGTTCGGGATGTTCGTCCACTGGGGACTGTATTCGCTGGCCGCCCGGCACGAATGGGTGCAGAACCGCGAGAAGCTGACCGACGAGCAGTACCGCGTCTACTTCGACCACTTCGAGCCGGACAAGTACGACCCGCGCTCCTGGGCGAGGGCCGCGAAGGACGCGGGCATGACGTACGTCGTGCTCACCACCAAGCACCACGACGGTTTCTGCCTGTGGGACAGCGATCTCACCGATTTCAAGGTGACGAACACGCCGTACGGCAAGGACTTGCTCGGCCCGTTCGTCGACGCCTGCCGCGAGGAAGGGCTGAAGGTCGGCTTCTACCACTCGCTGATCGACTGGCACCATCCGGCGTTCCCCGTCGACGGCACCCATCCCCGCCGTGACGACGCGGAGTACATCGCCGCGCACCAGTACGCCGACATCTCCGAGTACCGGCTCTATCTGCACGGTCAGGTCCGCGAACTGCTCACCCGCTTCGGCACGATCGACTACCTGTTCTTCGACTTCTCCTACCAGGGCCGCAAGGAATGGTGGGGCGGCAAGGGACCGGACGACTGGGACTCCCCCGGCCTGCTCGCGATGGTCCGTGAACTGCAGCCCGGCATCCTGGTCAACGACCGCACCGGGATCCCCGGCGACTTCATCACCCCCGAGCAGTACCAGCCGTCCGGTCCGATGACCCGCGACGGCGTCCCGGTGGTGTGGGAAGCGTGCCAGACCCTCAACGGCAGCTGGGGATACGACCGCGACAACCTCGACTACAAAAGCCCCGAACTGCTCATCCGGATGCTGGTCGACGGCGTGTCCAAGGACGGGAACCTGCTGCTCAACGTCGGCCCGAACGGCCGTGGCGAGATCGACCCGCGGGCACACGCCACCCTCGCCGAACTGGGCCGGTGGATGGACCGGCACGAGCGGTCGATCCGCGGCTGCGGTCCCGCCGAGTTCACCGCGCCCTCGGACTGCCGCTACACGCGACGCGGCGACCGGCTGTACCTGCACCTGTTCAGCTGGCCGCTCAACCACGTCCACCTGCCCGGCATGGCCGGACGGGTGCGCTACGCCCAACTGCTCGACGACGCCTCGGAAATCCGGCAGGTCCACACGGATCCCGGGCAGACCGCGCAGAACACGCAGATGGGCGGGCAGCCGGAAGGCACGCTCACCCTCAAGCTCCCCATCCGGAAACCGGACACCCCGGTCCCGGTGATCGAGCTGTTCCTCACCAGCCCCGCCGCCGCCACCCTCCCCACCGATTGAGCACGGAGGCATCATGGATCGCAGAAGGTTTCTCAGCGGCGCCACCCTCGGCGCCGCACTGGTCACCGTCCCCTGGGTCACCGCGGGGACGGCGTCGGCCAAACCGCAGGGGCTGTGCGCGCTGAACGTCAGCTCGCTGACCGAACTGCAGAACGCCATCAACTCGGCCTCCGCCGGTGCCGTCATCACCGTGAACAACGGCACGTACACCGTGCCCACGGGCAAGCCGATCAGCATCAAGGGCAGGCGCGGCACCAAGGACCAGCCGATCACCATCGTCGCCCAGTCCACCGGCGGGGTGACCCTGAACGGTGAGCAGAGCTTCGTCTTCGACGACTCCACCGGCGTCACGATCAGCGGATTCAATCTCCGGCAGAGCACCACGCTGGAAATCCCGCCGAACTGTTCCCGGATCCGCCTGACCCGCAACGATCTCCAGTTCGCCGACATCACGGACCTGCACTGGGTGATGGTCCGCGCCGACAACAGCAAGATCGACCGCAACCACTTCCACCACAAGACGACGCTCGGCGTCATGCTCTGCATCGAGGGCGCGGACGAAGACAAGATGGCGGTGGGCGTCCACGTCCTGCGGAACTACTTCTCCGATCACACCTTCGCCGGCGACAACGGCGGCGAGCCGATCCGGCTCGGCGTCAGCCCGCGTGCGCTGAGCACCGCCGGCGCCACGGTGGAGTACAACCTGTTCGAACGCGCGAACGGCGACCCGGAGGCGATCTCGGTCAAGTCGTCGGGCAACTTCATCCGCAACAACACCATCCGGAACAGCCTGGGCGGCATCGTGCTGCGCCACGGGAACAAGACCGTCGTCGACTCCAACTTCATCCTCGGCGGTAAGGAAGGCATCCGGATCTACGGCAACGACCACAAGATCCTCAACAACTACGTCGCCGGACTGTCCAGCAACGCGCTGGTCGTCGGCAGCGGCTCCGTCCGGGACCACTTCCCGGGTGAATCGAAGGAATCACGGCGCGGCAACGACGCGGCGGACCGCGTGCTCATCGCGCACAACACGCTGCTGAACAACAGCGGCACGCTCTCCGGCGAGACCAAACGGACGATCGAACCGCGCGACTGCACGATCTCCGACAACATCTTCGTCGGCGGCAACGGCGACCTGGTCGCGATGAGCACCACCGGCAACTTCACCTGGTCGGGCAACATCCTGTGGGGCTCGGGCGGGAACGGGAACATCCCGTCCGGCGGGTTCCAGCGGGTCGACCCGAAGCTCGTGCAGGCGTCGGACGGGGTCTCGCGCCTCGCCTCGAACAGTCCCGCGATCAACGCCGCCACGCTGTCCACCGCACCGACCACTGTGGACATCGACGGTCAGGCCCGCGGCAGCCAGCGCGACGTCGGGGCGGACGAGTACTCGACGGCCGCCATCGCCAACCGTCCGCTCACCCCCGCGGACGTCGGACCCGGCGCTCCGTAGCGAAAACCGGGCCCACGCCGGCGTCTGCCCTCGCCGGCGTGGGCCCGCCGCACCACCCGAGGGAGGAACCATGCCGCAGCGCGCCGCGGGTTCGATCACCCTGGCCGACGTCGCCCGTGAGGCGGGAGTTTCGCTGGCGACGGCGTCGAGAGCGCTCAACGGCGGGACCAGACAGGTCAGCGGGGAACTGCGGAAATCCGTGCTCCAGGCCGCGGAACGGTTGCAGTACACGGCGAACGTACCCGCGCAGGCGATGGCCCGCGGCCGCGGCAACGTCGTGGGACTGCTGGTGCACGACATCGTCGACCCGTACTTCTCTTCGATCGCTTCCGGTGTCATGCGGGTGGCCGCACGGCACGGTCTGACGGTCACGATCGCGAGTACGGAGAATCACCCGGAGAAGGAACTCGAATACGTCACGACGTTGCGCGGCCAGCGGGCGCGTGCGGTCATCCTGGCCGGGTCGCGCAACGAGGACAGTGCCCTGCAACGGAATCTGACCAAGGAACTCAAGGCGTTCGAGGCCGCCGACGGCCAGGTCGTGGTGATCGGGCAGCGGAAACTGCCGTTCGACACGGTCATGCTGGAGAACCGGGCGGGGGCGGCTGATCTGGCCGGACACCTCGCCGGGCTCGGCCACCGTGAATTCCTCGTGCTCGCCGGACCGACCGGCCTGATGACCTCGCGCGATCGCGTCCTGGGCTTCCGCGACGGCCTCGCCCAGCACGGCGTCACCCTGCCCGCGAACCAGGTCCTGCACGCGGAATTCACGCGTGACGGCGGCTACGCGGCCATGGTGCGCGCCCTGGAGAGCGGCTTCCGCGGGTGCGTGTTCGCGGTCAACGACGTGATGGCCGTCGGCGCGATGGCCGCCTGCCGCGATCACGGACTCGACGTGCCGTCGCGGATCGCGGTCGCGGGGTTCGACGACATCATCACCTTGCGCGACATCAGGCCTTCGCTGTCCACCGTGCGCGTCCCGATCGAGCGGATGGGCGAACAGGCCCTCGACTTCATCCTCGCCGACCGCGGGGACCTCCCCCGCGTCAAGCTGATCACCGGCGAGGTCGTGCTGAGGGAAAGCACCGACATCTTGGAGGGGAAATGATCCGGCCGGGACTCTGTTCGGTGACGCTGCGGCGTCTGGACGCCGAGGAGGTCGCCCGTCGTGCCGAGGAGGCGGGACTGAAGGTGGTCGAGTGGGGCGCCGACGTGCACGTGCGTCCCGGCGACGACTGGGCGGCCGACCGCGTTCTCGAAGCCATGGCCCGCTATGGGCTGACCTGCGATTCCTACGGGTCCTACTTCCGCGCGACCCCGATCGAGTCGGGGAAGTTCGGCGAGATCGCCGCGACCGCGGTCCGCCTCGACGCGTCCAGGATCCGGGTGTGGGCGGGCAAAGCGGGTTCGGCGGACGTCGACCCCGACGAACGGGAGCAGGTCGTGACCGGGCTCCGCGAAGCCGCCGACGTCGCCGCCGGTCACGGTCTCGAAGTGGCGCTGGAGTTCCACGGCGGCACACTGACCGACACGGCCGAGTCGACCGTCCGGCTGCTCGACGAGGTCGGCCGCGACAACCTCGGCACCTACTGGCAGCCGCCACAGGATCTGCCGGACGAGCCCGCGCTCGCCGGGCTGGAACTGGTCCTAGACCGGGTCCTCGCCGTGCACGTCTTCTCGTGGTGGCCCAGCAACGAACGGCATCCGCTGACCGCGAGGACGGACCTGTGGACGCAGGCGTTCGCGCTGCTCGCGAAGGCGGGACGGCCACTCGACGCGCTGCTGGAATTCGTGCCGGACAACGATCCCGACCTCGTCCCCGGCGAGGCCGACTCGCTGCGCAAGCTGATCGAGGCGGGCGCGTGAGGTTCACCGGAACCGACCGGCTGGTGTTCGCCGGCGACTCGATCACCGATTCCAGCCGCGACCGCGAAGACCCGGCATCGCTCGGAAAGGGCTATGTCCGGGAGATCGCGGACCGGCTGTGTGGTGGACCCGAGGTGATCAACAAGGGGCTCAACGGCAACCGGATCTACGACCTCGAAGCCCGGTGGACCACCGACGTCCTCGCGCTTCGGCCGACCGTGCTGACCATGAAGATCGGCATCAACGACACCTGGCGGACGTTCGACCGGAATCTGCCGAGCCCGATCGGGAAGTTCCGCGCGGCCTACCGCCGGCTGCTGGCGGGCGCGCGGCACCATCTCCCGGCCGATCTGTACGTCATCACGCCGTTCCTGCTGCCGGTGGAACCGGAGCAGCGCGAGTGGCTCGAAGACCTCGCACCCCGTATCGACGTCGCGCTCGAAGTGGCCACCGAATTCGGCGCGCATACGATCCGGGCGGATCTGTTCATGCCGGAAGCCGCGGCCGAGCACGGGGCGGCGGCCCTCGCCCCGGACGGCGTCCACCCCAGCCCCCTGGGGCACCGCCTGCTCGCCGAGGCCTGGCTTAAGGCGGCAGGTGTGCCGGTCAGCGAGAACTCGCGGCCATAACCGATACAGTTGCCTCGGTGAACCGGACCGCCATCGGATCCGTGTGATCTCCAAAAGGGGGCGGCGTGACGCGAGAAGACGAGCTCATCGCGGGCCGCTACCGGCTGGAGCGCCAGGTCGGCCGCGGCGCGATGGGCGTGGTGTGGCGGGCGCGGGACGAACGGCTGAACCGGACGGTCGCACTCAAACAGTTGCTGCCGGACACCTCGCCCGACGACGCCGCCCAGTTCCGGTCGATCGTGCGCGCGATGCGCGAGGCCCGGGTCGCCGCGCGGCTCAAGCATCCGCACGCCGTCACCGTGTACGACGTCGCCGAGCAGGACGGAACCCCGTTCCTGGTCATGGAATTCCTGCCGTCACGGCCACTGACCCAGCTCCTCGACGACGGTCCGCTCCCGGCGGGCCGGGTCGCGGAACTCGGCGCGCAGATCGCCTCGGCGCTGGCCGCCGCCCATGAGGACGGGATCCTGCATCGCGACGTCACGCCCAACAACGTCCTGATCACCGAGGACGGTACGGCGAAGATCGCCGACTTCGGGCTTTCGCACGCGACGGGCGAAGGGACCATGACCGGCGGCGGGCTCGTCGTCGGGACTCCGGCGTTCCTCTCCCCCGAGGTCGCCGACGGCGAAGAACCCGGCTACCCGTCGGATGTGTTCTCCCTCGGTTCCACGCTTTACACCGCCTTGGAGGGCGCGCCGCCGTTCGGCAGCGACGGCAACCAGATCGCGCTCCTCAAACGGGTCGCGCGCGGGGAGATCACCGTACCGCGGAACACCGGTCCGCTCGCGGACGTCCTTTCGCGGTTGCTCCGAAGGGATCCGCGGGAACGGCCCACCATGGCCGAGGCCGAGCGGATGCTCGCCGCCGTCGCCGACGGACGTCCGGCGATCCTGTCCGGGACGAAACGGCTTCCCGCTCCCCCTCGTCGTTCGCGGTTGCCGTTCGCCATCGCCGGCGGCCTGGCCGTGGCGGGCGTCGTCCTGGCCGGGATCCTGCTCTTCGACGGCGATCCGCCCGCGGAGTCGGTCGCTTCCCCTCCAGTCGCGGAGAAAACGACCGCGCCCGTGGAGAAACCGGTGTGCGAGGCCCGCTACGAGGTCACCAACCGCTGGCCCGGCGGCTCCGAGATCCGCGTCTCCGTGCGCAACGCCCAGGCCACCCGGCTCACCGGCTGGGAGGTCAGCTGGACCCTGCCGCCCGGAACGCGGATCGCCAACCTGTGGAACGGTTCCCTCGTGCAGGACGGCGACCGGGTGCGGGTTTCGGAACTCGACTGGAACGCGGTCCTGCCCGCGGGCGGGACGACCACGTTCGGCTTCATCGCGACGGTCGAGGGCGAGGGCGGGGACACGCCTGTCGCGGCGTGCCGGAGTTCCTAGCGGCTCGTGGATTCCCGTGCGTTGAGCCGCACGGGTACCTCGATCCGGCTTTCGGCGGCGCCGCCTTCGATGAGGTCCATCAGGGCGGTGGCCGCGCGGCCACCCACCTCGCGGGGGTGGACGAACATGCCGGTCACCCGCGGTGAGGTGAGCAGCAGCGAACCGCTGTCCACCGCGCTGCAGATGCCGAGTTCGCCCGGTACCGCGATCCGGCGGCGCCGGGCTTCGTGGAGGACGCCGAGCGCGAGGTTCTCCGACGTCGTGAAGACGGCGTCCGGGCAGATCGGCCGTCCGAGGAGTCTGTCCAGCGCCTCGGCGGTGCCCTCGGTGGTCGGCGGCTCGTCGATCTCGACCACCACGGGCTCCAGGCCGCGGTCGCCGGCCCACTCCGTGTAGCCCGCGACGAGATCCGCCGCGTAGGAGCGGCCGGTGTCGGTGGTGATCATCGCGGGACGCTCGTATCCGTTGTCCGCGAGGTGATCCAGCATCAGCCTGGCCGCCGCGACGAGGTCGTTGTCGACGATGACCGGGACGGGGCACGGTGCCGCCATCGGACGGCCCGTGGTCACCAGCGGGCGGTCGCGGCACCAACCGGTGGCGAAGAACGGTTCGTCGCCGCGGGGGTCCACGAGGATGGCGCCGTCGACGGCGAACGCGTTCAGCCGCTCGAGGTCCGCGTCCGGCGGGGTCAGCAACAGACCGTAGGACCGTTTCGACGCGGCTTCCGCTGCCCCATTGAGGACTTCGAGGAAGTAGTCCGAGTTGGGCACGAGCGCGCAGGCGCTACTCGCGTCGACCGAGTTCGCGAGCTGGATCGCCAGCGTGCGGCTGCGCCGGGTGACCAGTTGCTGTGCGTGGACGCTGGCCTGATAGCCGAGGTCCGCGGCCGCCTGAGCGACACGGCGCCGCGTGTCCTCCGAGATCCGGCCCTGCCCACTGAGCACATGGGACACCGTGGTGATCGAGACCCCCGCGGCGGCGGCGACGTCACGGATGGTCGGCGACACGGTCAGGCCTCCACGGGCGGTCCCCAGACGCGGTTCGGCCGGTCGGTGTCCAGCCGATAGTCGGTGACATGGGCGTCGCCCAGCCTACGGCCGAGATCCGCCGCGGCCTCCAGTGGCCGGGCGGGATCGCGGGCCACCTCGCCCCGGCTGTTGCCGATGCCGACCACGACACCGGTGAGGTCCTGGCGGAGATAACGGGTGAGTTCCTGGAACTGGGCTTCGAGTCCGGCGGTCGCGCCCCGGTAGCTCTCCTCGCACGAGATCACCACGGCCGCGCGCTTGTTCATCAGCCCCGGGACGACCTCGCCGGTATGCGGTGAACTGCCGGACGTGTAGCAGAAAAGCCGGTCGAAGAACGATTTCAGGCGACCGGTCATGCCGTACCAGTGCAGCGGTGTCGCGTAGACGATCGCGTCCGCCGGGAGCACGTGATCGAACAGCAGCCGCTCGTAGCCGTCGGCGATACCGCAGGAGCGGTCACTCAGCCGGCAACCGCGGCAATCCCCCAGCGGTGCTTCGACGAAGTCGTCGAGATGGACGAAGTCGATCGTGTGACCGGCTTCCTCCGCTCCCTTGGCCAGCGACTGGGCGAGCGCCCAGGAGTTTCCTTCACGGCGCGGGCTCGAACTGAGCACCAGGACCTTCACGTGGTTCTCCCCGGAGAGACTGCTAAAACGCTTTTGCAGTCTCTCCGGGGAGGTTTCACCTGTCAAGCGACCGAGGTCAGGCGACCTTGGCGGCAGCCGCGAGGACGACCTCCGCGACGACGTCCGGCCGCGAAACCGACACGGCGTGCGAAGCGTCGACCCGGGTGACCTCCGAACCGGCGCGCTCGCTCATGAACGCCTGCGCGGCGGCGGGGATCGCGTGGTCCTGCTCGGCGATCAGTGCCCACGACGGCACGTTCTTCCACGCCGGCTCGCCGTCGAACGGCGTGCCCAGCGCGGCCTCGGTGACCGGACGCTGGGTGACCGCCATGACGTCGGCGATCTCCGCGGGGACGTCGGCGGCGAACACGTCCGAGAAGTTCTCGGGCTTGATCGACAGCTCACCCTGCGCGGCGAGGACGTTGGTGGTGTCCGGGCCGAGCTTGCCGCCTTCGAAGCGGCCGGACAGCTCGAACACGCTCTCCCCCGCCTCCGGCTGGAAAGCGGCGATGTAGACGAGCGCCTTCACGTTCGGCGCGGTGGCGGCCGCGCGGCTGATCACCACGCCGCCGTAGGAGTGCCCGGCCAGCACCACGGGGCCGTCCACGCCGTTGACGACGTCCGCGACGTAAGCGGCGTCGGACTCGATCCCACGCAGCGGGTTCGACGCCGCGAGCACCCGATAGCCCTGCTCACGCAGCTTCGGGACGACGCCGTTCCAGCTCGACGAGTCGGCGAAAGCACCGTGGACCAGGACGATGGTGGGCTTCTGGTTGGTCATGGTTGCTCCTTCAGAGCTGGAGAGAATGATCGGTCTTTCTGCTTGAACAGTGCCCGCCCGCGAGGTCTTCCACAACGTGATGAACACGACCTAGTGGAATGACTGTTCTTTCTCTATAGTTGAGTAATGACGACTATCGACCGGGACGTGCACCCGAAGATCCGGCTGCTCGAAACCGCGTCGCGACTGTTCTACGCCGAGGGCATCCACGCCGTCGGAGTGGAGCGCCTGGTCTCCGAAGCGGCGGTGACCAGGGCGACCTTCTACCGCCACTACCCCACCAAGGACGACCTCGTCGCCGCGTACCTGCGCACCACGAGCGAGCGGATCCGCGAGGGCGTCGGCGCGGTGACGCAGGACAAACCCGCCCGTGAAGCGCTGCTCGCCGCACTGGGCATCATCGGCGACCGGACCCTCGACGACGACTTCCGCGGCTGCCAGTTCCTCAACGCCGCCGCCGAGTACCCGGACCCCGCACACCAGGTCCGCCAGGTGATCGACGACCACCGCGAGTGGTTCTTCGGCGTGCTTCGCGACCTGGCGCGCGACGCGGGACATGCCGACCCCGCGCACGCCGCACGAGCACTGGTCCTGCTTCGCGACGGCGCGCTCCATGGCGGAAACCTCGACGACCCCGCGACGGTGCGCGAAACCCTGCGCCGGGCCGTGGTCGACGTCGTCGCCTGACCGCACAGCGCGCTCCGGTCAGGCGGTCGCGACGGAACGAAGGCGTGACTCGCGTGATCAGGGACGTGACTCGCGTGCCTGGAAGCCGCACTCGGGTCCACGGCGTCCGAGCACGCGAGATCCGCCTTCAAGCACACGAGATCCGTCTCGGAGTACGCGAGTGCGGCGTCGCGTCACCCAGGCCACCAACTCGAAACCGGGTCCGGTCAGCCCGCGCGTACGGCGACGGACCTGATCCGTATCCCTCATCCGGCATCGCCGTCACGGGCAAGACATAGCGTCTTCTCGACGGTCGTAACAAGTGCTACCTTCGCGTGGGAGGGGGCACTGCCGGACCGAGGAGCGGCGATGAGGCTTTCTCCCAGCGCACACGTCGACGCGTTCTGCCGCGACCGGCTTCCGCCCGCCGAGCAGTGGCCACGGCTGGAATTCGCCCTGCCGGAACTGCGCTATCCCGACAGGCTGAACGCCGCGACCGCGTTACTCGACGACACCATCGCGCGCTTCGGCGCGGATCGGCCTTGCCTGTCGTCACCGACGGACACGTGGACGTACGGGGACGTACTCGCCCGCGCCAACCGGATAGCGCACGTCCTCGTCACCGATTTCGGCGTGGTCCCCGGCAACCGCGTCCTGCTGCGCGGCACCAACACACCGTGGCTCGCGGCGGCGTGGCTGGCCGTGCTCAAGGCGGGCGCGGTGGCCGTCACCACGATGCCGATGCTGCGGCGGACCGAACTCGACAAGATCGTCGACCGCGCCCAGCCCGCGTTGGCCCTGTGCGACGAACGCCTGCTGGACGAACTCCCGCCGGACCTGCCCGTCGTGTCCTACGGACCGGACCTCGCCGCTCGTTCGGAACGGCATCCGGAGATTTTCGCCGACGTCCCGACCGCGGCGGACGACGTCGCGTTGCTCGCCTTCACCTCCGGCACGACAGGCTCGCCGAAGGCGACCATGCACTTCCACCGCGACCTGCTCGCGATCGCGGACACGTTCTCTCGGCACCTTGTACGCCCGGTCTCCGACGATCTCTTCTGCGGCACGCCACCGCTGGCCTTCACCTTCGGCCTCGGTGGCTTGGTGATCTTTCCGCTGCGCGCCGGAGCGGCGACGCTGCTGATCGAACGCGCCACCCCGGCGGAGCTCGCGGGGATCGTGGCCGCGAAGGGTGTCACCGTGCTGTTCACCGCCCCGACCGCGTATCGCGCGATCCTGAACTCCGGCGACGGACGTCTTCTCGCCGGCGTGCGCCGGGCGGTCTCGGCGGGTGAATCGCTACCCGCTCCCGTGGCCGAGCAGTACCGGGAGGTCGTCGGGAGGCCCCTCATCGACGGCCTCGGCAGCACCGAAATGCTGCACGTGTTCATCTCCGCCGCCGACGCGGACGCCCGTCCGGGCGCGACCGGGAAGGTGGTGCCCGGCTACCGGGCCGCCGTCCTCGACATCGACGGCAAGCCGGTCCCCGACGGCACGCCCGGTTTCCTCGCCGTGCGAGGCCCCACCGGCTGCCGCTATCTCGAAGACCCGCGCCAGCGCGACTATGTGCGCGACGGCTGGAACATCACGGGCGACACCTACGTCCGGGACGCCGACGGGTACTTCAGCTTCGTCGCACGGAGCGACGACATGATCATCTCTTCGGGCTACAACATCGCCGCCCCTGAGGTCGAGGAAGTACTGCTCACACATCCCGACGTCGAGGAATGCGCGGTGATCGGGACGCCCGACCAGGATCGCGGCTCGATCGTGACGGCGTTCGTCGTACTGCGGTCCGGCACTCCCGACGGCCCCGAGGTCGCGCGGGCACTGCAGGAGCACGCGAAAGCCACGGCGGCGCCGTACAAGTACCCGCGGCGTGTCCGGTTCATCGAAGCGTTGCCGCGGAACGCGAGCGGGAAACTGCAGCGATACCTGTTGCGGGAGTTGTGAGGCGTCAGCGAACCCTCATCGCCACTCAAGGCCGGCCCGCCTCAGGTCAGCGGATCAGCACACCCGGGTTGAGGATCCCCGCCGGGTCGAGGGCGCTCTTGGCCGCGGTGAGCGCGGCGGCGAACGGATCGGGACGCTGCCGGTCGTACCAGGGCCGATGATCGCGGCCGACGGCGTGGTGATGGGTGATCGTGCCGCCGTGGCCGGCGATCGCCTCGGAGACCGCGGCTTTGATCTCGTCCCATTGCGCGACCGTGCTCCCCCAGCGCCCGGCGGCGTAGATGCCGTAATAGGGCGCGGGGCCGTCGGGATAGACATGGGTGAAGCGGCAGGTCACGACGCCGGCGCCCCCGCACACCTCGTCGATCGCGGCGCGGGCGGCCGACGTGATCGCTTCGTGGAACGCCTCGAAGTCGTCCCATGTGCAAGCGGTTTCGAAGGTCTCCACGATCAGGGAGCGCCGGGCGAGCGCGTCGCGCTGGTAGGGCATCCGCAGGAACGAAGACCGCCATGCCGACGCCGAATCCCCTTCCCGACGGGCCGAATCCTTGCTGCGCCTGGCTTTCACCGTCCCACCGTGACCGACGGCCAGCTCCACCGCGCGATCCAGCCATCCGTCGACCGGATGGTCCGCGGACTCGAACCCGACCAGCAGCAATCCCCCGCCCACGCTCGCACCGGCGTTGATGAAGGCTTCGGCGGGATCGAGCAGCCGGCAGTTCGACGGATGCAGCCCGGACTGCGCGATGGCGCGCGTGGCGCTGGCGGCGTCTTCCTGACGCTCGAAGGCGATCGACGCGGTGACCTGCCAAACGGGCCGGTCCTGCAGGCGCATCCACGCTTCGGTGATCACGCCGAGCGTGCCTTCGGAGCCGAGGAACATCCGGTCCGGCGACGGACCGGCGCCCGACCCGGGCAGACGTCGCGACTCGCTGATCCCGGCCGGGGTGACGACGCGCATCGATTCGGTGAGATCGTCGATATGCGTGGCGAGTGTGGCGAAATGCCCGCCCGCGCGGGTGGCGAGCCAGCCGCCGAGCGTGGAATGGGCGAACGACTGCGGGAAATGCCGCAACGTCAGCCCCAGCGGGCGAAGCCGGTCTTCCAGCGCGGGTCCGTGGATCCCGGCCTGGATCCGGGCCGCGCGGCTGACCGTGTCCACTTCGAGCACCGTGTCGAGGCCGGTCAGATCCATCGACACCGCGGGCCCGTCGAACCGCGGCTCGACGCCGCCGACCACGGAACTCCCGCCACCGTAAGGAATAAGTGCGATCGCGGCGTCCGAGCACCAGTCGAGGAGGTCGACGACGTCCTGCTCCGAACGCGGGCGGGCGACCAGATCCGGCAGGTGGTCGACCTGCCCGAGGAGGTTGCGGACGACGTCACGGAACGCTTTGCCCCGACCGTGGGACAACCGGTCGACGGGGTCGTCACCGCACAACGCGGCCAGCGCCGACGGCGGTCGGATCCGTGACGGCGGTACGGCGAGATCCGACGGCTCGGGCGGGCCGTGGTCGGTGAAGTCGTGACCGGGCAGTACCGCCACAGTGCGCGCGACGAGCGCGTCGGACTCCTCCGCCGACAGGGCACCGGCTGTGGTGCCCCAACCCCACCAGGAACGTTCCTCGGTCGACATCGTTGTCCCCGTCCAATCTGACTCCCCAGTAAGTTACTTTTCGGTCAGTTGCCATGTCAACGAACGCTCCCCGAACTCGACGAACTCGCGTGCCGTCCGTCCAATCACGTGTGCCGTCCGTCCAATCACGCGTGCCGTCCGCCCAATCACGCGTGTTACGCCTTGAGTCACAAGCGTCCTCCAGGACAGCTCCGGCCAGACCGACCGATTCGAGGCCTTCGACGCTTTACAACGTTGTATCAACGATGTAAAAACATCCTGACGGCTTGCCGTGGCCCGGCTCACACCTGCTCCCCACTCGGCCACGGGGTCGTTTCCACGCCTGCACAAGTCCAGCGGGAGGCGCACCTCCGCCGAGGCGGCCGCCCCCGGAGAAGGGTGTCGAGCAGATGTTGTCAACGTTGTCACCACATCGCCCCCGAGGTACGGCCAGAACCACCGGACGGTTCCGAAAGACCCTGACCGCCGCGGTGGCCGTCGTCTCCGCCCTGGCGTTGACCTCGGGCGCCGCGACGGCCGCGGAGAGCGGCTGGAAGATGGGCAAGCCGCGGATGATCACGCCGTGGACCAATCAGGTGTCGCCCACCAACGCCTTGCCCGAGTACCCGCGGCCGCAACTGGTGCGCGAGGACTGGCAGAACCTCAACGGGGTGTGGGAATTCGCCGGCGCCGCCCCCGGCGAGGTCCCGCCGTTCGGCGAGAAGCTCGCCGAGAAGATCCTGGTCCCCTACCCGGCCGAATCGGCGCTTTCCGGGATCCAGCGCCACGAGGACTTCATGTGGTACCGCCGCACGTTCACGGTGCCGAAGGACTGGAAGGTGGGCAAGGACAACAACCTCCGGATCAACTTCGGCGCCGTCGACTACAAGGCGAAGGTCTACGTCAACGGCAAGGAGGTGGCCGCACACCAGGGCGGCTACGGCGCGTTCTCCGCGGACGTGACCTCGGCACTGAAGGCCAAGGGAGACCAGGAGATCATCGTCGGCGTCGAGGACCGTGCCGACGCCACCTGGCAGCCTGTCGGCAAACAGCGGCTGGTCCCCGACCGCGGGATCTTCTACGAAGGAGCCTCGGGCATCTGGCAGACGGTGTGGATGGAACCCGTCGCGGCCAAGCACATCGGCACCCTCGGCATGGTCCCCGACCTCAAGTCCTCCACGCTCAAGCTCACCGTCGACACCGGCGGGAACTCCGGGCTGACCGTCGAGGCCGTGGTGCGCGACGGCAAGAAGGTGGTCAGTCGCAGCAAGGCCTCCGCTGCCGGGACGCTCTCGCTGCCGGTGCCCAAGGCCAAGCTCTGGTCACCGGATTCGCCCTTCCTCTACGACCTCGACGTCGAACTGAAGGACGGCCGCCGCACCGTCGACAAGGTTTCGTCCTACTTCGGCATGCGTGAGTTCGGCACCGCGAAGGGCGCCGACGGCAAACTCCGGTTCACGTTGAACGGCAAGATCCTCTTCCTGCAGTCCACTTTGGACCAGGGCTACTGGCCGGACGGCATCTACACCGCGCCCACCGACCAGGCGCTGCGCTTCGACCTCGAACAGCACAAGGTCCTCGGGTTCAACACGGTCCGCAAACACATCAAGACCGAACCCGATCGCTGGTACGCCCACGCCGACAGGCTCGGCCTCCTCGTCTGGCAGGACATGCCGTCGATGCGTACCGGCGGACGTCCGCCGGTCGACGCCCAGCAGCAGTTCAAGGTCGAGCTGAAAGAACTGGTGGAGCAGAAGAAGAACTGGACCTCGATCGTCGGCTACGTGCCGTTCAACGAGGGCTGGGCCGAGTGGTCGCGCGAGGAGACCGGGAAGGTCGCCGAAAGCGTCAAGGCGCAGGATCCGACACGGCTGGTCAACGCGCACAGCGGGGTCAACTGCTGCGACTCCCTCGGTGACTCGGGCAAGGGAGACGTCCTCGACTGGCACGCCTACCCCGGTCCCGCGAGGCCGATGCCCGACGCCAAGCGGATCTCGATCGACGGCGAGCACGGTGGCTACGGTCTCGAAGTCAAGGACCACATGTGGTTCGGCGAAGGCCACGCCTACGAGATGGTGAAGGACCAAGCGACGCTGAACAGCCGCTACGTCCAGAACCAGCGCGACGTGCTCACCTCGGCACAGAGCTGCGGCATCAGCGGCTCGATCTACACGCAGATCACCGACGTCGAGCATGAGGTCAACGGCTTCTTCACCTACGACAGGCAGGTGAAGAAGATGGACTTCGCGCAGGTGCGCGCGGTCAACCAGGCGATCATCCGCAACGCCGACGGCAGTGGTTCCGGCGCACCCGACCCGGGCCCCGGCACTCCGGGACTCACCGGCGTGCATGCCTACAAGTTCGACGAGGGCACCGGATCCAGCGCGGCGGATTCGGTCGGCGGCGCCAACGCGACGCTGACCAACGCGCAGTGGGCCGGCGGAGTCGAGGGTGGTGCGCTGGCGTTCGCGGGCAACGGCCAGGCCGACACCGGAAAGAACCTCGTCGACACGGCGGGCAGCTACTCGGTCTCGGCGTGGGCGAAGCTGGACGAGGCGAGCGGCGCGTTCCAGACCGTCGTCAGCCAGGACACCGACCGCGACAGCGCGTTCTTCCTGCAGTACTCCGGGCAGGACCAGCGGTGGGCGATGAGCTTCGTCGGTCTCCGTGCCTTGTCACCGGAGAAGCCGGAAGTCGGCCGCTGGTATCACCTGACCGGCGTCCGCGACGCGAAGGCCGGCACGTTGTCGCTCTACGTCGACGGTAAGAAGGTCGCCTCTCAGAACGCCTGCTCCGCTCAGCCGAGCACCGGCCGCACGGTGATCGGCCGCGGGCAGTACGGCGGCCAGCAGGTCGACTTCCTGCGCGGGGCGGTGGACGACGTCCGGCTCTACGACCGGCCGCTGTCCGACGCCGAGGTCGCGACCCTCGCGAAACGCGACTGACGGACACGCGGCGCCGGGAACCACTCCCGGCGCCGCGTGATCGGTTCCGCACTTCCGAAGAACCCGACAGGGCGCGAAACGAGAAGACTGGACATCGAAAGTCCAGTGATCGCGCGCGTGGAGGGGTCTAGTTGAAGGTCATCGCCATCGAGGAGCATTTCACCCACCCGACCTTGTACAACGAGGAAGGCGAGGGTGAGCTGGGCGACCACCCGATCATGGCGGGGATCCGGAAGAAGCTCCGTGACCTGGGCCGGGGCAGGATCGCCGACATGGACGCGGCGGGCATCGACGTCCAGGTCCTCTCGCACGCCGTCCCCGGCGCGGAAGCGCTGAAGCCCGAGGAAGCACACCGGGCGAGCCAAGCGAACGACGCGCTCGCCGACGCGATCTCCCACCATCCCGACCGGTTCGCCGGTTTCGCCGCCCTCCCGGTCCAGGCACCGGACGCCGCGGCCGACGAACTCCGCCGCGCGGTGGAAGAACTCGGGCTTAAGGGCGCGATGCTCAACGGCCTCACCACCGGCCGGTTCCTCGACGACGCCGCGTTCCAGCCGGTGCTCGCCGCCGCCGAAGCACTCCGGGTCCCCCTGTACCTGCATCCCGCGCTCCCGCCGAAACCCGTGCTGGACGCCTATTTCTCGGGGCTTTCCGAACTGCAGGCCGACAATCTCGCGACCGCCGCCTGGGGCTGGCATTCGGAGACCGCGGTGCACCTGCTGCGCCTCATCGTCTCCGGTGTCCTCGACGAATACCCCGGCCTGCAGATCATCATCGGGCATATGGGCGAGATGATCCCGTTCGCGTTGTCGCGGATCGACACCGTGCTGACGCCGATCAACGAGCACCTGCGTCAGCCGGTCGCGGACTATTTCAAGACGAACGTGCACATCACGACCAGCGGCTACGCCACGTTCCCGCCACTGCAGCTCGCGCTGGCCGTACTGGGCGCCGACCGGATCATCTTCTCGGTCGACCACCCGTACACCCCGAACGAGCCCATGGTGAATCTGCTCAAGACCGCGCCCATCGACGAGGCCGACCGCGAGAAGATCGCGCACGGCAACGTCGAGAAGCTACTGCGTCTTTAACTCCACCCAGTCCTGGACGATGTCGCCGAGCACGGGCAGGGTCACCTGCCCGTGGCTCAGCACGACGTCGTGGAAGTCCCGGATGTCGAAGGCCTCGCCCAGCCGTTCCTCGGCGAAGGCGCGCAACCGCTGGATCTCCAGCCTGCCCGTCATGTACGACAGGGCCTGGCCGGGCCGGTCGATGTAGCGGTCGATTTCGGATTCCGCTTCGACGTCGCTGAGCACGCAATGCTCACGAAGGTAATCGAGGCACTGCTGACGGCTCCAGCCCAGCGCGTGCAGCCCGGTGTCGACGACCAGCCTCGCCGCACGCAGTGAGTCCTCGGCGACCATGCCGAGCCGCATCACGTCGCTGGAGTACAGGCCCATCTCGTCGGCGAGCCGTTCGGTGTAGAGCGCCCAGCCTTCGTCGAACGCGGACAACGGGACCAGCGTCCGCAACCGCGGGACCCCGGCCAGGCCATAGGACAGGCCCGCCTGGAAGTGGTGCCCTGGCACGGCTTCGTGGAAGGCGACGGATTCCGCGGTGAACCGGAATCGCTCGGTCACCCGGTAGGTGTTGGTGTAGTAGAGGCCCGGACGGCTGCCGTCGGCCGACGGCGTCAGGTAGTACGCCGAGGCGGCGACCGGCCCTTCCGATTCCGGAACGGCCCGCACCACGCATTCGGTGGACGGCGTCCGGCGGAACCAGCCGGATGCGGCGGCCGTGGCCCGCGCGACCGCCTCCGTCGCGGTGTCGAGCATGTCGTCGGCGTCCCGCCAGCGCAGCGACGGGTCGGTGCGCATCCGGTGACGGACCGCCGCGGGGTCGCTCTCGCCGAACGCGGCGACGCCGAGCCGCCGGTACTCCTCGTCCAGCGCGCGGCCGAGTTCGAGGCCGGCGCGGTGCAGTTCCACCGGCGAGATCCCGGTGGTGGTGTGCGTGCGAGCCAGCCGTTCGTAGTACTCCTTGCCGCCTTCCAGCCAGCAGAGCCCCGGCCGTTCGTCGGGACGGCCGCGACCGGCGATCTCTCGGGCGAGCATCTCGCGGTAGGCGACGAGCGCAGGCCGGACCTCGTCGGCGAGCAACCGCTCCCGCCGCGCCGTCCGATCTCCGGACAGCGGCGGGAGCAGCAAGGCGTTGGGTTCGGCGGCCAGGAACCGGTCGACGTGGGCGATGGCGCCGCGCACCCCGCGTTCCACCGGTGTCCGGTCCGCCTCGATCCCGGCGCGGTGCCGGTCCGCCAGCGCCGCGAAGAACCCCGGAATCGCCGCCATCCTGGCGAGGTAGTCCTCCTCGGCCTGGTCCCCCGACGGTGTCAGTTGCGGGAGCCAGGCCAGCGCGCCCGCTCCCTCCGCCGCCAGCGGATCGGCCAGGGTGAACTCGAGCAGCCGGGCATCGAGCCGGGCCAAGAGCGATTCCGCGTGGTAGACGACGACGCCGAGCGTGACGTGGTCCGGATCGGTCGACCGCGCCGCCAGGTCGGCGACTCGTACGGCGACCTCCCGCAGCCGCGCGTCACCCGCTTCGGAGACGTCTCGCAGTTCGTGGTCGTGCCCCGGAATGTTGTCGAGGGTCGCCATCAGCGGAAGCTCGGCCGCGAGGGCGTCCAGGATCTCGTCGGCGAGCTCGGCCGCGGTCGGGTGGTTCATATCCGATGACTACCAGACACCGTCGGGTTCCCGCTGGCATTCACCCGACGAGGCCGATGACCCGTTCCGTCGGTCCCGTGTACGCGCTCGACGGCCGGATCAGGCTGTTGTCCGCCAGTTGCTCGGCGATATGCGCGGTCCAGCCGGTGATCCGGGCGGCCACGAAGATCGGGGTGAACACCGGGGTGTCGAAGCCGATCAGGTGGTACGCGGGGCCTGCCGGGTAGTCGAGGTTGGGGTGCAGGCCTTTCGCGTCGCGCATCGCGCGGGCGAGGGCTTCGTAGAGGTCGAGCAGGTGGTGGCCGCCGCGCAGTTCGGCGATCTCCTGCAGGGCCCGGCGCATCGTGGGGACTCGCGAATCGCCCTTCTTGTAGACGCGGTGCCCGAAGCCCATGATCTTGCGCCTCTCCGCGAGAGCCTTGTCGAGCCAGGCTTCGGCGTTGTCCGAGGTGCCGATCTCCTCGAACGTCGTCATCACCGCTTCGTTGGCGCCGCCGTGCAGCGGGCCCTTGAGCGCGCCGATGGCGGCGGTGACGGCACTGTAGAGGTCCGAGAGTGTGGAAGTGACGACGCGGGACGTGAACGTCGAGGCGTTGAAGCTGTGCTCCGCGTAGAGGACCAGCGACGTCTCGAAGGCGCGGACGATGACGGGTTCGGGAACCGCGCCGAGCGTCATGTACAGGAAGTTCTCCGCGTAGCCGAGGTCGTCACGCGGCGCGAGCGGGAGCAGGCCATGTCGCCGCCGCTGGGTCAGGGCGACGACGGCGGGAAGCGCGGCGAACAACCGCAGTGCCTTGGCACGGTTGGCTTCCAGGCTGTTGTCGTCCTCGTGCGGGTCGTGTGCGCCGAGGATGCTGACCGCGGTGCGCAGGGTGTCCATCGGATGCGCGGTCTCGGGCAGCGACAGCAGGGTCATGACCAGATCCGTCGGCAGGGCCCGCTGGGCGCGCTCGGCTTCGGACTGCGCGGCGAGTTGGGCCGGAGTCGGCAACTCCCCGTACCAGAGCAGGTAGGCGACCTCCTCGAACCGGCACCGCCGGGCGAGGTCCTGGACGGGATAACCCCGGTAGGTCAGTGAATTCGTGTTTGGATTGACCATCGACACCTCGGTGGTGTCGACGACGACACCGGCGAGTCCTTTGTGGATATCGGGTGCGGACATCGTGTTCCCCTCAGACGCGGAAAGTGTGGACGTTCTCGTCGAAAGTGCTGTAGGCCTGGTAATCGAGGAGGTCGTAGAGATCGCGGCGGTGCTGCATCCGGTCGAGGAGACCTTCCTGAGTTCCTTGTCCGGCAAGGACGTCCAGGCCGGCTTCCGCGGCGTGCATCGCCAGGCGCAGCAGGGTGACCGGGTAGATCACGATGTTCACGCCCAGGGATTGCAGCGTTTTCGCGTCCAGCAGCTCGCTCTTCCCGAACTCGGTCATGTTCGCCAGGATCGGGACGTCGACGGCGCCGCGCAGCCGTTCGAAGTCGGCCGGATTCCGCATCGCTTCGGGGAAGATGAGGTCGGCTCCGGCATCGGCGTAGGCCTTCGCGCGGTCGATGGCGTCGTCGATCCCGTGCACGGCGGCCGCGTCGGTGCGGGCCGCGATGACGAAGTCGGGATCACGGCGAGCGGCGACGGCGGCGGCGATCCGCCGGACCGCGACGTCGGTCTCGACGACGTCCTTGCCGTCGAGATGGCCGCAACGTTTGGGGTTCACCTGATCCTCCAGGTGCATCCCGGCGACGCCGGCGTCTTCGAGGATCTGCACGGTGCGGGCGGCGTTCATCGGCTCACCGAACCCGGTGTCGGCGTCGACCAGCGCGGGCAGCGCCGTGACCCGGGCGATCTGCTGCGCACGCGTGGCGACCTCGGTGAGTGTGGTCAGCCCGATGTCGGGCAGGCCGAGATCCGCCGAAAGGACAGCCCCGGAGATGTAGACGCCCTCGAAACCGCGTCGCTCGACGAGTTTCGCCGACAACGGGTTGAACGCGCCCGGAAAGCGTTGCAGTGTCCCGGAGTTCAGCCCGGTACGGAACGCGGCCCGTTTCTGCCCGGCGGAGGGAGCGGCGTGCAGCATCAGAGGATCCCCTTGGTCGTCGGCACGGCGTCGAGTCCGGCCGGGAGCGCGATCCCGGCGACCTCGGCCGCGTCCAGTTCCCCGAGCCGGGTGACCGTGTCGAGGAACCGGTCCTGATCCGCGGGGGCGATCACCCCGTCGGTCAGCGTACGGAACTTGGTGATGTACTGCTCGCGGGCGAACGGCCGTGCCCCGGCCGGGTGAGCGTCGGCGACGGCGATCTCGTCGGACAGCACGGTGCCGTCGGCGAGGGTGATCTCGACGCGGCCGCCGAACGCCGGCTCGGGCGCGTGGTAGCGGCGAGTCCATTCGGGATCCTCGACGGTGGCGACCTTCTGCCACAGTTCGACGGTGTCCGGCCGGGTCGCGCGGGCCCGGTCGTAGGACTTCTCGTGGTGCCACACGCCGTCCTGCAGGGCGACCGCGAAGATGTACGGGATCGAGTGGTCCAGCGTCTCGCGGCTGGCCCTCGGGTCGTACTTCTGCGGGTCACCGGAGCCCGAGCCGATCACGTGGTGCGTGTGGTGGCTGGTGTGGATCAGGATCCGTTCCACCTTGCCGAACTCGCCGATCCTCGGGCCCAGGCGTCGCGCGAGGTCGATCAGCGCCTGACTCTGGTACTCGGCCGAGTGCTCCTTGGTGTAAGTGTCCAGAATGGACCGCTTGCCCTCGCCGGGAGCGGGCAACGGAACGGTGTATTCGGCGTCCGGGCCGCTGAGCAGCCACGCGATGAAGCCGTCCTCACCTTCGTAGATCGGGCTCGGGGCACCCTCGCCGCGCAGCACCCGATCGACGGCCTCGATCGCGGCCTTGCCTGCGAACGCGGGCGCGTAGGCCTTCCACGAGGAGATCTCACCCTTGCGGGACTGGCGGGTCGTCGTCGTGGTGTGCAGCGCCTGTCCGATGGACTGGTACACGGTCTCGGTGTCCAGGCCCAGCAACGCGCCGAGTCCGCCCGCGACCGACGGGCCGAGGTGCGCGATGTGGTCGATCTTGTGTTCGTGCAGGCAGATCCCGCGGACGAGGTTCACCTGGAGTTCGTAACCCGCCGCGATCCCGCGGAGCAGGTCCGTCCCGGAGCGCCCGGTGTGCTGCGCGACGGCGAGGATCGGCGGGATGTTGTCGCCAGGGTGCGAGTAGTCCGCGGCGAGGAACGTGTCGTGGTAGTCCAGTTCCCGCACGGCGACGCCGTTCGCCCAGGCCGCCCATTCCGGCGAGAACCGGCCCTCGACGCCGAACACCGTGGCACCGGGTTCGCCGGGATGCGCCAGTGCCTGGTCACGAGCGGAACGGACGGGGCGCCGGGACAGCGACGCGGCGGCGACGGCGGCGTTGTCTATCACCCGGTTGATCACCATTTCGGCGACCTCGGCGGCGATCGGGACGTCGTCCGTGGCGACGGCGGCGAGCTTCCAAGCCAGCTGCTCCTCGCGGGGCAGCGCCTCGGCGGACCGGTAGGTGCGGACGGAGTGGTCGATCATCACTTTCCTTCGTAGACGTAAAAACCGCGGCTCGACCGCGGACGAGGTGTTCGACGCGAGGATCGCGGCCGGAGCGTGTCCTACTCACAGACCAGGACGTTGTGGTGCTCTGTTCCGAGCGTGGCACCGACCTCGCACCGGTCGCCAGCCCGGAGCGCTGTGAAGAGTTGTGAACGTCCAGAGCCCGCTTGTAAAAGTTGTTACAGTCCCGCTTGTGGAGAAGATGTACGCGGGAGCACGGCTGCGACAGCTGCGTGAAGGCCGGTCCATGACGCAGTCCGAACTGGCACGCCTGCTGGAGATCTCGCCCAGCTACGTCAACCAGCTCGAACACAACGGCAGGCCGCTGACCTTGCCGGTCCTGCTCAAACTCACCGAGACCTTCGGTGTGGACACGGAGTTCTTCGCCGCCCGCGACACGGCGCGCCTGGTCGCCGACGTCCGCGAGGTGTTCGACGACAACACGGTCAGCGGCGCGATCTCCGCCGGTGAGGTCGACGCGCTGACCACCACCCTGCCCGAGGTCGCGCGGACCCTCGTCGCACTGCATCGCCGCTACCGCGAGGCGGTGGAGAACATCGCCACGCTGGTGACCGAACAGGGGCTGGACCGCTCGACGGCGCAGCAGCCGCACGAGGAGATCCGCGACTGGTTCTACCTGCGCCGCAACCACGTCGCCGAACTCGACGCCCCAGCGGAGAAGCTCGCCGCCGGACTACGCCTCCACCCTGGCGAAGTCCGCAATGGACTGACCGCCGGGCTTCTGGACCGCCACGGCGTCAGGGTCATCGCCGAATCCCTCGGCGCCGATCAACATCACTTCGACGCGCGCGAGAAGATCCTGCGCCTCTCCCCCGCCCTGCGCCCCGGCCAGGCCGCGTTCCGGCTCGCGTCCGAGCTCGCACTACTGGAAGCGGGCGACGTCATCGACCGGCTCGTCGACGGCGGGAACTTCAGCGGCGACACCGCCCGAAGGCTCGCGCGGATCGGCTTGGCCAACTACTACGCGGGCGCGCTCGTGCTGCCGTACCGCGTCTTCCTCGGCGCGGCCGAACGGTATCGCTACGACATCACGCGCCTGTCCGACCACTTCGGCGTCGGCTTCGAGACCATCTGCCATCGGCTGTCCACCTTGCAGCGTCCAGGTACCCGCGGTGTCCCGTTCTCCTTCGTCCGGGTCGACCGGGCCGGCAACATCTCGAAACGCCAGTCCGCCACCGGGTTCCACTTCTCCCGTGTCGGCGGATCGTGTCCACTGTGGATCGTCTACGAGGCGTTCGGCTCGCCGGGCCGGATCCTCACCCAAATCGCCGAACTCCCCGACGGCAAGAAGTACTTCTGGCTCGCCCGCACCGTCTCGCGCGCGGCGGGCGGGCACGGCGATCCCGGGAAGACGTTCGCGATCGGACTCGGCTGCGAACTGAGGCACGCCAAGCGCCTCGTCTACTCCGACGGGCTGGCGCTCGGCACCGGCGCGGCGATCACCCCGATCGGCATGGGCTGCAAGGTCTGCGAGCGGCCGGCCTGTCCGCAGCGCGCCTTCCCCGCGATCGGGAAGCCGATGCGCGTCGACGAGCATTCCTCCAGCCTGCTGCCCTATCCGCCGCTCGGCTGACGTCCGGTCGTGAGTGATTCGGGTCGTTAGAACGACCTTTGTCACTCACGAGCTCGACTGAGGCGTACGCCACAACCTCGACATAGTCGGACTTCCTACTTTATGGTGTCCACAGGTCTGCGGTGCAGGGAAGCCGGTGAGAATCCGGTGCGGTCCCGCCACTGTGACCGGGGAGCGGCGCTCCATGAGTACGGCCACTGGCGAAAGCCGGGAAGGCCGGAGCCGTCGTCGATCCGGGAGCCAGGATACCGGCCGCAGGCGTGTCGTGTTCGTCCACGAGGATGGAGCTGAACGCATGCGGATTCTTGCTGCCTGCGCGAAAGACGCCGACCCGCCACAACCAACAGGTTAGCGGCGCGTCCGTACTCCCCTGCCCGGCCACCGATCGTGGTCCTCGGGCGGCTTCGTCCTGCGTACTTTCGCCGAAAGGGCATCCATGAGCACCGAACTCAGTCACTTCGTCGGCGGCAAGCCGGTATCGGGTACTTCCGGTCGCTTCGCCGACGTCTTCGACCCCAGCACCGGCGCCGTCCAGGCCCGCGTTCCGCTGGCGTCGGCCGCCGAGGTCGCCACGGTGGTCACCGACGCGGCACAGGCCCAGCTCGAATGGGCTCGCTGGAACCCGCAGCGCCGCGCCCGCGTGCTGATGAAGTTCGTCGACCTCGTCCGCGCCGAGGAGGATTCCCTCGCCCGGCTGCTGGCCTCCGAACACGGCAAGACCGTCCCCGACGCGCGCGGCGACATCCAGCGCGGCCTCGAAGTGGTCGAGTTCGCCATCGGCATCCCGCATCTGCTCAAGGGCGAGTACAGCGACAGCGCGGGCACCGGGATCGACGTCTATTCGATGCGGCAGCCGCTCGGCGTGGTCGCCGGCATCACCCCGTTCAACTTCCCCGCGATGATCCCGCTGTGGAAGGCCGCTCCGGCGATCGCCTGCGGCAACTCCTTCGTGCTCAAGCCGTCCGAGCGCGACCCGTCGGTCCCGCTGCGGCTGGCCGAGCTCTTCCTCGAAGCCGGTCTGCCGCCGGGCGTGTTCAACGTGGTCAACGGGGACAAGGAAGCCGTCGACGCGCTGCTGACCGATCCTCGTGTCGAGGCCGTCGGCTTCGTGGGCTCGTCGTCGATCGCGGAGTACATCTACACGACCGCCGCCGCGCACGGGAAGCGCGCGCAGTGTTTCGGTGGCGCCAAGAATCACATGATCGTGATGCCGGACGCCGACCTCGACCAGGTCGTCGACGCCCTGATCGGTGCGGGCTACGGCTCGGCGGGCGAACGCTGCATGGCGATCTCCGTCGCCGTCCCGGTCGGCGAGGCGACCGCCGACGCGCTGGCCGCCCGGCTGACCGAACGCGTCAAGACACTCAAGGTCGGAGCGTCCCTCGACGAGACGGCCGACTTCGGCCCGCTGGTCACCGCCGAAGCCGTCCAGCGCGTTCGCGACTACATCGACATCGGCATCGCGGAAGGCGCGGAGCTTCTCGTCGACGGTCGCGGGACCATTGTGGACGGTCACGAGAACGGGTTCTTCCTCGGCGGCTGCCTCTTCGACCGCGTCACCACCGACATGCGCGTCTACCGCGAGGAGATCTTCGGCCCGGTGCTGTCGATCGTGCGGGCCGCCGACTACGAGGAAGCGCTGCGCCTGCCCAGCGAACACGAGTACGGCAACGGCGTCGCGATCTTCACCCGCGACGGCGACACCGCCCGCGACTTCACCTCGCGCGTGAACACCGGGATGGTCGGCGTCAACGTGCCCATCCCGGTCCCGATCGCCTACCACACCTTCGGCGGTTGGAAGCGTTCCGGCTTCGGCGACCTCAACCAGCACGGCCCGGACTCCGTCCGGTTCTACACCAAGACCAAGACCGTCACCTCGCGCTGGCCTTCGGGTACCAAAGAAGGCGCCAGCTTCGTCATCCCGACGATGAACTGAGGCCGCGATGAGACTGACCGACGAACAGCGGGCCTTGCGTGACACCGCGGCGGAGTTCGCCGCGGAGCACCTCGCCCCGCACGCGATCGAATGGGACCAGGCCAAGCATTTCCCGGTCGACGTCCTGCGGAAGGCCGCGCAACTGGGGATGGGCGGCATCTACCTGCCCGAAGACCTCGGAGGTTCCGCGCTCGGCCGGCTCGACGGCGTCCTGGTGTTCGAGGCGCTCGCCACCGGATGCCCGTCGCTGGCCGCGTACATCTCGATCCACAACATGGTCGCGACCATGATCGAGAAGTTCGGCGACGACGCCCAGCGGCATCGGTACCTGCCCCGGATGTCCACGATGGACGCCTTCGGCAGCTACTGCCTCACCGAACCCGACGCCGGTTCCGACGCGGCGGCGCTCTCCACCCGCGCCCGCCGCGACGGCGACCACTACGTGCTCGACGGGGTCAAGCAGTTCATCTCCGGCGCCGGCACCTCCGACGTCCACGTCGTACTCGCCCGCACCGGCGGTCCCGGCGCGCGCGGGATCTCGGCGTTCATCGTCGAACGGGACACGCCGGGCCTGTCCTTCGGCCCCAATGAGATCAAGATGGGCTGGAACGCCCAGCCGACCCGCCAGGTGATCTTCGAGGGCGCCCGGATCCCGGCGTCCGCACTTCTCGGCGGCGAGGGTAACGGGTTCCGGGTCGCGATGTCCGCTTTGGACGGCGGCAGGCTGAACATCTCGGCCTGTTCCCTCGGTGGCGCCGAATCCGCGCTCGGCATGGCCGTCCGGCATCTTTCGGAGCGTTCGGCGTTCGGCACGAAACTGTCCGAGAAGCAGGCGCTGCAGTTCCGGCTCGCCGACATGCGCACCGACCTCGAAGCCGCCCGGACCCTGCTCTGGCGGGCCGCGGACGCGCTCGACCAGGGCGAGGAGACCGCGACCCAGTTGTCGGCGATGGCCAAACGGTTCTGCACCGACACCGGGTTCGAGGTCGCCAACCAGGCGCTGCAACTACACGGCGGCTACGGCTACCTCGCCGAGTACGGGCTGGAGAAGATCGTCCGCGATCTGCGGGTGCACCAGATCCTGGAAGGGACCAACGAAATCATGCGCGTGATCATCTCGCGCCGAATGCTGCAGGAGGCCTCGTGAACGACGTCGGATTCCTCGTCCACAGTGGGATCGGCCGGATCACGCTGAACCGGCCGCGGGCGCTGAACTCGCTCGACCACGACATGGTGCTCGCCATGCTCGACCACCTGGAAGCGTGGCGTTCCGATCCGGCGGTCCGTGCCGTGCTGATCGACGGCGCCGGTGACCGCGGCCTCTGCGCGGGCGGCGACATCCGCGCCATCTACGACGACGCCCGCACCGGCGGCACCGCGTCGTTGCGTTTCTGGGCCGACGAATACCGGCTGAACGCGCTGATCTCGCGCTACCCCAAGCCGTATCTCGCCCTGATGGACGGGCTGGTCATGGGCGGCGGGGTCGGCGTCTCCGCGCACGGTAGCCACCGGATCGTCACCGAACGCTCCCGGATCGGCATGCCCGAGGTCGGTATCGGCTTCGTCCCCGACGTCGGCGGCACCTATCTGCTGTCCCGCGCGCCGGGCGAACTCGGCACGCACATCGCCCTCACCGCGGGATCGATCACCGGCCCCGACGCGATCCACTGCGGACTCGCCGACCACTTCGTCTCCGGTGAACGGATCCCGGACCTGCTCGACGCGCTCGCGTCCCGCACCCCGGACACCGCCCTGGACCTGATCGCCGAACCCGCGCCTCCGAGCGGCCTGGCCGCCGACGCCGAGTGGATCGACCACTGCTACGCGGCGGACACGGTCGAGGAGATCCTGTCCAGGCTCCACGCCGGGGGCGACGCGGCGGCCACCACGGCCAAGGAGATCGAGGCCAAGTCGCCCACCGCGCTGAAGGTGACCCTGCGGGCGCTCCGCACCGCGGCCACGATGCCCGACCTGGAAACCGTGCTGGCGCAGGAATATCGCGTGTCGACGCGCGCGCTGTCCTCGGCCGAGTTCGTCGAGGGCATCCGAGCTCAGATCATCGACAAGGACCGCTCACCCAAGTGGTCACCGGCAACACTGTCCGAAGTGGACGACACGCTGGTCGAGTCCTACTTCGCCGACCTCGGCGATTACGAACTGAGCGGGGTGGCCCGATGACGATCGCCTTCCTCGGCCTGGGCAACATGGGTGCCCCGATGGCCGCCAACCTGGTCGAGTCCGGTGAGACGGTCCGCGGCTACGACCCGGTCCCCACCGCCCGGCCCACCGGTGTGACCCCGTTCGACAGCGCGAGCGCGGCCGTCGCGGAGGCGGACGTCGTGGTGACAATGCTGCCGAGCGGCAGGCACGTCCTCGACTGCTACCAGGAGATCCTGCCGTCCGCGCGGCCCGGGACGTTGTTCGTCGACTGCTCCACGATCGACGTCGCCGATGCCCGACGTGCGGCCGATCTCGTGGTCGCCGCAGGTCACCGCGCCGTCGACGCACCGGTGTCCGGCGGAGTGGTCGGTGCCGAAGCCGGGACGCTGACCTTCATGGTCGGCGGCGACTCGCGGGCCTTCGTCGCCGCGGAGCCGTTCCTTCGTGTCATGGGCGCCCGCGCGATCCACTGTGGAGCGTCCGGCGCCGGTCAGGCGGCGAAGATCTGCAACAACATGATCCTCGGCGTCTCGATGATCGCCGTATCCGAGGCGTTCGCGCTCGGCGAGGAACTCGGCCTCACCCATCAGGCCCTGTTCGACGTCGCCTCGACCGCCTCCGGGCAGTGCTGGGCACTGACCACCAACTGCCCGGTGCCCGGCCCCGTCCCGGCCAGCCCGGCGAACCGCGAGTACGGCGGCGGGTTCGCCAGCGGCCTGATGCTGAAAGACCTGCGCCTGGCCGAATCCGCGGCCCGGGACAACGACGTCGCCACGCTGCTCGGGACCCGGGCGGCCGAACTCTACGCGGCGTTCGTCGAACGGGACGGCCCCGGCCGGGACTTCTCCGCCATCATCACCGCCGTCCGCGACGGCCTCCTCACCAAGGAAACCACCGCATGAGCGAGTACGAGACCATCACCGTCGAGCGAGCGGGCGACCGCGTCGCCCTCATCACCTTGAACCGCCCGAAAGCACTCAACGCGCTGAATCTGCGGGCGATGCGCGAAATCACCGCGGCGGCGGCCGAACTCGGCCAGGATCCCGACGTCGGGGCCATCGTGCTCACCGGTTCGGCCAAGGCCTTCGCGGCCGGAGCCGACATCAAGGAGATGCGGCCGCAGTCGTTCAGCGACGTCTACGCGGCCGACTGGTTCGCCGGCTGGGACGCGCTTTCCCGCGTCCGCGTGCCGCTGATCGCCGCGGTCTCCGGATACGCCCTCGGCGGCGGCTGCGAACTCGCCATGATGTGCGACGTCCTGATCGCCGCCGACACCGCGAAATTCGGCCAGCCGGAGATCACCCTCGGCGTCATCCCGGGTATGGGCGGTTCGCAGCGGCTCACCCGCGCGATCGGCAAGGCCAAGGCGATGGACCTGTGCCTCACCGGGCGCATGATCGACGCCGCCGAGGCCGAGCGGTCGGGCCTCGTTTCCCGCGTCGTGCCCGCCGAAAGCCTGCTCGACGAGGCGCTCGCGGTCGCGGCGAAGATCGCGAGCATGTCCCGACCCGCGGCGATGATGGTCAAGGAAGCCGTCAACCAGGCCTTCGAGTCCGGTCTGGCCGACGGGCTCCGGTTCGAGCGGCGCCTGTTCCACGGCACCTTCGCCACGCACGACCAGAAGGAGGGCATGGCCGCGTTCACCGAGAAGCGCGAGCCGAAGTTCCTTCACTCCTGACCGGTGAGCACCCGGTAGAGCGGCCGCAGCAGGGCGGTCACCGAGGTTCCGTCCACAGTGGCCTTGAGCGGCAGGACCTCGTCGAGCAGCCCCAGGGCGTCCCCGGCCGGCGGCCGTCGCTTGTTGGTGACGTCCCCGGCCGGGCCCCAGCCGAAGAAGTCGTCCATGACCTCGTCGAGTCCCGGCGTCTCGGCTTCCGCTGGCGGAGCCGTGACGCGGGCGCCCGCCAGTCGCCCGATCTCGTCGAGCAACGTCGTCCGCTCGCGTCCGCGGAAGGCGAGGATCGCGAACGGGTCGGTGTCCGCCTCGTCCGCCAACGCGATCAGGGCCGCGACGAGGTGATCGCACGGAACACGGGTGCCGGGGCACGTGCAGTCCAGCGACATCTCCCCGGGCTCCGGGAACAGCGGCACTCCCTCCACGGCGAAGTAGCGCTCGATGTCGTCGGGAACCCGGCCGTCGAGCATGGCCGCCGTCGTGGCCTCGTCGTCGACGATGGCGGCGAGGACCGCCGTCCACACCTGCTTGCCGAACGTCGGGAGACCGATGCGGACCTCGTAGAACCGTTGCCGCGTCACCCGCACCTGAGCGACGGCCGCGCCCGGCCCGACTGTCGACGTAGCGACGCGGCACGGCGGCACGAGTCCTTTGTGGATGCCCAATTCGTCGAGCGCGGGACGGAATCCTTCAGTCATCGGCCGCCTCCCTCCCCAGGGCGAAGACCTCGCGCAACGAGTCGGTGGACAGCTCGGTGAGCCAGTCCTCCCCATCGGTGACGACCAGCCCGGCCAGCGCTTCCTTCTTGGTGATGACGGCGTCGATCCGTTCCTCGATCGTGCCCGGGCAGACGAACTTCCGCACCTGGACGCTCCGCCGCTGGCCGATGCGGAAGGCACGGTCGGTGGCCTGTTCCTCGACCGCCGGATTCCACCACCGGTCCAGGTGCAGGACGTGGGTGGCGGCGGTGAGCGTGAGGCCCGCTCCCCCGGTCTTCAACGACGCCAGCAGGATCGGCGGACCCGTGCCGGACTGGAAGTGCTCGACGATCGAGTCGCGGCGCTGCTGGGACAACCCGCCGTGCAGGTAGGCGATCTTCGCGTTCAGCCTGCTGGAGAGGTGCGGCACGAGCAGGTGGCCGAACTCGGCGAACTGCGTGAAGCACAGCGCGCGATCGCCGGAATCCAGGATCTCCGCCAGGAGTTCTTCGAGCCGGGCGACCTTGCCGGACCGGTTTCCGAGCGGGGAACCGTCGTGCAGCAGATGCGCGGGATGGTTGCAGATCTGCTTGAGTTTGGTGATCGCGGCGAGGATGTTGCCGCGCCGTTTGACCCCGGCACTGTCGGCGATCTTGGTCATCATCTCGTCGACGGTCGCGCGGTAGAGCGTCACCTGCTCGCGGGTGAGCCGGTATTCCTGGAGGATCTCGATCTTCTCGGGCAGGTCGGCGAGCACCGTGGGATCGGTTTTGAGGCGGCGCAAGAGGAACGGCCGGGTCAGCCGGCGCAATTCGGTGGCCGCGGTCAGATCGCCCCGGCGTTCGATGGGGACTTCGAACCGCTCACGGAACTCTTGCCTGCCACCGAGGACGCCGGGGTTGAGCAGATCGGACAGCGACCACAGGTCGGCGAGCCGGTTCTCGACCGGCGTTCCGGTCAGCGCGACCCGGTGACCGGCCGGGATGCGGCGCAACGCCTGCGCCGGACCGGTGTTCTGGTTCTTGACCGCCTGCGCCTCGTCGAGCACGAGCCGGTGCCAGCGGGTGCCCGCGAGTTCTTCGGCGTCGCGGGCGGCGGTCGAGTACGTGGTGACGACGAGATCGGCGGCGCCGATGCGCGCGGTCAGCCGGGTGCCGTGGGCGCGGTCGGCGCCGTGGTGGATGTGGACCCGGAGCTCCGGCGCGAACTTGGCCGCTTCGCGTTGCCACGTCCCGAGCAACGACATCGGGCAGACGAGCAGCGTCGGCCCGCACTCGTCGCGCGCCCGTTCGACCGCTTCGAGCGCGAGAAGCTGGACGGTCTTGCCGAGGCCCATGTCGTCGGCGAGACAGGCGCCGAGCCCGCTCGACGCCATGAACGAGAGCCAGGCGACGCCTCGCTCCTGGTAGGGCCGCAAGGTGGCCAGGAAGGTCGGCGGCAACTCGACCGGTTCGATGGTCTTTTGGATCCGCCCGGCGAGGAAGTCGTCGATCCAGCCGTCGGTCGTGACCTCGGCGACCGGCAGCGGCGCGTCGGTGAACCCGTGGAGTAGGGCGAGCAGATCCGCCGGGGTGGGCAGCGGCGGCTTCTCGCGATCCGGGTCGCGGCGCAGGTACTCGAGACCGGCGCGCAGCAGTTCGGGATCTACGCTCACCCAGCGGCCACGCAGCCGCACCAAGGACGACTTCGCGGCGGCGAGACCGGCCAGCTCCTCGTCGGTCAGCGCGTCCTCCCCGACCGCGAGCGACCAGCGATACGAGGCGAGCTGATGACGGCCGAGCCGGTGCACGGCGGCCTGGTCGACGGGCGCGCCGCGGACCGACAGTTTGAGCGCGAGCTTCCGCCTGCCACCCCAGCTCGCCGGGAGCTGGACGTCGAATCCGGCCGCGACCAGCCGTTCCGCACCGCCGTCGAGGAATTCCACGGTTTCGGCGACGGTGAGGTCGTAGAGGCCGGGCTTGTCCATCCGGACCGCCGGGTCGAGCAAGGGCAGCGTTTCCGCGGCTCGCTCCAGTTCGGCGGTGAAGAGACCCTCGGGGTCGGTGAACTTCGCGCCCGCCTTACCGGACCAGACGTCCTCGGCCGGGAGCAGAAGACTGGGATCGGCCGCGGAGCGCAGGAGGAAACGCAGCTGCCACTTGGTCCCGTCGCCGGTCTGGTCGTCGGGGTCGTCGGCCGGGCCGTACAGGGTGGGGACCTCGTCGAGCCGGAGGCAGACGGTGCCCTCGGTGAGGTCGGTGTCGCCGACGGAATCCCAGGCCGCGATGCCCTCGGCGACGATCCCCATCCGTCCCGGTGCTTGGTCGACCCGGTCGTCCGCGGTCTTCAGCGCGTGGAGCCACGATCCGAACGGTCCCTCGCGACCGTCGCTTTCGGTGGCGAAGCCCGCGGCGGCCAGCCGATCGCGGACGGCGGCGTCGACCAGGGTGCGGA